>NZ_BJNV01000007.1 GCF_006539865.1 Zoogloea ramigera
CGACGGGTGAATCGCGCAGCCCCCGGGGAATTTCCCGGGCGCTGTCGGTTTTTTTTACACAGGCTTTGCTTTTTTTAGCAAAGTTGTTGAATTGATTGAAAAGTTTTTCTGGCATCAGAATTGCATATGTGTCGGAAAATCTCATCGGAGTCAGTCATGTCTTCAAAGCTCGTTTCTTCCATCGCCCTGGCGGCGTGCCTGCTGGCCAGCGGCGGTGCCTTTGCCGAAGTGCTCTACCAGCAGGCGCCCACTGCAGATGCGACCGGCGAAAGCGCCAACAATCCCGTCGTCACCGGCGAGCCGCTGCTGTTCCAGAGCATTCCGTCGCTGGGCAACGTCACCCTTGAGAAGATCGTCTGGTGGGGCTACCGTAACCCGGCCTATGACCCCAACCCCTACCCGGGCACTGTAGAGAGCTTCGAGGTTTACCTCGACGGCTCCGTGGTGGCCGGCAATCTGACCCTCGACTTCGGCAGCAATCTTCCCAACACCAGCCGGCCGCTCGTCAGATACACCCTTGACGTTGCCGACGCCCCTCTGACCGCCACCGAGATCGCGCTTGCCAACATGAATGATGATGTCAGCTGGTTCTGGCAGGGGGCGGGCCTTGATGCGGCCGGCGCGCCGCTGCTGGCCTTCAGCCTCGAAGGCACCCGCAACGGCGGCGTGGTGCCCGAGCCCGGCACGCTGGCCCTGCTTGGCCTCGCAGGCCTGGCCGCGCGAGCCGCCTCGCGCAAACGCGGCTGAGCCTCAGACAGCCCACCAAAAGAGCCGGCCGCGTCCGGCTCTTGTTTTTTTGATCGAGGAATCATCGTGTCATTTCTCGGACTCGAACGGCCCCGCATCGACACGCCGATGGGGCAGGCGCTCGAATGTGCCCTGGGGCTCTTGAAGCGGGTCGGCTTTTTCAGCCTGTTCATCAACCTGCTGACGCTGACGTCGTCCATCTACATGATGCAGGTGTACGACCGGGTGCTGGCCTCGCGCAGCGGGCCGACGCTGCTCTACCTCACGCTCTTTGCCGCGGCCTGTCTGGCCACGCTGGCGGCCCTCGAGGTTGTGCGCTCGCGGCTGCTGGTGCGCCTCGGGGCGCGCTTCGACGCGCAGCTCTCGGGCCTCGTGTTCATCCGCACCCTCAGCGGCGGGCGCAGTGCCCAGGCCCTGCGCGACCTCGACCAGCTGCGCGGCTTTCTCACCGGCGCGCAGATCCTCAGCCTGCTCGACGCGCCGTGGATGCCGATCTACATCGGCCTCGTCTATCTGCTCCACCCGTGGCTCGGCCACGTGGCGCTGGTGGGTGGCGTGCTGCTCTTCCTGCTGGCGCTGTGGAACGAGCGCTCGACCCGCGAACCCCTGGGAGAGGCGGGCAAGCAGATGGCCGCCGGCACCCAGTTTGCCGAGGTGTCGGCGCGCAACGCCGAGGCGATCCGCGCGATGGGCATGCTGCCCGGCCTCACCGCCCTGTGGCGCAAGCGGCACGACCTGGGTATCGGCCTGCAGGGTGTGGCCAGCGACCGGGCGGCCAACGTGGCGGCGGTGGCCAAGGCGCTGCGCTTCTTCCTGCAGATCGCGATCCTCGGCGTCGGCGCCTGGCTGGTGATCCTGCAGGAGTGCACCGGCGGCGTGATGATCGCCTCGTCCATCATCATGGGCCGCGGGCTGGCGCCGGTCGAGGCGGCGATCGGCGGCTGGCGGGCGTTCTTGATGGCCCGCGAATCCTACGGGCGGCTGCTCAAGGGCTTCGGCAACGACGCAGCCGACGCGCCGACGATGGCGCTGCCCAAGCCCGAGGGCAAGCTGGTGTTCGACGGCGTTTCCGGCGGGCCGCCCGATCTGCGCAAGTTTACGGTGAGCAACCTCAGCTTCACGCTGGAGGCGGGGCAGGTGCTCGGCATCACCGGGCCCAGCGCGGCCGGCAAGTCCACGCTGGCGCGGCTTGCGGTGGGGGTGTGGAGGCCGGGCAGCGGGGTGGTGCGCCTCGACGGCGCCAGCATCTCCGACTGGAGCCGCGAGGACGTCGGCCCCCACATCGGCTATCTGCCCCAGGACATCGAGCTGTTCCCCGGCACGGTGGCCGAGAACATCGCCCGCTTCGGCGAGGTGGACGCCGAAAAGGTAGTCGACGCGGCCCGGCTGGCCGGCGCCCATCAGGTGATCCTCGAGCTGCCCCAGGGCTACGACACGCCGATCGGGCCGGCGGGGGTCAATCTGTCGGGCGGCCAGCGCCAGCGCATCGGCCTGGCGCGGGCCTTCTACGGCCGGCCGCCGCTGATCGTGCTTGACGAGCCCACCTCCAACCTCGACGCCGAGGGCGAGGCGGCGGTGCGCCAGGCCATGGAGGCCCTGCGCGGCCAGGCCACGGTGATCGTGATCGCCCACCGCCCGGCGGTGCTCGGCGGCACCGATCAGCTGATGGTGGTGCTGAAGGGGCAGATCGTCAATTTCGGGCCGACCTCCGAGGTGATGCCGCAGATCACGCGCCGCGTGGTGGCGCGGCCGGAGGGGCTGCCCCAGGAAGCCGGAGGTGCTGCCCATGTCTGAACTTGCCCGTGAATTCGAGGCCGCCCTGGTGGTGGGCGAAGAGAAGGCCGTCGCCGAGGCGAAGCGCTGGAACCGCATCGGCTACGCAGTGCTGGCCGGCACCTTCGGGGTGGCGCTGCTGTGGTCGTCGCTGGCGCCGCTGTCGTCGGCGGTGGTGGCCCAGGGGGCGGTCAAGGTGGACAGCAGCCGTAAAAAAATCCAGCACCCCGAGGGCGGGGTGGTGAAGGAGATCCTGGTCAGGGACGGCAGCCTGGTCAAGGCCGGCGACGTGCTGGTGCGGCTCGATGAGACCAAGGCCGGCGCCGCCTACGGCGTGGTGCGCGGCGGCCGCGAGGTGGCCCTGGCGACCCAGGCGCGGCTGGAGGCCGAGCGCGACGAGAAGCCCGGCATCGTGTTCCCCAAGGCGCTCGCGGCGCGGGCCGGTGAGCCGCAGATCGCCGAGATCCTGCGCTCCCAGGAGTCGCTCTTCAACGCCCGGCGCTCGTCGCGGGTGGGCGAGGTGGGCATTCTCGAGCGGCAGATCGGCGCGCTGCGCAGCGAGATCTCGGGCCTGTTGTCGCAGCAGCGCTCGAAGGAAGAGCAGGCCGCCAGCATCAAGAGCGAACTCGACGGGCTGCAGGCGCTGGCCAGTCAGGGCATGGTCGAGAAAACCAAGCTCCGCGCCACCGAGCGCGACCTGACCCGCCTGAAGGGCGAGCGCGATGAGCTGGCGTCCAAGGTGGCCTCGGCCAACACGGCGATCAGCGAGAAGGAACTCAAGAAGTTCCAGGTGAAAAAAGCCTTCCACGAGGAAGTTGTGGCCGAGCTCAAGAAGGTGCAGGCCGAGAACCTCGAGCTGATCGAGAAGGAGAGCGCGACCCGCTACACCCTCGAGCAGACCGAGCTGCGGGCGCCCGTCGATGGCACGGTGACCGACCTCAAGGTGCATACCGCCGGCGGCGTGATCGGGCCGGGCGAGGTGGTGATGGAGGTGGTGCCGAGCTCCGACCGGCTGATCGTCGAGGGCAAGGTGCTGCCGCCGGACATCGACCGGGTGGCGCTGGGGCAGGAGGTGGGCATCAAGCTGCACGCCTTCAATTCGCGCACGACGCCCGAGCTGAAGGGCGCGTTGCAGTACGTGTCGGCCGACGCGGTGGTCGACCCGCGCACCGAGATGAGCTACTTCATCGTCAAGGCCTCGGTGCCGCCGGACGAGCTGAAGCGCCTCGGTGAGCAGAAGGTGCAGCCGGGCATGCAGACCGACATGTTCATCATCACCGGCGAGCGGACCTTCCTCGGCTACCTGTTCCAGCCGCTGGCCGACAGTTTCAACCGCGCCTGGCGGGAGCGCTGAGCCGCGGCCGGCAGGTCAGCGCTGCGGCTGGGCGAGCACTTCCTCGCACACCCGCAGCCAGGCTCGGGCGGCGTGGGACATGTAGTGGCCGGGCTTCCAGATCAGGGCCACGTGCCAGTCCAGGGCCGGCTCGGCGAGCGGGCGCACCGCCAGTTCCGGCCCGATGTTGAGCCGCGTCAGCAGCGGCGCCGGCATCAGCGTGCTGCCCAGGCCGGCGGCGGCCATCGCCACCAGAAAATCCCACTGCCCGCTGCGGGCGGCGACGCGCGGCTCGAAGTGGGCGTCGCCGAAGGCCTCGCGGATCCGCCGGGTCAGCGAGAAGTCATCCTCCAGCAGGATCAGCGCCTCGTCGCGCAGCGCGGCCAGGCTCACCGGGCCGCTTGCCCGCGCCCAGGCGGCGTGGCGCGGGCCGACGACCTGCAGCGGGTAGCGGCCGAAGCTGCGCGTGGCGAGCCCGAGCGCCGGGGCCACCGGGAGCAGGGTGGCGCCCACCTCCAGCTCGCCGGCCGCCACCCGCTGTTCGATGCGCTGCCCGCCGGCCTCCTCGAGGGTCAGGCGGATCGCCGGGTGGCGCTCGCAGAAGCGCTTCACCACCGGCGGAAAGAGCAGGTTGACCATCGGCGGCATGCCCACCGTGAGCTCGCCGCGGCTGAGCTCGGTGAGATCGGCCACCTCCCGCGTCAGCCGGCGCATGCCCTCGACGGCGTCCTGGCCGCGCGCGAACACCACCTTGCCCACGTCGGTGAGGCGCAGCTGGCGCCCGTCGCGGATCAGTAGCGGCTGGCCGATTTCGTCCTCGAGCTGGCGGACCATCTTGCTGACCGTCGACTGGGTGACGTGGAGCGCCTCGGCAGCCAGCGTGAAGCTGTTGTGGCGGACGGTCTCGATGAAATAGCGGAGGGCGCGCAGGTCCATTCCGGGCTCCGTAATCCATGAAAAAAACGACTGAATGGCAGGATTTTAAGTCATAAAGTGCATTGCCTGCCGCGCGTATAGTCGCGCCGATGCGCCCGCCGAAGCGCGCGACACAACATACAGGAACGGAGAAAAAGCCATGCCCATCGATCGAATTCGCCTGCCCCGCCTGCGGGACCGCATCATGTCGCCGGAGGCCGCCGCCGCGCTGTTCGCCGACGGCATGACCGTCGGGATGAGCGGCTTCACGCGGGCCGGCGACTGCAAGGCGGTGCCCTTCGCGCTGGCCGAGCGAGCGGCCCGGGAGCCGCTGTCGATCACCCTGATGACCGGCGCGTCGCTGGGCAACGACATCGACAAGGTGCTGACCGACGCCAACGTGATCAGCCGCCGCATCCCGTTCCAGTCCGACCCGACCCTGCGCCGCAAGATCAACGCCGGCGAGGTGATGTTCATCGATCAGCATTTGTCCGAGACCGTCGAGCAGTTGCGCGCCGGCCAGATCGCGCCGGTGGACATCGCGGTGGTCGAGGCTACCGCGATCACCGAGAACGGCGGCATCGTGCCGACCACCTCGGTGGGCAACTCGGCGAGCTTCGCGGTGCTGGCCAAGAAGATCATCGTCGAGATCAACCTCACCATGCCGCTGGGCCTCGAAGGGCTCCACGACATCTACATCCCCACCTACCGCCCGCACCGCCTGCCGATCCCGCTGATCTCGCCGGCGCAGCGCATCGGCCTGCCTTACATTCCGGTGGACCCGGAAAAGATCGTCGCCATCGTCGTCACCCAGAAGGCCGACAGCCCGTCCAACGTGCTGCCGCCCGACGCCGAGACGCGGGCCATCGCCGGCCACCTGAACGACTTCCTGGCCCACGAGGTCAAGGCCGGCCGCCTGTCGCCGGCGCTGCAGCCGCTGCAGGCCGGCATCGGCACCATCGCCAACGCGGTGCTCCACGGCATGCTCGACTCGCCCTTCCGCGACCTCAAGATGTACTCGGAGGTGCTGCAGGACAGCACCATCGAGCTCCTCGACGCCGGCCGCCTGAGCTTCGCCTCGGCCTCGTCGATCACCCTCTCGAAGGACACCTACGAGCGCGTGCTGGGCGACATCGAGCGCTACAAGAGCCGTCTGGTGCTGCGCCCGCAGGAGATCAGCAACCACCCGGAGGTGATCCGCCGCCTCGGCCTGATCACCATCAACACCGCGCTGGAGTGCGACATCTACGGCAACGTGAACTCCACCCACGTGGGCGGCACGCACATGATGAACGGCATCGGCGGCTCGGGCGACTTCGCCCGCAACGCGCACCTGTCGGTGTTCGTCACCAAGGCCGTGGCCAAGCACGGGGCGATCTCGAGCATCGTGCCGATGGTCTCGCATGTGGACCACACCGAGCACGACACCGACATCATCGTCACCGAGCACGGCCTCGCCGAGCTGCGCGGCCTGGCCCCGCGGGAGCGGGCGCGGCAGATCATCTACAACTGCGCCGACCCGCTCTACCGCGACCTGCTGTGGGATTACTTTGCCCGCGCCAGCCGCCGCGGCGGCCACACGCCGCACCTGCTGCAGGAGGCCTTTGCCTGGCACCTGCGCTTCGAGGGCACGGGCTCGATGCTTGAGCAGCAGCGCCAGCCCGAGGCCGTGCCGGCCTGATCCTGCCGTTCTGATTTACCTCTAACCGGAGCGCGCGCAGGCCGCGCTCCCGGCCGCTCCGGCCTTGAAAGTGCCCTTCGAGCCGGAGCCCGCTTCAATGCCTGCACCTTGCCGGCCAAGCCGCCGCGTTCCGTGCTTCTCCCCCGCGGAACGCGGCGCCGGGCCCACGCTCAGGCGCTCACATGCACCTTCGGCAGGCCGGCTTCCATGCGGCCGATCACCGTGGCGTCCGTGAAGCCGCCCTGGCGGAACACTTCCAGCACCTCGTCCGCCGAGGCCGGGTCGCAGGCCACCATCAGGCCGCCGCTGGTCTGGGCGTCGGCCATCACGCTGCGCTGCCACTCCTCGACACCTTCTTCGAAGTTCACCGACAGCCCGTAGCTGGCCAGGTTGCGCCCGATGGCGCCGGGGCCTATGCCCTGTTTCGCAAAGCCCACCGCCGCCGGCATCACCGGCAGCCGCGCGGCCGACACCTTGGCCGCCAGCCCGGCGCCGCGGCAGATCTCGAGCAGATGGCCGAGCAGGCCGAAGCCGGTGACGTCGGTGAGGGCATGCACGCCCGGCAGCACCGCCAGCGCCGGCCCGACCTTGTTGAGGCGGGTCGTGGCGGCGAGCATCTGGGCGTAGCCGTCGGCATCCAGCACGCCCTTCTTCATCGCCGAGCCGAGGATGCCGACGCCGAGCGGCTTGCCGAGGATCAGCACGTCGCCATCCTTGGCGTCGCGGTTGCGCTTGATCACGTCGGGGTGGGCGAGGCCCAGCGCCACCAGGCCGTAGATCGGCTCGGGCGAGTCGATGCTGTGGCCGCCGGCCACCGGAATGCCGGCCTCGGCGCACACGCTGGCGCCGCCCTCGAGGATGCGCCCGATGGCCGACAGCGGCAGCTTGCCCACCGGCATCCCGACGATGGCCAGCGCCATGATCGGCGTGCCGCCCATCGCGTAGACGTCGGAGAGGGCGTTGGTGGCGGCGATGCGCCCGAAGTCGAAGGGGTCGTCGACGATGGGCATGAAGAAGTCGGTGGTGGCGATCAGGGCCTGCTGGTCGTTGAGCTTCCAGACGGCGGCGTCGTCGGCGGTTTCGGTGCCCACCAGCAGGTTGGCGAAGGGCTGGGCCGCGGGCATGTGGGCGAGCATCTCGGCCAGCGCGGCGGGGGCGATTTTGCAGCCGCATCCGCCGCCGTGAGACAATTCGGTGAGTCGCAGAGGTGCTTCGGTCATCTCAAGTTTTCCAGTTCAATCAATCGGTTCAAACGTGTCCGCCCATCCCGCTCCCTTTTCCGTCGGCTTCGACCGGCTCGACGAGTTCGATACCATCATCGACGTCCGCTCGCCGGCAGAGTTTGCCGAAGACCATATCCCCGGGGCGATCAACTGCCCGGTGCTCGACGACGAGGAGCGCATCCGGGTGGGCACCCTCTACAAGCAGGTGTCGCCCTTCGAGGCAAAGAAGGTGGGGGCGGCGCTGGTGTCGCGCAACATCGCGCGGCACATCGAGACGCATTTTCTCAGTAAGCCGAGGGGCTGGAAACCACTGATTTACTGCTGGCGCGGCGGCCAGCGCAGCGGCGCGATGACCGTGGTGCTGGGCCAGATCGGCTGGCCGGCGCGGCGCCTCGACGGGGGCTACAAGGCTTTCCGCCAGCGGGTGCTCGAAGAGCTCGACACGCTGCCGCCGGCCCTGCGTTTCAACATCCTGTGCGGGCCCACCGGCAGCGCCAAGACGGCGCTGCTCGACGCGCTGGCGGCCGCGGGCGCCCAGGTGCTCGACCTCGAGGGGCTGGCCTGCCATCGGGGCTCGGTGCTGGGGGGCGCGCCCAATACCAGCCAGCCCGGCCAGAAGGCCTTCGAGACGCAGCTGTGGTCGGCCCTGCGCGGCTTCGACCCGGCCCGCCCGGTGTGGGCCGAGTCCGAGAGCCGGCGCGTCGGGCGCCTGCATGTGCCCGGCGTGCTCTTCGAGTGCCTGCGGGACGGCGAGTGCACCCTGGTGCAGGCGCCGCTGGAGGCGCGGGTGGATCACCTGCTGGAGCGCTACGCCGACCTCATCGCCGATCCGGCCGCCTTTAACGAAAAACTGGCGCGGCTGGTGCCCCAGCACGGCCACGAGCGGGTCGGCGGCTGGCAGGCGCTGGTCGAGGCCGGCACCTGGCGCCAGCTGGCGGAAGAGCTGGTGAGCATGCACTACGACCCGGCCTACAAGCGCGGCGGCGAGGGGCTTTACCGCCGGCTGGAGGCGGCGCACCTGCTGCCGCTGGCGTCCCTCGACGCGCCGGCCCTGGCTGCCGCGGCGCAGGGGCTCGCGGCGGCGGGCTGACGGTTCGGGTTTCGCTCAGCTTCCAATCTCGCCCAGGCAGCGGCGCAGCAGCTCGGCGAGGTGGGTGGCGTGGTGGCCGGTGTCGGCCGCGCCATCGCGCGCGGCGGCTTCGGTGACGGCGGCCTGCTGCCTGAGCTCAGGCGCCGAGATGTTGCCCGCCGAGCCTTTGAGGGCGTGGGCCAGTTCGGCGAGGCTTGCCCAGTCAGCGGCGGCAGCGGCCTCGTCGATGCGCCGGGCGGTGTCGGCGTTGCTGGCGGCGAACACGCCGAGCAGGCGCGCGACGAAGTCGGGCCGGCCGGGGTAATGGGCGGCCAGGCTGCTGCGATCGATCAGCGGCGTTTCGGTGGGCACGGCGGCGGCCGGCCGGACGTGCTCGAGGATGGTGCCGACGAGGATGTCGAGGTCGATGGGCTTGGCCACGTGGGCGTTCATGCCGGCCTCCAGGCAGCGGGCCTTCTCTTCGGCCATCGCGTGGGCGGTCTGGCCGATGATGGGCAGGCCCGGGGCGATCGCGCGGATGCGCCGGGCGGCCTCGTAGCCGTCCATCTGCGGCATCTGGATATCCATCAGCACCACGTCGAAGGCGGCCGGGCCGGCGGCTTTTATGCGCTCGACGGCGCTTTCGCCGTTGTCGACCATCTCGAGCCGGGCGCCTTCGCCCTCCAGGATTTCCTGGAGCACCAGCTGGTTCACCTCGTTGTCCTCGGCGGCCAGGATGTGCAGCCCCTCGAGGCGCGCGCCCGGTTCGGCGCTGGCGTGCCCGGCGCAGGGTTGAGGCGCGGGGGTGGTTTCGGGGTGGTAGGGGATCCGGACTTCGAAGCGGCTGCCCTGGCCGGGCGTGCTCTCGGCAACGATGCTGCCGCCGAAGAGCCCCACCAGACTGCGGGTGATCGCGAGCCCCAGCCCGGTGCCGCCGAAGCGGCGGGTGGTGGAGCTGTCGGCCTGCTCGAAGGCCTGGAAGATCTGGCCGAGCTGGGCCTCGCTCATCCCGATGCCGGTGTCCGCGACGGCCAGCAGCAGCTCGGCGCCATCACGCCGGGCGCTGAGGGTTACCCGGCCGTGTTCGGTGAACTTGATCGCGTTGGAGAGCAGGTTGCCGAGGATCTGGCCGAGGCGTAGCGGGTCGCTGCGGCATACGGCGGGCAGCTCGGGGGCGATGTCGACGGTGATCTGGAGCTGCCTGGCCTCGGCCCGCTCGCGCTGGGCCTCGACGGCGTTGCGCAGGAGGAGGTGGAGGTCGACCGGGACTTCTTCGAGCTGCATCTTACCGGCCTCTATTTTGGAGTAGTCGAGGATGTCGTTCACCACGCCCAGCAGCAGCTTGCCAGATTCGAGGATGTTGGCGAACACCCGGCCAGCCGGATCATGTGGGTGGTCGCGCAGGCCGATGCGGGCGAAGCCGAGCACGCCGTTGAGCGGGGTGCGGATCTCGTGGCTCATGTTGGCCAGGAACTCGCTCTTCACGCGGGCCAGCCGCTCGGCGGCCTGGCGGGCTTCCTCGCGGGCTTCTTCGAGGGCGCGGCGCTCGGTGACGTCCATGAAGCTGACCACCGCGCCGACGATGGCCCCGTCGCGGATCATCGGGTGGGTGGAGTAGATCACCGGGATCGGGCGGCCGTCGGCGTGCCAATACACTTCATCGGTGATGGTGACGACGTTGCCGTGGCGCAGGGTCTGGTTGGTGGGGCAGTCGTGGGAGGAGTAGGGCTGGCCGTCGGCGTGGTGGTGGTGGACCAGCTTGTGGATGGACTGGCCGATCACCTGCTCCGGGCTGAGGCCGAGCATGCGGCAGGCGGCCGGGTTGATGAAGGTGGTGCGCCCCTGGGTGTCGACGCCATACAGGCCGTCGGCGGTGGATTCGAGGATCAGGCGGATGTGGGCTTCCGAGCTCGACAGCTGGGCGGTGCGCTCGGCCACCAGGTGTTCGAGGTGGTGCTGGTGCTGCAGCAGCTGGTCTTCGAGGGCCTTGAGGGCGCTCACGTCGCGGCATACGCCGAAGATGCGGTCGAGCTGGCCGCTGGCGTCGAAGCTGGCGCGGCCCCATTCGGCGAGCCAGATGAAGCGGCCGGTGGCGTTGCACAGGCGGTACTGGGCGGTGTAGTCCGGCGCCTCGGCGCGCAGGCGGGCGCGGGCGTCGAGCAGGGCGGGGCGGTCGTCGGGGTGGATGTGGGCGATGTAGGCGGCGCCGGTGCACTCGCCTGGCAGCTTCCAGGGCCGGGTGATGTCGCCGTCGTGCTGCAGGTGGTCGGTGGCGGGCTGGTATTCAAAGGCGTCCATGCCGGCGGCGGCGAGGGCCAGGCGCAGGCGCTCCTCGCCGGCCTGGCGCGCGGCGGTGCTGCGGGCGCTGCCGATGCCGATGGCGGCGCTGCGGCTGGCCATGTCGAGCAGGCCCCGGAGCACCGCCGGCGGCAGCCGCGATGGGGCGCCGAGCAGCAGGAAGACGCCCAGCAGGGCGCCGCCGGCGTCGACGACGGGGGCCGACCAGATGCGCTTGATCCGGGCTCCCCGGCTCGCCGCCTGCAACGGGGCCCAGTGGGGCGTGGCCTGGATGTCCTCGTCGAAGAGGGCGCCGTGAAGGAAGGCGCCCGGCGCCGCAGAGCCGGCGTCGCTGCCGATCGCGAGGCCGTCGAGGGCCTGGATCATGGGCGCGGGCAGGGTGCCGGCGGCGTGGCGCAGCGTGTTCGTCTTGGGGTCGAGAAGCAGGATGGCGCAGTGCAGGCCGGCGGCCTGGGAGGCGATGCCGAGGGTGAGGTGGTCGAGGATCTGCGGCAGCGGCGCGTCGGTGGCGATCATCTCGAGGATGCCGTTCTGGGTGGCCTGGAGGCTCTCGGCGCGTTTCTGCTCGTCGATGTCCTGGGCGACGCACAGGTAGCCGGCCCGTCGGGTGCTGCCGATCGGGGTGACGATCTGCGAGACCTGCACGCAGCGGCCGTCGGCACGGCGGTAGGTGCAGTGGCGCCGCTCGGCACCCTGGCGGTCGGCGATGGCGGTGAGGGCCTCGAAGCCCGTCAGTGGCCGCCCCAGCTGGCGGGTGAGCTCCAGGCTGCGCAGGCGCAGTTGCTCCGGGAGGTGGAGGTCTGCCAGGCCCATGCGCCCGACTGCGTCGGCGGCCGGATGGCCGAGCAGGTTTTCGGCGCCGCGGTTGAACAGGGTTACACGGCCATTGCGGTCGGTGGCGATGATGGCCACCTCGGAGGCGGCCTCGAGCACGCTCTCGAGCAGGCGCTTGCTGCGCGCCATGTGCCGGTAGAACAGCACCACCGACAGCAGCGCCGCGGCGACGAGGGCCGCCGAGGCCAGCGAGCGGCGCCACCAGTCGCCGAGGGCGGTGTCCCGGGCGATGCCGACGACGGTGTAGAGCGGAAAGTGCTCGAGCCGCTGGAAGCTGATGATGCGCTCGATGCCGTCGAGCTCGCTGAGGTGGCGGCTGCTGCCGGTGGCCTGGCCGGCGAGGATCAGCCGGTGGGCGGGGTGGTCGGTGGATGCGCGGTCGGCGTCGGCGGGCACGGCGGGCTGGCGGACGATCAGGGTGCCGGTGTCGACGCGTCGGATGGCGGCGGCGCTGCCTGGGCCGAGCCGGGCGTCGGTCAGCAGGGGCTCGAAGTAGCTGAGGTCGAGGGGGGCGCTGAGGGCGCCCAGAAAGCGCCCGTCGGCGGCACGGACGGCGCGCAGCAGCACCACGGCGTCGCGGTCGGTGCTGCGCGAGCGGACCACCTCGGAAATGACGAGTTCGTCCCGCACGGTGTCGTGGGCCCGCTGGAAGTGGGCGCGGTCGGCCACGTTGATCTGGCGTGGCGTCTCTTCGGTGGAGAACAGCAACTCGCCCCGGGCATCGAAGAGACGCACGCTGTTCATCTGCGGGATGTAGCGGATGTGGCCGTGCAGCCGGCGGGCTTCCTGGCGCCAGGCCTGCTGCAGGGCCACGGGGTCGTCGCTGTGGTGGGCCAGCATCTCGGCGGCCTGGGTGAGCAGCATGTCGGCTGTCTTGAGGGCGGTGTCGAGCGCCAGGGCATTGACCCGGGCGAGGCCGACCGAGCTGAGCTCGGCGCGGCGGATGGCGTCGTGGTAGCTGGTCCAGCTGAGGTGCGCGAGCACCAGCGCGGTGATCAGCAGGGCGAGGAGGTAGCCCCCGTAGGCCCGCGTGAAGGGGCGCTGGTCGATGTGGGTTGCTGCTGCCACCGGCGTGGTCTCCTGCAGCCGGTCTTGCCCGGCCCGTGTGTCTTGGGTGTTGTGGTGATCGCCTCGGAAGCAATGCTGGCTGGCGCTACCGAGGATTGACGGCAGTGGGGCGGGAATCTTGACCCGGAGGGCCTGCCCTTGCCGATCCGGTGGCGGGCTACCGGAGGCAAGGGCATTGATGGGTGACGCTCAAAGCACCTCGGCGGCGTGGTCGGCGAGGCGCGAACGCTCGCCCCGCTGGAGCGTGATGTGGCCCGAGTGCGGCCAGCCCTTGAAGCGGTCCACCACGTAGGTGAGGCCCGACGAGCCCTCGGTGAGGTAGGGCGTGTCGATCTGCGCGATGTTGCCCAGGCACACCACCTTGGTGCCGGGGCCGGCACGGGTGATGAGGGTCTTCATCTGCTTGGGGGTGAGGTTCTGGGCCTCGTCGATGATGAGGAACTTGTTGATGAAGGTGCGCCCGCGCATGAAGTTGAGCGACTTCACCTTGATGCGGCTCCGGATCAGGTCGCGGGTGGCGGCGCGGCCCCACTCGCCGCCCTCGCCGGTGGTGCCGTTGAGCACGTCGAGGTTGTCCTCGAGGGCGCCCATCCAGGGGGCCATCTTTTCTTCTTCGGTGCCGGGCAGAAAGCCGATGTCCTCGCCCACCGGCACGGTGACGCGGGTCATGATGATCTCGGAGTAGCGCTTGGTCTCGAGCACCTGGGTGAGGCTGGAAGCCAGCGTGAGCAGGGTCTTGCCGGTGCCGGCCTGGCCGAGAAGGGTGACGAAGTCGATCTCCGGGTTCATCAGCAGGTTGAGGGCGAAGTTCTGCTCCCGGTTACGGGCGGTGATGCCCCACACGTTGTTCTTCTGGTGGGAGTAGTCGGTGAGGGTCTCGAGGGTGACGCTGCGGCCGGCCTTCTCCTTCACCCAGGCCTGCAGGGGCGGTTCGCTATCCTGGTAAACGAACTCGTTGATCAGCATGTCGGCCGTTGCGGGGCCCTTCAGCTTGTAGTAGGTGCGGCTCTCCTGCTTCCAGGATTCCATATCCTTGCCGTTGGCTTCCCAGAAGGCGCTGTCGATCTCCTGGGTGCCGGTGTACAGCAGGTCGGTGTCCTCGAGCACCTTGTCGTTGAAGTAGTCCTGCGCGGCGAGGCCCAGCGCGCGGGCCTTGATGCGCATGTTGATGTCCTTCGAGACGAGGATCACCTGGCGCTTGCGCTCGAACTTTTCAAACAGGTACATCACCACCGCGAGGATCTGGTTGTCGCCCTTGACGGTGGGAAGCGCGGCGGGGAGCTTGATGTCGATCAGCTCGGTCTGCAAAAACAAGCGTCCGCTGGCCAGCTCGGACGAGGGGCCGGCGAGGTTGATGCCGGCGTCGATGTCTTCCGGGCAGGTGTTGACGATCTCGTCGAGCGTGCGGCTGGCCTGGCGGGCGTTGCGGGCGACTTCCGACATGCCCTTTTTGTTCGAGTCGAGCTCTTCGAGGGTCATCATCGGCACGTAGATGTCGTGCTCCTCGAAGCGGAACAGGCTGGTGGGGTCGTGCATCAGCACGTTGGTGTCGAGGACGAACAGCTTGGTGGCGGGGGTCTTGGACTTCGCGGTGCGTCGGGTGGCCATGGTGGTCTCGCGGCTGTCGTGGGGGAGGCGTGCGGGGCGGGTCAGAGGGCTTTCACGTAGTCGAGCACTTCCTGGGCGTGGCCGGGCACCTTAACGCCACGCCATTCGCGGCGCAGCACGCCGGCGGCGTCGATGACGAAGGTGCTGCGCTCGATGCCCCGCACCTGCTTGCCGTACATGTTTTTGAGCTTCATGACGCCGTAAAGGTTGCAGGCGGTCTCGTCGGGGTCGGACACCAGGCTGAAGGGCAGGGCCTGCTTGGCACAGAAGTTTTCGTGGGACTTGATGCTGTCGCGGGAGATGCCCAGCACCACCGCGCCGGCGGCCACGAAGGCGTCGTGGAGGTCGCGGAAGTTCTGGCTCTCGGTGGTGCAGCCGGGCGTGCTGTCCTTGGGGTAGAAGTACAGCACGACCTTCTGGCCCTGCAGGGAGGAGAGGGTGAAGCTGGGGTTGCCGGTGGCGGGCAGGGTGAAGTCGGGCGCGGCCTTGTCGAGCATGATGTCTCCGTGGGGTTGGGAAGCTGCCCTCGGAGCCTAACCTCACGCTGCCCGACTGGCAATCGGGTGCGCGCCCGACACGGCGCCGAAAGCCCGCGCTCAGGCCGGGTCGAAGACGAGGGCGGCGGCTACGTTGCGGTGCTCGGCGACCAGGATGTTATAGGTGCGGCAGGCGGAGCCGAGGTCCATCACCTCGAGGCCGATGCGGGCCTCGATCAGGGCCCGCATGAGCTTGGGCTGGGGGAAGCGCTGGCGCATCCCGGTGCCGAGGATCAGGATCTCGCAGCCCAGGCCTGCCAGGTGGGTGAAGGCGGCCTCGTCCAGGGTGTCGAAGCCGCCCGTGTGCCAGCCGGTGTCGATGCGCTCGGGCATCACGATCAGCGGGTGCTCGTGGCGGGTGTTGCCGACCTGCACGTGGTGGGCGTCGTAGCGGGTGATGGTGTTGTACTGCTCGCTCTTGTCGAGGTGGAGTTTCATCGTGACGACTCTCTGAGGCTGGCGGGGGCGGGGGCCCGGCCCGGCTGATTTGCCGGGCTCGGGTGGCTTCGGTACCATTATAGCTTTGCGTCGTCGTGGGTTCGCTCCGGGCCCGCCCCGCGCGCGCCCAAAGCCATGAGCCGCCACGCCAGACCGCGTGCCCCTTCGAAGCCCGTGCCGCCAACGCCGGCGCCCACCAGCCAGGAAACGGAAAGTACCGTGGAACCAATCCGCAAGTCCGACAAACTCGCCAACGTCTGTTACGACATCCGCGGCCCCGTGCTGCAGAAGGCGAAGCAGATGGAGGACGAGGGTCACAAGATCATCAAGCTGAACATCGGCAACCTTGCCCCGTTCGGCTTCGACGCGCCGGAAGAAATCCAGCTCGACATGATCCGCAACCTGCCCAACGCCGCCGGCTATTCGGATTCCAAGGGTATCTTCTCTGCCCGCAAGGCCATCATGCATTACACCCAGCAGAAGCACATCAAGGGTGTGACGCTGGAAGACATCTACGTGGGCAACGGCGTCTCCGAGCTCATCGTGATGGCCATGAACGCGCTGCTCAACACCGGCGACGAGGTGCTGGTGCCGGCGCCCGACTACCCGCTGTGGACGGCCGCGGTGAGCCTCTCGGGCGGCACCCCGCGCCACTACATCTGCGACGAAGCCAACGACTGGCAGCCCGATCTCGACGACATCCGCGCCAAGATCACCCCGCGCACCCGGGCCATCGTCATCATCAACCCGAACAACCCCACCGGCGCGGTGTACCCCGACGAGACCCTGAAGGCCATCGTCGCCATCGCCCGCGAGCACGGCCTCATCATCTACGCCGACGAGGTCTACGACAAGGTGCTCTACGACGGCGTCAAGCACACCTCCATCGCCTCGCTGTCCGAGGACGTGCTCACGCTCACCTTCAACGGCCTCTCCAAAAATTACCGCTCCTGCGGCTACCGGGCCGGCTGGGTGGTGGTGTCGGGTGACAAGCGGCCGGCGGCCGACTACATCGAAGGCCTCAACATGCTGGCCTCGATGCGTCTGTGCGCCAACGTGCCCGGCCAGTTCGCCATCCAGACGGCGCTGGGCGGCTACCAGAGCATCGACGATCTCGTCGCCCCCGGCGGCCGCATGCGCCGCCAGCGCGACCTGGCCCACGAGTTGATCACCGCGATCCCCGGCGTCACCTGCGTGAAGCCCAAGGCCACGCTCTACATGTTCCCGCGGCTCGACCCGCAGATGTACCCCATCGAGGACGACCAGCAGTTCATCGCCGAGCTCCTCGAGGCCGAGCGCGTGCTGCTGGTGCAGGGCACCGGCTTCAACTGGCCCCACCCCGACCACTTCCGGCTGGTCTTCCTGCCCCACGAGGACGACCTGCGTGATGCCATCGCCCGCATCGCCCGCTTCCTGGCCGGCTACCGCAAGCGTCATGGGCAGTGAGGCGGCAGGAGTGAGGTGTGAGGAGTACGCTCCCGCCCGCTCCGCCCCCTTGCGCTTACTCCTAACCCCTAACTCCTTACTCCTGACCGCACAATGAAACCCATCAATGTTGGCCTCCTGGGCATCGGTACCGTCGGCGGTGGCACCTTTACCGTCCTCAAGCGCAACGAAGAAGAGATCACCCGCCGCGCAGGCCGGCCGATCCGCATCACCACGGTGGCCGACAAGAACCTCGAGCTCGCCAGGAGCGTGGCCGGTGAAGGCGTCAAGCTCACCGACGACGCCTTCTCGGTGGTCACCGACCCCGAGATCGACATCGTTGTCGAGCTGATCGGTGGCTACGGCGTGGCCCGAGAGCTGGTGATGAAGGCCATCGAGAACGGCAAGCACGTGGTCACCGCCAACAAGGCGCTGCTCGCCGTGCATGGCAACGAGATCTTCGCCGCCGCCCAGAAGAAGGGCGTGATGGTGGCCTTCGAGGCCGCCGTCGCCGGTGGCATCCCCATCATCAAGGCGCTGCGCGAAGGCCTGTCGGCCAACCGCATCCAGTGGCTGGCCGGCATCATCAACGGCACCACCAACTTCATCCTGTCCGAGATGCGCGACAAGGGCCTGCCCTTTGCCGAGGTGCTGAAAGAGGCCCAGGCCCTCGGCTACGCCGAAGCCGACCCGACCTTCGACATCGAAGGCGTCGATGCCGCCCACAAGGCCACCCTGATGGCCTCGATCGCCTTCGGCGTGCCGGTGCAGTTCGACAAGACCTACGTCGAAGGCATCACCAAGCTCGAAGCCGCCGACATCAAGTATGCCGAGCAGCTGGGCTACCGTATCAAGCTGCTGGGCATCGCCCGCCGCCGCGAGCAGGGCATCGAGCTGCGTGTGCACCCCACCCTGATCCCGGCCAAGCGCCTGATCGCCAACGTCGAAGGCGCAATGAACGCCGTGCTGGTGCAGGGCGACGCCGTCGGCGCCACCCTTTACTACGGCAAGGGCGCCGGCGCCGAGCCGACCGCCAGCGCGGTGATCGCCGACCTGGTCGACGTCACCCGCCTGCACACCGCCGACCCCGAGCACCGCGTGCCCCACCTGGCCTTCCAGCCCGACCAGATCTCCGAGCTGCCGGTGCTGCCCATCGACGAAGTCGAGACCAGCTACTACCTGCGTCTGCACGTGGAAGACAAGCCCGGCGTGCTCGCCGACGTCACCCGCATCCTGGCCGACCAGTCGATCTCCATCGACGCCATGCTGCAGCGCGAGCCGGAAGAGGGCGAGGCCCAGACCGACATCATCATCCTCACCCACCTCACCATCGAGAAGAACATGAACGCGGCCATCGCCAAGATCGAGAGCCTCGACGCGGTGACCGGCAAGGTGGTGCGCCTGCGCCTCGAGAACCTGTAAGGTTCAGCTCCTGCCCCAGAAAAAAAGCCGCGCGTGTCGCGGCTTTTTTCATTGATGGGGCTGGTGGACGGGCGTTCGTGGGTTTGTGTCAGCGCGACATTCACGGGGCGGAGATCGGCTGGTGTGTGCAATAATCAAATAAAAAAGGCAGTCCACCAAAACAAACGCACGACATACCGTGACTCAACAACGCTTCTGCCGTGGCTGCTTCAAGCTGCAAATATTCTCGGCCGTGGCCTTGCTGATCGTCATCTACGAAGGGCTGGTCGAGCGGGTGCTCGACGAACTGCCCGCCCACTGGGCCTTTCACACGATCGCGATCACCCTGAGCGCAGCTGCTGCGGCCTTTGCGGCCCAGCACCTCCGCGACGGGGCCATGCGGCGTGCGCGACGCGCGGCCGAGGCCGTGGAGATGCGCGCTTCCTCTTTCCAGAAGACGCTCCTCGACGCGATGCCGGTGGCCGTGTTCTACAAGGACAGGGAGGGCCGCTATCTGGGCTGCAACGAGCTGTTCGCCGAGGTCATGGGTGTCAGCAGTGAACAGATCAAGGGCCGGACGGTGGCGGAGCTGTGGCCCAGCGAACACGCCGACATCTACCACCAGAAAGACCTGGCCTTGATGGCCAATCCGGTTACCCAGCAGTACGAGTTCCAGATCAAGGACAAGCACGGCCAGATCCGCGATGTGATCTACGGCAAGGGCGCCTTCTTCGACGAACACGGCCAGGTGGCGGGGATCATCGGCGCGTTCTTCGACATCACCGACAAGAAACGCCTGGAGCAGGAACTGCTGTGCCACCGCACCCAGCTCGAGGCAATGGTCGAGCAGAAGACCGCCGAGCTGCGACAGCGCAACCTCGAGCTTGGCAACGCGCGGGATGCGGCCGACGCCGCCACGCGGGCCAAGGACGCTTTCCTGCAGACCATGAGCCATGAGCTGCGCACGCCGCTGAACGGCGTCCTGGGCGCGGCCCACATACTCAGGCTGCGTCTGGACGACCCGGGGCAGCTCCGCTTTGTGGACATGGTCATCGCCAGCGGCCGCAGTCTGTTGCAGGTCATCGAGCGCATCCTCGTGTTCTCGAAACTGAGCGCCGAGACCGGGGGCGGGCTGGCGGCGATCGAGCTCGCCACCTTCCTGCCGGGGCTGATCGAGCCGCTGTGCCCGGTGGCCGAGGCTCGAGGGGGCGCGCTGGCGGTCTCGGTCGACGAGGCGCTGCCGGCTTGCATCTACGAAGATCACGCCCGACTGGGGGTGATCCTTCGGCATTTCCTCGATAACGGCCTCAAGTTTTCCGGGCGCGGTACCGTCCGCCTGTCTGCCCGCCCGGACACGCTCCCGGGGGGTGAAGCCGTGATCCGCTTCGAGGTGGCGGATCAGGGGATCGGAATCGAGGCCGACAAGCTGGGCATGATCTTCGAAGCCTTCAGCCAGGCCGACGGCTCACTCACGCGGCAGCATGGTGGCATCGGTCTGGGGCTCGCCGAGTGCCGGCAGCTCGCCAGGTTGATGGGGGGGGAGGTGGGTGTGAGCAGCACGCCGGGCGAGGGCAGCGCGTTTTTCCTGACCCTGCCCCTGCGCGGCGTGCCTGCCTGAGCGCCGGAGGGCTCGGCCCGAACCCGATCCAGATCAAGGAAAGCGGCCCCCGCAGGCGGCACACTGACGATACCCGACCAATTCAGTCGGCTTTACCGATCCTCAGGAGCCCCTCAGCATGCAAACCATCCACGTCTGCAACCACACCACGCCCGAAGCCATCTACCCCTTCGACGCCCGCGGCATCGCCAAGCGTTTTCGCCACGCGGCGATCTTCGGCGCGCTGGATGCGCTGATGCCCGGCGAGACGATGCGTTTCTGCAACGACCACGATCCGCTGCCGCTCCTCGGCCAGCTCCAGCAGCGCTACGGCGAGAAGGTGACGATCACCTATCAGCAGCGCGAGCCGGGCGCCATCGTCATCGACTTCGCCCGGGTGGGTTGAGCGCAGACGCGCGGGGGAGGGCGCCAGGCCCTTCCCCTCACGCCGTTACATCGCCTCGTATGTGCCCCAGGGCTTCGTGGTGGAACAGCACCGCATTGAGCCCCGCCGCGCCAAGCATGCCCACCAGGCGCCCGCTCTCATCCACCACCGGCAGCGCGGCCTGGCCGCCCTGGCCCAGCACCTCGGCGGCGACGGCGATGCTGTCGTCGCTGCGGGCAAGCTGCAGCCCGTGCTGCGGCGTCAGCATGATCTGGCCGACCACCTCCGGCTTGTCCGCATGGCTGCCCGGCGTCGGGCGCAGCAGATGGCGGACCCGCTCGCCGACCCGCGAGCCCTTGTCTGCCTCCACATGACGCAGAAAATCCTCCAGCCCCAGCAGCCCGATTACCCGCCCGCCGCGGTCCACCACCGGCAGCGCCTGGCGGGCGTGGCGGCGCATCAGATCCCAGGCTTCGTTGAGGCTGGTGGCGAACTCCAGGCTCGGCAGCGCCGGCTCCATCACCTCGCCGCAGGTCAGCAGCACGTGGCGCCGGAAGGCGTGGTGGGCGGCCCGCCGGAAGAGGTGCGACAGGTCGTCGGCGCTGATGTCGAGGTATGCGTCTATCTCGGCGAGGGCGGCGGCCAGGTCGGGCTCCTGCACGCCCACCGGGCTTTGCCGCGCCCGTTGCGGCGTGGCGGGCGAGGGCGGCGAACACAGCGGGTAGCGCCGCCCGGGGATGAGGTTATTCACCGCCATCGCGGCGACCAGGATCGCGACGGTGTTCCAGCCCACCGCCGCCAGGCTGATGCCCGGCGCGACGCCCTGGCCGGCGGCGACGGCCATCACCAGCGCCATCGCTCCGCCGGGCGGGTGGATGCAGCGCAGCCAGCCCATGACCCAGATCGACACCGCCACCGCGACAGCCGGCGCGAGCCAGCCCGCAGGCAGCCAGCTGCCGCAAGCAAGGCCCACCAGCGCCGGCAGCAGCAGCCCGCCGATTACCGACCAAGGCTGGGCGAGGGGGCTGTGGGGCAGCGTGAACACGATCACCGAGGTGGCACCCAGCGGGGCCAGCAGGCGGTGGGCTTCCGGCGACACCGGCACGACAAAGAGCACGCCCTCGAAGATCAGCAACCCCAGCAGCGCGGCGGCCGCGCTGCGCCAGCGCTCGGCGGAGGAGAGGGGGGCTGCGTCGGCAAGAAGGTAGCGCCGCGCAAAACGGGTCAAAATAGTCATCATGCGAGCTTAACGAGGCAGCAGCCCCCAGCTCCTTGACCCGGGCAAAGCCCACCCCAAAATCCCACTCCCCACTCCCCACTCCCCACTCCCCACCCGATGATTCTGATCTACCTGGGTTGTACCGCAATCGCCGCCTTCGCCCTGGCTCTCGTGCTGGGCCTGACCGGCGCCGCGCCGGCGGCCGTCGCCCATGCGGCTTTTGCCATCGGCGCGCTGCCCCTGATCTTTGCGGCGATGAGCCACTTCGTGCCGGTGCTCACCCGCAGCGGCGGGGCCGAGCCGGGCGTCCATCGGCTGCCCCTCGTGCTGCAGGCGGCGGGGGTGGTGGCGGTGGCGGTGTTAGCCGGGTGGGGGCCGGGGTGGCTGCTGCACGGGGCCTTGGTGGCCGGGCTGGGGGCGACCGGGGCCTTTCTGGCCTGGGCGATCCGGCGCGGGCGGGCCAGTCTCGGCAAACCCCACCCGGGCCTCGCCTGGTATCTGGCCGCGCTGGGCTGCCTGGGCCTGGCGCTGGTGGCGATCTTTGCCGGCCTGCTGTGGCCGGCCGGCTATGGGGCGTTGCGTCTCGTCCATCTGCACCTCAATACCCTGGGCTTCATCGGCCTCACCGCCATCGGCACCCTGCATGTGCTGATGCCCACCGTGCTCGGCAAGCCCGACCCCCAGGCGGCGCCACGCCTGCGCCGCCAGCTGCCCTGGGCGCTGGGCGGGGTGGCCAGCGCCGCGCTGGCGGGCGTGCTGCCGTGGCTGAGCGTGCCGGCGGTGCTCATCATCGGCGGGGTGCTCGTCCATACGCTGTGGTGCTGGTGGCGCAGCTGGGGGGCGGCGACGCTCTTCGGCGACGGGGCCTCGGCATCCCTGTTCGGCGCGGGGCTGGGCCTGCTGGCGGTGGTGCTGGCGGGCGGCGCCCATGGACTGGGCTGGCTGCCGGGGCGGCCGGCGGTGGGCGGCTTCTTCATGCTCTTCCTGCTGCCGCTGGTCAGCGGGGCGCTGGCGCAGCTGCTGCCGGTGTGGCGTTTCCCGGGGCCGATGAGCCCGGCGCGGGCGGCGATGCGGGCGCGGCTGGTGCGTTTCGGGGCGCTGCGGGCGGTGCTGTTCCTCGCCGGGGGCGGGCTGACGATGGCGGGCTTCGAGGCCGCACTGGCGCTGCCGGCGGCGGGGGTGCTGATGTTCGGCGTGGCGCTGGTGGTGGCCCTCGCCGGCGGGGGTGCCGGGCGGGCCTGAAGGGCGCCGGGCTGTGCTATCTTCCAGGGTTTTCGTTTTCAACTCGGCGAGAACCATGCGCTACATCTCCACCCGCGGCCAGTCTGCCCCCCAATCCTTCTGTGACATCCTGCTCGGTGGCCTGGCGCCCGATGGCGGCCTTTACCTGCCGGAGAGCTATCCGCAGGTCAGCCGCGCCGACCTCGATGCCTGGCGCAAGCTCTCGTATGCCGAGCTGGCCTTCGCGATTTTGTCGCGCTTCATCGACGACATCCCCGCCGCCGACCTCAAGGCGATCTGCGACAAGACCTACACCGCCGACGTTTACGGCTACGTGCGCGACGGCGCCAAGGCTTCCGACATCACCCCGGTGCATTGGCTGGAGCCGGGCAAGCTCGGCCTGCTGGAGCTGTCCAACGGCCCGACCCTGGCCTTCAAGGACATGGCGATGCAGCTGCTGGGCAACCTGTTCGAGTACGTGCTCGACAAGCGCGGCGAAGAGATCAACATTCTCGGCGCCACCTCGGGCGACACCGGCTCGGCGGCCGAATACGCGATGCGCGGCAAGCACGGCGTGCGCGTCTTCATGCTGTCGCCCCACGGTCGCATGAGCGCCTTCCAGCGCGCCCAGATGTATTCGCTGCAGGACGCCAACATCTACAACATCGCCGTGCGCGGCATGTTCGACGACGCCCAGGACGTGGTGAAGGCGGTCTCCAACGACCACGCCTACAAGGCCAAGTACAAGATCGGCGCGGTCAACTCGATCAACTGGGGCCGCGTGGCTGCCCAGGTCGTGTATTACTTCAAGGGCTATTTTGCCGCCACCGAGAGCAACGACCAGCAGGTTTCCTTCGTGGTGCCGTCGGGCAACTTCGGCAACATCTGCGCTGGCCACATCGCGCGCATGATGGGGCTGCCGGTGGCCAAGCTCATCCTCGCCACCAACGAGAACGACGTGCTCGACGAGTTCTTCCGCAGCGGCGTCTATCGCCCGCGTAACACCGCCGAGACCCACGCCACCTCCAGCCCGTCGATGGACATCTCGAAGGCCTCCAACTTCGAGCGCTTCGTGTTCGACCTGGTCGGCCGCAATGGCAACGCCGTGCGCGAACTGTGGAGCAAGGTGGATGCCGGCGGCGCCTTCGATCTGTCGGCCACGCCGGAATTCGCCGCCATCGGCCAGTACGGCTTTGCCTCCGGCAGCAGCAACCACGCCGCCCGCCTGGCAACCATCCGCCTGGCCGACGAAAAATACGCCACCGTGATCGACACCCACACCGCCGACGGCCTCAAGGTGGCCCTCGAGCTGCGCGACCCGGCGGTGCCGACCCTGGTGCTCGAAACCGCCCAGCCGGCAAAGTTCGAGGAGACCATCGTCGAAGCCCTCGGCCGCAAGCCCACCCGCCCGGCCGGCCTCGACAACATCGAGGCGCTGCCCCAGCGCGTCGAGGTGATGGACGTGGACGCCGAAGCCATCAAGGCCCTCATCGCCCGCACGGTTGAGGCCGGCTGAGCGCCCATCCCGGTCGCTGCGCCAAAGCAAAAGCCCCGCGATCGCGGGGCTTTTGTCGTTTCAGCGGGCTGCTTTTCAGCGGAAACCGGCGCGGTCGAAGATCTTCTGCGCCTCGACCACCGTGTCGGCGAGCTTGCCCACCGGCAGCTTGTCGGCCTTGAAGTTGCCCAGGGTGTCGAGGCCGCGGTTGGAGATCTTCACCCCGGCCACCACCGGCCACTCGTTGTTGCCGTTGGCGAAGTAGTTCTGCGCCTCGGGCGAGGCAAGGTATTCGAGGAACTTCACCGCGGCTTCCTTGTGGGGTGCGTATCTCAGCATGCCGCCGCCCGACACGTTGATGTGGGCGCCGTAGCTCGCCTGGTTGGGCCACACCACGCCGATGCGCTCGACGGCCTTGCGGTCGTCGGGCTTGTCGGACTTGAACATGCGCGCCAGGTAATAGGTGTTCACCAGCGCCACGCCGCACTCGCCGGCGCCGACGGCCTTGATCTGGTCGGTGTCGCCGCCCTTGGGCGCGCGGGCGAAGTTGGCCACCAGGCCGCGGGCCCATTCCTCGGTCTTGGCGGCGCCGATGTGCTGGATCAGCGCGGCGCCCAGGGACAGGTTGTAGGGGTGGCTGCCGGAGCGGGTGCACACCTTGCCCTTCAGCGCCGGGTTGGCCAGGTCTTCGTAGTTGCGCACCTGGTCGGGCGTTACGCTGAGCTTGTTGTAAACGATGACCCGGGCGCGGGTCGAGAACGAGAACCAGCGTTCGGTGTGCAGATGGTCGGGGATCGCTGCCTTGAGGGTTTCGGACTTCACCGGCGCGAACACGCCGGCGGCGTCGGCCACTGCCAGGCGGGCCGCGTCGACGGTGATGAACACGTCGGCGGGGCTGTTGGCGCCCTCGTTGCGGATGCGCTCGAGGAGCTCGTCTTCCTTGCCCTCGATGCGGTTGATCTTGATGCCCGTTTTGGCGGTGAAATTGCTGTAGAGGGCCTCGTCGGTCTGGTAGTGGCGGGCCGAGTACAGGTTGAGTTCGGTGTCGGCCGCGCCGGCGTGGAAGGCGGCGGCGCCGAGGAGCAGGGCGGCGAGGGGTTTTAGCAGGGTCATCGTCGGAGTCCGGAAAACGGAAGGCGATGTAATGCTAACGATAGTGATTCGTAAATGCAAATAGTTTGCATTTGAGTTGTGGCCCGGGTGCCTCCGCAACCGCGCAGCGCAGCGGGCCGGCGACGCCGCCAGATAAGCAATCCACTTTTTGTTAGTTCGTTTTTGCGGTGCTGTTTGCAAGACTCGCACGCTCCTCGAGTCCCATGAAAAAGCCGCCGATGAACGCCGAAACCGACCGCATCGCCCACTGGTTCGTCAGCGGGCTCGAGCTGGACGCCACCGTTTTCCATGTCGGGCAATACTGCGGCCCCTGGCGCGCCTCGACCGCCGGGCGGGAGCGGGCCAGCTTCCACCACGTGCTACGCGGCCATTGGTGGCTGCACCTCGATGGCCAGGCGCCGATCCGCCTCGGCGAGCGCGAGGGCGTCTTCCTGCTGCGCGACATTCCGCACCGGCTCAGCCCCGAGGCCGACGACACCGATTGCCGCCCCTGTTCCAGTTTGTGCGGATGATCTCGCGCTGTCGTGGATGCCGATCGCGGTGATGGTGCTGGGGGACGCGCCGGCGTACTTCCTGCTCGCGTTTGCGGCGGTGTGGCCGATCCTGCTCAACACCGCGGCCGGGGTGTCCCAGCTCGACGCCAACTGGCTGCTGCTCGCCCGCAGCCGCTCCGCCACCTGCATCCAGACGCTGCTGCGGGTGCTGCTGCCGGGCATCTGGCGTACATCCTCACCGGCGTTCGGCTCGCCATCGGGATCATCTGGATCGTGCGGGTGCCCGCCGAGATGCTCGGGGTTTCGGAGGGGCTGGGCTATTTCAGCCTCGATGCCCGCGACCGGCTGGCTGACTCCGACCTGATGGCGGCGATCCTGGTGATCGGCTTCCTCGGCTACCTGCTCGACCACGCCGCCCGCAGCCTGCACCGGCGCTGGCTACATACCTGACGGGCGTGGCCAGCGGGCGAGCGAGCCACTGCGATGTGCATGGCCTCAGCCCGGTGGTGCGGCACGGGGCTGCGATGTCGCCCGACCTTGGGCGGCATCGCTGCTTATCTGTGAAGTAGATAATTGTTAGAGAAATTATTTAATTTTTAGAAGAGCAGGGGATGTTTAACATCACCGTTTTTCAACGTATCAGGCACTCATCATGGCCGCCTTCAACAAAGAAACCGTGCTCTCCGTCCATCACTGGAACGACAGCTTGTTCACCTTCCGCACGACCCGCGATGCGGGCTTGCGCTTCATCAATGGCCAGTTCGTGATGATCGGGCTGGAGGTCAACGGCCGCCCCCTGATGCGTGCCTACAGCATCGCCAGCGCCAACTACGAGGAGCACCTGGAGTTCTTCAGCATCAAGGTCCAGGACGGCCCGCTGACATCGCGCCTGCAACACCTCAAGCCCGGCGACGAGCTGCTGGTCAGCAGGAAGCCCACCGGCACCCTCGTGCTGCGGGATCTGAAGCCCGGCAAGCGCCTGTTCATGTTTGCCACCGGCACCGGCCTCGCGCCCTTCATGAGCCTGATCCACGATCCGGAAACCTACGAGCGCTTCGACAAGATCATCCTTATCCACGGCGTGCGCTGGACCAATGAGCTCGCCTACCACGACTACATCGAGGAAGACCTGAAGGAGCACGAATACCTGGGCGAGATGATCCGCGAGAAGCTCGTCTATTACCCCACCGTCACCCGCGAGCCCTTCCGCAACGAGGGCCGGCAGACCGATCTGATCCTGTCCGGGAAGCTCTTCGCCGACCTGGGCGAGCCGCCCCTCGACCCGGCCACCGACCGCGGCATGATCTGCGGCAGCCCGGCGATGCTCAAGGAAATCTCCGCCATGCTCGACGACTTCGGCTTCAAGATTTCGCCCCACATCGGCGAGGCGGGCGACTACGTGATCGAGCGGGCCTTCGTCGAACAGTAGACGCTGGCGCAGGAGGGCGTCGCCGGGCCCTCGCGCCTGCGCGCCATCCCCAGGCTCCGCCTGGGGGGATGGCGGTGTCCTCAGAGCCCTTGGGCGAGGGGCGCCCGGGCAGGAAACCCGCAAGTGGTTTCAGGAAGCGGTTCGCTCTACGCGCCCGGCGAGAAGCCGGCGCGGATTCTTGCGGTGGCTCGAACGCCCACCCCGGGGCGGGCTCAGGAAATGGCGCTCAGCGGCGGCAGGCCGTGGTGGGCGCGGGCCTTCAGGCACTGGCTGTCGCCGGCCTGCACTTCCCGGCAGGGCTCGGGCCGTTGCAGGTAAACCCGGCAGCCGACGTCGATGCCCAGCGTGCCGTCCAGCGCCACGCAGCGGGGGGCGCGGCGGTTGGTGCCGGCCATGCAGCTGAACCACGGGTTGAGCTGTTCGGTCAGTTCGGCCGGGAGCCCGCGGGCCTCCCCGTCGGCCCAGTAGAAGGACACGCGAAAGCTCGCGCAGCAGGCTCCACAGGCCTGGCAGGGGTTGGTGGCGGGGGCGCTGCTGGGCATCCGGGTGACAAGACCTTGTTCGGCGGGGCGCCGATTTTGGCACGGGTCTGCCCGTTTGCGGCAGGGGGTGGGCCTATTACGCTGGCTGGCGGTTCTGCGCCGGCGGAGGCGCTGTACGCACCCCTCGACGCGTGTCCGGGGGGCGGCCTCGGGCGGGCTTTCTCAGGGGTGGTCGTGGTCGCCGTCGGCGCCGTCGTCCATGTCGAGCGGCCACAGTTGGTGGGCGTCGAGCAGCAGACGGTAGCGCGATTCGCTGGCGTCGAGCCGGGCCAGGCGGGCCGCCAGGCGAGCCTCGTGGGCCAGGCGGCGGGCGTTGAGGGTTTCGGCGAGGCTGCCTTCGCCCAGCTGCCAGGCGCGCTCGCTGAGTTCGGCGCTGCGGGTGAGGGCGTCGGCGGCGCTCTGCTGGCTTTGCCAGCCGGCGTGGGCGGCGCGGGCGCGGCGGTGCAGGGCGGCGGCTTCGGCCTCGACCCGGCGCTGCACGCCGGCCTCCCGGTGGGCGCTCACCTGCACCGCGGCGAGGGCGGCGTCGGCGTCGGCGCGGCGGCCGGCACCGGGGAGCGGGATGCTCAGGCTCACGCCGAGGACGCGCTCCTCGCCGTCTCGCTCGCGCATCATGTTCACGCCAAGGCTGGGGTCGGGCCGGCGCTCGGCGTCGGCGCGGCTGGCACCAACGCGGGCGCGGGCGCTTTCGGCGCGGGCGACGCCGAGTTCGTGGTTGTGTTCGAGGATCGCCTGGATCCAGCGGGCGGCGTCGGCATCGACAAGGTCGGGGGCGGTCTCGGGCACGCCGGACGGCAGGGCGAGGGCCGGGTAGAGGCGGCGCAGGCTCTCGGCGGCCACCTGGCTGCGGCCGAGGGCCTGGGCCAGCTGGGCTTCGGCCTGGGCGAGGGCGGCGTCGGCCTGCAGGGCTTCGAGGCGGGGCGCGTCACCCAGCTCGACCCGGCGTTTCACGACGCTGGCCTGGCGGGCGAGGATGTCGCGCTGACGGCGCCACTGGTCGGCGGCGGCCTCCTCGCGCAGCCAGTCGAACCAGCCGGCCAGCAGGCCGCGGCTGGCCTCGTGGAGGGCGTCGCCGCGGCTGATTTTTGCGCTGGCGATGCCGGCCGCGCCGAGCTGGCGGTCGAGCTCGGCCTTACCGGGCAGGCGCAGGGCGCGTTCAAGGCCCATGCCCCACTCGTTGTAGCGCTCGCCGGGGGCCGGGCGCACGCGGCGCTGCTGGTCCGAGAGGCGCACCGTCCATTCGTGGGGGCCGGCCTCGAGGCGCCGGCTGCGGGCTTCTTCGACCTCGATCTGGGCACCGGCGGCGCGCACCATCGGGCTGCTCGACAGGGCTTCGATCACCTGGGCCTGGGGCGGCAGATCCGGCGCGTCGGCCGGGCCGGCGGAGTGGCCGGACAGGGGCAGGGTGGCGAGCAGGAGGGCGGCCAGCACAGTGGCCGGGCGGGGGCAGTTCTTCAGGCGTGGGGTGGTCATGCGAGCCTCCCGCTGGCGATGGCCGGCACCATCCAGAAGAACATCCGGCTGGTGGCGAAGCGCTCGCGCAGGAGGGCGAGCAGGGTGTCGGCATCGGCGCGGGGGACCACCAGCTGCACCCGACAGTAGGCCGCGCGCCCGCGCACGTGCTCGGCTGTGCCGATGAAGCTGACCCGCTGGCCGTGGCCTTCGACCGGCTGGGAGGTGAAGCCGGGGGCGAGGTCGGGGTGCTCGAGCAGGGTTTCGACGAGGGCGTCTTCCACGTCCACGGGCATTACCAGGGTCAGGACGACGGATGCGGATTCGAGACTCATCGGGGTGTTTCCGGGTTGGCGACGGTGGCCGGGGTGAGGCCGAAGCGCCGGTAAAGAAGGGGCAGCAGGAGCAGCGTGAGGGCGGTGGCGCTGACCAGCCCGCCGATCACCACGATGGCCAGCGGGCGCTGGACCTCCGAGCCCGGGCCGCTGGCGAACAGCAGCGGCACGAGGCCCAGGGCGGCGATGCTGGCGGTCATCATCACCGGGCGCAGACGGCGCCGGGCGCCTTCCACCACCACCTCGCCGATGGGCATGCCGCGGGCCTGGAGCTGGTTGAAGTAGCTCACCATCACGACCCCGTTGAGCACCGCGATGCCCAGCAGCGCGATGAAGCCCACCGAGGCCGGCACCGACAGATATTCGCCCGACGCGGCCAGCGCGAACACGCCGCCGACCATCGCGAAGGGCACCATCGCCAGCACCAGCAGGGCCTGGCGCACCGAGCCGAAGGTGGAGAACAGCAGCACGAAGATCAGCCCCAGGGCGATCGGCACCACCACGCCGAGGCGCGCAGCGGCGCGCTGCTGGTTCTCGAACTGGCCGCCCCAGGCGATGCGGTAGCCGGCTGGCAGCGGCACCTTGGCAGCGACCGCGGCGCGGGCTTCCTCGACGAAGCCGACGAGGTCGCGGTCGCGCACGTTGGACTGGATCACCGAATAGCGCTGGGCGTTCTCGCGGTCGACCTTGACCGGGCCGTCCACCCGCTCGATCTTGGCGACGCTGGAGAGCGGCAGGCTGCTGCCGTCCGGCGTGGTGATGCGCAGCGCGGCGAAGGCGGCCGGGTCGCGCTGGAGGTCGGCCGGGCCGCGGATGAGCAGCGGCACGCGGCGGGTCGATTCGATCACGGTGCCCGCCACCTGGCCTTCGAGCAGGCTCTTGAGGGCGTGCTGCACGTCCTCCACGTTGAGCCCGAAGCGCCCGGCGGCCAGGCGGTCCACCTGGATGCGCAGGTATTGCACGCCCTCGTTACGGATTGTGATGGTGTCCTCGGCGCCGGGCACGGCCTTCACCACCGCCTCGATCTCGCCGGCCAGCCGGTTGAGGGTGGGCAGGTCGGGGCCGTAGAGCTTGATCGCCAGGTCGCCGCGCACGCCGGTGAGCATCTCGGAGACGCGCATGTCGATGGGCTGGGTGAAGGTGAGCGCGACGCCGGGGAAGTTGTCCATCACGGCGCGCAGCTGGTCGGCGAGCCAGTCTTTATTGGGCTGGCGCCACTCGTCGCGGGGCTTGAGGACGAGGAAGGTGTCGGTCTGGTTGAGGCCCATCGGGTCGAGGCCGAGCTCGTCGGAGCCGGAGCGGGCGACGATGGTCTTCACCTCGGGCACGGCCCTCAACACCGCCTGTTGCACGGCGAGGTCGGTGGCGATGGTCTGGGCGAGGCTGATCGAGGGCAGCTTCTCGAGCTGCATGATGATGTCGCCTTCGTCCATCGTCGGCATGAAGGCCTTGCCCAGCATCAGGTAGGCGCCGGCGGCGGCCACCAGCGAGGCGCCGGCGATGGCCACCATCAGCCGCCCGCGGGCGAGGGCGAAGGTGAGCAGCGGCATGTAGCCGGCCTGCAGCTTGCGCACCAGCCAGGGCTCGTGGGCGCGGCCGCGCTTCAGCAGGAACGAGGCCAGCACCGGCACCACGGTGAGCGACAGCAGCAGCGAGGCCGACAGGGCGAACACGATGGTCAGCGCCACCGGGCCGAACATCTTGCCCTCCAGGCCTTCGAGGGTCAGCAGCGGCAGGAACACGATGACGATGATCAGGATGCCCGAGGCCACCGGCGCGGCCACCTCGCGGGTGGCGCGGAACACCAGGTGCAGCAGCGGCTGGCGGGCCGCGGCGCCGCCTTCGGCGAGCTGGGTCTCGACGTTCTCGACCACCACCACCGCGGCATCCACCAGCATGCCGATGGCGATGGCGAGGCCGCCCAGGCTCATCAGGTTGGCCGACAGGCCCACCGCGCCCATCGCGATGAAGGTGGCCAGCGCCGCCAGCGGCAGCATCAGCGCCACCACCAGCGCTGCGCGCAGGTTGCCCAGGAAGGCCAGCAGCAGCACCAGCACCAGCACGATGGCCTCGAGGAGAGCCTTGGAGACGGTATGCACGGCCCGCCCGACCAGCTCGCTGCGGTCGTAGAAGGGCTCCACCGACACGCCCGGCGGGAGCATCGGCGCCAGCTCGGCGAGGCGCTCTTTGACGCCCTCGACCACCTTGCCGGCATTGGCGCCGCGCAGGCCCAGCACCAGGCCCTCGACGGCCTCGGCCTCGCCGTTGCGGGTGACCGCGCCGTAGCGGGTGAGGGCGCCGATGCGCACCTCGGCTACGTCGCCGACCCGCACGATGCTGCCGGGGCTGGCCTTGAGCACGATGGCGCGCACGTCGTCGAGGGTCTGGATGGCGCCCTCGGCGCGCACCAGCAGGGTCTCCTCGCCTTCGCTCAGGCGGCCGGCGCCGTCGTTGCGGTTGTTGGCCTCGAGGGCGGCCTGCAGGGTGGTGAGGGTGAGGCCGCGGGCCGCCAGGGCGGCCGGGTCGGGGCTGATCTCGAAGCTGCGTACCTCGCCGCCCAGGCTGTTCACGTCGGCCACGCCGGGCACGGTGCGCAGCTGGGGGCGGATCGTCCAGTCGAGCAGGGTGCGCTTCTCCTGCAGCGAAACCGGCCCTTCGATGGTGAACATGAACATCTCGCCCAGCGGCGTGGTGATCGGGGCGAGGCCGCCGGTGGCGCCGGTGGGCAGGTTGCCCATCACGCCGGCGAGGCGCTCGCCGACCTGCTGGCGGGCCCAGTAGATGTCGGTGCCGTCCTCGAAGTCGAGCGTGACGTCGGCCAGCGCGTATTTTGAGGTGGAGCGCAGGATGCGCTGGTGCGGGATGCCCAGCATCTCCTGCTCGATGGGCACCGTGATGCGCGACTCGACCTCTTCCGGGGTCATGCCGGGAGCCTTGATGATCAGCTTGACCTGGGTGGTCGACACATCGGGGAAGGCGTCGATGGGCAGGTTGTTCCAGGCCCGCAGCCCGGCGCCCACCAGCAGCAGGGTGACCACCAGCACCAGCAGGCGCTGGGTGAGGGAGAACTCGACGAGGCGCGACAGCATGTCAGCGCCCCATGCCGAGCAGATTGGCCTTGAGCGCGGCGATGCCGGCGGTGGCGATGGTGGCCTCGGCCGGGAGCCCGCTCACCAGAATGTTGTCACCGACGCGACCGGCAGGCTGGACCGGCGTTGCGCGATAGCCGCTGGCCTTGCCCTCGGTGGCGGCCACGAAGACCCACTGCTTGCCCTCGTGGTGGAGCACCGCGCCTGCCGGCACCTGCACCGCCGCGTCGCCGGCCGCCTTACCGACGTCGAGGTCGACGGTGGTGGCCTGGCCCGGGCGCAGGCTGTCGGCTCCGCGGGTGACGAGGCCGCGCACCAGCACGCTCTGGCTGGCCGGGTCGACGGCGCGGCCGACGGCGATCACCTCGCCGCTGGCGCCGGTGGCGGGGATGCGCAGCCCGGCGCCCACCCGCAGCTGGCTTGCCACCGCCAGCGGGGCCTGGATGTCCACCGACAGCGGGTCGAGGCGGGCGATGCGGTAGAGCGGCGCGGATTGCTCGACCCGCTGCCCCACGCTGACCTGTTGTTCGAGCACGCTGCCGGCGATCGGCGCGACGAGGGACAAGGTCTGCCCGCGGCTGTGCTGGGCGAGGCGGAGCTCCTGGGCCCGCTCGGCGGCCTGGGCGGCGCTCTGGGCGGCGTTGGCGCGGCTGGCCTGCAGGCGCGATTCGGCGATCAGGCCTTCGCGGAAGAGCTGCTCGTCCCGCTTGAGGCTCTGCCGCGCGAGGCCGGCCTGGGCGTCGGCCTGGATGCGGTCGCGCTGCAGTTCGAGGGCCTGCGGGCTGGACAGGCGCACCAGCACCTGGCCCTTGGTGACGCTGAGGCCGGGCGCGGTCTCGAGGCTTTCGACGACGCCCGCCAGCGGCGCGGCGATCACCCGCACCTGGCTGTTGGGGATGCTGACGGTGGCGGGCAGGCCGGCGGCCGCTGCCTTGCTGCCGGCACCGACGCGCTGGGTCTGGATGCCGAGGGCTTGCGCCTGGGCCGCCGTCACCGGCACAAAGCGTGCATCAGCGGCCTGCACGGAGCCGGCAACGAGCAGCGCGCCGAGCAGAACAGGCGTGAGGAAACGGAGGGGAGCTTGCGGCGACATGGCGGCTCGAACAAAAGGCGAAGCGACCATTATGAGGTATTGAGTATTAAAGAAAGCTTAAGCTGCCGCCGCGCGCCGAGGCGTGCGCCTGTGGGCCGGACCCCGCGGGCTCGACCCATTATGGGGATATCGAGGCGTGCGGCCTGAGCTCCTTGACTATCATCACTTACCTGGTCGAAACCCAGTTTGACAGTGAATTTGCGTGGCGCGGGTGGGTTTTGAAGCGCGTTCAGGCAAGCTGCACGGGGCTTTGATCCGGTTTTCACGCTTGCCGCCCTGGGCTCTGCAGAGGGTGGCAGCATTGTCGCCCGCGCAACATCCTTCCCTGGAGATCTTCCGTCATGAATTTTCGCGTTGCCACCCAAGTTGCCATCCCCCTCTGCCTGGCCCTGGTTTCCGGTGTCGCCGGTGCCGCGTGCACGCCGGTCGCCGGTACCGTCAGGCTGGCGCCCGACGCGCTCTGCAAGGTCGCGGGCGAGAGCCCGGTGAAGGTCGGTTTCACCGGTCAGTGCTATAGCGTGCAGCTGCGGCTGGCGGGCTTTCCGGCGGCGACGGGGCATGCCGGCCTCACCAGCGAGCCGGTCGTCAGCATGATCCCGGACGGGGGCGCCGCCGCGACGCCGGCCTTCGTGCCCCAGGCCGGTACCCAGGCCGTACCGCGCCAGGTGATCCAGACCGCGCGCACGGTGGTGACCCTCGGCCAGCGCGGGCGCGCCACGACGCTGTACACCGACGACGTGATCGTGATGCAGATGGTGCCGACCGCCGCCGGCCTGGTGCCGGGCGCCGTGACCGAGCAGATCGTGATCCGCGACACCGACAAGAAGGGCGCCTACGCCAACGTCACCGGCCACCTGACGGTGCTGGGCAACAGCATCGACCAGAACGCCCCGGTCGTGGGCCAGATCTGCAGCCGCTGAGCGGCCTGGCGGGCAGCTGCTGCCCGCGCGTCCGTTGTGGTGCCACCAACGCCCTGCAAGGGGCGTTTTGCTTTGTCGCCCTGCCGGGGTCCGTAAGGTGCGGCGCCTTTGCGGGCGGGTCGCGGAGCCAGGTCGTCGCAGACAATGCCTGGCGGCGAGGCTCAGTCCGGCGCCTCGGGCAGCTTGCTGCACTGTTTGATGTAAGGGATGTCCGGCGAGACCCATCGGCGCCACTGGCTGGTGCTCATGTTGCGGGTGAGCTTGGCGCACAGCATGTCGGGCCAGCGGGGTGGGGCGGCCCACAGGTGTAGCGCGCCGTTGCGGTCCACCGACTGGAGGTGCTGGCCGCCCGGGCGGAAGTTGAGTTTCTGGATCTGGCTGGCGTGGCCCTCCAGGGCCGGGCCGATCGGGACGCCGCTGTCGGCCTGCCACAAGCGCAGCTTGTGGTCCCAGCTGCCGGAGGCGATGTGGCGGCCGTCCGCGCTGAAGGCCACGGAGCTCACCCACAGGCGGTGGCCGTACATGGCCTCGCCGATCGGGTTGCCGCTGGCCGGGTCCCAGCGGCGCAGGTTGCCGTCGGCGCTGCCCGACACGATCTGCCGGCCGTCGGGGCTCCAGGCGGCGGCGAGCACCCAGTTGCGATGGCCGGCGAGGGCCGGGCCAGCCGGCTGGCCGGTGGCGACGATCCACTGGCGCAGGTCGCGGTCGGCGCTGGCCGACACGATGCGGCGGCCGTCGGGGCTCCAGGCCAGCGCTGCGATCCAGGCGCTGTGGCCTTCGAGGGGCGGGCCGAGGGGGGCGCCGGTGGCGGCGTCCCAGAGGCGCACGGTGCTGTCCCAGCCGCCGGTGGCGAGGCGGCCGCCGTCGGGGCTCCAGGCGAGGGCCGAGACGGGGCCGGGATGGGCGGCGATGGCCTCGCCGATCGGCGTGCCGCTGCGCCCGTCCCAGCGCCGCAGGCTGCCGTCCATGCTGCCGGCGGCGAGACGGCCGCCGTCGGGGCTGAATTCGAGAGCGAGGACGGGCTGGGGCGCGGTGGGCAGCGGAGTTTCGTCGGGGCCGTCGGCGTCGCGGCCGGAGGCGACCCGCCACAGGCGCAGCTGCAGGGTTTCGTCGGCGGCGGCGAGGCGTTTGCCGTCGGGGCTCACCGCGAGGCTGACGAAGCGGCGGGCCTTGCCCGTGCCGAGCGCTTCGCCGACGGGCGAGGTGCTGCGTGGGTTCCACAGGCGCAGGCTGCCGTCGAAGCCGGCCGAGACGATGCGCGAGCCGTCGGTCTGGGTGAAGGCGGCCGCAGCGACCGAGTCGCCATGGCCGAGCAGCGCGTCGCCGACGGCAGCGCCGCTGGCCGCGTCCCAAAGCCGCACGCTGCCGTCGTCGCCTGCCGAGACGATGTGCCGGCCATCGCTGCTGAAGGCCACGCTGCGCACCAGCCCGTCGTGGCCGAGGAGGGGCTGGCCAATGCGCCGGCCGCGGGCCACGTCCCACTGGATCAGGTGCCCGTCCCAGGCGCCGGAGACGAGGCGCGTGCCGTCGGGGCTGAAGGCGACGCTGCGCACGGAGTCTTCGTGGCCCAGCAGCGGCGCGCCGAGGGGTTTGCCGTCGCGCACCCGCCACAGGCGCAGGCTGCTGTCGTTGCTGGCGGTGGCGAGCAGGCGCCCGTCGGGGCTGAAGGCGAGGCCGGTGACCGCTTCCGCGTGGCCGACCAGGGCCTGGCCGAGGGGCTGGCTGGTGGCCACGTCCCAGATCTGGGCGGTGTTGTCGTCGCTGCCCGAGGCGGCCAGCCGTCCGTCGGGGCTGAAGGCGACGGCCCGCACGGCGTCGGCGTGGCCGGTGAGGGGGAAGGCCAGGTCGGGCTGGATGCCGCCGTCGGTGACGGCCCACAGGCGCAGGGTGGTGTCGTCGCTGCCGGTGACGAGGCGCCGCCCGTCGGGGCTGATGGCGAGGCTGCGGATGTCCTCGGGGTGGGCTTCGAGGGGCTCGCCGAGGCGGGCGCCGGTGCGGGCGTTCCACAGCTGGAGCCGGCGCGCGTCGTCGGCGGTGACGAGGCGCTCGCCGCCGGGGCTGACCACCAGGCCGACCAGCGCGGTCGGGGTGGCAATGAGGCGGACCAGATTCTTCTCGCGGCGCAGGGCCTCCAGCAGCCCGCCTTCGGCTTCGGCGTCGGCCTGGCGCGCAGCGCCCGCCAGGCGCAGGGCCGCGAGGAGCTGCTGCATGGCGCGCTCGTCCGGCTCGGGCCGCAGGCCGGCGAACATGGCCGCCGCCTCGGCGCGCAGGCGCAGCCCGACGGAGTTGCGCAGCTCGGCGCGGGCATGTTCCTCGGCGGCCCGGGCGCGCTGGGCTTCGGCTTCGGCCCGGCTGGCGTTCTGGTGGGCGAGGTAGGCGCTCCAGCCGGTGGAGGCGGCCAGCCCGAGCAGGCTGAGGGTGACGCCGGCCACCGTCACGCGCCACCACTGGGCGGTGCGCAGCTGGCGGGGAGAGAGGCTCAGGCGGTCCACCACCGCGGCGGTGGCGACGCCACGGGCGATGGCCTCCTCGGTGTCGTCGAGCCAGATCTGGTCGTGCACGTCGAGCCACGGGCGCACCGCCTCGGTGAGAGCCGCGTCCTGCATCGCGCCGCCGATGTTGATCGGGATGATCGGCCGGCCCGGGTGGTGCTTGCGGAAGGTCTCGACTTCGGTGCGCACCCAGCGCGGGGCTTCCAGCGTGCCCCGGTTGGCGATCACGACCAGGATGCTCGAACGCAGCAGCGCACGCAGCAGGGTGTCGTCGAGATCCTCGCCCGGGGCGGCTTCGTCTTCGCTGTAAAAAACCGAGAAGTCCCGCTCCCGCAGCTGCCGGGCGAGGTCGGAGGCGTAGGACTGGGTGCCGCGCCCGGAGAAACCGAGGGCGAAGGAGATGAAGATGTCGTAGCCGAAGAGCGTCGAGGCGAAGGCGCGACGCCGGCGGGGCGGCCGTTGCCGGTGGCTGGGCGGAGGCGCTGCCGTCTGCGCGGCGGCTGTGGGCTGCTCGGACATGGGGGCCTCGGGGGTGGAGCCGGAGGAAGCGGAACGGTCTGGGTGAGGGGGAACCCTCTGAAAGTGTAGTCCGCCCTTGCCGGGCCTGCCGGCCGATGAACGGTGCGGGTGCACCGACAGGCGGGCGACCTGCGGCATCGCGCGAGCGTCATCTGCGCAGGATGTCACATGGAATTCACGCGAGGCGTTTGGCTTTTAGAAACAAGCTGCTACACTGCAAAGCACATAGGCAAACTGCAGGCAACTGCAGGACGCAAAGCCACGGGTCCTCCGCGTTGAGGATAGCCGGGTTGCCCGACACGCTCCTCGTGCCGGTTCTCCAAGCGCTTTGCGTTGGCCTTTGTAATTAGCCCCACGACTAATACAAGGGATCGACGATGAAGCGCTTATCTACCGTTCGCATGGCTGCTCCACGCGCAACGGCTCTGGTTTCCCGCTGCTCCGCCCAGGCTCACGCCCAGCCCCGTTCCCGGGACGCTTCGGTGTGCCTCGCCCACATCGCCACCTCGCGCCCATTCAGCCACGTGCGTTGCGTCCGGCGCGTTTCTGCCCGGCCTGCAGGCCGGATAGGCATCCAGCGTCAATCCCCCGTCAAGGTCGTTTCAAATTTGTCGTTACTGCTTACTGCATGCAGCGGCAATGGTTTTCATCAGGCGGTCCGGCAGTGCCCCCAATACCTCGGGCAACGTTGAATCGTCGGGATGGCCGGGTGCGTGCAGACACTGGTTTGCGGCCCCGCAGAGCAAGGCAGGATCGGAGGCGCACTATGCACAAAAAGACACTTCAGGGATTCACCCTCGTGGAGCTCATCGTTACGCTGGCCGTAGCGGCGATCCTCATGGGCACGGCGGTTCCCTCATTCACGTCGCTCGTGAATTCCAACCGGCTCGCCACCCAGGCCAACGACCTGCTGGGGGCGATGATGATTGCGCGCAGCGAGGCCATCCGCCTGAACCGCCGCGTGATCCTGTGCAGCAGCAGCGACGGGGCCACCTGCTCCAGCGACGCGGGGCGCTGGAACGGCTGGATTGTGTTTGCGGACAACAACCGCAATGACTCCCCCGACAGCGGCGAGGTGCTGCGCGTCGGCACGATCTCGCCGACCGATGTAGTGGTGCAGGGCAGCCAGCGGATCGTCGATCAGGGCAACCGCATCCGGATGGGGGCCGACGGCCTGGTTCGCGCCGCGACGGGCTCTTCGGCAGTGCTGCTGCAGGCCAAGCTGTCGGTGTGCATCGCCACCACTTCGGTGCCCCAGAACACCCGCGAGATCCGGATCGGGGCGGGTGGGCAGGGGCTGATCGTCCCCGTCAATAACGATGGCACCTGCCCCGTGCCGTCGAACGCCTGATCCATCCACCGGAACATCGGCAGATCATGAAAAAAATCTCCTCCCTCAAGACGCAGAAGGGCGTCGGGCTCATCGAAGTGCTGGTTTCCATGCTGATCCTGTCGATCTGCCTGCTCGGGATGGCGGCGCTCCAGACCGTGGCCCTGCGCAATGGCCAGAGCGCCCAGTCCCGCTCGATGGCGGGCATCATGAGCAACTCGATCACCGACGCGATGCGCGCAAACGTCACTGAGGCGCGTAATGGCGCCTACAACGGCAGCACCTGCGATGTGAGTGGCGAGCCGGGTGGCTCCCTCGCCGACTCGGACATCACCGCCTGGGTGAGCTCCCTCAAGCGTGCCATCGGCCAGAGCGCCTGCGGCACGGTGCTGTGCCAGGCCGGCCAGTGCGACATCACGGTTCAGTGGGATGACTCGCGGGCGAGTGCCGGCTCGAGCACCCACCTCGTCACGACTCGGGTCCAGCTATGACGCATCGCAGCAGCCCCCTCATGATGCCCTCGCCCCATCAGCGGGGGCATACGCTCATCGAGCTGATGATCGCGCTCGTCCTCGGGCTGGTGCTGGTGGGCAGTGTCTTCGTGGTGTTCATGGGCAGCCGGATGTCGTTCAACACCTCCGACAACCTGTCCCGGATGCAGGATTCGGCGCGCATCGTGTTTGCCCTGATGAGCCGTGAGATCCGCGAGGCGAGCGGCACGGGCTGCGGCAATGGCGGACGGGCCGACAACGACATCGCCCGGCGGAACCGCAGCGTGCTGAACGCGGCCCAGTCGGCCACGCCTTCCTGGTGGAGCCTGATGGGAACCGGCATCCAGGGTTTCGACGCCAGCCAGGTCACGCCGGCCGTCGCCATCGGCACGGCCGTGGGGCAGCGGCGGAGCAACACCGACGCGCTGCATCTGGCCGGAGCCTACGGGGCCGGCTTCAGCGTCGAACTGCATAGCGGCACGACGAACCAGTTCAAGCTCAACACCACCCAGTCCGGGCTCGCCGCCAATGACGTGCTGATCGTCTGCGACTACCGGCAATCGACGGTCTTCAACGCGTCGAGCGTCTCGGGCGACCGGGTGGCTTACGCGGTGGGTGCGGGCGGGCGCAAGAACTGCGGCACCGCCCTGGCCTACGATACGGGGGTGGCCTGCCCGACAGGCAGCTATTTCTACGACCCGCTGATCTCCCGCCTGAGCCGCTTCGGTGCGTCGGCGTGGTACATCGGCAACGGCTCCAGCGGCCGGCCGTCCCTTTTCCGGGTGTTCCTGGACGGGGGGCCGGAGGAGATCGCGGCCGGCGTCACCGACATGCAGATCACCTATCTCGCCGACGGCAGCACCGCCTACGTGGACGCCAGCGCGGTGACGGACTGGGCCAGCGTCTCCTCGGTGCGCCTCACGCTGAGCTTCGAGAGCGCGGACGCCGCCGTGTCCACCGCGACCACCGGAGACCGTCGCCTGACGACCGCGACGACCAGCACCATCGCCCTCAGAAACCGAATGCCATGAAACGCCCTGCAACCCACCAGCGCGGTGTCGCGCTGATCGCGTCGATGCTCATCCTGATCATCATCACGCTGCTCGGGCTGTCGACGATGCGCAGCGCCGGGCTGCAGGAGCGCATGAGCGGCAACCAGTACGACCGCAACGTGGTGCTCGAGGCCGCAGAGGCGGCGCTCCGCCAGGGCGAGGCGATCGCCGCGGCGCCCCTCACCATCCCCGCCACATGCACCAACGGCGTGTGCCCCAAGCCCGTTGCGGGCATGGCCGATCGCTGGACGGATTCGGGCTTCACGGGCTGGCAGGCGGCCACCAGCACGCGCCCGGCGCTCGTCACCAGCCAGTTCATCATCGAGGACATGGGCCCCCAGCCTGCCGACGGCACCTGCCATCTGCAGATCCCGGTCGAGCCCACCTGCCTCGTCCCGCTATACCGCGTCACGGCCCAGGCCCGGGCGACCAATAGTCGCGGCACCATCGTGACGCTGCAATCCAACATCCGCCAATAATCGGAGTCCGTCATGAGAACTCTGTCTTGTCGCTCGGCTGGCCAGCGATCGAAGCTGGCCACGCTTCCGGTGGCCGTGGCCCTCGCACTGGCGAGCTCGCCTGGCCACGGCGTCGTCGACCTCCCCACGGCGCCGCTGCAGTCAGCGGCGGCGATCCCCTCGAACATCCTGTTCCTGCTCGACGACTCGGGCAGCATGCAGTTCGAGATGATGCCCGAGGACCTGATCATCTTTTCTGATGCAAAGTACTTTTATCCTGTGGGTCGGCCCGTTATCGTTTATCTTTTTCCACCCCCCAATAACCAGTACAACGGCCTCAATTACTCGGCAGCCATCCCGGCCTTCGACGACCAGAGCTACCACAATTTTTTCCGGCGCTCATCGGCTAACAACAATATCTTCTATGATCCGACGATCACCTATACCCCATGGGTCAGGCACGACGGGTCGTCCTACGGAAACGCCTCGGCGACGGCCGCCTACTACAACCCCGCCAATACGGGGGCGGGCACCCTCAACCTGACTACCGAGAAGACCAACGTCAACAGCACCCTGTGGATCAAGGGGACCACCCCGGGCGATTATTCCCTGTGCTCCACCTACGCCTGCCAGTCCTACTGGCCGATCACCTTCTACATGTACAAGGGCACGGGCGATCGGGCCCTCGCCAGCAGCTACGTCAAGTACCAGATCCAGGGTGCGACCGGCTACAGGACGGACCTCAACGGCGGCACGCCGAGCGCCGTGAGCAGCTTCAACTGGGGTTCGGTGACGCGCACCGTGGCGGAGGAAACCCAGAACTTCGCCAACTGGTTCAGCTACTACCGCTCCCGCGCCCACGCCGCCAAGGCCGGTGCCAGCATCGCCTTTGCCAAGCTCGGCACCAATTATCGGGTGGGTTTCAGTACCATCAACACCGCGAGCCTCGGCAACGTCATCCCGACCTCCGGCACCTTCGACGGCACCAACCGCCAGAACTGGTTCAATGCGCTGCTCGGTGCGCCCATCCCGCCCCAGGGGACGCCCCTCAAGGAGTCCCTCAGCCGGGCCGGCGATTACTTCAGCCGCACCGACGACAGCGGGCCTTACGGCCCGGCGCCGCAGTTGTCGTGCCGCCGCAACTTCACCATCCTGACCACCGACGGCTACTACAACGAGCCGGCGGTACCCCTCAGCTTCGGCAATGAAGACAACACCGCCGGCTCCACGATCACCGGGCCGGGCTCCCAGAGTTATCAATACGTGCCGTCCCGGCCCTACCAGGACAGCTACACCGGCAGCCTGGCCGACATCGCGATGTATTACTGGAGGCGGGATCTGCGCACCGATCTCACCAACAACATCCGCACCACCAGCACCAACCCATCGTTCTGGCAGAACATGAGCACCTTCACCCTGTCCCTGGGGCCCCAGGGCACGCTCACCCCGCCGCCCAAAACACCCAACGATCTGGCCGCCCTGACCAGCGGGAGCAAGGTCTGGCCCGACCCCGCCACCGGCGAAGCCAAGAAGATCGACGACCTCTGGCACGCCTCGGTGAACGGCCGCGGCACTTTCGTTGCCGCCAAGAATCCCACCGAGTTCGCCGAGGGCCTGGTGTCGGCTCTCAACACCATCGGCGAGTCGGGTGGCGCGTGGAACGTCGCCCTCACGTCCAGCACGGTCGAGACCGACGGCCGGGTGTTCGTTGCCCGCTACGACGGCAGCTGGGGCGGTGACCTGTGGGCCGTGGCCTACAACGCCACGGGCAACATGAACACCACCGCCGACGGCACGCCGATCCCGGTCTGGAAGGCATCCACGCAACTGCCGGCCGCGGCTGATCGCAAGATCTTCACCTGGAAGGACAACGGTGGTGGTGGCATCGCGTTCACTTACAACAACCTCAGCAATGCCAAGCAGACCGCGATCGGCAGCAGCGACGTGGTCGATTTCGTGCGCGGCGTCACCAGCAAGTCGGTGGCCAGCGGCGGCACCCTGCGCAACCGCAGCTCCCTGCTGGGCGACATCGCCAACCCCGCGCCGGTGTATGTGAAGGCCTCGAATACCGTTTTTGCGCCGGCCAACGACGGCATGCTCCACGCGTTCAATGCCGCCACCGGCGCCGAAGTGTTTGCCTACATCCCGGGTGGGGTCAATTTTGCCGACCTGAAAGCCTTCTCCAGCCCGACCTATTCGCACAAGTTCATCAACGACGGCGAGATCGCGGTGTCCGACCTGGCTGCCACCGGCAAGAACATCCTCGTCGGCTCCCTCGGCCGCGGCGGCAAGACGGTGTATGCCCTCGATGTCACCAACCCGGCGAGCTTCGGCACCAACAACGTGATGTGGGAGTTCACCGACACCGATCTGGGCCAGGCCCTCGGCAAGCCGGTCATCGTCAAGCTGAACACCGGCGACTGGGCGGTGCTGATCGGTAACGGCTACAACAGCAGTACCGAGAAGGCCTTCCTGTTCGTCATCAACCTCAACACTGGCGCGCTCATCAAGAAGATCGCCACCGGGGTGGGGTCTTCGACCAGCAGCAACGGGCTGGCGACGCCGGTGGGTTTCGACCAGAACGGCGACGGCAAGCTCGACCTGGCCTATGCGGGCGACCTCCTGGGTAACTTCTGGAAGTTCGACCTGACCGGTGCCAGCTCCGCCTGGACCGCCACCTCGATGTTCGTCGCCAAGGATGCCAGCAACAACGTCCAGCCGATCACCGGCGGCCTCTCCATCGCCATCGACCCCAAGACCAACAAGCGCTGGATCTTTGGCGGAACCGGTCGCTACCTGTCGAACTCCGACGTCTCCAGCACCGCGGTCCAGAGCTGGTACGGCCTGATCGACGATGGCACCGTGATCAGCTCCCGCGCCTCGCTCACCCAGCGTACCCTCAGCGCCGCCTCGGCCCAGGGCAGCTACCTCACGCGGACCTTCTCGGTCGCCAGCGCCAACGACATGGTCGGCAAGAAGGGCTGGTACGCAGACCTCACCCCCGCCAGCGTGGCGAGCGGCGAGCGGATCGTCTCGCGCAGCCAGTACTCGGCGGGCGTGCTGTACGTGAGCAGCATCGTCCCGAGCTCAGACGTGTGCGCCTCGGGGGGCAGCGGCTTCGTGAATGCGGTGGACGCCTTCAGCGGCGCCAGCCTCACCAAGCCCTTCTTCGACATCAACAACGACAAGCTCTTCACCGACGCCGACAAGAAGCTCGAAGGCGGCCGGCTGCTCCCGGCCGGCTCGATCCGCACCACCGGGATGATCGGTGAGATCAACGTCAAGAAGATCAGCGGTGACCAATCCACCGCCCAGAGCTGCGACACCACCGGCGCCTGCAAGGCGCTGCCCAACCTCAACCTGCGTGCGCTCAGCGGGCGCATCTCGTGGCGCGAGATCGTCACCGAGTAAGCACGCTCGAGCCCGAGCGAAGGAGACCACCGTGCGCAACACACCACCGTCCCCACAGCGGCCGCTCCGGCGGCAAGGGGGCATGACGCTCATCGAGCTGATGATCGCGGTCGTCATCGTCGGCATCCTCACGATGATCGCCTATCCCAACTACACCAGCCATGTCGTCAAGAGCCGGCGCGGCCAGGCCACCGCCTGCCTTCAGGAGGCCAGCCAGTTCATGGAGCGCTTCTACACCACCAACCTGCGCTACGACCAGACCACCGGCGGCGCAGCGGTCAGCCTGCCCACCACGTCGTGCATCCAGGACATGAGCGGCCGCTACGTGATCTCGATCGGCAGCGTGAACGCCAACAGCTTCGTCCTCCGGGCAACGCCCCAGGGCGCCCAGGCCAGCTCCGACACCCAGTGCGGCACCTTGAGCCTCAGCCAGAACGGGACGAAGGCGGTGTCGGGCACGGCGGCGGTGGCTAGCTGCTGGTGAGCGCTGCAGGCCACGAACGGGATTGCCCACTTTTTGGGAGGAGTTGCCCCCGATATGTTGGTTGATATCGCTCGAGTGGTTTACCGGCTTGATGGAATGTCGGTGGGAGCCGGGGCGGGTTCAAAGCGGTACCACCACAAGCGGCTCTCCCGGTAAGGAAGAAGGAAGGCGAACAGGCCATATTCCTTGGCCTCGTATCGAATGATGAGTGACCCGTCCGAGGCTTTGCCGATCTCATTGTGGGCGAAGCGGGTGGCCACCCGGATGTGGCTCGACCCGCTGGAGCTCAAATCCATCCGTAGATACTTGGGCGTGCAACTGAAGGACTCGCCCTTCTTCAGAACTGTTCGATAGATCAGCTTGCCCTTTTCAAGCAGGCTGACTTCGAGGTCCGAGCGCCTGGTCATCTGAAGCACGACTTGGTCGGCCCACTTGGGGTCGATGCCTTCGCTCATCAGTTTGCCGAATGAAAGCAGCTCCATGCCCAGATGGCTGGAGGACATGCTCTTCGAGTCGTTTTCACCCAGCATGAGATCGCCGGTGTTCTTGTAGGCCCCATCCAGGTCGGGGCAGGCCGCACCGGGTTTGCCATCCGATACCGGCGGCCAGAAAGAGGGGTAATCGACGGCCTGGCATGCAGCCGCCGCCAGAAGCAGCGGCGCCATCAAGTATCGGATGACCTCTGGCATGTCGGCTGTCGTTTTCTCAAAGCCCGTTCGCCATCGTATCCCGGCGCGAGATCCGGATGGAGGATCTGCACGGACCACGGTTTCGCAATGAGGTCCGTCGATCGGCCCGCGCCCACTTACTCAGTAGATCTCCCGCGTCTCCAGGAACCTGATGCCCGGGAAGCGCTCCTGGGCCATCTGCAGGTTGACCCGGTTGGGCGCCAGGTACACGTAGTCGCCGTTGCCGTCGAAGGCCATGTTGGCGGGGGATTTGTCGGCGAGGGCCTTGAGGTCGGCGTCGCTGCCGCGCAGCCAGCGGGCGGTGACGTAGCTGCAGGATTCGAACATCACGTCCACGCCGTATTCAAACTCCAGCCGGTGGGCCACCACGTCGAACTGCAGGGTGCCGACGGCGCCGAGGATGAGCTCGTTGGTGGTGGTGGGGCGGAAGAGCTGGGTTGCGCCCTCCTGGGCGAGCTGCTCAAGGCCCTTCTGCAGCTGCTTCATCTTGAGCGGGTTCTTGATCTGGGCGCGGCGGAAGTGCTCCGGCGCGAAGCTCGGGATGCCGGTGTATTGCAGGTCTTCGCCTTCGGTGAAGGTGTCGCCCAGGTGGATCGTGCCGTGGTTGGGGATGCCGATGATGTCGCCGGCCCAGGCTTCGTCGGTGGTGTTGCGGTCCTGCGCCATGAAGGTGATGGCGTTGTTGATGGCGAGGCTCTTGCCGGTGCTAACTTGCTTGAGCTTGCCACCGCGCTCGAAGCGGCCGGCGCACACACGGATGAAGGCGATGCGGTCGCGGTGCTTCGGGTCCATGTTGGCCTGGATCTTGAACACGAAGCCGGAGAACTTGGGCTCGATGGGTTCGACCGTGCGGCTCTTGGCCGGGCGGGGCAAGGGGGCGGGGGAGAGCTCGACCACCGCATCGAGCAGGCTCTGCACGCCGAAGTTGTTCACCGCCGACCCGAAGAACACCGGGCACTGCTTGCCCTCAAGGTAGGCTTCGCGGTTGAAGGTGTGGGAGGCGCCGCGGACGAGCTCGATGTCCATCCGCAGCTCATCGGCCTGTTCGCCGATGGCTTCGTCCAGGCGCGGGTTGTCGAGGCCCTGGATGATCTCCGAGGTGCCTTTTTCGGCCTGGGGGTCGAAGAACTGGATGGTGTCGGTGTAGAGGTGATACACGCCGCGGAAGCGCTTGCCCATGCCGATCGGCCAGGTCATCGGGGCGCACTGGATGCCCAGCACCGACTCGATCTCGTCGAGCAGCTCGATGGGCTCGCGGCCCTCGCGGTCGAGCTTGTTGATGAAGGTGACGATGGGTGTGGCGCGCAGGCGGCAGACGTTGAGCAGCTTGATGGTCTGGGCTTCGACGCCGTTCACCGAGTCGATCACCATCACCGCCGAGTCGACGGCGGTGAGGGTGCGGTAGGTGTCCTCGGAGAAGTCTTCGTGGCCCGGGGTGTCGAGCAGGTTGATGACGCAGTCGCGGTACGGGAACTGCATCACCGACGAGGTCACCGAGATGCCGCGCTGCTTCTCGAGCTCCATCCAGTCGGAGGTGGCGTGGCGGGCGGCCTTGCGGGCGCGGATCTCGCCGGCCACCTGAATCGCGCCGCCGAACCACAGCAGCTTTTCGGTCAGCGTGGTCTTGCCCGCGTCGGGGTGGGAGATGATCGCAAAGGTGCGACGGCGGGCGATTTGCTGGACGGCGGCGGTCATGGGCGGAGCGGAAAGCGGGAAAGGCCGCGATTATACAAGGCCTTGCAGCCTCGCCGCAGCCCGCCGACAGCCCGGCCAGGCGTGGTGGGGGCCCGCTCTCGAGTCGGGGCTGAGCCAAGGCGGCCGTCGAGGCTTGCCCCGCTGCGCGGCGTTGCCCTCTCAAGCGTCGCGCGAGCTCACGGGGCGGCGGCCAGCCCGGGGCGCTGCAGCAGCCCCAGGGCCTGCAGGCGGTCCAGGCTCCAGCCCGGGCCGAGCAGGAGCAGGCGGGTGTTCAGGTCGTCGCGCAGGGCGGCGGCCGGCTCTGCGCCCAGATAGTGCATGCGCCGCTTGCGCAGCGCGACGTAGCCGAGCCGGAAACGGCGCCCCAGGGCGAGCCACAGGGCGTGGGCGCCGGCGGACTGGCGCGCACCGCTGACCAGGCAGAAGCCTTGCTGCAGGCCCCATTCGTACACCGCCGTGGCGATGCCGCGCCGCTGGTAGGCTGGCGCGTACCTGGAATGCGGGGCCCGCACATGGGGGTCGGTGCGGCGGTCGACTTCGATCAGGCGGTTGAACACGGTGTAGCCGGCGAGGCAGCAGCGGACGGTGTCCTCGACATAGACGTAGTGCTCGCCGTCGGCCTCCCGGTGGCGCCACACCAGCCCGGGGGATTGGCTGGGCAGCGTGGTGCAGGCGCCCAGCGGGTCGGCTGCGGTGTGGAGGCGTCGGTGGAGGGTGTCGAGCTCGCTTTCGATGGTCTCATCGGGGCGCTGCACGTCAATGCGCAATTCCATCCGCGGGCACAGGCCCTTGAAGAGGCCGGACAGGCCGTGCGGTAGGGGCGGAAGGGGTAGGGTGGCCATGGCTCAAACCACACCGGGGCCGGCCCACCAGCCGCTCATCAGGCCTTCGGGCTTTTCCGGTGCGCTGACGCGGGCACTGCTTTCCCAGGCTTCAACCTGTACGTCGAGCCCGGCGAACACGCCATAGCCCTGTCCGGCGCGGATGCCTTCGCCGGCCCACAGGCTCTCGCCCGCCCGGATGGCCCCGTCCGCATGGATGACCCCGCCCGCCTTGATCCCCCACCCGGCCTCCAGGTGCATGGCGCCGTGGATCGAACCGCCGGCGGCGATGCCCTGGGCCACCCGCAACTGGGCCTGGGCCGTGAGGTCGCCGCCCACGTGCAGCCCCTTGGCACAGCGTAGGTCGCCCTCGCTGCAGAGGTCGATGCCGACGAAGGCGCTGCCCTCCAGGCGCAGTCGGCCGGCGCAGTGGAGGTTCCAGCCGGCGCGCAGCTCTCCGCCGCAGCGCAGGTCGCCGGCCGACTCCACGCCCCAGCCGGCCCGCAGGTCACCATCGACCGCCACGCGGCCGCCAGCCCGCACCTGGCCTTCGACCCGCAGGTTTCCCCCGACGATCAGGTCGCCGCTGGTGCGCAGGCCGCCCTCTACCCGCAGATCGCCGCCGACGTGCAGCTTGCCTTCGACGTCCACGTTGCCTCGCACCTGCAGCGTGCCTGTGAACACGAGCGCGTCCGCCTCGATTTCATCGACGACCCGTACTTCGCCGGTCGGCCCGAACTGTTCGAGCAGCCAGCATGCGTCGCCGACCCGGCCGGCTGCGACCATCGTGTCGAGCAGCTCCTGGTAATTGCCGCCTTCGTCGAACTGGCGGACGAACCAGCGGAATCCATCGGTGCACGGGCGCTTGGCCCGGACGAAACTTCTTGTGAGAACCATTACATCACCCCTCGGCAAACGGGCTGCCGCGCATGGCGCGGCACTCAGCAGCCCGGGCGGGGGCGTTGCACAGGAAGGGTTTTTCGCGGCCCGGAAAGGCCCGGGGCATGGCCGCTGTCACGGCCGTGGGTGCGAAAAGGAGGGCGCCTGGCTTCCCGCTCTGGCTGCACGTTGAACAAGGCACAGAAAGCTGTGCCCTGGGCAAGGTGCCGTGCGGGGTGGCCTGGGATCAGTCCCGGTTCCGGCCCCGCACGGCCTGGGAAAGCACGGCCGGGGACCCTGTAACCTTGAAGGCCAGCGCCAGCCCGATACCGAGGTGGCCTGACGGAGTCTGCAGTCTGCCGGGCACCCGACGGCCCGCGTCGTGAAACGCGCAGGCGTAAGCGTCGAAGTGCATGGAAGGCATCACGGGCAGACCCGATGGAGAGGGAACCCGATTATAGGCCAGGCGCAGGCCCCCGGGTGAGCGCCGGGGCCGTGAACGACAAAGGGCGGCCCTCAGCCGCCCCTCGTGATGCGCGGGCTTTATCAGCCGCGGCGCATGGCGTCGAAGAACTCTCCGTTGCTCTTCGTTGCCTTGATCTTGTCGAGCAGAAACTCCATCGCATCGATGTCGTCCATGCCGTAGAGCAGCTTGCGCAGCACCCACACCTTTTGCAGCACGTCCGACTTGAGCAGCAGCTCCTCGCGGCGGGTGCCCGAGCGGTTGACGTTGATGGCGGGGTAAACGCGCTTCTCGGCCATCCGGCGATCCAGGTGGATCTCCATGTTGCCGGTGCCCTTGAACTCCTCGTAGATCACGTCGTCCATGCGGCTGCCGGTGTCGATGAGGGCGGTGGCGATGATGGTGAGCGAGCCGCCTTCCTCAATGTTGCGCGCCGCGCCGAAGAAGCGCTTGGGCTTCTGCAGGGCGTTGGCGTCGACACCGCCGGTGAGCACCTTGCCGGAGGCCGGGATCACGGTGTTGTAGGCGCGGGCCAGGCGGGTCAGCGAGTCGAGCAGGATCACCACGTCCTTCTTGTGCTCGACCAGGCGCTTGGCCTTCTCGATGACCATCTCGGCCACCTGAACGTGGCGGATGGCGGGCTCGTCGAAGGTGGAGGCGACGACCTCGCCCTTCACCGAGCGCTGCATTTCGGTGACTTCTTCGGGGCGCTCGTCGATCAGCAGCACGATCACCACCACGTCGGGGTGGTTGGAGGTGATCGAGTGGGCGATGTGCTGCAGCATCACGGTCTTGCCGCTCTTCGGCGGCGCCACCAGCAGGCCGCGCTGGCCCTTGCCGATCGGCGAGATCATGTCGATCACGCGGGAGGTGATGTTCTCCTCGCCGCGGATGTCACGCTCGAGCTTGAGGCACTGGTTGGGGTGCAGCGGCGTGAGGTTCTCGAAGAGGATCTTGTGCTTGGCGGCCTCGGGCGGTTCGAGGTTGACCTTGTCCACCTTCACCAGCGCAAAGTAGCGCTCACCCTCTTTGGGGGTGCGGATCTCGCCCTCGACCGTGTCGCCGGTGTGCAGGTTGAAGCGGCGGATCTGGCTCGGCGACACATAGATGTCGTCGGTGCCTGCCAGGTAGGAGGTGTCGGGTGCGCGCAGGAAGCCGAAGCCGTCGGGCAACACCTCCATGACGCCATCGCCGAAGATCGGCTCACCTTTCTTGGCGCGGTTCTTGAGTAGCGCAAAGACCAGTTCCTGCTTGCGCAGGCGGTTGGCGCCTTCGATTTCGTTGGCAATGGCCATTTCGAGCAATTGGCCGACGTGGAGAGACTTGAGCTCCGAAAGTTGCATGGCAGGCAGGCGTGGGGGAAGAAGGGAAGAGTGCGGTGGGGAAGGGTGTCTGGGGCTGGCGCGGATTCGCTACAGCGGATACAGCAGCAAAAGTGCTCGGACTGTATGGGTTTTACCCTGACTCGCCGCCCGGCGTGGGGCCGGGCTGGCGCTGCGGCAGGGAGGTATGGGTTGCGGGGCTTGCGGGCGGCCGGCCGTGAAGCCGGCCCGCCGGGTGTTACAGGTGGCTGTCGATGAAGGCCGCCAGTTGCGACTTGGACAGGGCGCCGACCTTGGTGGCTTCGATGTTGCCGCCCTTGAACAGCATCAGGGTCGGGATGCCACGGATGCCGTACTTGGCCGGGGTCTCCTGGTTTTCATCGATGTTGAGCTTGGCCACCTTGAGCTTGCCGTTGTAGTCCTTGGCCACTTCGTCGAGGATCGGCGCGATCATCTTGCAGGGACCGCACCACTCGGCCCAGTAATCGACCAGCACGGGGCTCGAGGACTGCAGAACCTCTGCTTCGAAGTTCGCATCGGTGACGTAATGGATATGTTCGCTCATGATTCCTCGCGGTCAGGGAGTATTTGGATTTGTTGTCGGGGAGAGGGGCTTCCGGAGGGGCCGGAAAGAAGGCAGCCCGTGCAACGAGATACGGATGTCTGGATGCTATCGAATATTCTCCGGCAAGAAAAGCGCTTTTCTTGCCGCAAGCTCGCCACGCATCACGATCTGTGGTAGCCCGGGCACAGTCGCCGGGCGCTGCCAAGCGGGCACTGTGGCGGCGTCGACGCCGGGCGGATGCGGTATATTCGGCGCCACATCTGCTACATACGGTAGTGTGTTTCATCCCGGATTCCACCCCGCGGCCGGCTTCCCGCCCGGCCGCCCCCACAGACAGGAGCGCCCCATGACCTATGTCGTCACCGAAAACTGCATTCGCTGCAAATACACCGACTGCGTCGATGTGTGCCCGGTGGATTGCTTCCGCGAGGGGCCGAACTTCCTGGTGATCGACCCGGAAGAGTGCATCGACTGCACTCTCTGCGTGGCCGAATGCCCGGCCGAGGCGATCTTCGCCGAAGATGACGTGCCCGCCGGCCAGGAGGCCTTCATCGCCCTCAACGCCGAGCTGTCCGCCAACTGGAAGCCCATCGTCGAGCGCAAGGACCCGCCGGCCGACGCCGACGACTGGCGTGGTGTGAAGGACAAGCTGAAGTTCCTCGAGCGCTGAGCCCGCAGCGGGCCACGGCCCGTCGCCACGGCCAACCGAGCCGCCGACCTTGATCGCCCCCCGCCCGGGGGCGATTTTTTTGCGCCGGCCATCTGTGCGCGGCAGCACCCGCCCCTGCGGCCCGTCGTCGGCCGGCTTGGTCGTGCCCGGGCGTCTGCCGGCCGACGGCCACCCGCATTGCGAGCGCCACCGGGAGGCGGTCGAGACCCGGTGGTCGGGGCGGCCGGTGTGTCGTGCCTTGCCGCCTGTCAGTGGAGAACCGTGCAGACTGGGGTAAATCCCTATCTCCGGCCGCTTCTCGCCACGCTGGCAATCGAATAACATGGTTGCTGATATTGTTTCGGGCGCTCGACGCCACCCAAAGGACTCCAAAATGCTGGTTAGTGAAATTCTGGCGATCAAGGGCAAGGTGCTGTTCACGGTCTCGTCCAACCGGACCCTCTCCGAGGCCGTGGCGGTCATGACGGAGCAGGACGTCGGTTCCCTGGTGGTTTTCGACAAGGGTCGCATGGTCGGCCTCCTGACCTTCCGCGAAGTGCTCGTCGCCACCCAGAAGGCCGGCGCCGACTGGCAGGCACTGCCGGTGGCAGAGGCCATGCTCAAGGATCCCGTGGCGGCCGGCGTCAACATGCAGATGGACGAGCTCCGCCGCCTGATGGTCGAGAACCACCAGCGCTACCTGCCGGTGATGGACGACACGACCCTGATGGGCGTGGTGTCCTTCCACGACGTGGCCCGGGCAGTGCTCGAAGAGCAGAGCTTCGAGAACCGCATGCTCAAGAATTACATCCGCAACTGGCCGGCCGAGGAAGACGCGGTCTGAGCGCCGCCGGGCTTCGGCCCGGATCGATTCAAAGGTAGCAAACAGGCCGCTCCGCGCAGGGGGCGGGCGGCCTGAGAACAAGGCGCAACAAGCGCCGGTCGAATACGTTGGAAGCTGGTGCCGCAGGGCGCCGGGCCGCCTGGGGAGGGCGGGTCCCCGATTCCGGCGGGTTGCTGCACTGCAGCGCCCGGCGGGTCGTCATGGACTCATCACCAACGATAAAGGAGACGCAATGAACAAGATCTGGCTGAAAAGCTATCCCCCTGGCGTGCCCGCCGAAATCGACGTGGGCGAGTTCTCCTCGCTCGCCGATCTCTTCGACAAGGGTGTTCGCAAGTATGCCGAGCACACGGCTTACATCAACATGGGCAAGACCATCAGCTACCGCGAGCTGGAGGTGCTGTCCGGGCAGTTTGCCGCTTATCTGCAGGGTGAGCTGAAGCTCGCCCCGGGTGCCCGCGTCGCGCTGATGATGCCCAACTGCCTGCAGTACCCGATCGCCATGTTCGGGGTGCTGCGTGCCGGCTACACGGTGGTCAATGTCAACCCGCTCTACACCGCCCGCGAGCTCGAGCACCAGCTGTGCGATGCTGGTTGCGAGGCGATCGTCATCGTCGAGAACTTTGCCCACACCCTCCAGGAAGTCGCCAGCCAGGTGACGTCCCTGCGCCATGTGGTGGTGACCGGGCTCGGCGACATGCTGGGCTTCCCGAAATCGCTGCTGGTGAACTTCGTCGTCCGCCACGTCAAGAAGATGGTGCCGCCCTGGAGCCTGCCCCAGGCGGTGACGTTTCGCGAGGCGCTGCGCCAGGGCGCGGCCCATCCGCTGAAGCCGGTCCCGATCACCCACGACGACCTCGCCTACCTGCAATATACGGGCGGCACCACCGGCGTCGCGAAGGGCGCCATGCTGACCCACGGCAACATCATCGCCAACCTGCAGCAGGCTCATGCGTGGATCAGCCCCTACGTGAAGGAGGGCGAGGAGCTGATCGTCACCGCCTTGCCGCTCTATCACATCTTTTCGCTGACCGCGAACTGCCTGACTTTCTTCAAGATCGGTGCCAGCAATCTGTTGATCACCAACCCCCGGGACATCCCCGGCTTCGTGGCCGAGATGGGCAAGTATCCGTTCACGGTGATCACCGGCGTGAACACGCTCTTCAACGCGCTGCTCCACAACCCGGATTTCGAGAAGCTGGATTTTTCGACGCTGAAAGTCTCCCTCGGGGGCGGGATGGCGGTGCAGCAGGCCGTGGCCGAGCGCTGGAAGAAGCTCACCGGCAAGACCCTGGCCGAGGCCTACGGGCTGACCGAAACCTCGCCGGCGGTGTGCATCAACCCGCTGGATCTGCCCGAGTTCAACCACTCGATCGGCCTGCCGATTTCGTCCACCGACATCAGCCTGCGCGACGACGACGGCTACGAGGTGCCGCTCGGCATGCCCGGCGAGCTATGTGTCAAAGGCCCCCAGGTGATGAAGGGCTATTACCAGCGCCCCGAGGACACCGTCCGCGCCTTCACCCATGACGGCTACCTGCGCACCGGCGATGTGGCCATCATCGACGAGGCCGGCTTCGTGCGTATCGTCGACCGCAAGAAGGACATGATCCTGGTGTCCGGCTTCAATGTTTATCCCAATGAAGTCGAGGACGTGGTGGCGTCGCACCCGGGCGTGCTCGAGGTGGCTGCGCTCGGGGTGCCCGACGAGCACTCGGGCGAGGCGGTCAAGATCTTCGTGGTCCGCAAAGACCCCAGCCTCACCGCCGAGGCGCTGATCGCCCATTGCCGGGGGGCGCTGACGGGCTACAAGGTGCCCAGGTTCGTCGAGTTCCGCGACGAGCTGCCCAAGAGCAACGTGGGCAAGATCCTGCGCCGCGTGCTGCGTGACGCCCCCCCGGCTGCCTGAAACGCCTCGTGCCGGCTCGCCCCGGCGCGGGCTGCTGCGATGCAAAAACTGCTTGTGTTTAAACGGTTTTGTGCTAATAATCCTGGAGCTGTCTTATACATGACCCAGCCGAACACATGAACCTTCACGCCGCAATCCTTCCGCTCGACGTCGTAGTTGTACGCGTAGTAAGCGTAGGTGCTCGCGCGTCGTAAGGGTTGCTGGCAGTAGATCAGAGATTTCAGACCCCCGCCGGCGCGCAACCGGCGGGGGTTTTGTCATTTTATTGCGCCCCCGGCCCGGACTGCAGTACGGCTCCCAAGCCCCAAGGAGAACCTCGATGATGCAAATGACTGGAGCAGACCTGATCGTCAAGCTGCTCGAACGGCAAGGAATCAGCACGATCGCCGGCGTGCCCGGCGGTGCAGCCCTGCCCATGTACGACGCGCTGTCCAAGAGCGAGACGATTCACCACGTGCTGTGCCGCCACGAGCAGGGCGCCGGTTTCATCGCCCAGGGCATGGCCCGGGTGTCCGGCCGCCCCGAGGTCTGCCTGGCCTCCAGCGGCCCCGGCGCGACCAACCTGGTCACCGCCATTGCCGACGCCAAGCTCGACTCGATCCCCATCATCGCGCTCACCGGCCAGGTGCCCCTGTCGATGATCGGTACCGACGCCTTCCAGGAAGTCGACACCTACGGGATGACCATCCCCATCACCAAGCACAACTTTCTGGTGCGTTCGGCGAAGGATCTGCTCGAGGTCATCCCGGCGGCTTTCCGCATCGCCATGTCGGATCGCCCCGGCCCGGTGCTGGTCGACGTGCCGAAGGACGTGCAGAACCAGATGGTGAGCTTCGACGCCTACCCCGACGTGGTGCTGCCTGACGCTGCGCCCACCTTCGACATCGCCGCCGTCGAAGAGGCCGCGAAGATGATCGAGGCTGCCGAGCGCCCGGTGCTCTACCTGGGCGGCGGCGTGATCCACTCCGGCGCCGCGGCGATGGCCGTGACCCTCGCCGAGCAGGCCTCGCTGCCCACCACCATGACCCTGATGGCCCTCGGCGCGATGCCCATGGACCACCCGCTCGCCATCGGCATGCTGGGCATGCACGGCGCCCGCTACACCAACTACGTGCTCGAAGAGGCCGACCTGCTGATCTGCGTCGGCGCCCGCTTCGACGACCGCGCCATCGGCAAGACCGCCGAATTCTGCCCGAACGCCAAGATCATCCACATCGACATCGACCGCTCCGAGCTGCACAAGGTCAAGGATGCCCACGTGGCCATCGCTGGCGATGTGGGCCAGGTGCTCGCCGAGCTGCTGCCGCGGGTCAAGCCGCAGCTGCGCAAGCGCTGGTTGTCCCACGTGGAGAGCCTCAAGGGCCGCTTCCCGCTGGCCATGCCGGGCATCGAAGACCCGCGCACGCCCTACGGCCTGATCCACGCGGTGGCCAACTGCCTCGACGACAGCGCCATCATCACCAGCGACGTCGGCCAGCACCAGATGTGGGTGGCCCAGGCCTACCCGTTCCGGCGCTCCCGCCAGTGGCTCAACTCCGGTGGCCTCGGCACCATGGGCTTCGGCTTCCCGGCGGCCATCGGCGCGGCCCTGGCGGCGCCCGAGCGCACCGTGGTGTGCTTCTCGGGTGACGGCAGCCTGAAGATGAACATCCAGGAGATGGCCACCGCCGCCCAGGAAGGTGTCAACGTCAAGATCATCCTGATGAACAACCAGTCCCTCGGCCTGGTGCATCAGCAGCAGAACCTGTTCTACGGCAAGCGCATCATGGCCTCCCGCTACGAGCGCCCGACCGACTTCCTGAAGATCGCCGAAGGCTTTGGCATGCGGGCGGTCGACCTCGACCCGTCGCCCAACCCCCGCGCCACCCTGGCCGAAGCCCTGCACACGCCCGGCCCCTGCCTGATCCACGCGACGATCGACCCGAATGAGTTCGTCTACCCGATGGTGCCGCCGGGCGCCGCCAACTCCGAGATGATCGGCTGAGCCAGAGGAGAGAAAACGATGTCCGAACAAAACGCCAAGCCGCTGTCCGAGTTCATCCCCGATGTGCCGGAAACCACTGGTTTCAACAAGGTCGTGCTGGAGCTCGGCGTGGCCAACCACCCGGGGGTGATGAGCCACATCTGCAACCTGTTTGCCCGGCGTGCCTTCAACGTCGAAGGCATCCTGTGCATGCCGGTGGGCTCCGGCGAGACCAGCCGCATCTGGCTGCTGGTGTTCGAGGATCAGCGCCTCGAGAAGATGATCCGTCAGGTCGAGAAGCTCGAGGACGTGCGCTATGTCGAGCGTCACGCCGGTGACCACCCGGTCTTCGGCCGTCTCGACGAGTTCTTCCAGTAAGCCTGCCCGTCACGCCGTCGGCCCGGGGCCGGCGGCGGTGCTAGACTGTGCTATGTGTTTGTCGGCCGGCGTTGCCGGCCTTTTTCCATTTTCACCCTTCGCGAGTCCTCCATGTCCGGTAACACGATCGGCAAGCTGTTCTGCGTCACCTCCTTCGGCGAATCCCACGGCCCGGCCATCGGCTGTGTGGTGGACGGCTGCCCGCCGGGGCTGGCGATTACCGAGGCGGACATCCAGGCCGAGCTCGACCGGCGCAAGCCCGGCACCTCGCGCCACGTCACCCAGCGCCGGGAGCCGGACAGCGTCGAGATCCTGTCGGGGGTGTTCGAGGGCGTCACCACCGGTACCCCGATCGCGCTGCTGATCCGCAACCAGGACCAGCGCTCCAAGGACTACGGCAACATCGCCGAAAGCTTCCGCCCGGGCCACGCCGACTACGGCTACTGGCAGAAATACGGCATCCGCGACTACCGCGGCGGCGGCCGCTCGTCGGCGCGGGAGACCGCGGTGCGGGTGGCGGCGGGGGCGATCGCCCGCAAGTGGCTCCTCGAGCGCTACGGCATCGTGATCCGCGGCTACATGGCCCAGCTCGGCCCCGTCGAGATCCCGTTTGCGTCGTGGGCCGACGTGCGCGGCAACGCCTTCTTTGCGCCCAACCAGGCCGTCGTGCCCCAGCTCGAGGCCTACATGGACGATCTGCGCAAGTCGGGTGATTCGGTCGGCGCGCGGATCAACGTGGTCGCCAGCGGTGTGCCCGTCGGCTGGGGCGAGCCGGTGTTCGACCGCCTCGACGCCGACATCGCCTACGCCATGATGAGCATCAACGCCGTCAAGGGCGTCGAGATCGGCGCCGGCTTTGCCAGCGTCGCCCAGCTCGGCACCCAGCACTCCGACGAGATGTCGCCCAGCGGTTTCTTGTCGAACCAGGCCGGTGGCGTGCTCGGCGGCATCTCCACCGGCCAGGACGTGGTGGTGAGCATGGCCATCAAGCCCACCTCCAGCACGCGTCTCGACCGTCAGTCGGTCAACAAGGCCGGCGAGCCGGTGGTGGTCAACACCCACGGGCGCCACGACCCCTGCGTCGGCATCCGCGCCACGCCGATCGCCGAAGCCATGCTGGCAATCGTCCTGATGGACCACGCCCTGCGCCACCGTGCCCAGAATGGCGACGTGACCACCTCGACCCCGAAGATCGCCGGCCTCGCCCCGGGGCTTGTCCAGGCCGTTCCGTCACCGCGTGCCGAGGATTGACCCCGGTCAACTTTTTGCCTGCCCCGGCGGCGTAAAGTGAATCGCATGAAAGGTTTGCAATTCATTTACGAAGTGGGAGAAGCGGCATGCAGCAACATGATCTGGTCCACGAATTGCCCGAGTTCAAGGCTAAGGTGGAGGCACTGAAGGCATCCGACGGGCAGTTTTCACGTCTCGTCGATGAATACGAGGAAGTCAATCGGCATGTGGTGAGCGTCGAGTCGAACGTCGAACCGGCGACTGATTTCGCCCTCGAGGACATGAAAAAGCGCCGCCTCAAGCTGAAGGATCAACTCTACGACATCCTGAAGTCCGCCTGATTCGCCTCTGATCCCGGTGTGATCCGGGGCCGAAAAAAGAGCGCCTGAGAGCGCTCTTTTTTTATCCGGCGGCAGTCTTCCCACGAAGCTTTCCGATGATTCCCTACTGGCGCCTGTCCGGCTACTACTTCTTCTACTTTGCCTTCGTCGGCGCCTTCTCGCCGTACTTCAGCCTCTACCTCCAGTCCGTCGGCAGCACCGCGGCGCAGATCGCGGTGCTGATGTCGCTGATGTCGGTGATGCGGATGCTCGCGCCCGCCCTATGGGGCGCGCTGGCCGACCGCCTGGGGGTGCGGGTGCCTATCGTGCGCCTGTCGGCGCTGCTGTCGATGCTGGGCTTCGCCGGCTTTCTGGTCAGCGATGCCTACGCCGCGCTGTTCGCGAGCATGGCTTTTCTGGCCTTTTTCTGGAGTGCCGCGCTGCCCCTCGTCGAGGCGCTCACCTTCGCCCACCTGGAGGGGCAGTCTGGCCGCTATGGCAACATCCGGGTGTGGGGTTCGGTGGGTTTCATCCTGGCGGTGCTGGGCCTCGGCTATCTCCTCGACGATCTGCCGATCCGCACCGTGTTGTGGGTGACCCTGGCCACCCTGGGCGGAATCCTGGCCTGCGCGCTGGTGATTCCCGAGGCGGGGCGGCCTGCGCACATGCCGCCGCATCGGCCCCTGGGCACGATCCTGCGGCGGCCGGAGGTGCGTTCGCTGCTGCTCGCCTGCTTCTTCATGTCGGCCGCCCACGGCGCGCTCTACGTTTTCTATTCGCTGCATCTTGTCGAGCATGGCTACAGCAAGACCCTGGTCGGCTGGATGTGGACCCTCGGCGTGATCGCCGAGATTGCCGTTTTCATGGGCATGCCCCAGCTGCTGCGGGCCTTCTCGCTGCGCGGCATCCTGGTGTTCAGCTTTGCTGCGGCGATCCTGCGCTTCCTGCTGATCGGCTGGGCCGCGGATTCCCTGGCCCTGCTGCTGTTCGCCCAGGTGCTGCACGGGGCCACCTTCGGCGCCTACCATGCGGCGGCCGTGGTGGCGGTGAATGAATGGTTCGGCAGCCAGCACCAGGCCCGCGGTCAGGCCTTGTACGGCAGCATCTCCTTCGGGGCAGGAGGAATGATGGGTGGTGTGCTGAGCGGCTACACTTGGGACTGGATCGGATCGGCCTGGACGTATTCCCTGGGCGCCGTGTTTGCGTTGATCGGCTTGCTGGTGCTCATCGGCGGCTGGCGGGAGCCTTCCGCGGGCGAGCGGGTCTGAAGAGAGCGTTGTAGTTGTGGAGATCGGGATGATGAAGATGCTTGTGGCGCTGGGTCGCCGGGTGGTGGGGCTGCTGCCCCTGGCGGTGCTTGCCGCTCTGGTCACGGGGTGTCAGACGGTGCAGACGACCCAGGGCGGGGTGGTGGGGGTCGAGCGGGAGCAGCGGATGATGGTGTCGGCCAACGAGATGGTTTCGGCGTCGGCGCAGAGCTATCAGAAGATCCTGCAGGAGGCCCGCCAGAAAAACGCCCTCAACCGCGACCCGGCCCAGGTGGAGCGGGTGCGTAACGTGGCCCGGCGGCTGATCCCGGCCACTGGCGCCTTCCGCCCCGATGCGCCGGCCTGGAAGTGGGAGGTTAACGTGCTGAGCTCCAACGAGCTCAACGCCTGGTGCATGGCCGGCGGCAAGATCGCCTTCTACACGGGAATCATCGACCGCCTGCAGCTGACCGACGACGAGATCGCCGCCATCATGGGCCACGAGATCGCCCACGCCCTGCGCGAACACGCCCGCGAGCGCGCCTCCCAGACCATGATGACCAACATCGGGGTCAGCGTGCTGGGGGCCGTGCTGGGCGCCGGCCAGATGGGCACCGACCTCATCGGTACGGTGGCCAAGGTGAGCTTCCAGCTGCCCAACAGCCGTGAACACGAGACCGAGGCCGACCGCATGGGGGTCGAGCTGGCGGCCCGCGGGGGCTACGATCCGCGGGCCGCCATCAGCCTGTGGAAGAAGATGGCGAAGGCCTCCAACGGTGGGCCGCCCCAGTGGCTGTCGACCCACCCGTCCAACGAAACCCGTCAGGGCGATCTCGCCCAGTATGCCTCCCGGGTGATGCCCCTCTACGAGCAAGCTACTCAGCGGCCGAGGGCTGTGAAATAATTGAAGTTTAATTGCTCCTGACGCCCTTCATTCGCCCATGCAAGCGCAAACGCTCTACGAAAAACTGTGGTCCAGCCACGTGGTGCACGTCGAAGACGACGGCACTGCGCTGATCTACATCGACCGCCACCTGGTGCACGAAGTCACCAGCCCGCAGGCCTTCGAGGGCCTCAAGCTGGCTGGGCGCAAGCCTTGGCGCGTGGACTCCATCGTCGCGACGGCCGACCACAACACGCCCACCGACCACTGGGAGAAGGGCATCCTCGACCCGGTCTCGCGTCAGCAGGTCGAGACCCTCGACAGCAACATCCGCGAGGTCGGAGCGCTGGCTTACTTTCCGTTCAAGAACGAGCGCCAGGGCATCGTGCACGTGATCGGCCCCGAGAACGGCGCCACGCTGCCGGGCATGACCGTCGTCTGCGGTGATTCCCACACCTCCACCCACGGCGCCTTCGCCTGCCTGGCTCACGGTATCGGCACCTCCGAAGTCGAGCACGTGATGGCCACCCAGTGCCTGCTCCAGAAGAAGTCCAGGACCATGCTGATCCAGGTCGACGGCGAGCTCGGCGCCGGCGTCACCGCCAAGGACATCGTCCTGGCCATCATCGGCCGCATCGGCACCGCCGGCGGTACTGGCTACGCAATCGAATTCGCCGGCAGCGCGATCCGCAGCCTGTCGATGGAAGGGCGCATGACCATCTGCAACATGGCCATCGAGGCGGGCGCCCGCGCCGGCCTGGTGGCCGTGGACGACAAGACCGTCGACTACCTCAAGGGGCGCCCCTTCTCGCCCACCGGCGAAGCCTGGGAGCGTGCCGTGGATTACTGGCGCACCCTGCACTCCGACGAGGGCGCGCAATTCGACGCGGTGGTCGAGCTCGACGCCGCCAAGATCCTGCCGCAGGTCACCTGGGGCACCTCGCCCGAGATGGTCGCCGCCATCGATGGCATCGTCCCCGATCCGGCCCTCGAGTCCGACCCGGTGAAGCGCGAAGGCATGGAGCGGGCACTGCAGTACATGGGTCTCAAGGCGCGCACGCCGATCGCCGAGATCCCGGTCGACAAGGTCTTCATCGGCTCTTGTACCAACTCGCGCATCGAAGACCTCCGCGCCGCCGCCGAGGTCGCCAAGGGCCGCCGCAAGGCCGACAACGTCAAGCTGGTGCTGGTGGTGCCGGGCTCCGGCCTCGTCAAGCGTCAGGCCGAAGCCGAAGGCCTCGACAAGGTTTTCCTGGCCGCCGGTTTCGAGTGGCGCGAGCCGGGCTGCTCGATGTGCCTGGCGATGAATGCCGACCGCCTCGAGCCGGGCGAGCGCTGCGCGTCCACCTCCAACCGCAACTTCGAAGGCCGTCAGGGCGCCGGTGGGCGCACCCACTTGGTGAGCCCGGCGATGGCAGCCGCCGCGGCCGTCACCGGCCATTTTGCCGACGTTCGCACGCTGGCCTGAGGGTGGCAACGATGCGTAAACTCGCAACCATCGCCGGCCTGTTGTTCGCCATGTCGCTGCTGAGCGCCTGCAACACCGTGCAGGGGCTCGGCAAGGATCTTGAAAAGGGTGGCGAAGCCATCCAGAAGGTAGCCAAGTAAATGAAGCCTTTCCAGAAACTCGACGGCCTCGTGGCGCCCATGGATCGCGCCAACGTGGATACCGACGCGATCATCCCGAAGCAGTTCCTCAAGTCGATCAAGCGTAGTGGCTTCGGCCCCAACCTGTTCGACGAGTGGCGCTACATGGACGTCGGCCAGCCCGGCCAGGACAACTCCGGCCGCCCGCTCAACCCCGAGTTCGTGCTCAACCAGCCCCGCTACAAGGGCGCCGAGATCCTCCTCACCCGCGACAACTTCGGTTGCGGCTCGTCCCGCGAGCACGCTCCGTGGGCCCTCGAGGATTTCGGTTTCCGCGTGCTCATCGGGCCGAGCTTTGCCGACATCTTCTTCAATAACTGCTTCAAGAACGGCCTCCTGCCGATCAAGCTGGCGGCCGACGAGGTGGATGCCCTGTTCGCCCAATGCCACGGCAGCGAGGGCTATCGCCTCGCCGTCGATCTGCAGGCCCGGACGATCACCCGCCCCGACGGCAAGGTGCTCGCTTTCGACGTGGACCCGTTCCGCCGCGAATGCCTGCTCAACGGCTGGGACGACATCGGCCTGACCCTGCGTCACGCCGACAAGATCCGCGACTTCGAAGCGAAGCGCCGCATCGCTCAACCCTGGTTGTTTGCCTGATAGCCTGGCGGCCCCGTGCCGCCGGCAAAACCAACGATAAAAACGGAAAACCACATGAAAATCTGCGTTCTGCCGGGTGACGGCATCGGCCCCGAAATCATCGACCAGACCCTCCGCGTCCTCGAGGCCATGCGTGGTGACGGCGTCAACTTCGAGGCCGAGTTTGCCCTGGTCGGCGGCGCTGCCGTCGACGCCACCGGCAAGCCCCTGCCCGAAGCCACCTCCAGGCTCGCCGACGAGGCCGACGCGCTGCTGCTGGGCGCCGTGGGTGGCCCGAAGTGGGACAGCTACCCCCGCGATCAACGCCCCGAGCTCGGCCTGCTGGGTATCCGCAAGCAGCTCCAGCTGTTCGCCAACCTGCGCCCGGCCATCCTCTACCCAGAGCTCGCCAACGCCTCGTCGCTGAAGCCCGAGATCGTCGCCGGCCTGGACATCCTGATCGTGCGCGAGCTCACCGGCGACATCTACTTCGGCCAGCCCCGCGGCATCCGTGAAGAGAACGGCGAGCGCGTGGGGTTCAACACGATGATCTACTCCGAGTCCGAGATCCGCCGCATCGGCAAGGTGGCCTTCGAGGCTGCCCGCAAGCGCGGCAAGAAGCTGTGCTCCGTCGACAAGATGAACGTCCTCGAAACCACCCAGCTGTGGCGCGACGTGATGATCGAGCTCTCCGCCGACTACCCGGACGTCGAGCTCACCCACATGCTGGTCGATAACGCCGCGATGCAGCTCGTCCGCGCGCCCAAGCAGTTCGACGTGATGGTTACCGGCAACATGTTCGGCGACATTCTGTCCGACGAAGCCTCCATGCTCACTGGCTCCATCGGCATGCTGCCGTCGGCCTCCCTCAACGCCGAGGGCAAGGGCATGTACGAGCCGAGCCACGGCTCCGCCCCGGACATCGCCGGCAAGAACCTGGCCAACCCGCTGGCGACGATGCTGTCTGCGGCCATGATGCTGCGCTACAGCTTCAACCTGGAAGCCCAGGCCGCCCGCATCGAGAACGCCGTCAAGAAGGTGCTCGCCGCGGGTTACCGCACCGGCGACATCTACGAGCCGGGCACCCGCCGCGTGGGCACGAAGGAAATGGGCGACGCGGTCATCGCGGCACTGTGAGCATCAATAAAACAATTCAAGTCTGATCGGGGATAACTATGAAAAGAGTGGGTCTGGTTGGCTGGCGTGGCATGGTCGGTTCCGTGCTCATGCAGCGCATGCGTGAAGAGAACGATTTTGCACTGATCGAGCCGGTGTTCTTCACCACCTCGAACACGGGTGGCAAGGCGCCGAACTTCGGCAAGGAAGCCCCGGCGCTGAAAGACGCCAAGAGCATCGACGAGCTGAGGGCGATGGACATCATCATCACCTGCCAGGGCGGCGACTACACCAGCGAGGTTTACCCCAAGCTGCGCGCAGCCGGCTGGAACGGCCACTGGATCGACGCGGCCTCGTCGCTGCGCATGGACCCGAAGGCGGTCATCATCCTTGATCCGGTCAACCTGAACGTGATCAAGGATTCCCTCGCCAAGGGCGGCCGCGACTGGATCGGTGGCAACTGCACCGTGTCGCTGATGCTGATGGCCCTCGGCGGCCTGTTCCAGCGCGATCTGGTGGAGTGGGCGACCTCCATGACCTACCAGGCCGCCTCCGGCGCCGGCGCCCAGAACATGCGCGAGTTGCTGTCCCAGATGGGCGAGCTCAACCGCTCTGTCAAGGAGCTCCTCGACGACCCGGCTTCCGCCATCCTCGACATCGACCGCGAAGTGGCCGGCACGATGCGCGACGAGGCCTTCCCGTCGTCCAACTTCGGCGTGCCGCTGGCCGGCTCGCTGATCCCGTGGATCGACAAAGACCTCGGCAACGGCCAGTCCAAGGAAGAATGGAAGGGCGGCGTCGAGACCAACAAGATCCTCGGCCGCGGCGAGGGCTTCGGCTCCCCGGCGGTGCCCATCGACGGCCTCTGCGTGCGCATTGGTGCGATGCGCTGCCACAGCCAGGCGCTGACGCTCAAGCTTAAGAAGGACATCCCCATCGACGAGATCGAGGCCATGCTGGCCAGCGCCAACGACTGGGTCAAGGTTGTCCCGAACCAGCGCGAAGCCTCGATGCGCGACCTCACCCCGACTGCCGTCACCGGCACCCTCACGGTCCCGGTCGGCCGCCTGCGCAAGCTGGCAATGGGCGGCGAGTACCTGTCCGCGTTCACCGTCGGCGACCAGCTGCTGTGGGGCGCCGCCGAGCCGCTGCGCCGGATGCTGCGTGTGCTGCTCGAAGCCTGAGTCGGTCAGAACGGCTTGAAAAAGGCGGCTTCGGCCGCTTTTTTCTTTTTTGCGCAACATCTTCGTGCGTAGCTTGGGGAGTCTAATGACGGCTTGAACTTGCCTCACCATATCCATGATGTTATGTTCATCGATAACTCGATTTCGATGATCAGCCTTCGTGCCTAAGAAACTTGTGAATAGCCGTCTAAAACGCACCCTGATCGCCGTTGCGGTCAGCGCCGTGTCCCTCAGTGCCAGCGCGGCAGGTCTGGGCCGTATCACGGTCCTGAGCGGCCTTGGCCAGCCTCTGCGTGCCGAGGTCGAAATTGCGGCGACACCGGAAGAGCTCCAGAACCTGACCGCCAGGCTCGCCTCCGCGGAAGCCTTCCGTCAGGCGGGAGTCGACTACTCCCCCTCGGTGAGCGGCCTGCGCATGGCCGTCGAGCGACGGGGCAACGGCGCAGTCGTCCGGGTGAGCAGCGACAGGCCGATCAACGAGCCCTTCGTCGACATGCTGGTCGAGCTCAACTGGTCGTCGGGGCGGTTGATCCGCGAGTACACCTTTCTCCTCGATCCGCCGGATACCGGTGTCGGCCGGGCGCCGGCCGTCGTCTCGAGCCCCGAATTCAGGTCTGCTCCCCGGGTTGCCGAACAGGCCCCCCGTCGTGCAGCCGCTCCGCGTGCGCCCCGCCAAGCCGCCGCCGCGGGTGGTGGTGCCGCTGCAGGCCGGACTTATCTGGTCCAGCCCGGCGATACCCTCAATCGCATCGCCCTCGAGACCCGTCCTGACGGCGTCTCCGTCGAGCAGATGTTGACAGCCCTGTTCCAGGGCAATCGCTCGGCCTTCGAGGCCGATAACGTCAACCGCCTGCAGGCCGGCAAGATCCTCCGCATTCCCGATGCAGAAGGCGTTCGTCAGCTCGCCGGCGACGCGCCGCGTCAGCAGGTGCTGGCCCACTCCTCCGACTTCGGCCGCTATCGCCAGAAGCTGGCCGAGCAGGCGGCCGCGGCTGCGCCCAAGGAGGCGCCGGTTCGTCAGAGCAGCGCAGGCAAGATCGGCGCCAAGGTCGAAGATCGGGCGCCCGCCGCTGCCGGCTCGAGCGATCAGCTGAAAGTCTCCAAGAGCGAAGAGGGTGCCCGTCCGGGCGCCGCCGGTGGCGAGAAGTCCGTCGCACGGCTGCAGGCCCTCGAGGAAGATCTCGTCTCCCGCGACAAGGCCTTGCGGGAGGCCAATGCGCGCCTCGCGGAGCTCGAGAAGAGCATCAAGGAGCTTCAGCGTCTCGTCGAGCTGAAGAGCCAGGGCATGGCCCAGATGCAGGCGGAGGCGCCTGCCCAGCCGGCACCTCAGCTCGCCCAGGCACCTCAGGCGGCGGTGGCGCCGGCAGCGGCGCCTGCGCCCGAAACGGTGCAGCCGCCTGCGCCTCCGCCCGCCCCCGAACCCGAAGCCCCCGCCCCGGCCCGGGAGCCCGAGCCGCCCGTCGAGTTGAAGCCGGCTCCGGTGCCCGAGACCAAGCCTGTGGTGCAGCCGGCCGCCCCCGAAGCCCAGCCCGCCGCCGCACCGTCCGAAGACATGTCGCTGCTGCTCGGTGGAGGCAGCATCCTCGCGCTTCTGCTCGGCTGGGGCGCCTACAAGTTTTACAAACGCCGCAACGGCCAGGGTGCGCCCACGACGACGCCGGCCTTGTCCGAATTCGGTGACAGCTCCAATTCGGTGTTCGGTGCCGCAGGTGGCCAGAGCGTCGATACCGGCAGCAGCAGCCAGATCCAGACCGACTTCAGCCAGTCGGGCCTGTCCTCCATCGATACCGATGAAGGGGTCGACCCGGTCGCTGAAGCGGATGTTTACATGGCTTATGGGCGCGATGCCCAGGCCGAAGAAATTCTCCTCGACGCCCTCAAGACCGATCCGGGCCGCACCGGGGTGCACCTGAAGCTGCTCGAGATCTACGCCCAGCGCAAGAACCTCAAGCAGTTCGAAACCTCTGCAACCGAGCTCTACTCGCTCACCGGCGGTAACGGCCAGGATTGGGAAAAGGCAGCTGCGCTCGGGCGTAAGGTCGATCCGGACAGCCCCTTGTACCGCATCCCGGCCCCGGGCGTCGCCGCAGGGCCGAGCGCCATGCCGGCAGCCGTGGCCTCCGCGGCGATGGGCAGCATGGAGCAGGGGCCGCGGACGATTTCGGCGGCCGCGCTTCCCGAGACCGGTTTCATTTCCGCGGGTGGTGGACGCCGGGTCAGCACAGAGCCCGACTTCATGTCGGGTGATTCTGCGCTGCTCGGCGGTGACGATCCCCTCGAGTCGCCCTCGCAGCTCAAGGATACCTGGGCGCTCCCGGGTGAGCTCAACCAATACGCCAGCCTCGAAGACATCGACCGGGCCCACGACGCCCAGGTTGCCCCCGCCCCGAGTGCGCCGGTCCTCGATTTCGATCTTGACCTCAACGCCCCCAGTGACGACGGCAGCAGCGCGCGTACCGTCGCGTTGGGCGGCAACAGCCCGTCGGCGAGCAGCGGCCTCGATTTTGACCTGGGCTTCGACCAGCCCCATGCAACGCCGTCTTCGATGGGTGCCACCTTGGTCGCGGGTGACGTCATGCCCCGGAGCCTGCAGGCAACCTCAACCCGTTCCCAGCAGATGTCGGACAACTTCGCGTTGCCCGACCCCAACGAGCTGGACTTCGAGGTCAGCTCCGAGTTCGGTGAGCGGCACGCCGATTCCCGTGAGCAGACCGTCGATGTGGATCTGACCGCGACACTGGCTGACGACAGCCTCCGGGAGCGCGTGGGTTCAGCCACGGCCGATCTGGAACGCACGAGTTTCGACAGCAGCCTCCTCGATTTCGACTTCGAGCTCGATGAAAAGGCAGAGCCCAAGGTTCCGCCGCGTGCCTCGTTCGCCACCTCAAGCAACCTGAACGCGATCGACATGGAGCTCAGCCGCACCGTCGATACCGCAATCGAGCTGCCGGACGCGGGCCCTCCCACCGAGCCGCCCCTCGATCTGGATCTTCAGCAGGAGGTCGCGACCAAGCTGGAACTGGCCCGCGCCTATGAAGAAATGGGCGACAAGGAAGGCGCGCGGGAACTGGTTGAAGAAGTTCTGCGGGAGGGCTCCGGCCGCCAGCAGAGCGAAGCCCGCTTGATTCTCGGCCGCCTGTCCTGATTACGCGGAGCGATAACGAAGCTTCGAATTCGTGCTGAACAGCCTGCATCCGGCGACGCGTCTCGTCGGGTGGATAGCCTTGATCGTTTTCGTACAACTGGCCCGAGGCCCCCTCTTGTGGGGCTTCGGGCTTGTCGTTGTAACGCTGGGCCTTTCGTTTGCCCGGCAGCGGAGCCTGCGGCTGGTGCGGCGCGCCCGATTCCTGCTGATCGTTCTGGTCGTCCTGTTCGCCTTTTTTACACCTGGCGAGGCGCTGGTTTCGGCGCTCGGACAGGCTGGGCCGACGCGTGAGGGCCTGATGCTGGCGGCCAGCCATGGTGTTCGCCTGCTTTCGGTGCTCATCCTGGTCGCTCTTCTCCTTGAAACGACTGACGAAAGGACGCTGGTGTCCGGATTGATGACTCTGGCCTCGCCGCTTGGCAAGTTCGGCTTTCCCGTGGAGCGTCTGGCGCTTCGCGTGCTGCTGGTGATGGCCTACGTGGAGCGGCCGCCGGAGGGCGGCTGGAGGGCGCTCCTCGACGGCCGTGCCGACACGCCCTCGGGGCCCGGTTTGCGGGTTCGTCGGCAGGCCCTGGCGGTGCCCGATCGGTTTTTGATCGGGGCCTTGCTGGTGCTGATTGTCTGGGGAGCGTTCCGGTGAGGATCGCGATCGGCATCGAATACGCCGGGAACGCCTTTGAAGGCTGGCAGACCCAGCCCCACGGACGCACCGTGCAGGACTTCCTCGAGCGGGCGCTGGCACAGATCGCCCAGGAGCCGGTCAAGCTCGTGTGCGCCGGGCGCACCGACACGGGGGTTCATGCCAGCATGCAGGTGGCCCATTTCGACACCGCGGCCCATCGGCCCCTCGAGGCCTGGGTGAGGGGCGTCAATAGCCATCTGCCGGCGAGCATCGGCGTGCTGTGGGCGGTGGAGGTGGATGAGAGCTTTCATGCCCGCTTCAGCGCCGAGGCGCGTCGCTATCGGTATGTGCTCCTCAACCGGCGGATTCGCCCCGGGCTTGCCGGTGGGCGGGTCGGGTGGACCCACGGCGATCTCGACGAGGAGGCGATGGCAGCGGCGGCGGCCTGCCTCGCGGGTGAGCACGATTTCACGTCTTTCCGCGCCGCCGAATGTCAGGCCAAGTCGCCGGTTCGACTGATGCACTCGGTGTCGGTCCAGCGACGGGGCGAGGTGGTCGTGTTCGACTTTCACGCCAACGCCTTTCTCCATCACATGATCCGCAACCTGGTGGGCTCGCTGGTGTTCGTGGGCAAGGGCCGCCGCCCGGTGGACTGGATGGCCGAGCTGCTGGCAGCGCGTAACCGCAGCCTCGCGGCGCCCACCTTCGCGCCGGATGGGCTCTACCTGTGTGGTGTCGACTATCCGCCCCAGTGGCCGCTGCCCGGTGGGGGGCGTATCATCGCGCCTCCGCAACTCCTGCTGCCGTGAGCCCCGTGCTTCATCGTACCCGTATCAAGATCTGCGGCCTGACCCGCGAAGAGGACGTTCGCGCCGCCGTCGCGGCCGGTGCCGACGCGATCGGCTTCGTGTTCTATCCGCCGAGCCCGCGCTACGTGAGCTTCGAGCGTGCAGCGGAGCTGGCACGTCTCGTGCCGCCCTTCGTGAGCATCGTCGGATTGTTTGTGAACCCGGCGCCGGATTTCGTTCGGGAGGCGCTGGCCAAGGTACCGTTGCAGGTTCTGCAGTTTCATGGCGATGAGCAGGAAACCAACTGCGTTGGCTTCGGTCTGCCTTACATCAAGGCGGCGCGGATGCGCCCTGGCCTTGATCTGTTAAAATACGCAGCTTGTTTCCCGGGCGCCCAGGGTTTGCTGGTGGATGCCTTCGTCGAAGGTTACGGCGGCGGCGGTGAAACCTTCGACTGGTCGCTCATTCCCTCCAAACTGCCTTTGCCTCTGATCCTTTCCGGTGGGCTCAATGCCGGGAACGTCGCCGAGGCGGTCCGGTGTGTTCAGCCCTGGGCCGTGGATGTGTCGAGTGGCGTGGAGGCCGCGAAGGGAATCAAGGATGCAGTCCGAATCATCGAATTTGTTGCCGGAGTTCAACATGCACATGGCTGATGCCCCCTACGATCTACCCGATGCACGCGGTCACTTCGGCCCCTATGGCGGCATTTTCGTCGCAGAAACGCTGATCCCGGCCCTCACCGAATTGCGCCAGGCCTATGAAGAGGCCCAGCAGGATCCGGCTTTCGTCGCCGAGTTCAAGTACGAACTGAAGCACTACGTCGGTCGCCCCAGCCCCATCTACCACGCCAAGCGCTGGTCGGAGTTGCTCGGTGGCGCCCAGATTTACCTGAAGCGCGAAGATCTCAACCACACCGGCGCGCACAAGATCAACAATTGTATCGGCCAGGCCATGCTCGCCCGTCGGATGGGCAAGCCCCGCGTGATCGCCGAGACCGGCGCCGGCCAGCACGGCGTGGCAACGGCCACCGTGGCGGCCCGCTACGGCATGGAGTGCGTGGTTTACATGGGCTCCGAAGACGTCCGGCGCCAGGCGGCCAACGTCTATCGCATGAAGCTCCTCGGCGCCACCGTGGTGCCCGTCGAGAGCGGCTCGAAGACCCTCAAGGACGCCCTCAACGAGGCCATGCGCGACTGGGTCACCAACATCGGCAACACCTTCTACATCATCGGCACCGTGGCCGGCCCCCATCCTTACCCGATGATGGTCCGCGACTTCCAGACCGTGATCGGCAAGGAGTGCATCGACCAGATGCCCGAGATGGCGGGGCGCCAGCCCGACTACGTGATCGCCTGTGTCGGTGGTGGTTCGAACGCGATGGGGATCTTCCACCCTTACATCGAACACGCCGACGTGCGCCTCGTCGGTGTCGAGGCGGCCGGCAGCGGCATCGACACCGGCATGCACGCAGCCTCGCTGTCGGCCGGCCGGCCGGGGGTGCTACACGGCAACCGCACCTACCTGCTGCAGAACGAAGACGGCCAGATCATCGAAACCCACTCGATCTCGGCGGGCCTCGACTACCCCGGCGTCGGCCCCGAGCACGCCTGGCTGAAGGACATCGATCGCGCCCAGTACGTGGGCGTCACCGATGCCGAGGCGCTGCAGGGTTTCCACGATCTGTGCCGCTTCGAGGGCATCATCCCGGCCCTCGAGTCGTCCCACGCGCTGGCCTATGCCGCCAGGCTGGCCCCCACCTTGTCGAAGGACAAGGTGCTGCTGGTCAATCTTTCCGGCCGGGGCGACAAGGATATGCACACCGTTGCCGAGAAGTCCGGCATCCAGTTCTGATCTTCACGGCCCCGCCGGTGTTTCCGGTGGGGCCGCTGACCATTGATACCCATGTCCAGAATCCAACACACTTTCAAGCGGCTCGCAGGGGAAGGGCGCAAGGCGCTCATCCCTTTCATCACCGCCGGTGACCCCGCCCCCGAGCTGACCCTGCCGCTGATGCAGGCGCTGGTGGCCGGTGGTGCCGACATCATCGAGCTCGGCGTCCCGTTCTCCGACCCGATGGCTGATGGCCCGACCATTCAGCGCGCCTCCGAGCGGGCGATTGCCGCCGGCATGAGCATGCGCAAGGTCCTCGACATCGTGCGCAGCTTCCGTGCCACGGGCGACGAGACGCCCGTTGTGCTGATGGGCTACGCCAATCCGATCGAGGCGATGGGTGTCGAGCCCTTCACCCGCGCGGCGGCCGAAGCCGGCGCCGACGGCGTGCTGGTGGTCGACTATCCCCCCGAGGAATGCCATGAGTTCGCCGCCAGCTGCAAGGCGGCCGGGCTCGATCCGGTCTTCCTGCTGGCGCCCACCTCCACCGAGCAGCGCTTTGCCGATGTGGCGGTGGCCGGTAGCGGTTACATCTACTATGTCTCGCTCAAGGGTGTCACGGGCTCGGCGACCCTCGACCTCGATGAAGTGGCGCGGCGCATCCCGGTTATCCGCGACAAGGTCGGGATGCCGGTCGGCGTTGGCTTCGGCATCCGCGACGCGGCCACCGCAGCGCGCATCGCCGGCCTGGCCGATGCGGTGGTGATCGGCAGCCGCATCATCGAAGAGATCGAGCAAAGCAGCCACGCCGAAGCGCCGGCGCGTGTCACGGCCTTCATCCGGGGCGTGCGCGAGGCGATGGATGCGGCGGTCACGCAGCCGGGAGGTGCCCGGTGAGCTGGCTCAAGAAACTCCTGCCCCCCAAGATCAAGCGTGACACGCCTTCCGGTCGCAAGGCGATCCCCGAAGGCCTGTGGAGCAAGTGCCCGGCCTGTGAGGCCGTGTTGTACCGCTCCGATCTGGAGAGCAACCTCAACGTCTGCCCCAAGTGCGGTCACCACCAGCGCATCCGCGCGCGCCAGCGCATCGACCTGCTGCTCGACCCCGAGGGCCGCTTCGAGATCGGTGCCGAGGTGGTGCCGGTCGACCCGCTCAAGTTCAAGGACTCCAAGCGCTACCCTGATCGCCTCGCGGCGGCCAACGAGGATACCGGCGAGGCCGACGCGCTGCTCGTGGTGCAGGGCGCGATCAAGACCGTGCCCGTGATCGTGGCCTGTTTCGAGTTCGAGTTTCTTGGTGGCTCGATGGGCTCGGTGGTGGGCGAGCGCTTCGTGCGGGGCGTGAAGGCCGCGCTGGAGCAGCGGCTGCCTTTCATCTGCGTCACCGCAACGGGCGGCGCGCGGATGCAGGAAGGCCTGTTCTCGCTGATGCAGATGGCCAAGACCACCGCCGCAATCACTCAGCTGGCCGACCGCAAGCTCCCCTTCATCACCCTCCTGACCGACCCGACCATGGGCGGCGTGTCGGCCAGCTTCGCCTTCATGGGCGACTTGGTGATCGGCGAGCCCGGCGCCCTCATCGGCTTTGCCGGCCCGCGGGTGATCGAGCAGACCGTGCGCGAAACCCTGCCTGCTGGCTTCCAGCGTTCCGAGTTCCTGCTCGAGAAGGGTGCCCTCGACCTCATCATCGATCGTCGTGAGCTCCGCGACCGCATCGCCGAACTCCTCACCCTGCTCACCCGGCAGGCGTCCGTTCGCAGCGTGGCCTGACATGCAGTTGCCCGAAACACTCGAGGGCTGGCTCGGCCTGCTCGAAGCTCGCCATGGCCAGGCCATTCAGCTCGGCCTCGACCGGGTGCGAGTTGTGCGCGACGCGCTCGACCTTCCCAAGACCTGCCCGGTGTTCACCATCGGCGGCACCAACGGCAAGGGCTCTACCTGCGCGCTGCTTGAAGCGGTGCTGCTGGCCGCCGGTTACCGCGTGGGCCTCTACACGTCGCCGCATCTTCTCAAGTACAACGAGCGCGTCCGGATCGACGGGCGAGACGTGTCCGACGAAGCCCTCGTCGAGGCATTCGCCGAAGTCGAGCGCGCCCGGGGCGACGTTCCGCTCACCTACTTCGAGCACGGCACGCTGGCAGCCTGGGTGGCCTTCTGCCGCGCCGGGCTCGATGCGATCATTCTCGAGGTGGGGCTGGGCGGGCGTCTCGACGCCGTCAATGTGTTCGAGCCCGACTGCGCGATCGTCACCAGCGTGGCGATGGATCACATGGATTTCCTCGGCGACACCCGTGAGGCGATCGGTTTCGAGAAGGCCGGCATCTTCCGCGCCGGCCGTCCGGCGATCTGCAGCGATCCGATGCCGCCGGCCTCGCTGGTCGCCCACGCGGAGGCCATCGGTGCAGGGCTGTGGGTCACCGGACGTGATTTCGGTTTTGCGGGTGACCAGAACCAATGGGCCTTCTGGCTGGCCGGCGGCAGCCGGCGTGGCGGGCTGGCCTATCCGGCCCTGCGCGGCACCAACCAGCTCCTCAACGCCTCGGCGGTGATGGCCGCCTGCGAAGCCGTGCGCGACATTCTGCCAGTGCCCATGCAGGCCATCCGCCAAGGCTTCATGTTGGTGGAGCTGCCCGGTCGTTTCCAGGTTCTTCCCGGGCGGCCGACGGTAGTCCTGGATGTTGCCCATAACCCGCAGGCCGCCGGGGTTCTCAATGAGAACCTGGCCAGCATGGGGTTTTTCTCCGAGACCTGGGCGGTGCTGGGCATGCTGGGCGACAAGGATGTGGCCGGTGTCGTGCGCCTCCTGCGTGACCGGGTTGACCACTGGCTGCTTGCCAGTCTGCCTGGTCCGCGAGGCCTGAGCGCCGCCCGTCTGGCCGAGATCCTCCGCGAGCTCGGGGTGAGTGGTGACGTGAGCGAACACGATTCGCCGCGGGCTGCGTACCAGGTCGCACGTGATGGTGCGGCCGAGGGTGATAGAATCGTAATCTTTGGTTCCTTCCTGACCGTAGCCGACGTGCTGGCGGCGGTGAAGGCGCCGCAATAGGTAATTGCAGCAAGAATGGCGGATAACGATTCCCAGATCGACCTGAAGAAGCGTGCGCGCAGGCGCCTGGTGGGGTCCGCTGCGCTGGCTCTGGCGGCAGCCATCGTGTTGCCGATGGTGATGGACCACGAGCCGCGGCCGCCTTCCCAGGATGTTCAGATCCGCATCCCGAGCCAGGAGGGCAGCAACTTCACCTCCCGCGTGATAAACGGCAAGGCCCCCGCGCCTGCCCAGCCCGTGGCGAGTGCCGCACTCGACGAGATCCGCTCTCCCGAGGTGGATGACGCGGCTCGTCCCCGGTTGGGCGCAGAGCCGGGCAGTCCGGTCTTCAAACCCGGCGAAGAGTTGATTCCTCCCCCGAAGAAATCCGAGCCGGCCAAGGCTGAAATCGCCAAGCCTGAGGTACGCAAGCCCGAACCAAAGCCCGAGCCCAAGCCTGATCCCAAGCTGAAAGAGAAAGAACGGGACAAAGAGCGGGAGAAAGAACGGGACAAAGAGCGGGAACGCGAGAAGGAGCGGGAGCGTGAAAAGGCCCGCGCCGAAGCCGAGCGCGCCAAGGCCCTGCTTGCCGGTGCCAATCCCAAGGAAGAGGGCGCGGGAAAGCCCCACGTTGTCGGCCTCGGCGCCTACCGCGAGGAGGGCAACGTGGCTATCCTGCGAGCCAAGCTGAAGGCGGAAGGCTATCCCTCGTACACCGAGAAGCTCGGTGACAAGATCCGGGTGCGTGCCGGCCCGTTCCCGAACAAGGCCGCGGCCGACAAGGCGGCGGCGCGAATCCAGAAGGTGCTCGGCGTTTCGGCGTCCGTAGCGGCCAAGTCTTGACCAGCGTGATTTCTTGAGCGGATTCGATTACGCGCTACTCGCCCTGGTGGGCCTGTCCGCGCTCCTCGGTTTCTGGCGTGGCCTGGTGTCTGAAGTCGTCGCCCTGGGGGCGTGGCTGCTGGCGTTCGTGATGGCAAAATCCTTCATGCCCGAGCTTCAGCCTTACGCAGTGGCGTGGGTCAAGGAGCCGCTGTTGCAGGGGCCGGCCGCGTTTCTGGTTATTTTCATTGCCGTTCTCATCGTGGTGGCGCTCGCACGCTGGCTTCTCGGCCTGCTGGTGCAGGCCGCCGGGTTGGGTTTGGCGGACCGCTTCCTCGGGGCCTGTTTTGGCACCCTGCGGGGCGGTCTGATTGTTTTCGCATTGGCGTTGCTCGTCGGCATCGGCGGCTTCGCCAAGGAAGCCTGGTGGCGGGAGGCAAGCCTGTCGGCGCCCCTCGAGACCGCCGTCCTGGCTTCAAGACCCTGGCTCCCCGAGCCTTTGGCAAAAAGACTTCGATACCGATAGGTGGTTTGAAATGTGTGGGATTCTGGGCGTAGTAGCGACGACACCGGTCAATCAGCTTCTTTATGATGGCCTGCAGGTGCTTCAGCACCGGGGGCAGGACGCCGCGGGCATCGCGACGTCCGAAGGTGGGCGTTTCCACATGCACAAGGCCTCCGGGCTGGTGCGCGATGTGTTCCGTACCCGCAACATGCGCGACCTGCCGGGCACCTGGGGCATTGCCCACGTGCGTTACCCGACGGCGGGCTCTGCTTCGGCAGCCGAAGAGGCGCAGCCGTTTTATGTGAATTCGCCCTTCGGCCTGATGCTTGCCCACAACGGCAACCTCACGAATTCCGAAGAGCTGAAGCGCGAGATGTTCCTGTCGGATCTCCGGCATATCAACACCAACTCCGACTCCGAGGTCCTGCTCAACGTGCTGGCCCACGAGTTGCAGGCCGCCGGCAAGGGCTTCCGCCTCGACGAGGAGACCGTTTTCACGGCGGTTGCCGGTGTGCATCGGCGCTGCCGCGGCGCCTACGCCACGCTGGCGATGATCTCCGGCACCGGCCTGCTGGCCTTCCGTGACCCGTATGGGATCAGGCCGCTGGTGATCGGCCGCAACGACACTCCGAAGGGCACCGAGTGGATGGTGGCCTCCGAGAGCGTCGCCCTTGATGTGCTGGGTTTCAAGCTGGTGCGCGACGTGGCGCCGGGCGAGGCGATCCTGATCGACACCGAGGGCCGCTTCCATAGCCGCCAGTGTGCGGCCCAGACGACCCACGCGCCGTGCATGTTCGAGTTCGTCTACCTGGCGCGCCCCGATTCGTTGATCGACGGCATCTCGGTGTACGACGCGCGCATCAAGATGGGCGAGTTCCTGGCGCGTAAGCTGCGTGCGACGATGCCGCATCTCAAGATCGACGTGGTCATCCCGATCCCCGATTCGAGCCGCCCGTCGGCGATGGAGATGGCCCACCATCTCAACGTGCCGTATCGCGAAGGCTTCGTGAAGAACCGCTACATCGGCCGCACCTTCATCATGCCGGGCCAGGCGATCCGCAAGAAGTCGGTGCGCCAGAAGCTCAATACCATTCATCAGGAGTTCAAGGGCAAGGCCGTGCTGCTGGTGGACGATTCCATCGTCCGTGGCACCACCAGCCGCGAGATCGTCCAGATGGCCCGCGACGCCGGCGCGACCAAGGTCTACATGGCCTCGGCGGCGCCTCCGGTGCGCTTTGCCAACGTGTATGGCATCGACATGCCCACCAAGGCCGAGCTGATCGCCAGTGATCGCACCGAAGAGCAGATCTGCGCCGAAATCGGTGCAGATGCGCTGATCTACCAGGATCTTGACGATCTCAAGGCTGCCGTGCAGGCGCTCAATCCGGCGATCTCGGTGTTCGAGACGTCGTGCTTCGATGGCACCTACGTGACCGGTGATGTGACCGCCGAATACCTCTCCGGTGTCGAGAACCAGCGGAACGACGCGGCCAGCAAGCCGAGCCGCGAGGACGGTGGCGGCCAGATGGATCTGAACCTGATTTCCCGGAGCGAAGGTTGAGCACGAACCCGATGGACGATCTGGCGATCGAGACTCTGGCGGTGCGTGCGGGCATCGAGCGCAGCCAGTTCAACGAGCATTCCGAGGCGCTGTACCTGACCTCGAGCTTTGTCTTCAGCAGCGCAGCCGAGGCTGCCGCGCGGTTTTCCGGCGAGGTTGAGGGCAACGTCTATGCCCGCTTCACCAACCCCACGGTCACCGCGATGCAGCAGCGGCTGGCCGCGCTCGAGGGCGCCGAGGCCTGTGTGGCGACCGCGTCCGGCATGGCGGCGATCCTGTCGACGGTGATGGCGCTCCTCAGCGCGGGCGACCACGTGGTCGCCTCGCGGGGCCTGTTCGGGGCTACCCAGCAGCTGTTCGGCAACATCCTGTCGCGCTTCGGCATCGAGACCACCTTCGTGCCCGCCACCGATCTGGCCGCCTACAAGGCCGCGGTGACGCCGAAGACCAAGCTGTTCTTTGTCGAGTCGCCCTCCAATCCGCTCACCGAGCTTGTCGATATCACCGCGGTGGCGGCCATCGCGCACGAAGCCGGCGCCGTACTGGCGGTCGATAATTGCTTCTGCTCGCCGGCGCTGCAGCAGCCGCTGAAGTTGGGGGCCGACCTGGTGATCCATTCGGCCACCAAGTACCTGGATGGCCAGGGCCGGGTGCTGGGCGGCGCAGTGTGCGGCGGCAAGACGCTGGTTGACGAAGTGCTCAAGTTCTTGCGTACCGCAGGCCCGTCGATCTCGCCGTTCAATGCCTGGATCATCCTGAAGGGCCTCGAGACCCTGAAGATCCGTATGGCGGCCCAGTCGGCGGCAGCGCTCGAGCTGGCCAGCTGGCTCGAGGCCCAGCCTCAGGTGGCGCGGGTGTATTACCCGGGGCTGCCGTCGCACCCCCAGTACGAGCTCGCCCAGCGTCAGCAGAGCTGCGGCGGGGCGATCGTGAGTTTCGAGGTGAAGGGTGGGCGGCCGGAGGCCTGGCAGGTCGTGGATGCGACCCGCGTGGTGTCGATCACCGCCAACCTCGGCGATACCAAAACCACGCTGACCCATCCGGCGTCCACCACCCACGGGCGCATTTCGCCGGAAGCGCGGGAGGCTGCGGGCATCCGCGAGAGCCTGCTGCGCGTGGCAGTGGGCCTGGAATCGGTGGAAGACCTGAAGGCCGACCTGGCCCGCGGCCTAGCGCTGATCTGAGCCTTCGCGAGGCCGCCTCTGGTGGCCTCAACGGAGGGGCTGACGGGAGAGCTTGCCGTCGGCCCAAACCAGCACTTCTCCGCCGGCTGTTCCGTTTTTGTCCCGCCAGTCGGCCAGCACACGGCGTTGGCCTGGGCTGCCGTCCACGTCGACCTGGTGATCCGCCGGGCGGTGGGTGTGGCCGTGAATCAGCTGATGGACGCCATGTTCCCGGAGAAGTGCGATGACGGCCTCGGCGTTCACGTCCATGATTGCCGCGGCCTTTTCTGATTTGGCTTCTTCGCTCTTCATGCGCACGCCGGCAATGACCTGCTTGCGGACGGCGAGGGGCTGGCCGAGAAACTGGGCCTGCCAGGCCGGGTTGCGCACCTGGCTGCGGAAGGCCTGGTAGGCGAGGTCGTCGGTGCACAGGCTGTCGCCGTGGCACAGCAGGACGGCTTCATTCCCCAGTTCGATGCGCGCCGGCTCGGCAAGAAGCTGTAGCCTCGCGCGGGCGGCGAAATCGGCGCCGATGAGGAAATCCCGGTTGCCGGGCATGAAGAACACCTGGCACCCGCTCTCGGCGAGGTCGGCAAGCAGGCCGGCCACGTGGGTGTTCAGCGGATCGTCGAGGTCGTCGTCGCCGGCCCAGTATTCGAACAGGTCGCCCAGAATGTAGAGCCTCGCGGCGGCCCGGGCCGGGCCGGCGAGGTAGCGCTCGAAGACTGCGGTGAGCGCGGGGCGATCGGCGCAGAGGTGCAGATCTGAGATGAAATGGATTTGCATGTGCGCCTCGCCCCGGGTGATTTAGACGACTTCGGCGCGCTGGATGACCACGTCTTCCTTCGGCACGTCCTGGTGGAAGCCGCTGGTGCCGGTCTTGACGCCCTTGATCTTGTTCACAACATCCATGCCTTCGCTGACGCGGCCAAACACGCAATAGCCCCAGCCCTGGACGTTCTCGGCCTTGAAGTTGAGGAAGTCGTTGTCGGCCACGTTGATGAAGAACTGGGCGGTGGCGGAATGCGGGTCTTGCGTGCGGGCCATGGCGATGGTGCCGGCCTCGTTCTTCAGGCCGTTGCTGGCTTCGTTCTTGATGGGAGCCTTGGTGTCCTTCTGCTTCATGCCGGGCTCCATGCCGCCACCCTGGATCATGAAGCCGTTGATCACGCGGTGGAAGATGGTGTTGTCGTAGTGGCCGGCTTCCACGTAGGCGAGGAAGTTCTTGACGGTCTCGGGGGCCTTTTCGGCGTCCAGTTCGATGACGATGTCGCCGTGATTGGTGGTGAGTTTGACTGCCATGGGGGTGCTCCTGTGGGAAATGGGTTTATGTTATTTGCCAGCCTTCTCGGGCAACTGGCGGGCTGACTGGATGATGATGGGTGTGGCGGGCACGTTCTGGTGGCCGCCGCGGGTGGTGGTCGGCTCCTTGCCGATCTTGCGCACCACGTCCATGCCCTCGCTGACCTTGCCGAACACCGCGTAGCCCGCACCGTCTGGCGCCGGGTAGTTGAGGGCGCGGTTGTTTTCGAGGTTGATGAAGAACTGGGCGGTGGCCGAGTGCGGGTCTTGCGTGCGCGCCATGGCGATGGTGCCGGCGTCGTTCTTGAGGCCGTTGCGGGCTTCGTTCTCGATGGGGGCCCGGGTGGTTTTCTCTTCCATGCGGGCGTTCATGCCGCCACCCTGGATCATGAAGCCGTCGATGACCCGGTGAAAGATCAGGCCATCGTAGAAACCGGCCTTCACGTATTCGAGGAAGTTCGCGACCGACTTGGGGGCTTTTTCGGGGTAGAGCTCGAGGACGATGGGGCCGGCGCTGGTCTTGAGTTCGACCAGCGGGTTGCCGGCGGCGGCGATCAGGGCCTGGGAGGCGAGCGCGAGGGCGACGAAGAGCTTCTTCATGGTGTGTCCGGGTATGCGGGAGAGAAAAACGGGGGAGGGCAGGCCCGCGTCAGGCGAAGCCTTCGTAGACGATCTTCCAGTGCCGGCCTTCCTTCTGCCAGTACTGACGCTTCTTGAGGACATTGGAGAGGTTGTTGCTCCGGTAATCCTGCTCGAAGGTCACGACGACGAGGTCTTCCTTGCCCGGGTTGCGAAAGACGCTGAGCTTGCCCAGCTCGACCTTGATCCAGCTCTTGCTGGCCGTGACCAGGCGTTTCTGCTCGGACCAGCGCTCGATGCCGCCTTCGCTGTTGCGGAAGTTCTTGGAGTAATGGGACAGGTAGCGGCCGACGTCGCGGCTTTCCCAGTCCTTGCGCCAGGCCTCGATCTGTCGGTTGAGGGCGGTGCGTTCGGCGGCCCAGTCGTCGAGGCTCAGCCACTCGATGGTGTTGCTGATGATGACCGGGGTCAGGCCGATCTGGAGGTAGCCGGAGAGTGCGTCGAGGTCGCGGTTGGTGAGCACGACGCAGCCGTCGGAGGCCTTGGGCGGGCGCGAGTAGGTGTCGCTCGGCGTGCCGTGCAGCCAGATGCCATGGCCGTCACGGCCCTGCTGGCGGTCCCATTCGTTGGGGTAGTTGATGGGGAAGGCGCCGTTTCCGTAGAAGTCCGAGAGCTTCTGGCGGGGCAGGTTGGCGGTTACGTGGTAGACGCCGACCGGTGTGCGCTTGTCGCCTTCGCGGCTCTTTTCGGCGCCGAGCTTGCCGTGGCTGATGTAGTAGTCGGCCACGAAGCGCGGACGGCCGTCGTCGTTCTGGTAGATGTAGAGCCGCGCCTTTTGGGTGTCGACGACGATGGCGTATTTCTGCTCTGCCTCCATCTGGAGCAGGTAGCGCGGCACGTAGTTGTTGGGCGGCCGGTTGCGATAGGCCTTGAGCCGGGCGACGGCCTCCTCGCGCAGGTCGGAGAGCTTGTCGGCCGGTGCGTCGGGCGAGCCACCGAAGCTCGGCAGCGGCCGGCTGCGGGCGAGCAGCAGATCGCCCCGGATCAGGTGGGCGAGCCGGAAGTTCGGATAGCGCTGGATGAGCGTGTCGACCTTTTCGAGGGCGTCGGAGAGCCGGCTGCGCTCGATGTCCTTGAAAACCGCAGCGAGCGCCGCGTCCGGGTCGCTGCTGGCCGGCACCGCCACGTTGCCTGCGCCGACGGCGAGCAGGGGCAGGCACGCCAGCAATGCTGCGAGCCCCTGCCGCATCATTTGAAACACCGGGCCCATCAACCGCCGACCCGCTCCTGCACGATGACCCATTTCCCGTCCTGCAACATGAGGTTGATTGTCTTGTTGGAGGAGGTGGACAAGTTTGCAGAGCGATAGTGCTGACGAAGCTTCACGGTCGCACGGTCGCCATTGACACTCACGACCTTCACGTTTTCGAGGTTGACTTCGATGTCGCCAGGCTTGGTGAGACGCTGGTTGCGTTCTTCTTCCCAAGCCTTGCGGTTGAGCCCCTTGGGCGGCTCGAACTCACGGCCGTAGTGCGAGAGATAGGCTTTGACGTCCTTGCGCGACCAGGCGCCAGCCCAGCTCTGGACGGCCTTGCTGATCGCGGCGGCCTGGGCAGGCGTGTCGTCCTTGGGCTTGGCAGCGACCTTCGGGTCTTCCTTGGCCGGCGCTGCTGCCGGCAGCGGGGCGGGGCTCGGCTTGGCAACGGGGGCCGGCGCCGGGGCGGGCTGCGGAGCGACCGGTTTGGGCGGCGGGGTGACCGCCGCTACCGGAGCGGGAGCAGGCTTGGCAACCGGAGCAGGCGCCACCGCGGGTGGCGGCGTGAGCACCGGCTTGGCCGGGGGCACGACGGGCGCGGCGACAGGCGCAGCCGCGACGACGGTCGGTGCTGGCTTGGCGGCCACAGCGGGGGCCGCCGGGCGTACCGTCTTGCCGCCGACGCTCATCATCTCGCGGATCAGTGCCAGCTTGCTCTGCGCAACGACGTTGGAGGAGTCGAGGGCGAGCGCCTTGTCGTAGGCCTGGCTGGCGAGGCGGGCGTAGATGTCGCCAAGGTTCTCGTGGGCGGTGGCGTAGCTCGGGTGGGTCCGGATCGCCATTTCGAGGGCGTTGCGGGCCTTGTCGTACTGGCGCTGCTGGGCGTAGAGCACGGCCAGGTTGTTGTAGGGCTCGGGGAGCTCCGGGTAGTCCTCGGTGAGCTTCTGGAAAACGGTGATGGCTTCGCCGCCGCGGTTGAGCTCGGAGAGGATCACCCCGCGCAGGAAGCGCACCTGGGCATCGCGCGGCTTGGAGGCGAGGAGTTGGTCGGCCTTTTCGAGGGCCTGGCTCAGCTGACCCTGTTTTACAAGGGCTTGCAGATCCTGGACGGAGTCTGCCCGGACGGGGCTGCAGATCAGGCTCGCGAGGAGCAGGGAGGCGGCCAGAGCACGTTTTGACATGTGATATGATTCGCCCGCGCACGCAGGCACGCGGGGTTTGGGCTGGGTGGTTTGACTACAAGCTTCGCATTTTATCAAGAAGCTCCGCCGCCGGCCACGAATGAGTCTCGATTCTCCACCGTTCGAGCCCTCCTTGGAGCCGGGCGTGCCGTCTCCGTTGCACCATTCGGGCATTCCCCATTTTCCACTCGGTTTCATTGCGGTCTTTCTCATGTTGAAAATTCACAACTCCCTTTCGCGGCAGAAGGAGCAGTTCACCCCCATCGACCCCGGCCAGGTTCGCATGTACGTCTGCGGCATGACCGTCTACGACTACTGTCACCTCGGTCACGCCCGGGTCATGGTGGTTTTCGACATGGTTGCGCGATGGTTGAGGGCCAGTGACTACCAGGTCACCTACGTGCGCAACATCACCGACATCGACGACAAGATCATCAAACGCGCTCAGGAGAACGGCGAGAGCATCCGCGCCCTGACCGATCGCTTCATCGCCGCGATGCACGAGGACGCCGACGCCCTCGGCGTGCTGCGCCCCGACCACGAGCCGCGGGCTACCGAGTTCGTTGAGCCGATGCAGAAGCTCATCGGTAATCTGGTGCACAACGGCCTCGCCTACAAGGCCGGCAATGAAGACATGTGTTACGCCGTGCGCAAGTTCGAGGGCTACGGCAAGCTGTCGGGCAAGTCGGTAGACGAGCTGCGCGCCGGCGAGCGGGTCGAGGTGGCTGGCGGCAAGCAAGACCCCCTCGACTTCGTGCTGTGGAAGCACGCCCGCCCGGATGAGCCGGCCGAGGTGAAGTGGGAATCTCCGTGGGGCCTCGGCCGCCCGGGCTGGCATATTGAGTGCTCGGCGATGAGCTCCGAGCTGCTGGGCGAGCACTTCGACATCCACGGCGGCGGCGCCGACCTGCAGTTCCCCCACCACGAGAACGAGATCGCCCAGAGCGAGGGTGCGCACCAGTGCTCGTTTGTGAATTACTGGATGCACAACGGCTTCGTGCGGGTCGATGACGAGAAGATGTCGAAAAGCCTCGGCAACTTCTTCACGATTCGCGATGTGCTCAAGGAGTACGCGCCCGAGGTGGTCCGCTTCTTCATCCTGCGGGCCCATTACCGCAGTCCGCTCAATTATTCCGACGCCCATCTGGTCGATGCCCGCCACGCGTTGTCGCGTTTGTACACGGCACTGCGCAACGTCGAGCCAGCGACGGGTTTTGCCCTCGACTGGTCGCAGCCGGCGGCTGCGCGTTTCAAGATGGCGATGGACGACGACTTCAACACCGCGGAAGCGATCGCCGTGCTGTTCGATCTGGCCAACGAGGTCAACCGCAATCAGTCGCCCGAGGCAGCGGCCCAGCTGAAGGCCCTGGGCGGAGTGCTCGGTCTCCTCGGGCAGGTGCCCCAGGCATTCCTGCAGGGCGGGGCAGAGGGCGCAGAGGACGATTCGGCCGCCATCGAGGCGCGGATTGCGGCGCGGATCGAGGCCAAGAAGGCGAAGAATTTTGCCGAGGCCGACCGCATCCGTGCAGAACTGCTGGCCGAAGGCGTTGCGCTCGAGGATACGCCCCAGGGGACGATCTGGCGGCGGGCCTGATGTTGTAGGCTTCGTCTGATCAACAACAAGGGCGCCCGCGGGCGCCCTTGTTGTTATGCGCGGCCAGGCTTTCAGCGCAGCACGCGGCCGTCGCGTCCCAGTACGGTGAGATCGACGAAGCGGGAGCCGTTGTGGCTGGTCGGTGAGTAGTTGATCTTGTAGCCCCCCAGGTCGAAGGGGGTGCTCTCGAGGGTGGTGACGAGCTTCTCGCGGCTCAGGTCGCGCCCCGTCTTGCGCAGGGCTTCGGCCATCAGCTTGGCGTTTATGAAGCCCTCCAGGCCGTAATAGCTGTAGCGGTTGTGCTTGGCGAAGGTCTGCAACGCCTTATGGTATTCCTTGACGATGGGGATCGTGTCGTTCCAGGGGTAGGGCATGACCTGGGAGATGCCCACGCCGTGGGCATCCTTTGCACCCATTTCCGCGACCAGAAGGTCGGCACCGATCGGCGACAGCGTCGAGAACTGGGGCATCTGCCCGGCCTTGCGCATCTGGCGGATGAATTCGGCGGTGGGCTTGTAGAGCGTCACCATGATGACCGCCTGGGGGTTGCTCTTGGCGATCTGCGCGACAGCGGCCTCGACCTGGAGCGAGTTGCGCTCGACGCTGCCTTCTGCGACCGGCTTGAGCTTGTGGCGTGCGAGGGCCGCGACTACGCCGTCCTTGCCCGATTTGCCGAAGCCGTCGTTCTGATAGAACACTGCGATGTTGGCGATCCCCATGCCGACCAGGTGGTTGACGATGGCTTCGGTTTCGTCGGCATAGCTGGCCCGCAGGTGGAACATGTAGCGATTGACGGGGCTGCGCAGGCTGCCGGCGCCGCTGATTGTGCCCAGCAGGGGCGTCTTTGCCTCCGAGAACAGCTTCATCGCCTCGGTGGTGGGGGACGAGCCGTAATAGGCCATCAGCGCGAAGACCTTGTTTTCGTCGATCAGCTTGCGGGTGTTGGCAACCGTCCTGTCGGTTTCATAGCCGTCATCCAGCGTGACGAGCTCGATCTTCTTTCCATTGATGCCGCCTGCGCCGTTGAGCTGGGCGAAGTAGGCGAGGGCGCCTTCCCGCATCTCCTTGCCATAGGCGCCGTTGGGGCCGGAGAACGGGGCCGACATGCCGAGGGTGATGGCGCCGTCGCCGATGCCGGGGTCGGCGGCTCGTGCGGGGTGGGCGGCGGTCAGCAACAAACCTGTGCCCACGGCGGCAAGCAGGGACTTGAGCGTGTGGATGAGCATGGACGTTATTGTTTTTTGGGGATTGAGGGGCAGACGTCAGCGAGTATAGGTCAAAGAAACAGGGTGGACACAAGGCAAAAGGCCGATGTCGTGATGACGTCGGCCTTTTGGGAGAAATGCTGCAGTGCAGAGCCAATGCCCGCTCAGCCGCTGAAGAAGTCCTTCACCTTGTCCATCCAGGACTTGGCCTTCGGATTGTGGCGTTCGGCGTTGCTGGAGGCGATGTCCTCGAACTCGCGCAGCAGCTCTTTCTGGCGCTCGGTGAGCTTGACCGGGGTCTCGACCACCACATGCACCATCAGGTCGCCGGGCGCGTGGGTGCGCACGTTGCGGATGCCCTTGCCGCGCAGGCGGAACACCTTGGCGCTCTGGGTCTCGGCCGGGATGCGAATGTTCGCCGCGCCGTCGAGGGTCGGGATCTCGATCTCGCCGCCGAGGGCCGCTGTGGTGAAGCTGATCGGCATCTCGCAGTGCAGGTCGTCGCCGTCGCGCTGGAAGACCGGGTGCTGCTTGATGTGGATCTCCACGTACAGGTCGCCGGCCGGCCCGCCATTGACGCCCGGCTCGCCGTGGCCGCCGTGGCGCAGGCGCATGTCGTCGTCGATGCCGGCGGGGATCTTCACCTCAAGGGTCTTCTGGCGCTTGACGCGGCCCGCGCCGCCGCAGCTGGTGCAGGGCTCGGGGATGATGCGGCCGCTGCCGTGGCACTTCGGGCAGGTCTGCTGGATCGAGAAGAAGCCCTGCTGGATGCGCACCTGGCCGGCGCCGCCGCAGGTTGGGCAGGTCTTGGGCTGGGTGCCGGGCTTGGCGCCGCTGCCATGGCAGGCGCCGCATTCTTCCTGAGCCGGGATGCGGATGGTCTTTTCGGCACCGCGGGCGGCTTCTTCGAGGCTGATCTCGAGGTTGTAGCGCAGGTCGGCGCCGCGATAGACGTTGGAACGCCCGCGCCCACCACCGCCGCCACCACCGAAGATGTCGCCGAAGATGTCGCCGAAGGCATCGGCAAAGCCGTCGAAGCCCTGACCGCCGGCGCCGCCGCCCATCTGCGGGTTGACGCCATCATGGCCGTAGCGGTCGTAGGCGGCGCGCTTGTTGGCGTCGGTGAGGATCTCGTAGGCCTCCTTGGCCTCCTTGAACTTCTCCTCGGCTTCCTTGTTGTCCGGATTGCGGTCCGGGTGGTATTTCATGGCCAGCTTGCGGTAGGCCTTCTTCATCTCGTCCTCGGAGGCGTCGCGATTGACGCCAAGGACTTCGTATAGATCCCGTTTCGCCATGTTTGGGTGCTCTGGCTTTCTTGTGTAAAGGCCGAGCCGAGCGGCGCACGAGGCGCCGGCATGGCTCGGCCGGGTCTGTCGGTGGCCCTCAGGCCGGACAGGCTGCTTTGTTTACTTCTTGTCCTTCACCTCGGTGAACTCGGCGTCGACCACGTCCGGATCGTTGGCCTTGCCGGCACCGGCAGAGGCGCCGGCACCTGCGCCAGCACCACCGGCGGCACCCGCTTCGGCCTGGGCCTGGGCGTAGATGTGTTCGCCGAGCTTCTGGCTGACCGTGCCCAGGGCTTCGCTCTTGGCGTCGATGGCAGCCTTGTCACCGGACTTGATGGCTTCCTCGGCTTCGGCGATGGCGGCCTCGATCTTGGCCTTGTCGTCGCCGATCTTGTCGCCGTGCTCGGCCAGGGCCTTCTTGACCGAGTGCACCAGGGTGTCGAGCTGGTTGCGGGCGTCGACCAGTTCGTGGGCCTTCTTGTCTTCCTCGGCGTGGGCCTCGGCGTCGCGCACCATGCGCTGGATCTCGTCATCCGACAGGCCGGAGTTGGCCTTGATGGTGATCTTGTTCTCCTTGCCGGTGGCCTTGTCCTTGGCCGAGACGTGCAGGATGCCGTTGGCGTCGATGTCGAAGGTGACTTCGATCTGCGGCATGCCGCGCGGCGCCGGCGGGATGTCGGAGAGGTTGAACTGGCCCAGGCTCTTGTTGCCGGAGGACATCTCGCGCTCGCCCTGCAGTACGTGGATGGTGACCGCGTTCTGGTTGTCGTCGGCGGTGGAGAACACCTGCGAGGCCTTGGTCGGGATCGTGGTGTTCTTCTGGATCAGCTTGGTCATCACGCCGCCGAGGGTTTCGATGCCCAGCGACAGCGGGCAGACGTCGAGGAGCAGCACGTCCTTGACTTCGCCCTGCAGCACGCCGCCCTGGATGGAGGCGCCGACGGCGACCGCTTCGTCCGGGTTCACGTCACGGCGCGGGTCCTTGCCGAAGAACTCCTTGACCTTCTCGATGACCTTCGGCATGCGGGTCTGGCCGCCGACGAGGATCACGTCGTCGATGTCGGAAACCTTGACGCCGGCGTCCTTGAGGGCCACGCGGCAGGGCTCGATGGTCCGATCGACCAGGTCTTCGACCAGCGACTCGAACTTGGCGCGGGTGATCTTGAGCGCCAGGTGCTTCGGGCCGGTGGCATCGGCGGTGATGTAGGGCAGGTTGATCTCGGTTTGCTGGCCGGAGGACAGCTCGATCTTGGCCTTTTCGGCGGCTTCCTTGAGGCGCTGCAGGGCCAGCACGTCGTTCTTCAGGTCGACGCCTTGCTCTTTCTTGAACTCGGTGACGATGTAATCGATGATGCGCTGGTCGAAGTCTTCGCCGCCCAGGAAGGTGTCGCCGTTGGTGGCCAGCACTTCAAACTGGTGCTCGCCGTCGATGTCGGCGATCTCGATGATGGACACGTCGAAGGTGCCACCGCCCAGGTCGAACACGGCGATCTTGGAGTCACCCGGCTTCTTGTCCATGCCGAAGGCTAGCGCCGCAGCGGTCGGCTCGTTGATGATGCGCTTCACTTCGAGGCCGGCGATGCGGCCGGCGTCCTTGGTGGCCTGGCGCTGGCTGTCGTTGAAGTAGGCCGGCACGGTGATGACCGCTTCGGTGACTTCTTCGCCGAGGTAGTCTTCGGCGGTCTTCTTCATCTTGCGCAGCACTTCGGCAGAAACCTGCGGCGGGGCCATTTTTTTGCCGCGCACTTCAACCCAGGCGTCGCCGTTGTCGGCCTTGGCGATGGTGAAGGGCATCAGGTCGATGTCCTTCTGCACTTCCTTTTCTTCGAAGCGACGGCCAATCAGGCGCTTGATTGCGTAGATGGTGTTCTTGGCGTTGGTGACGGCCTGGCGCTTGGCGGGCGCGCCGCACAGGATTTCGCCGTCGTCGGCGTAGGCCACTACGGACGGGGTGGTGCGCGCACCTTCGGAGTTTTCGATGACCTTCGGCTTGCCGCCCTCCATTACGGAGACGCAGCTGTTGGTGGTGCCGAGGTCGATGCCGATGATCTTGCCCATGAGATTTCCTTCAGTTCGAATTCTGTTTGATGTGGGAGCCGATGTCGTCGGCTCCTACGCTTGGTGACGAATATGGGGACTGCCGGGCCGGTTTCAAGCAGCCGGCTTTGCTTTCGATACGACGACCAGCGCCGGGCGCATGGTGCGTTCGTGGAGCAGGTAGCCCTTTTGCAGCACGGTGATCACGGTATTGGGCTCACCGTCGGCCTCGACGGCGCTGATGGCCTGGTGCTTGTTCGGGTCGAACTTCTCGCCGAGGGGGCTCACCTCGGTGATATTGGCACTCTGGAAGGCCGAGACGAGCTGCTTGAGGGTCAGCTCGACACCCTGCTTGAGACTCTCGAGGGTAGCGTTTTCGGTGGTGAGGGCGGCTTCGAGGCTGTCCTTGACCGGCAGCATGGCCTGCGCGAACTTGTCGGCGGCAAACTTGCTGGCCTTCGCGATGTCATCCTGGGCGCGACGCCGGACGTTCTCGGTTTCAGCCTTGGCGCGCAGCCAGGCGTCGTGGTGCTCGGCGGCCTTCAGCTCGGTCTGGCGGAGCTGTTCGGTGAGGCTGGGCAGGGTGTCGCCGACCCGCTCTTCAGCAACCGGGGCTTCCGCGGAAGCGGGGGTGGTGACGTTCTCCACGAGTTCCGGCGCGGCTTGTTCGGCGGGGCTCGGAGGGGGGTTATGGTCTTGCATGGGTAACGGCTCCTTTTTTCGACCTGCCTGATCTGGGGGCGCTGACGAAGTTTTCAAGTGGCAGGCGCACGTTGTCGCGGAAAATAGCCTGTGGGTGTGTAAAATCGAGGTCCCCGGAGCATTGAGGGGGCATCTTTACGGACAATGCGGCGTAAAGCAGGTATGGAAAAAAATCCAGACAAAATCGGCAAGTACAAGCTGATCCGGGAGGTCGGTCGCGGTGCGACGGCAACGGTCTATCTGGCGGAGCATCCCCAGTATCCAGACGCCGTTGCGCTGAAGCTCATCCGTTTCGACGACAAGGCCAAGGACGAGGCCAAGTGGAACCGTCGGCTGCTCAAGCTGCTGCGGGCCGAAATGGACGTCTCGCGCAAGCTCGACCATCCGAACATCATCAAGATTTTCGATACCTGCGTCGAGAAGGATTACGCCTATATCGTCATGGAGTACTTCCCCGGGACGACGCTGGAGCATTACTGCAGCTTCCAGAACCTCCTGCCGCTGCACCGGACGATCGGGATGGTGTTCAAGTGTGCGATGGCGCTCGATTACGCCTACCGCCAGGGCATCGTCCATCGCGACATCAAGCCCGCCAACATCCTGGTCGACGAGAACGACAACGTTAAGGTCACCGATTTCGGGCTGGCGCTCAACATCAGCAAGAAGAGCGCGTCCGACTCGACCTTCATCATGGGCGTCGGCTCGCCGGCCTACATGAGCCCGGAGCAGATCAAGGGTTATCCGCTCAACCAGAAGACCGACCTGTTTTCCCTGGGCGTCGTGCTGTTCCACATGCTCACGGGGCGCCTGCCGTTCCGGGCCAAGAACCCGGCCCAGCTGATCTACAAGATCATCAACACCGAGCCGCCTCTGGTGTCCCAGATCAACTCCGAGCTGCCCGAGCAGCTCGACCAGGTGATCCGCAAGGCCCTCGAGAAAGACCTCTACTCCCGTTACAAAAACGGCGCCGACTTCGCCAAGGATCTGTCCGCGGTTCGCTACAAGATCCTCGACGACTCCGCCGGCACCGAGGACACGAGCCGCTACTCGATCCTCCGCAAGATGCCCTTCTTTACCGAGTTCGAAGATGTCGAGATCTGGGAGTTCCTCCGGATCTCACGCTGGCGCCGGATCGACTCGAACACCCTCGTGATGCGCGAAGGCGACGCCGATCAGCGTTTCGGCCTCATCATCGACGGGCGGGTCGAGCTGTCGGTCGATGGGCATCGGGTGGACGAGGTGGCCTCTGGCGAGGTGTTCGGCGAGCTGGCCTATCTGGACCAGCAGGAGCATCGTCACATGTACACCGCCGTGACCACCGTCGCGACCACCTACCTCGAGCTCAATCCGGCAGCGCTGTCGCTGGCGACCGACGAGTGTCAGGACGCGTTCCGTACGCGGCTGGTCACCGTTGTTGCCCGCCGGCTTGGTGCCGCCTACCGGGAGCTATCAAAGAGCGGCCCGCCCGCCGAGCGGATCACCGCCAGCGGTTTCGGCATGGAGCTGCAGCTGGTCGATAGCTGACCGCCCCGGCATCGCCCGGGGCGGTGGTCGGGCTCAACGGCCGCTGGTGTGGGCGAGTGCCCAGCGGCGGATGTCATCCAGGCCCATGGCTCCGGCCTGGCGTGCGATTTCCCTGCCATGCTGCAGCAGCACCAGGGTGGGAATGCTGCGTATGCCAAAGTGTGCAGCCAGGCCCTGTTCTTCCTCGGTGTTCACCTTGCCCAGCCTTATCGCAGGCTCCAGCTGCTTGGCCGCCGCGTCGAAGGCCGGCGCCATGCTGCGGCAGGGGCCACACCACGGCGCCCAGAAGTCCACCAGCAGCGGAATGTCGCTCCGCTCTGCGTGGGCCGCAAAGTTGTTCTCCGTGAGATGAACCGGCGCGCCGGCAAACAGCCCGCTCTTGCATCGGCCGCAGGTCCCGCCGTCTTTCAGGCGTTCGGCCGGCACGCGGTTGAGGGCGGCGCAATGGGGGCAGGGGATCAGCATCGATTCGCTCATGGGGGGCCTCGGGGGTCAAAGTCAATTTTAGATGGGGCGCCTGCCCCGGATTTCAAGTTTCCCCGGCTTATGCTGATGGATTCCCCGCTCCGGCGCTGAAGAAGTGCTCGTGCAAGGGCTTCGGGCGCTAAAGTTCTGCCCAATTTGGCCGAAACCACCTCTGTGCCGCGATTGTCGCCGCGGCGTCGATAGGAGGTGGCCTGTGAGCCGAGGCAGTACTTATGGAATCAGTCGTGTTGATAACGAAACGAGCCGGACGCATGGTTGGTTGGTGACGATCCAGCGCAGGGGCGTGATCTACCGCAAGCATTTCAGTGACGGCGTGTTCGGGGGCAAGCAGCGTTCCTTTGCAGCGGCGAAAGAGTATCGCGATGAGGTCATCGCGGCCCACCCGCCCTTGTCGATGCAGGAGTACTCGAATATCGTCAAGAAGAACAACCGTTCCGGGGTGGTCGGGGTGTGCCGTTATTGCGCCTCGGAAACCCGCGACCTGCCAGAAGAAAAGCAGCGCTGGTTCTGGGTGGCCTCGTGGCCCTTGCCCGATGGCCGGCGCAAGCGGGTCAAGTTCTCGGTCAAGAAATACGGTGAGGATGGTGCCTTCCAGATGGCCATGGACGCGCGTGCGTCTGCGCTCGGCAAGCTGGTAGGTGCGTTCGACCCCGGTGCGGTGCGGCGCAAGGCGAGCCGCCGACGCCCCGCAGCCGCTGCGGCGCCGTCGGCAGGTTGATGCGCCCCCGGGGTGGTCAGTTGTCCTTGTCCGACAGGGCCAGGCTGACCATCCAGGTGAGCAGGCTGTAGATCAGGGCGCCCCAGAAGGCCGTCCAGAAGTCGGGCACGACAAAGCCCTCCACCAGCCCGGACACCATCCAGAACATCAGGGCGTTGATCACCAGCGTGAACAGCCCGAGGGTGAGGATGGTGATCGGCAGCGTGACGAGCACCAGCAGCGGGCGGATGATGGCATTAACAAAGCCCAGCAGCAGTGCGCTGACCAGGGCTGCAGTGTAGCCATCCACCCGGATCTCCGTGAGCAGCTCGGGGATCAGCATCAGCGCCACCGCGTTCAGGGCCCAGCGCAGAAGCAGTTTCATCTTTCAATCTCCATTCGGCTTTCTTCCGCTGGGCGGAGCCGTGAGCGCTGTCAGGCGCCGGCCCCCAACTCGCGGGCGCGGCTTGCCTGGCGTGCGAGGCTTGCGGCGTCGGGTGGCGCGATGCTCAGCCAGTTGCCGAGGTGGTTCAGGGACAGCGTGGTGAGCGCCTCGATCCAGGGCTGGTTTTCGTTCAGGCAGGGGATGTAGCTGAACTGCTTGCCCCCCGCGTGCAGGAAGGCCTCGCGGCACTCCATGTTGATTTCTTCCAGGGTTTCCAGGCAGTCGGATACGAAGCCCGGGCACATCACGTCCACCGATCCGACGCCGCTCCCGCCCAGCTCTTCCAGGGTGGGTTGCGTGTAGGGCTTGAGCCATTCGGCCTTGCCGAAGCGGGACTGGAAGCTGACGATCAGCCGCTCGGGCGCCAGCTTGAGCGCCTCGCCAAGCAGGCGTCCGGTCTTGTAGCACTCGCAGTGGTAGGGGTCGCCCAGGTCGAGGGAGCGGCGGGGAATGCCGTGGAAGCTGAGCACCAGGCGGTCGGCCTGGCCGTTGCGTTGCCAGTGGGCGCGTACGCTCGCGGCGAGTGCCTCGATGTAGCCCGGGTCGTCGCCGAAGCTGCGCACGTAGCGGACTTCAGGCAGGTTGCGCCAGTGGCGCAGGCAGTTGGCGACTTCGTCGACGACGGTTGCGGTGGTGCTGGCGGCGTACTGCGGGTAGAGCGGGACGACCAGGATGCGCGTGCAGCCGGCGGCGCGCATGGCGTCGAGCTGGCTGCGGATCGACGGCTGGCCGTAGCGCATGGCCCAGCTCACGTGGAGCTCGCGCTGGCCTGCCTGGGCGAGGAAGCCGGCCAGCAGCTTGGCCTGTTTTTCGGTGTGGACCTTGAGCGGGGAGCCTTCGGAAGTCCACACGCTGGCGTATTTTTTGGCCGATTTGGCGGGCCGGGTGTTCAGGATGATGCCGTTGAGGATCAGCCACCAGATCGGCCGGGGGATCTCGACGACCCGCGGATCGGACAGGAACTCCTTGAGGTAGGGTCGCAGCGCGGCGGCGGTGGGCGCGGTGGGCGTGCCGAGATTCACCAGCAGGACGCCCGTGCGGGGCGCCGTGCCATGGGTGTAGGCTGGCTCCTGCCAGTATTGGGACATGGGGTGGCTTTCTAGTTGTGGCCGGAGAGGGCGCTGGTGAGGAGGCGGGCGGTGACGTCGACGATGGGGATCACCCGCTCGTAGGCCATGCGCGTCGGCCCGATGACGCCCACCGAGCCGACGAGCTGGCCGTCGACTTCATAAGGCGCGGTGATGACGCTGCAGTCGTCGAGGGGGCTGAGGCCGCTCTCGCCGCCGATGAAGATCTGCACGCCCTGGGCGCGGTTGGAGATGTCGAGCAGCTGCATGAGCCCGGTCTTCTGCTCGAAGAGCTTGAACAGGTCGCGCAGCCGCGCCATGTTGGAGGACAGATCTTCGGCGTCGAGGAGGTTGGTCTCGCCCGAGATCACGTAGGTTTCCTGGGTTTCCTCGAGGACTTCGCTGCCCGCTTCGACGGCGGCGCTCATCAGCTCGGTCATGTCGGAGCGGAGCTGCTTGAGCTCGTCCTGGATGCGGGTACGGATCTCGGTGAAGGCCAGCCCGGCAAAATGCTGGTTGAGGTAATTGGCGGCGCTGACGAGCTCCGACGGGCTGTAGCCGCGCTTGGTGAACAGGATGCGGTTCTGCACGTCGCCGGCGGTGGTGACGAGGATCAGCAGGATGCGGGTGTCCGAGAGGCTGACGAACTCGATCTGGCGGATCTTGAGGGCGTCCTGCTTGGGCGACACGACCACGCCGGCAAAATGGGTCAGGCCCGACAGCAGCTGCGAGGCCGCGCTGATGACCCGCTGTGGCTCGCCGGGCTGGATCTGGCCCTGGATCGCCTGGAGCTGCCCGACGCCTATCGGTTGCACGGTGAGCAGGCTGTCGACGAAGAAGCGATAACCGCGGGCCGTGGGAATGCGCCCGGCCGAGGTGTGCGGGCTGGTGATGAAGCCTAGCTCTTCGAGGTCCGACATCACGTTGCGCACCGTGGCCGGCGACAGGTTGAGGCCGGAATGGCGCGACAGCGCGCGGGAGCCGACCGGCTGGCCCTCGGCGATGTAATGCTCCACCAGCGACTTGAGGAGGATTTGCGAACGTTGATCGAGTCGGGTCATGGCTGCAGATTGTGAGGCTCGCGGTGATTCTAAGGAAGCGCGGCGGCGATGAGAAGCAGGACGCTGCGCCCGTCGGCCGCGGATTCATCTCGCCCCATGCGAGCTGTCCTCATAATGTGGTTTAATCGATTCATGACCTGCGCGTTCAAGACAATTGCCCTCATCGGCAAATATCAGAGTCCGGAAGTGGCCGAAGCCGTGCTGCGCCTCGCCAATTACCTGCGTGACCAGGGGCTGGCCGTATTGATCGAGCAGGGCACGGCGAGTTCCACCGGGCTCACCTCCGGCTTCGCCATCGCCAGCTACGAGGAGATCGGCGAGCGGGCCGACCTCGCCGTGGTGCTCGGCGGTGACGGCACCCTCCTCAATAGCGCCTGCCGCCTGGCCGAATACGACGTGCCGCTGGCGGGCGTCAATCAGGGCCGGCTCGGCTTTCTCACCGACATCTCCCGCGAGGTGGCCCTCGAGAAGATCGGCGAGATCCTGGCTGGCCGCTACACCGAGGAAACCCGGGTGCTCCTCGACGCGGAGGTGCGGCGGGGCGGTCGGCGGGTCTTCCACACCGTGGCGCTCAACGACGTGGTCGTCAACAAGGGCGAACTCGGCCGCATGATCGAGTTCGATCTGCGCATCGACGGCGAGTTTGTATACACCCAGCGCTCCGACGGCATGATCATCTCCACGCCCACCGGCTCGACCGCCTACGCCCTGTCGGCCAACGGGCCGATCCTGCATCCCAATGTCGACGGGATCGCCCTCGTGCCGATGTGTCCGCACACCCTCACGGCGCGGCCGATCACCTTGCCCGACCGCTGCAAGATCGAGATCGTGCTGCTGCCGCCCCACGACTCGCGCGTGCACTTCGACGGCCAGACCCGCTACGACACCCGCGCCGGCGATACCGTGCAGATCACCCGCTCGCCCCACAACGTGCGCCTGCTCCACCCCGAGGGCTACAGCTATTTCGCGATGCTGCGCGAGAAGCTGCACTGGAGCTCCACGCCCCGCCACAGCTGAACCCAATCATTCGTTTTATTCATGCTGCGCCATCTTTCCATTCGCGATTTCGTTATCGTCGATCGGCTCGAACTCGAGTTCGCCGCCGGTTTCGGTGCCTTGACGGGCGAGACCGGCGCCGGCAAGTCGATTCTCCTCGACGCCCTCGGCCTGGCCCTCGGCGGCAAGGCCGAGGCCGGCGTGGTGCGCACCGGCCAGGCCCGGGCCGAGATCGTCGCCGAGTTCGACCTGCCCGCCGACGGCCCGCTGAGAGCCTGGCTTGCCGATCAGCAGCTCGACGCCGAGGAGGGCAGCGTGATGCTGCGTCGGGTGATCGAAAGCGGTGGTCGCTCGAAGGCCTGGCTCAACGGCTCGCCGGTGGTCCTCGCCCAGCTGCGCATCGTCGGCAACATGCTTGCCGACATCCACGGCCAGCACGCGCATCACGCCCTGCTGCGCACCGATGCCCAGCTGGCGCTGGTGGATGCCCACGGCGGGCTCAAGGCCCAGGCGCAGCTGGTGGCCGAGCGCTACCGTGCCTGGGCTGCCCTGCGCCGCGCCCGGGAAGCCGCGGAGGAGGGCGCCTCCAGCACCGAGCGGGAGCGCGAGTTACTGGGCTGGCAGGTTACCGAGCTGCGTGAGCTGGCCTTCGACACCGACGAGTGGCAGCACCTCAACCTAGAACAGACCCGCCTGGCCCACGCCGCCGGCCTGATCGACGGCGCCGCCGAAGCCCTCGACAGCCTCGCCGATGGTGAGTACGCCGTGGTGCCCCAGGTGGAGCGCCTGCTCGCCCGGGTGGCCGGCATGGCACAGCACGACGCCCAGCTCGCTGATGTGCAGGAGCTGCTGGCCGGGGCGAGCATCCAGCTCGACGAAGCCCTGCACGCAATGCGCCGCTACCGGGACAGGCTGGATGTCGACCCGGCGCGCCTCGCCGAGATCGACCAGCGTATCCAGGTGGTGATGGCGATGGCCCGCAAGTACCGGGTGTCCCCCGAGGCGCTGCCCGAGGTGCTGGCCGAGAGCGTCGGGCGGCTCGAACGCCTGACCCGGCAGACCGATCCGGAAGCCCTGGCCCGCGAGGAAGCCCAGGCTCGCGACGCCTTCATGGCCCAGGCCAGGCCGCTGTCGGCGGCCCGCAAGGCGGTGGCGGCCGAGCTGTCGGCGGCGGTGACCGAGGCCATGCAGTCGCTCGCCATGGGCGGCGCGCGCTTCGAAATTGCACTGCGCCCGGTGGAAGAAGGGTGCGCAAGCGGGCTGGAAGGCGTCGAGTTTCTCGTCACCGCCAATGCCAGCCAGCCGCTGCGCCCGCTCGCCCGGGTGGCGTCGGGCGGCGAGCTGTCGCGGATCGGCCTGGCGATCCAGGTGATCACCAGCCGCAACGCTTCGACGCCGACCCTGATCTTCGACGAGGTGGATGTGGGGATAGGCGGCCGGGTCGCCGAGATCGTCGGGCGCATGCTGCATCAGCTCGGCGTGGACCGTCAGGTGCTGTGCGTGACGCACCTGCCCCAGGTGGCCGCGCGGGCTGACGCCCAGTGGAACATCGCCAAGGAAACCCGCGACGGCGAAACCCTGTCGCGGGTGCGGCGCCTCGATGACGGCGAGCGCATCGACGAAATCGCGCGGATGCTGGGCGGTGTGAATATCACCGACACCACCCGCCGCCATGCGGCGGAGATGCTGGGCCTGTCAGCGCCGGCCTGACGCGGGCAGGCCGCGCGGCCTTCAGAGGCTGCCCGCGTGGGCGATCGTCAGCACGCCCGTGAGCACGAACACCGCCGCCGCGATCCAGCGGATCTGGGTGAGCGGCAGCCGGCGTGCCAGGCCTTCGCCCAGCAGCACCGCCGGCACGTTGGCGATCATCATGCCTATCGTGGTGCCCAGCACGACCCACAGCAGCGCGTCGTACTTGGCGGCCAGGGCGATGGTGGCAAACTGGGTCTTGTCGCCCATCTCCGCGATGAAGAATGCGATGGTGGTGGTCACGAAGGCGCCCGCCGGATGGACTTCGGAGGGGGCTTCGTCGTCGTCGAGGGTGTCGGGCTTGAGCGTCCACAAACCGAAGGCGATGAAGACGACGCCGATGATCCAGGGTAGCCAGGAGGCGGGGATGAACTCGGCAACCCATACGCCCACCGAGCCGGCGAGGGCGTGATTGAGCACGGTGGCGACGAAGATGCCGGCGATGATCGCCCAGGGCTTGCGCAGCCGGGCGGCCAGCACGAAGGACAATAGCTGGGTCTTGTCGCCGATTTCCGCCAGGGCGACGAGGGCGGTCGAGGTGAGGAAGGCTTCCACGGGGATGGGCGGCAGGGCCGCCAGAAATTAGCGGGCGGGGGCGCTGGAGGCGCTCTTGTGGGGGCAGTCGGCCTTGAGGCACTCGACGTAGAGGTAGAGGGCGTGTTCGCGCACCGTGAAGCCGCGCTCGGCGGCGATCTTGTTCTGGCGCTCCTCGATCTCGGGGTCGAAGAATTCCTCCACCCGGCCGCATTGCAGGCACACCAGGTGGTCGTGGTGATGGCCTTCGTTGAGCTCGAAGACGGCCTTGCCCGACTCGAAGTAATGGCGCTCGAGGAGGCCGGCCTGTTCGAACTGGGTGAGGACCCGGTAGACGGTGGCCAGGCCGATATCCATGTCTTCGGCGATCAGGAGGCGATAGACGTCTTCGGCGGTGAGGTGGCGATTCTCGACCTTCTGGAACAGGTCGAGGATCTTAAGCCGCGGGAAGGTTGCCTTGAGGCCGATACTCTTGAGATTCTGGGAATTGCTGGACATGGAGGCCCCGAAAACTGGACTAGGCGGCCGGAAGCCCGGCCGGCCCCGTATGATATAGTTTCTGCCCCGTGTTGAGAATGCGCCTCAAAAGCGCGGTTCCCTGACCCCGACCTTCGAAACGCCATGCGCAAACTGCTTTCTTCCGCCCTGCTGATCGTGGCCGTTTCCGGCTGTACCGCCGTGACTGATTTCGTGAAGCCTTACCGGATCGATGTCCGGCAGGGCAACTACATCACCCAGGACATGGTGTCCCAGCTCAAGCCCGGCATGAGCCGCGAGCAGGTGCGCTTCGTGCTCGGCACGCCGCTCGTCAGCGACATCTTCCATGCCGACCGCTGGGATTATGTTTACCGCTTTCAGCCGGGCAAGGGTGCCTCCCAGGAGCGGCGCCTCACTGTGATCTTCGAGGACGGCCGTCTGGCGCGCCTCGATGGTGACGTGCGTCCCGCCGACGCCGCGCCGCAGCCCGCACCCTGATGCGCTCGCCAGCCGCTGGCTGGGCATGATTCATTCCTTTTTGTCCTGAATGCCGAGGATTGCATGAATAAAATTCGTATTGCCGTTGCCGGTGCATCCGGACGGATGGGCCGGATGCTCGTCGAAAGCATCCTCAAGGCGCCCGACACTGCGCTGGTGGCGGCCTTCGAGCAGCCGGACAGCCCCTTCATCGGCAAGGACGCCGGCGAGCTGGTCGGGCTGCCCTGTGGCGTGGCCATCAGCAGCGACGTGGCCGCGGGCGTCGCCCAGGCCGACTGCCTGATCGACTTCACCCGCCCGGAGGGCACGCTGCATCACCTCGAGCTGGCCCGCGCCGCCGGCTGCGGCATGGTGATCGGCACCACCGGTTTCTCGGCCGATGGCAAGGCGGCCATCGCCGCGGCTGCCGAGCACATCCCGGTGGTGTTCGCGCCGAACATGGCGGTTGGCATGAACGCGGTGTTCAAGCTGCTCGACGTGGCGGCCCGGATCCTCAACGAGGGCTACGACGTGGAGATCATCGAGGCCCACCACCGCCTCAAGGTCGATGCGCCCTCGGGCACCGCGCTGCGCATGGGCGAGGTCGTCGCCGACGCGCTCGGTCGCGATCTCGACGCCTGCGCGATCTACGGCCGCGAGGGCGTCACCGGTGAGCGTGACGGCCAGACGATCGGTTTCTCGACCATCCGGGGTGGCGACATCGTCGGCGACCACACGGTGCTGTTTGCCGGCATCGGCGAGCGCATCGAGATCACCCACAAGAGCGGCAGCCGCATGCCTTACGCAGCGGGCAGCCTGCGCGCCGCCCGTTTCATCGCGCCGCGCAAGTCGGGGCTGTTCGACATGCAGGACGTGCTGGGGCTGAAGTAAAAAAGTCGGTTGACGGTCGGGCGGGGCTCAAGCAAGGGCGTGCCGTGCCGTTATCCTGATGGCTTTCCGGAAGACGCGTCGCCAGGGCGTACGCGTCCCGCTTTTCAAGATCCCTTGCTGACTGCCCACGTGATTCCTCCTGACGCCGATCTCGATTCACAAGACGCCCAGATCGGGCGCGCCGTGCGCGCGTTTCTCGCGAGCGGCGAGGCGGAGGGGGTGCTCGATACGCCCCTCGGTGAGGTCGTGACCGCCGAGCAATGCGTCGCCGCCCTGGGGGTGCTGCTCGGCGCCCGGGATGCGGCGGAGCGGGGGCTCCACGAGATGCGTGAGCGCCTCGACCTAGCCATGCACAACACCGAAGGTGGCGTGTGGGACTGGGATCTGGCCCGCAACTCAATTGTGATCGATAGCGCCTGGCGAAAGACGCTCGGTTACGATGAATCCGAATATTCGTCGAGTGGCCTCGCTTGGGTGCCGCTGGTGCATCCCCACGACCTCGAGCTCATGCGCAATCAGGTCGCGGCCCACCTGCGCGACGAAGTGCCGTATTTCGAGACCCAGTTCCGCATTCAGGCCAAGGGCGGCGGCTGGCGCTGGGTGCTGGCGCGGGGCAAGGCCTCCAACAGGGGCGCCGACGGCCGCTGGGCGCGCATGGTGGGCACCTATCAGGACGCCACCCAGGCCAAGTGCGCCGAGCTGGAGCTGCTCCACGCCAAGGAGCAGGCCGAGGCGGCCAACCGGGCCAAGAGCGACTTCCTCGCCAACATGAGTCACGAGATCCGCACGCCGATGAACGGGATCATCGGCATGACGGAGCTGATGCTCGACACCAAGCTCGATGCGGAACAGCGGGAATACCTGCACACCGTCAAGAGCTCGGCAGACTCGCTGCTGCGGATCATCAACGATGTGCTGGATTTCTCGAAGATCGAGGCTGGCCACATGACCCTCGAGCAGGTCGAGTTCTCCATCGTCAGCCTCCTCGGCGACACGATGAAGTCGCTCGCCCTGCGTGCCTACGAAAAAGGCATCGAGTGCTTCTACGACATCGGCACGGATGTGCCCGACGTGGTGATCGGCGACCCGATCCGCCTGCGTCAGGTGGTCACCAATCTGGTCGGCAATGCGGTGAAGTTCACCGAGGCGGGTGAGGTCGAGGTTTCGGTGTCGGCCAGCACCGTCGGCAGCGGTGATCTGGTACTCGAGTTTGCCGTGCGGGATTCGGGGATCGGCATCCCGAAGGACAAGCAGGGGCTTGTCTTTGGTGCCTTCTCCCAGGCCGACGCGTCGACGACCCGCAAGTATGGCGGCACCGGGCTCGGGCTGGCGATCAGCCGACGCATCGTCGAGCTGATGGGCGGCTCGGTCTTTCTCGAGAGCGAGCCCGGAAAAGGGAGCACCTTCCGTTTCACCGTCCGCGTCGGGATTGGTCGTGCCAAGGCGGTGGTGGTGGAAAGTTTTGGCCGGCGGCGGGCGCTGGTTGCTGGGCGCAACGCGGCCCTGCGGCACTGCGTCGGCGAGCAGTTGCGGGCAATGGGGCTCGATGTGCTGGAGGCGGGCAACGGCGCGGCCGTCGAGGACGCCCTGGCGGCGGCCCACAAGTCGGGAACTCCCTTCGACTGGCTGCTGATGGACGCCGCAATGCCTGCGCCCGGGGGTTACGCGCTCGCCGAGCGGCTGATCAAGGACTGGCCTTCCATCGATCGGCTCATCATGATGCTCGATGTCAGCAGCCATCGGGAAGATACGCTCAAGTGCGAGCGGCTGAAGGTCGGAGCGCGTCTCATCAAGCCATTCTCCCGTGCCGATCTGAGGGACGCGCTGGGCCTCGCCCTGCACGGCGCGGTGGCGGAGAGCGATCGTCTGCTCTCCTTCGATGCAACCCAGACCCATGCCTACGCGCCGGCCGAATCCGGCCCCGCGCTGAAGCTCAAGATCCTGCTGGTCGAGGATAACCCGGTCAACCAGACCGTTGCCGTCAAGATGCTGGAGAAGATGGGGCACACCCTGACCGTCGCCGGCAACGGTCAGGAGGGCCTCGATCTCTTCGACAAGGAAAAGTTCGATCTCATCCTGATGGACGTGCAGATGCCGGTGATGGGCGGGCTGGAGGCCACCCAGGCGATCCGTGCCCGCGAGGCGCGGCGTACCTGGGCGGCTGGCGGGCAGTGGCGCTCGACGCCGATCGTCGCGATGACGGCCCATGCAATGCAGGGCGACCGCGACCGTTGCCTGGCTTCCGGCATGGACGATTACATCGCCAAGCCGATCAAGCCGGCCGAGCTGCGCGCGGTGATCGAGCGGGTCGTGGGCGATGTGGGTGGTGTGGCCGAGGGGCAGGGGCAGGTTGAGGACGGGCACATCGATTTCGGGGCCGATGAAGCCGCAGCAGATCTCGATGCGACCCGCGAGCTGCTCGACGGCGACGAGGCCGCCCTGCAGCAGCTGATCGGCCTTTTCTTTGCTGATCTTGAGCGCAACCGCAAGGCGCTGGAGCAGGCGCAGCGCGCCAACGATTTCACCACCCTCCGCAATCTGGCGCATAGCATCAAGGGAAGCGCAGGGGTGTTCAATGCCGAAGGCGTGATGGCCGCCGCCCGCCGTCTCGAGACTCTGGCCCGGGAATCCGACGCCGCGGGTGTCCGGCGCGAGCTCCCTGAGCTTCTCGCCCAGCAGGGCAAGCTCGCAGGCGTCTTGCGCAGGGCGCGGAAGTCTTAGTGGCCAGCGCCGCCGGTTTCCCCTGGGCTGTGACGCGGGTTTGCCCGAACTACCCGCGGCGGGCTATAATTGAAAAGTTTCATAGCGGGATGGCCGTTCAGGCTGATCCCGTTTTTCATGTGTGGCCCGGCCGCACATGCTTGCCGTCCAATCAAAAGATTTCGAGGAGTTCACCGTGTCAGCTTTCCCGCCCGCCATTCTTGCTCTTGCCGACGGGACGGTGTTTTACGGAAAGGGTATCGGGGCGCTAGGTGTAACGACCGGTGAGGTGGTGTTCAACACCTCCATGTCCGGTTACCAGGAAATCCTCACCGACCCGAGCTACTGCCGCCAGATCGTCACTCTCACCTATCCGCACATCGGAAACACGGGCATCAACCGCGAAGATTGCGAGGCCGGCAAGGTCTACGCCGCGGGCCTGGTGATTCGTGATCTGCCCCTGGTGGCGTCGAACTGGCGCTCGGAGCAGTCGCTGGATGCCTACCTCAAAGCCGAAAACATCGTCGCCATTGCCGGTCTGGACACCCGCAAGCTCACCCGCATCCTGCGTGAAAAGGGTGCCCAGGGTGGCTGCATCATGACGGCCGCCACGGCGGCCGAACTGAATGCCGATGCCGCCATCGCCCAGGCCCGCGCCTTTCCGGGGCTGGCAGGCATGGACCTCGCCAAGGTTGTGTCTGCCACCGAGTCCTACGAATGGACCGAAGGCGAGTGGAAGCTGGGTGAGGGCTATGTGCCCCAGCAAAACGCGCGCTTCCATGTGGTGGCCTACGACTATGGCATCAAGCGCAACATCCTGCGCATGCTCGCCGAACGAGGCTGCCGCCTGACCGTGGTGCCGGCCCAGACGCCCGCTGCCGAGGTGCTGGCGATGAATCCGGATGGCGTCTTCCTGTCAAACGGCCCCGGCGATCCGGAGCCCTGCGACTATGCCATTACCGCGATCCGCGAAATCCTCGCCAAGGGCGTGCCGACCTTCGGCATCTGCCTTGGCCACCAGCTGCTGGCCCTGGCCTCCGGCGCCCGCACGCTGAAGATGAAATTTGGCCACCACGGTGCCAACCACCCGGTCAAGGATCTCGATTCCGGCCAGGTGCTGATCACCAGCCAGAACCACGGTTTCGCTGCGGACGCCGCGACGCTGCCGGCCAACGTGCGGACGACCCACGTGTCCCTGTTCGACGGCAGCCTGCAGGGCCTGGCCCGCACCGATGTGCCTGCCTTCTCGTTCCAGGGGCACCCTGAGGCCAGCCCGGGTCCCCACGACGTGGCCTACCTGTTTGATCGATTCATTTCGCTGATGGAGGCGAAGGGCTGAAGCCGATCCTTGCGCAGGCGCGCTCCGGCGCGCCGTATTCCGCTAATCCGCTTTCCTGCCCCTGAAGAACCATGCCCAAACGTACAGACATCAAGACCATCCTCATCATTGGTGCCGGCCCGATCATCATCGGTCAGGCCTGCGAATTCGACTACTCCGGCGCCCAGGCCTGCAAGGCCCTGCGCGAAGAGGGTTACAAGGTCGTGCTGGTGAATTCCAACCCGGCGACCATCATGACCGACCCGGAAACGGCGGACGTCACCTACATCGAGCCGATCACCTGGCAGGTCGTCGAGCGCATCATCGAAAAAGAGCGCCCCGATGCAGTGCTGCCCACCATGGGTGGCCAGACGGCGCTCAACTGCGCCCTCGATCTCGCCCGCAACGGCGTGCTCGAAAAGTTTGGCGTGGAGCTGATCGGTGCCAAGGAAGAGGCCATCGACAAGGCTGAAGATCGCCTGAAGTTCAAGGATGCGATGACCAAGATCGGTCTCGGCTCCGCGCGCTCCGGCATCGCCCACAGCATGGAAGATGCCCACCAGGTGCAGGCCGAGATCGGCTTTCCGGTCATCATCCGCCCGTCCTTCACGCTGGGCGGCACCGGCGGCGGCATCGCCTACAACACCGAAGAGTTCGTCGAGATCTGCAAGCGCGGCCTCGAGGCGTCCCCGACCAACGAGCTGCTCATCGAAGAGTCGCTGATCGGCTGGAAGGAATACGAGATGGAAGTGGTCCGCGACAAGGCGGACAACTGCATCATCGTGTGCTCCATCGAGAACCTCGACCCGATGGGCGTGCACACCGGCGACTCCATCACCGTCGCGCCGTCGCAGACGCTGACCGACAAGGAATACCAGATCCTGCGTAACGCCTCGATCGCAGTGCTGCGCGAGATCGGCGTCGATACGGGTGGCTCCAACGTGCAGTTCGCGATCAACCCGGCCGACGGCCGCATGATCGTCATCGAGATGAATCCGCGGGTGTCGCGCTCATCGGCGCTGGCCTCCAAGGCCACTGGCTTCCCGATCGCCAAGGTCGCTGCCAAGCTGGCGGTGGGCTTCACCCTCGACGAACTCAAGAACGACATCACCGGCGGCGCAACCCCGGCGTCCTTCGAGCCGTCCATCGACTACGTCGTCACCAAGATCCCGCGTTTCGCCTTCGAGAAGTTCCCGGCGGCCAATGATCGCCTGACCACCCAGATGAAGTCGGTGGGCGAGGTGATGGCCATGGGCCGCACCTTCCAGGAGTCCTTCCAGAAAGCCCTGCGCGGCCTCGAAACCGGCGCCTACGGCCTCGACGAGATCGAAGCCGACCAGGACGACCTCGAGCGCGAGCTCGGCGAGCCGGGTGCCCAGCGCATCTGGTACGTGGGCCAGGCCTTCCGCGAGGGCATGTCCTTCGAGCAGGTCCAGGCGCTGACCCGCATCGACCCGTGGTTCCTGATCCAGATCGAAGACATCGTCAAGACCGAGAAGTCGCTCACCGGCCGCTCGCTCAAGGGCATCGGCGCTGCCGAGCTGCGCGAGTTGAAGCGCAAGGGCTTTGCCGACCGCCGTCTGGCCAAGCTGCTGGGCACCGACGAAACCTCCGTGCGCCTGCACCGCCATGCGGCCGGTGTCCGCCCGGTGTTCAAGCGTGTCGATACCTGCGCTGCCGAGTTCGCCACCTCCACGGCCTATCTGTACTCCTCCTACGAGGACGAGTGCGAGGCCCGTCCGACCAGCAGCAAGAAGATCATGGTGCTGGGCGGTGGTCCGAACCGGATCGGCCAGGGCATCGAGTTCGACTACTGCTGCGTGCATGCGGCAATGGCGATGCGCGAGGACGGCTACGAGACCATCATGGTCAATTGCAACCCGGAAACCGTGTCCACCGACTACGACACCTCCGACCGCCTGTACTTCGAGCCGCTGACCCTCGAAGACATCCTCGAGATCGTTGCCGTCGAGCAGCCCGTCGGCGTGATCGTGCAGTTTGGCGGCCAGACGCCGCTCAAGCGCGCCCGCGATCTCGAAGCCAACGGCGTGCCCATCATCGGCACCAGCCCAGACATGATCGACGCGGCGGAAGACCGCGAGCGCTTCCAGAAGCTGCTGTTCGAGCTGGGCCTCAAGCAGCCTCCCAACCGTACCGCCCGCACGCCCGAAGATGCCGTGCGGCTGGCCGCCGAAATCGGCTACCCGCTGGTGGTCCGCCCGAGCTATGTGCTTGGCGGCCGGGCGATGGAAATCGTCCACGAGCAAAAGGACCTCGAGCGCTACATGCGCGAGGCGGTGAAGGTTTCCAACGATTCGCCGGTGCTCCTCGACCGCTTCCTCAATGACGCCACCGAAGTCGACGTCGATGCCCTCTCCGACGGCAAGCGCGTGATGATCGGCGGCATCATGGAGCACATCGAGCAGGCCGGCGTCCACTCGGGCGATTCCGCCTGTTCGCTGCCGCCCTTCACCCTCTCCGCGAAACTGCAGGACGAGCTGCGCCGCCAGACCGAAGCGATGGCACGGGCCCTCAACGTCTGCGGTCTGATGAACGTGCAGTTCGCGATCCAGGGGCAGGGCGACGCTGCCGTGGTCTATGTGCTCGAAGTGAACCCGCGTGCCTCGCGCACCGTGCCCTTCGTGTCCAAGGCCTGCAGCCTGCCGCTCGCCAAGATCGCCGCCCGCTGCATGGCCGGGCGCAGCCTGGATGATCAGGGTGTGGTCGGCGAGGTTGTGCCGCCCTACTATTCGGTGAAGGAAGCTGTCTTCCCCTTCGTCAAGTTCCCGGGTGTCGACACCATCCTCGGCCCCGAGATGAAGTCCACCGGCGAGGTGATGGGTGTCGGCCGTACTTTTGCCGAAGCCTTCGTCAAGAGCCAGATCGGCGCCGGCGTGCGTCTGCCGACCTCCGGGAAGGCTTTCATCAGCGTCAAGCACACCGACCGGCCGAAGGCCATCGAAGTGGCGCGGGAACTCATCGATCTCGGCTTCTCGGTCGTGGCGACCCGCGGCACGGCGTCGGCAATTGCCGCGGCGGGTCTGGCCGTGTCCGAAGTCAATAAGGTGAATGAAGGCCGTCCGCACATCGTGGACATGATCAAGAACAACGAGATCAGCCTCGTCATCAACTCCGTCGAGGAAAAGCGTCAGGCGGTCACCGACTCCCGTTCGATCCGTACCAGCGCGCTGGCGGCCAAGGTTACCGTGTTCACGACGATCGAAGGCGCCAAGGCAGCCTGCATGGGCATGCGTCACCTGTCCGGTCTCGAGGCCTACTCGCTGCAGGCCCTGCACGCGGAGCTCGGCAAGGCATGAACAAGGTTCCTCTGACTGTTGCCGGGGCTGAAAAACTCCGGCAAGAACTCCACCGCCTGAAAACCGTGGATCGCCCTGAGGTGATCGCTGCGATCGCTGAGGCGCGCTCCCACGGCGATCTGTCGGAAAACGCCGAATACGATGCGGCCAAGGAGCGCCAGGGCTTCATCGAGGGGCGGATTCGCGAAGTGGAGAGCAAGCTCTCCAATGCGCAGATCATCGACCCCAAGCTGCTCGATGCGGACGGCCGCTGCGTTTTTGGTGCGACGGTCGAGCTCGAAGATCTGGATACGGGTGACATGGTTACCTATCAGATCGTCGGGGATGACGAGGCGGACATCAAGGACGGCAAGATTGCGATCAGTTCGCCGATCGCTCGTGCGCTCATCGGGAAGTTTGCCGGTGACGTGGCCGAGGTTCAGGCCCCGGGTGGCGTCCGTGAGCTTGAGCTGATCGACGTCCGTTACGTCTGACCCATCGATCATGCAGCGGGTTGCCGAGCACCTTTACAGCATCGCCATAACCCTCTGGGTCGGCGCGTTGTGGGCGATCGGCTACCTTGCAGCTCCAGTCCTGTTCAGGCTCCTGGACGACAGGGCCTTGGCGGGGCGCGTTGCGGGCGAGATGTTCACTTACGTTGCCTGGCTGGGCATTGCAGCAGCGGCCTATCTGCTCGTCTTCGTGGCCTTGCGCAAGGAAGGCGGAGCTTTCCGGAGCAGCGTTTTCTGGCTGGTGCTGCTGATGCTTCTCCTGACGGTCGCAGGCTATTTTGGTGTTCAGCCGATCCTGGCTCAGTTGAAAGCGGATTCATTTCCGCGTGAGGTGATGGAAAGTGCCTTGCGTGATCGCTTCGTTGCCTGGCACGGGGTGTCGAGCGTTGTTTATCTTGTTCAGAGCCTGCTCGGCCTGATGCTGGTCGCATTGCAGGGGCGCGGGCTGCGCTGACCGCGGCCCTGCGTGGTCCGATCAGTCGGCCGGATTACGCCGGCTTTTGTTCGGAGTTGCGAACCAGTGGGTCTTGCGGGGGGCTTTTGCGGTCAAGGACGCAATGCCGCGACGGGCAGAAAGTGCCTTGGCAGACTTCGCCTTTGAGACCGCTTTCTTGGGGCGCTCGGTGACGCTGCCCGCGGAGACCTCTTCCGCACGCTTTTCCCGCCACACGATCAAAGTCTTGCCAATGTGCTGGACAGCGGCTGCCTGGAGTTCGGTGCAGACGGTTTGCATGATCGAGTCCCGGTGGGAGCGATCTTCGCCATAGACACGAATCTTGATGAGTTCGTGAGCCTGGAGAGCGTGGTCGATCTCCTTGAGCACGGAAGGCGTGAGCCCATTGCTGGAGACGCTGACCACCGGGTGCAGGTGGTGCGCCTGCGCACGAAACGCTCGCCGCTGAGCCGGCGTGAGTTCAATCATTTTAAAACCCATTGACAAAAGGGCATAATTGTACCCCGATGAAGCGTACCAAGACCAGCAAATCCTGGATGGCAGAGCATGTCAATGATCCTTTCGTCCAGCGTGCCAAGTCCGAGGGCTGGCGTGCCCGTGCAGCCTACAAACTGATGGAGATCGACGACAAGGATAAGCTGATCCGTCCAGGAATGATTGTCGTGGATCTGGGCGCCGCGCCGGGCTCCTGGAGCCAGGTCGCGAACAAGCGGGTGGGTGAGGTGGGCCGGGTCTTTGCGCTCGACCTGTTGCCCATGGAGCCTATCCCGGGTGTCGAGTTCATGCAGGGCGATTTCCACGACGAGGAGTTCGTCGAACGGTTCGAAGAAATTCTGGGTGGTCGTCAAGTGGACCTTGTAATGTCCGACATCGCACCCAACATATCGGGTATCCCCAGCAGTGACCAGGCAAGGTCTGTGTATCTTGCGGAGCTTGCGCTGGATTTTGCCCAGAAACACCTCGCGCAAGGCGGGCGCTTCCTGGTGAAGGTCTTCCAGGGGGAAGGGTTCGACGCCTTTCGCAAACAGATGGAAAACGAGTTCAAGTCTGTGCTGGTGCGCAAGCCCCAGGCGTCCCGGGGCAGAAGTTCGGAAGTCTATCTGCTGGGCTCGGGCAAGCGTGCCTAGGCGGGGAAGGGCATCATTGTCTCCTTTAATGATGACGATGATTTGATCGATCGAACGATCGGACATAGAATCAGTCTACAAAGTTGTAGCTCATGTCGGGCTGTCAAGGAATCGCGTGAACAATCTATTCAAGAATCTTGCGATCTGGTTGGTGATCGGCGTCGTGCTGATGACCGTTTTCAACCAGTTCAACACTCGCCAGGCCGCCCAGAACTCGGTCGAATACTCCCAGTTCATGGAGGACGCCAAACAAGGCAAGGTCGCCAAGGCGGTCGTGGATGGCCGTACCGTCAGGGCAACCACCCAGGATGGACGGCAAGTTACGGTCTACACGCCCGGTTTCCAGGATATCTGGATGGTGGGTGATCTGATGCGTTACGGGGTCAAGGTCACGGCGGCGAAGCCCGAGGAGGAGCAGTCCTTCCTCATGAACATCTTCGTTTCCTGGTTTCCGATGATCCTGCTGATCGGTGTCTGGGTCTTCTTCATGAGGCAGATGCAGGGGGGCGGGCGCGGCGGCGCCTTCTCCTTCGGTAAATCCAAGGCCAAGATGCTTGACGAGACGGCCAACACCGTCACGTTTGCTGATGTTGCCGGTTGTGATGAAGCCAAGGAGGAAGTTGGCGAACTCGTCGAGTTCCTGCGAGATCCCTCCAAGTTCCAGAAGCTGGGCGGGCACATCCCGAAGGGTGTGCTGATGGTGGGTTCGCCGGGTACCGGCAAGACTCTGCTCGCCAAGGCGATCGCCGGCGAGGCGAAGGTGCCGTTCTTCTCTATCTCCGGTTCCGATTTCGTTGAGATGTTTGTCGGCGTCGGCGCGGCGCGTGTCCGCGACATGTTCGAGCAGGCCAAGAAGCAGGCGCCCTGCATCATCTTCATCGACGAGATCGACGCAGTGGGTCGTCAGCGTGGCGCCGGGCTGGGTGGCGGCAATGACGAGCGTGAGCAGACCCTTAACCAGCTGCTCGTCGAAATGGATGGTTTCGAAGGCGTCTCTGGCGTCATCGTGATTGCCGCAACCAACCGTCCTGACGTGCTCGATCCTGCGCTGCTTCGTCCGGGTCGATTTGATCGGCAGGTGGTCGTGCCGCTGCCGGATATTCGTGGTCGGGAGCAGATTCTGCGGGTTCACATGCGCAAGGTGCCCATCGCGCCCGATGTGGATGCGATGATCCTGGCGCGCGGTTGCCCGGGCTTCGCTGGCGCCGATCTTGCCAATCTGGTGAACGAGGCGGCGCTATTCGCCGCGAGAGGCAACAAGCGCCTCGTGGACATGGACGATTTTGAACGCGCCAAGGACAAAATCATGATGGGCGCCGAGCGGCGTTCGATGGTCATGCCCGAGGAGGAGCGTCGCAATACGGCCTTCCACGAGTCGGGTCATGCAGTGGTGGCCAAGTGCCTCACCAAGACCGACCCGGTTCACAAGGTCACCATCATTCCGCGTGGCCGCGCCCTGGGCGTGACGATGCAGCTCCCCGAGCAAGATCGCTACAGCCAGGACCGCGAGCGTCTGCTGCAGACCATCGCGGTGCTCTTCGGTGGCCGGATCGCCGAGGAAATCTTCATGAATCAGATGACCACGGGTGCTTCCAACGACTTCCAGCGCGCCACCGACCTGGCCCGGCGGATGGTCACCCAGTGGGGTATGTCCGACAACCTCGGCCCGATGGTTTATGGTGAGGAAGAGGGCGAGGTGTTTCTGGGCCGTTCGGTGACGACTCACAAGAACATGTCGGAAGCGACGCTGCAAAAGGTCGACGCCGAGATCCGGCGGATCCTTGACCAGCAGTACGCGCTGGCACGTCGGCTCATCGAGGAAAACCGTGACAAGGTAGAGGCGATGACTGCGGCGCTGCTCGAGCTCGAGACCATCGATGCGGATCAGATCAACGACATCATGGACGGCCGGGCTCCCCGTGCGCCCAAGCCCTCGTCTCAGACCCCGCGTCGGCCGAGTGACGATTCGCCGGGGGCTGCGCCGACGGCGGCAGCACCCGCAGCCTGATAAGTAACATTCGTGTAGTTCAGGGGCCGGCTCGACGCCGGCCTCTTCATTTTTGAGGCTTAAATGAGTTCTTCCATTCTCGCCTGTGGCCGTTTTCAGCTTGATATGTCGCAACCGAAGATCATGGCGATCATCAACGTCACGGCAGATTCATTTTCGGGTGATGGCTGCCCCGATCTTGGCAGCGCGCTGCTTGCCGCTGAGCGTGCAGTCAAGGAGGGGGCCGAGATTCTCGACATCGGTGGTGAGTCGTCCCGTCCTGGCGCGACAATGGTTTCGGAGCAACAGGAGCTGGACAGGGTTGTTCCGCTGGTCGAGGCGCTCGCGCCCCTCAACATCCCTTTGTCCATCGATACGGTGAAGCCTGCGGTGATGCGGGAGTCGATTCGTGCGGGGGCCGATCTGATCAATGATATTGCGTCATTTCGGGCGCCTGGTGCGCTCGATGCTGTGTGCGGCAGCTCTGCGGCGTTGAGCGTCATGCACATGCAGGGTGAGCCCGGTACCATGCAGCTGGCGCCGAGTTATCGTGACGTCGTTGCCGAGGTTCGAAGTTTTCTCGATGAGCGGGTGCGCGTGCTGCTTGACAATGGTGTCTCGCGGCAGCGCATCGTGGTCGATCCGGGTTTTGGTTTTGGCAAGACGCTGGATCATAATCTGGCACTGTTGCGACACCTTGAGGTGTTCGGAGAGAGTGGCTTTCCGGTCTTTGTGGGGGTGTCACGCAAGACGATGCTCGGAGCGATCACGGGGCGCGACGTGCGCGAACGCGTGTTTGCCGGCGCGGCAGCGGCCTTGCTGGCAGTCCAGCGGGGGGCACGAATCGTCCGGACTCACGATGTTGCCGCGACGCGTGATGTTTTGCGCGTATGGATGGCGGTGGAGGCAGACAGGCCGCCCGGCCTTGCGGCATAATGCTAAAATCATGAAAGAGCCTGTGCGAGGGTAAGATGTCTAGAAAGTATTTTGGTACCGATGGCGTACGTGGTTGTGTCGGGGAAGCGCCGATTACGCCGGATTTCTGTTTGCGTCTGGGCTATGCGGCCGGCAAGACGCTGGTTGCACGCGAACACCTGCGGCCTGGTGATCGTCCCGCGGTGATCATCGGAAAGGACACCCGCATCTCCGGATACATGCTCGAGTCGGCCCTCGAGGCTGGCTTCGCGGCGGCGGGTGTCGATGTCTTCCTGGCAGGTCCTTTACCGACGCCGGCGATCGCATACCTTACTCGGGCGCTGCGCCTGCAGGCCGGTGTGGTGATTTCTGCGTCCCATAACCCCTTCGAGGATAACGGGATCAAGTTTTTCTCGGCGGCAGGTACCAAGTTGCCTGATTCCGTCGAGCTCGAGATCGAAGCACGGCTCGATGAGCCGATGGGGTGCGAGCCGTCTGCGCGCCTCGGCAAGGCTCAGCGCATCGATGACGCGCGCGGGCGTTATGTCGAATTCTGCAAGAACACCTTCCCGAATGAGCTCGACCTGCGTGGCATGAAGATCGCGCTCGACTGCGCACACGGTGCTGCGTACACCGTCGCGCCCAAGGTTTTCCACGAACTCGGTGCAGAACTCGTGCTGGTGGGGGTTGAGCCCAACGGCATGAACATCAACGACAAGGTGGGTGCAACCTCTCCCCAAAGCATTCGGGACGCAGTGCTGAGCAGTGGCGCCGATCTTGGCATCGCGCTGGATGGTGACGGCGACCGGATCATCATGGTCGACGGAAAGGGCGGGGTCTACGACGGCGACAAGCTGCTTTACGTGATCGCCAAGGCTGCCGTTGCGGCGGGCGGCGCGAACGGTGTCGTCGGCACCCTGATGAGCAATCTGGGTTTCGAGCACGCGGTCGGCCGACTCGGGCTTCCGTTTGCACGCGCCAAGGTGGGTGACCGCTATGTGCTTGAGTTGATGCACGCCAACGGCTGGAAGCTGGGGGGCGAAAACTCCGGTCACATCATCTGCCTGGATCGCCACACCACGGGGGATGGGATCATCGCCGGTCTTCAGGTGCTGGCTGCGCTGCGCCAGCAGAATGCCAGGCTCGAAGACATGTGCGCAGACCTCACTTTCTATCCGCAGAAGCTTGTCAATGTGCCGATCAAACCGGGTTTTGCGTGGGCAGACAGCGAGGCGATTGCTGCTGCCGTGACGGCGGCCACTGCCGAGCTTGCTGACAAGGGGCGTGTGTTGCTGCGCCCCTCTGGAACCGAGCCCTTGCTGCGTGTGATGGTCGAAGGTGACGATGGTGCAATGGTCGATCGCCTTGCCCATGGACTGGCTGAGGTTGTGAGGGCTGCCGCGAACTGAAGTTGCTGCATTGCGACATGTAACAAATCTGAAATTTTCGAGTCGTAGAATTCGCCCGGTGTTAGATCTGCTATGCGTGATCTGACGCCGGGTTTTTTGCTTCAGGCCGTCAGTTTTTTCTTGCGGCTCACCTCTACGATGGAGAAATTCATGCAAGGTTTCATTCGCGCCTGTTCGTTTGTTGTTGCCCTGGGTGGTGCTGGTGTCGCACAGGCTGTTGACATTACCGGTGCAGGGGCGACGTTCCCGTATCCCATCTACTCGAAGTGGGCCGAGATTTACAAAGCCAAGACCGGTTCCGGCCTCAACTATCAGTCCATCGGCTCTGGCGGTGGCATCAAGCAGATCAAGTCGAAGACCGTTGATTTCGGCGCGTCTGACATGCCCTTGAAGGCTGAAGATCTCGAGAAGGATGGTCTGGTTCAGTTCCCGGCGGTGATCGGCGGTGTGGTGCCGGTGGTCAACCTCGAAGGTGTGGCGCCGGGGCAGATGAAGATGACCGGCACGCTGCTGGCCGACATCTACATGGGCAAGGTCAAGAAGTGGAACGATCCGGCGATCGCTGCGCTCAACGCCGGTGTAAGGCTGCCGGACGAGAACATCACTGTTGTCCGTCGTGCTGATGGTTCCGGCACGACTTTCCTCTTCACCAACTATCTCTCCAAGGTTTCGACCGACTGGAAGGACAAGGTTGGCGCCGGTACCGCGGTGCAATGGCCGGAAGGTGTGGGCGGCAAGGGTAACGAGGGTGTGGCCTCTTATGTTCAGCGTATCAAGGGTGGCATCGGCTACGTGGAATACGCCTACGCCAAGAAGAACAAGATGATCCACCTGGCCATGAAGAACAAGGCGGGCGAGTTCGTTCAGCCGGACGACCTGACTTTCCAGGCTGCTGCGTCGTTTGCCGAATGGAGCAAGGTGCCTGGCTTCGGCGAGATCCTCACGGAGCAGCCGGGCAAGACCAGCTGGCCGATCACCGGCGCAAGCTTCATCCTGATGCACAAGGTGCAGGCCGATCCGGCCAAGGGTGCCGAGGTGGTGAAGTTCTTCGACTGGGCCTTCAAGAACGGCCAGAAGACCGCTGAGGAGCTCGATTACGTGCCGCTTCCCCCGGTTCTGGTGAAGCAGATCGATACCGCTCTGCGCGCTTCCCTCAAGGATGCTTCCGGTAATCCGGTCATCAAGTAATTTTTTGTCCGAACTGGATGGGGCGGCTGCGAGGCGGCTTGCCCCATCCGTGTTTTAGTGCTGAATCAACACGGTGAGCTGCAATGTCTTCCTATAGCACTGCTCTTGGAGCGGGAGGCCCGGCGGGTCAAGGCCTGGCGGGCTCCAGCGAGGCTGGTGGCGTTAAAAACCCGGAGCCTTCGCGCGATCGAATGCGTGCGCAACGTTTCCAGGATGCGCTTTTTCATCAGCTCACGCGTTTCTTTGCCTTTCTGGTTCTGGCGATCCTCGTTGCCATCCTCGCCTCCCTGTTTTACGGTGCCTTGCCGGCGCTTAAAGAGTTTGGCGCGGGCTTTCCGTTCAGCGCAGACTGGAATCCGGTGCTGGACAAGTTCGGCGGCCTGATTTCGGTTTACGGCACCTTGAGTACGTCTCTGATCGCCTTGCTGGTGGCGGTGCCGGTGAGCTTCGGGATCGCCCTGTTTCTTACCGAATTGTGCCCGCCGGCCTTGCGCGCACCGCTCGGCGTGGCGGTTGAATTGCTCGCGGCCGTGCCCAGCATCATCTATGGCATGTGGGGCTTGTTCGTTTTTGCGCCGCTCTTTGCCGACTACATTCAGCCGCTGCTGAGCGGAACCTTGGGTCAGTTGCCGTTTGTCGGCGTCTTGTTCCAGGGGCCGCAGAACGGTATCGGCATCCTTTCCGCTGGTCTGATCCTGGCGGTCATGGTTATTCCGTTCATCGCCTCGGTGATGCGCGATGTCTTTGAAGTGGTGCCCGGCATCCTCAAGGAGTCTGCCTACGGGCTGGGGGCGACGACCTGGGAGGTGGTGTGGAACGTGGTTCTGCCCTATACCCGTGTAGGTGTCATCGGTGGCGTGATGCTCGGCCTGGGCCGGGCGCTCGGTGAGACGATGGCCGTGACCTTCGTCATCGGCAACGCCCATCGCATCAGCCCTTCGCTCTACGAGGCGGGCAACAGCATCGCTTCTACGCTGGCAAACGAATTCGCTGAGGCTTCATCTGACCTGCACGTCGCGTCCCTGATCGCGCTGGGCTTGATCCTGTTCTTCGTGACCTTCGTCGTGCTGGCGATTTCCAAGATTCTGCTGATGCGTCTGCAGCGCAGCGAAGGGGAGAAAACCTGATGGCACTCGAAACGACTGCGCTGTATCGCAAACGCGTACGAACCAATCGGCTGGCTTTGGTGTTGTCGATTCTGGCGATGGTGATCGGCATGGGTTTCCTGGCGTGGATTCTCGCCGTTCTTTTGTACAAGGGGTTCGGTGCGTTGAGCCTGACGCTCTTTACTGCCTCAACGCCCGCGCCGGGCTCAGAGGGGGGGCTTGCCAACGCGATCCTCGGCAGCGCGGCGATGGTCGGCGTGGCAACCTTCATTGCGACGCCCATCGGTATTCTGGCGGGTGTCTATCTTTCCGAGTTCGGGCGGCGTGGCTGGCTTGCACCGACAACCCGCTTCATCAACGACATCCTGCTGTCTGCTCCATCCATCGTCATCGGCGTTTTCATCTACGCTGTTTATGTGGCGCAGGTGCAGCACTTTTCGGGCTGGGCGGGCTCCCTGGCGCTCGCACTGATCGCGATTCCGGTGGTCGTGCGGACCACCGAGAACATGCTCAATCTGGTTCCGGCGAGCTTGCGTGAAGCGGCCTCGGCCCTCGGTGCACCGCGATGGAAGGTCGTTCTGAGCGTTGTGCTGCGTGCGGCTAAGGCTGGTGTCCTGACCGGCATCCTGCTTGCCATTGCGCGGGTCAGCGGTGAAACGGCACCCTTGCTGTTCACCGCCCTGAACAACCAGTTCATGAGCCTGGACCTGAACGGCCCGATGGCCAACCTGCCGGTGGTGATCTTCCAGTACGCCATGAGCCCCTATGAAAACTGGAACTCCCTGGCCTGGGGCGGCGCGATCATCATCACCTTCGGTGTGCTTTGTCTGAACATCCTCGTTCGCACCCTGTTCCGCAAGAAGATTTAAGGAAATCCAAGATGCAATCTCCTACTGTTACGACGCGCGACATGTCTTTCTCGCAACTGCGCGGCGAACCCGCGGCAGTGGCTGCGCAGGGTGCGGAACCGAAGATCAAGATCCGCAATCTCGACTTCTTTTATGGCTCGTTTCAGGGGCTGAAGCACATTAACCTGGATATCCATGAGGGGATGGTGACCGCCTTCATTGGGCCCTCCGGTTGTGGCAAGTCCACGCTTCTGCGAACCCTGAACCGCATGTACGATCTGTATCCGGGGCAGCGCGCGACCGGAGAGATTCTCCTCAACGGGCGCAACGTGCTCGACGAGGGGCAGGACGTGAACGCCCTGCGGGCCAAGGTGGGCATGGTCTTCCAGAAGCCGACACCTTTCCCGATGTCGATCTACGAGAACATTGCCTTCGGCGTGCGTCTCTACGAGAGCCTGTCGCGGGCCGACATGGACAACCGCGTCGAATGGGCGCTCCGCAAGGCCGCCCTGTGGGATGAAGTCAAGGGCAAGCTGAATCAGAGCGGCCTGTCCTTGTCCGGCGGTCAGCAGCAGCGGCTCTGCATTGCGCGCGGCGTGGCCGTCAAGCCGGAAGTCCTCTTGCTCGATGAGCCCACCTCAGCCCTCGATCCGATCTCAACCGCAAAGGTTGAGGAACTGGTCCATGAGCTGAAGAGCGAATACACGATCGCCATCGTCACCCACAACATGCAGCAGGCCGCCCGCGTGTCGGACTACACCGCATATATGTATCTGGGCGAGCTTGTCGAGTTTGGTCTGACCGATGAAATTTTTATCAAGCCGAAGCGCAAGGAGACCGAAGACTATATCACCGGTCGGTTTGGCTGAGTTCGCAAAGGACCGTTGCAGTGAAAGGGTTGGCTCTGGCCAGCCCTTTTTTTTGACCTGCGGCGGTGTCATGGCTAAAATCGAGAACTTTGCCTTTGGTGCTAAGCGTGCGAAAAAAGCTAGTCGTCGGCAACTGGAAGATGAACGGTGGTCAGGCACGGAATGTTGCCCTGATCGATGGGTTGAAGGGCGCTATCCCTGAGGGCGTCGACGTTGTCGTTTGTCCTCCCTATCCCTATCTCGCGCAGGTCAAGGCGCTCGCTGGAGAACTGGGGGTGGGGCTCGGTGCACAGGACCTTAGCGAGCACAGCGCGGGCGCCTTCACCGGCGACGTGGCTGCTCCGATGCTTCGCGATGTGGGCTGTGAGTGGGTTCTTGTCGGGCACTCGGAGCGTCGCACTCTCCACGGTGAAGGCGATCAGCTCGTAGCCGCAAAGATCTCAGCTGCGCTGGATGCCGGCCTGGCGCCCATCCTCTGTGTCGGCGAAACCTTGGAGGAGCGCGACGGTGGCCGTGCCGAGGAAGTTGTAAGTTCTCAGCTTGCGTCTGTTGTGAGCCAGCTAGGGGCTGTTGCCATGGCAGGGCTCGTTGTTGCCTACGAGCCGGTCTGGGCGATCGGTACCGGGCGCACGGCTACGCCGGAGCAGGCGGAGCTGATGCATGTGTGCATTCGTGAAAGCCTGGCGGGCGCTGGTGTGGCGGCCGGCGTGGTGCGTATCCTGTATGGTGGTAGCGTTACGGCAGCGAATGCGGCGGCTCTTTTTGCCAAGCCGAACATCGATGGTGCGCTGGTGGGTGGCGCCTCGCTGGTGGCAGAGAATTTTTCTTCGATTTGTGTGGCGGCAGCTGCATCCTGAATGTGATTTACGGAGGTTCGTATGGGTGGTCTGGTTTTTTCGGTTGTATTGACGGTGCACGTGCTGGCCGGGCTTGGTGTCATTGGCCTTGTCCTGATGCAGCACGGTAAGGGGGCGGACATGGGGGCGGCCTTCGGAAGTGGTGCCTCGGGTAGTCTGTTCGGCTCGTCGGGCTCGGCAAACTTCCTCAGCCGCACCACGGCGGCGCTCGCCGCGGTGTTTTTTGTCACCAGTCTGGGGCTGAGCTATCTGGCTGGCGCCAAGACCCCGGCCACGAGCAGCGTCATGGGGACGGAAGTGCCCGCGCAGACGCCGGCTGCAGGCGCGATCCCGGCGCCAGCTGCTCCTGCCGAGGATGGCTCGAAGGCAAAAGATATCCCCCGATAAAACGATGTAATGCTTGGCGCTCAAGGGGGCTTGCCTTATAATGCGCAGCGTCAAGCAGACAAGCCGACGTGGTGAAATTGGTAGACACGCTATCTTGAGGGGGTAGTGGCGAAAGCCGTATGAGTTCGAGTCTCATCGTCGGCACCATAAAATAAGCGAGCTGCCCGCAATAGCGGGCATTTGCTTGCAGGCAGCGCTAATGACTGCTGTTGGTTGCGGGAGTTCAAGTAATGTTGGAATCTTATTTTCCAGTCCTTGTTTTTATCCTGTTTGCGGCTGCTTTTGGCTTTATTCCCATTGTGGCGGGCTGGTTTATCGGCCCCAGCAAGCCTGACGCCGAAAAGCTGTCACCGTTCGAGTGCGGCTTCGAGCCGTTTGAAGATGCGCGAATCAAATTCGACGTTCGCTATTATCTTCTGGCCATCCTTTTCATTCTCTTTGATCTCGAAATAGCATTTCTCTTTCCGTGGGCGACCATCCTGAAAGAGATTGCTGCCAATGAGTCTATTCGGCTGTTCGGGTTCTTCGAGATGATTGTCTTTCTCGGTATTCTTCTGCTCGGCTACATCTACGTGTGGAAAAGAGGCGCTCTCGACTGGGAGTGATTCTGGGTCCGGCTGGTGGCGGGTAAATTGTTGGCTAAAGGGTGTCTATGAGCATCGAGGGTGTTTTCAAAGAGGGGTTCGTGACGACCTCTCTTGACACGGTAATCAACTGGACGCGTACTGGTTCGCTCTGGCCGATGACTTTCGGTCTTGCCTGTTGTGCCGTTGAGATGATTCATGCGGGTTGTTCCCGTTACGATCTTGACCGTTTCGGTGTTGTGTTCCGGCCAAGCCCCCGGCAGTCGGATCTGATGATCGTCGCGGGAACGCTCTGCAACAAGATGGCGCCCGCTCTGCGCAAAGTCTATGACCAGATGTCCGAGCCCCGATGGGTGATTTCCATGGGGTCTTGTGCGAATGGCGGCGGCTATTATCACTATTCGTATTCCGTCGTTCGGGGTTGTGATCGGATCGTGCCGGTGGATGTTTACGTTCCTGGCTGCCCTCCCACGGCTGAAGCCCTGCTTTACGGCATTGTTCAGCTTCAAAACAAGATCAAGCGCAGCTACACGATCGCCCGCTGATTGTCGACTATCATGACCGAAAAAATTGAGCGACTGAGTCAGCTTCTGACCGATAAATTTGGTCAACGGCTTCTTCAGGTTATTACGGCTTGTGGCGAGATCACTGTCGTCGTGAGCGCCGAGGACTACCTTTCCGTGGCGCGCGATCTTCGGGACGAGTCGTCGCTGCGCTTCGAGCAACTGGTTGATCTGAGCGGTCTGGACTATTCGACCTACTCCGGTGATCGGCCGGCGTTGCGGTTTGCGGTATCTGCGCACCTGGTGTCCGTCAGCAACAATTTCCGCCTCCGTTTGCGCGCCTTTGCGCCTGATGACGGCTTCCCCATCCTGCCGTCGCTTTGCGACGTATGGCCTGGCGTGAATTGGTTTGAGCGGGAGGCTTTTGACCTGTACGGCATCATGTTCGAAGGGCATCCGGATCTACGTCGTATCCTGACCGATTATGGGTTCGTTGGTTATCCCTTCCGCAAGGATTTTCCGGTTACGGGATATGTCGAGATGCGTTACGACCAGGAGCTTGGCCGAGTGATTTATCAGCCGGTCACCATCGAGCCGCGTGAGAACACGCCGCGTATCGTTCGTGACGATAACTATGGGAATGTCGGCCATGGCTGAAATCCGTAACTACACCATCAACTTCGGACCCCAGCACCCTGCGGCGCACGGGGTCCTGCGTCTGGTTCTTGAGCTGGATGGTGAGGTCGTCGAGCGAGCCGACCCGCATATCGGTCTCTTGCATCGTGGCACCGAGAAGCTCGCGGAGACGCGTACCTGGATTCAGTCCGTTCCGTACATGGACCGTCTCGACTACGTGTCCATGATGTGTAACGAGCACGCCTACTGCATGGCAATCGAGCGGCTGTTGGGGCTGGAAGTTCCCCTTCGAGCTCAATACATTCGCGTCCTCTACGACGAGATCACGCGTGTGCTCAATCACCTTCTCGCCGTCGGTACTCACGCTCTGGATATCGGCGCCATGACGATGGTGCTCTACACCTTCCGCGAGCGTGAAGACCTGATGGACGCATACGAGGCCGTTTCCGGCGCACGTATGCACGCAGCTTACTATCGTCCGGGTGGTGTATATCGCGACCTGCCGGATCGCATGCCTCAGTATGAAGTTTCCAAGTGGAAGAATGCAAAAACCGTAGCGGAGCTCAATGAGAATCGTCAGGGTTCGTTGCTCGACTTCCTGGAGGACTTCACCAATCGTTTCCCTAAGTACGTGGACGATTACGAAACCCTCCTCACCGATAACCGTATCTGGAAGCAGCGTACGGTCGGTATTGGTGTTGTTTCTCCCGAAAAGGCCCTGGCGCTCGGCTTTACTGGTGTGATGTTGCGTGGCTCCGGTGTGGAGTGGGACATCCGCAAGAAGCAGCCCTACGAAGTCTACGATCGGCTCGACTTTGATATTCCCGTCGGCGTGGAAGGCGATTGCTACGATCGCTATCTGTGTCGAATTGAGGAGATGCGCCAATCCAATCGGATCATGAAACAGTGCATAGACTGGCTGCGGAAAAATCCTGGTCCTGTCATTTCGAGCAATCACAAGGTGGCGCCCCCGTCCAGAGAAAGGATGAAGGGCAACATGGAAGAGCTGATTCACCACTTCAAGCTGTTCACCGAGGGCATGCATGTACCCCCGGGAGAGGTGTATGCAGCGATCGAGCATCCTAAGGGCGAGTTTGGTGTTTATGCGGTGTCTGATGGTGCTAACAAGCCCTACCGTATAAAACTTCGTTCGCCGGGTTTTGCCCACCTTTCGGCCATGGACGAAATGTCCCGTGGCCACATGATCGCAGACGTGGTTGCGATCATCGGTACGATGGACATCGTGTTTGGAGACGTAGACCGCTGATTTAGTGCCGTTTTTCGGCTTCTTCGCCATGTCGACGTCCTGCTGAGTGTGGATAAAAATGCTGAGTCCCGAATCCCTAAAGAAAATTGATCAAGAGATCGCCAAGTATCCGGCTGACCAGAAGCAGTCGGCGTCGATGTCTGCCCTCAGAATCGCGCAGCAGGAGAAGGGGTGGCTGGCAAATGAGACGATCGAGTTTGTTGCCAAGTACCTCGGCATGCCTCCAGTTGCTGTTTATGAGGTAGCCAGCTTTTACAACATGTACGACCTGGCCCCCGTCGGGGCGCGCAAGATCACTGTTTGTACCAATTTGCCGTGTGCGCTGTCTGGGGGAGTGCATGCGGCGGAGTACATCAAGAAGAAGCTTGGCATTGATTTCAATGAGACGACTGCCGACGGAAAGTTCACGCTGAAGGAAGGTGAGTGCATGGGTGCTTGCGGTGATGCTCCGGTGTTGCTGGTGAATAATCATCAGATGTGTAGTTGGATGACCGAAGAAAAAATCGATCAACTCCTGGCTGATCTTCAAAAATGAGTTCTCAAGGGATTATCCTCGCCGACCTCGATGGTGACCGCACCTGGCGCCTGGCCGACTACGTCAAGCGTGGTGGCTATGAGGCTTTGAAAAAGATCATCGCTGAGAAGATTCCGGCTGATGAAATTATTGGTGAAGTCAAGAAGTCTGGTTTGCGCGGTCGTGGGGGCGCAGGTTTTCCTACCGGCCTAAAGTGGAGCTTCATGCCGCGGGCGTTCCCTGGCGCAAAGTATCTAGCCTGTAATTCGGACGAGGGTGAACCTGGCACCTTCAAGGATAGGGACATCCTTCGTTATAACCCGCACACCGTCATTGAAGGCATGATCATCGCTGGTTATGCGATGGGGTGTGAGCGTGGTTACAACTATATCCACGGCGAAATCTTCGAGGTGTACGATCGCTTCGAGGAAGCTCTCGCCGAGGCGCGTGAAGCTGGCCTCCTCGGACGGAACATCCTTGGCTCTGATTTCAGCTTCGATCTTTTCGCTCATCACGGGTACGGTGCTTACATCTGTGGCGAAGAGACGGCGCTACTCGAGTCGATCGAAGGCAAGAAGGGGCAGCCTAGATTCAAGCCGCCTTTCCCCGCCAGCTTTGGTCTGTACGGCAAGCCGACGACCATCAATAACACCGAAACCTTCGCGTCGATTCCCTACATCATCCGTGAGGGTGGGGATGCATTCCTTGCGCTCGGCAAGCCGAATAACGGCGGTACCAAGCTGTTCTCAGTATCGGGTCATGTGAATAAACCCGGCAATTACGAGATTCCGCTCGGTACGCCTTTTTCCGTGTTGCTCGAGATGGCCGGTGGCATCCGCGGCGGTCGCAAGTTGAAGGCGGTGATCCCTGGTGGGTCGTCGGCTCCTGTCTTGCCTGGTGCGGTGATGATGGATTGCACCATGGATTACGACTCGATCTCCAAGGCGGGCTCCATGCTTGGTTCCGGTGCAGTCATCGTGATGGATGAAAGCACCTGCATGGTCAAGGCTCTCGAGAGATTGTCGTATTTCTATTTCGAAGAGTCCTGTGGGCAGTGCACACCGTGCCGTGAAGGTACAGGCTGGCTCTATCGGGTTGTTCATCGGATTGAAAATGGTCTGGGGCGTCCCGACGACCTCGATCTGTTGAACAGTGTCACCGCTAATATAATGGGGCGTACCATTTGCGCCTTGGGCGATGCGGCGTCCATGCCGGTTCAGAGTTTCGTCAAGCATTTTGGTGACGAATTCGCGTTCCATATCGAACACAAGAAGTGTCTCGTACCGCCTCAGGTGCAGTATGAAGGCAGCAAGATTTACGTAGCGTAGGCTCGACATGCTAGAAATCGAAATTGACGGAAAGCAGTTGCAGGTCTCTGACGGCAGCACGGTCATGGAGGCCGCGGCGACGGTTGGTGCCTATGTGCCCCATTTCTGCTATCACAAAAAGCTCTCGATCGCGGCGAACTGTCGTATGTGTCTCGTGCAGGTCGAGAAGGCGCCGAAGCCCCTGCCCGCGTGTGCGACGCCCGTCACCAACGGCATGAAGGTCTGGACTCATTCCGAGCAGGCAGTAAAGGCTCAGAAGGGTGTGATGGAGTTCCTGCTGATCAACCACCCGCTGGATTGTCCGGTTTGTGACCAGGGTGGTGAGTGTCAGTTGCAGGATCTTTCCGTTGGTTACGGTGGCGCCCAGTCCCGCTACGAAGAGGAAAAGCGGGTCGTTGGCAACAAGAATCTCGGCCCGTTGGTGTCGACCGACATGACCCGGTGCATCAACTGCACGCGTTGTGTCCGTTTCACCACCGAAATTGCAGGTCTCATGGAGCTTGGCCAGGCGTTTCGCGGTGAGCACGCCGAGATCATGCCTTTCGTCGAGAAGACGGTGGATTCGGAGCTTTCCGGAAACATCATCGACCTCTGTCCTGTTGGTGCTTTGACCTCAAAGCCTTTCCGCTTTGCGGCTCGTGCTTGGGAAATGTCCCGGCGCAAGTCGATCAGCCCGCATGATTCCCTTGGTAGCAATCTGATCGTCCAGGTCAAGCATGACGTGGTCAAGCGTGTGTTGCCGCTTGAGAATGAAGCCGTCAATGAATGCTGGCTGTCTGACAAAGATCGATTCTCTTACGAGGGCCTCAACGGCGAAGATCGCTTGAAGCGGCCGATGGTGAAGCAGGGCGGAGCCTGGATCGAAACCGACTGGCAGACGGCGATGGATTACGTCGTACGTGGTCTGAAGGGAATTCGTGCTGATCACGGTCCTGAGTCCATTGGTGCCCTTGGATCGCCCCACAGCACGCTCGAAGAACTCTTCCTGTTGCAGTCCGTGGTTCGTGGTCTCGGTTCTGGCAACGTCGATTTCAGGCTGCGTCAGTCCGATTTCTCTGCCGACGGCCGCATGAAGGGCGCGCCTTGGCTAGGGATGTCTGTCAGCGAGATTGCTGGGCTGGACCGTCTTCTGATTGTCGGTAGCTTCTTCCGTAAGGATCATCCGCTGGTCGCTCAGCGGGTACGCCAGGCTGTCAAAAAGGGCCTGAAGGTTAGCGCCATCAACCCGGCCTTTGATGACTGGCAGTTCGCGCTACAGAATCAGTTGTGTGTTTCGCCTTCCGAGATGAGTGCGGCTCTCGCCAAGGTTTTGAAGGCCCTTGTTGAGCAGGGGAGCGCGGCGCTGTCGCCCGAGTTCCAGGCTCTTGTTGATAGCGTTCAGGTCGACGAGCAGGCGCTGGCCATTGCGCGTAGTCTCGGCTCCGGTCGTCGTGTGGCTGTCTGGATGGGTAACTACGCGGTTCAGCACCAGGATGGTGTTGCCCTGCATGCGCTCGCATCCGAAATCGCCCGGTTGTCCGGTGGCAGGTTCGGTGTGCTGGGTGAGGCGGCCAACAGCGTGGGGGGGTATCTGGCGGGTGCGGTTCCCTTCGGTGCGGTGTCGGGCAAGAACGCATCCGAGATGTTGTCGACACCCTTGAAGGCGTATGTTCTCCTCGGGATCGAACCGGAGTTTGATCTGCGCGACGCTGTTGCAGCTCGCAAGGCCTTCGGCGCCGCGGAAATGGTTGTGATGCTCAGCGCGTTTAAATTCGAAGAGGCACTCGGATACGCCGACGTTATGTTGCCGGTGTCTCCGTTCACCGAAACCGGCGGAGCCTTCGTCAATTGCGAGGGGCGTACGCAGTCTTTCCATCCGGTGGTAAAGAATACGGGCGATTCACGTCCTGCATGGAAAGTTTTGCGCGTGTTGGGCGAGGCGCTTGGGCTTGGCAACTTCGATTACGAGAGCGTGGATGCTGTTCGCGCGCAAATTCTCGGCGCCTCCGGCTCAGTCGATCCGTTCAGGCTTAGCAACGATATCGATATTGAGCCGCTGAATCCGGCAGGAGTGTCTCAGGGGCTGCAGCGAGTTGCAGATATTCCGATCCATTTCGCTGACCCGCTCGTTCGGCGCTCGGCGCCGCTCCAGGCGACGAAGGATTCTGAGGCTCCGTTCGCTCGCATCAGTCCGGCTACCCTGAAGACCCTCGGCCTCAATGCTGGTGACAAGGTCGTAGTACGCTCGGTTTCCGGATCCGCCACGGTTGTCGTGTCCGAGGATGAGGGCGTTGCCGCCGGGTGTGTGCGTCTGGCAGCGGCCCATTCCAGCACATGGGCTCTCGGTAGCCTTAATGGTGAAGTCAGCGTGGAGCGTATTTGATGGAATCCTACATTGAACCTGTCGCGCAGTTCTTCGGGGCGGCCTGGCCTTTGGTCTGGTCCCTTTTGAAGATCGTCGGGATCATCGCCCCCCTGTTCCTGTGTGTCGCTTACCTTACGCTTGCCGAGCGCAAGGTAATCGGTTACATGCAGGTTCGTATCGGACCGAACCGCGTTGGCCCCTATGGTTTGCTTCAGCCAATCGCTGACGGTGTCAAACTGCTGCTCAAGGAAATCATCATTCCTTCGGGCGCGAACAAGAGCCTATTCATCATCGGCCCCGTTCTGGCCCTCGGGCCTGCCCTGGCCGCATGGGCGGTGGTGCCTTTCTCGGAAGGCTGGGTGATTGGCAATGTTGACGCGGGTCTGCTGTTTCTGCTCGCCATCACGTCTATCGAGGTGTACGGCGTGATCATCGCCGCATGGGCATCCAACTCGAAGTATGCCTTCCTCGGTGGCATGCGGGCTGCGGCTCAAATGGTCTCGTACGAGATCGCCATGGGTTTCGCGCTGGTCTGTGTTCTGATGATTTCGTCCAGTCTCAACTTGACGGATATTGTCAATAATCAGAATAAGGGGCAGTTTGCGGACATGGGGCTGAGCGTCTTGAGCTGGAACTGGATTCCGCTCTTCCCGATGTTCATCGTTTATCTCATATCCGGTATCGCCGAAACCAACCGTGCCCCGTTCGACGTCGTCGAAGGTGAGTCCGAGATTGTGGCTGGGCACATGGTCGAGTACTCGGGTATGGCGTTTGCCCTGTTCTTCCTCGGCGAATACGCCAACATGATTCTTGTTTCGGCGCTCACCTCCATCCTCTTCCTGGGCGGCTGGCTTTCGCCGGTGGGTTTCCTCCCTGATGGTTTCATCTGGCTTGCGTTGAAGACTTCTTTCATCCTGTTCCTGTTCTTGTGGTTCCGGGCAACTTTCCCCCGCTTCCGTTACGACCACATCATGCGATTGGGCTGGAAGGTATTCATTCCCTTGACGTTGTTCTGGGTGGTGGTGGTTGCCGTCTGGGTGATGTCTCCGTTGTCGATCTGGAAGTGAGGGCTTTCAAATGGGGTCTATGAAAGATTACGTAGGAAGCCTTTTCCTCAAGGAGCTGGTCAAGGGCTTGGCCTTGACGGGGCGGCATTTCTTCGCACGCAAGATCACCGTTCAGTTTCCTGAAGAGAAAACGCCGCAAAGTCCGCGTTTCAGGGGTTTGCATGCGCTGCGCCGTTATCCGAACGGAGAGGAGCGGTGTATTGCCTGCAAACTTTGTGAAGCGATCTGCCCGGCGATGGCCATTACGATCGAATCGGAGCAGCGAGATGACGGGACGCGTCGTACGAGTCGGTACGACATCGACCTGACCAAGTGCATCTTCTGCGGTTTCTGTGAAGAGGCATGTCCGGTGGATGCGATCGTCGAGACGCGGATCTTTGAATACCACGGCGAGGTTCGCGGAGATCTTTACTACACGAAGCAGATGCTCCTGGCGGTTGGCGATCGAAATGAAGCTCAGATTGCCAAGGATCGCGAAGCTGATTCGAAGTATCGGTAAACTGCCTCAGGCAGGGTGAAGTACTTTTGCGAGATGCATTTATGGATTTCCAGGCTGTAGTTTTTTACTTTCTTGCGACGGTCGTTGTGTTGGCGTCGTTGAGAGTGATCACCGCGAAAAACCCGGTTCATGCCGCATTATTTCTCGTGCTGGCGTTCTTCTCGGCGGGTGGCATCTGGATGCTCCTCCATGCGGAGTTTCTGGCGATCGCTCTCGTGATGGTCTATGTCGGCGCTGTCATGGTCCTTTTCCTCTTCGTGGTGATGATGCTGGACATCAATCTGGAGAGGATCCGGCAGGGTTTCTGGAGTTACCTCCCGATCGGCGCTTTGATCGGTATCCTGATGCTGGCCGAGATGGTCGTGGTCCTGGGAAGCCGTTACTTTGGTCTTGAACATGTTCCGCAGCCTGCTGAATTTCCGGCGGGCTACAGCAACACCAAGGAACTCGGTCGTCTGCTTTACACGGATTACGTCTATCCGTTCGAGCTGGCTTCCATCGTACTGCTGGTTGCCATGATCGCTGCTGTGGCCCTGACGTTGCGCAAGCGGAAGAGCGTGAAGGCGCTGGATCCTGCGAAGCAGATTGCAGTTAAACGCGATGATCGGGTGCGCATCGTCTCGATGGACGCAGAAAAGAAATAAGGTCGGCAGGCGGCTTTAGAGAGGATTTTAGATGCTTTCCTTGTCTCATTACTTGATCCTTGGCGCGATTCTTTTTGCTATCAGCGTCGTCGGTATTTTCCTGAACAGGAAAAACTTGATCGTATTGCTGATGGCCATCGAATTGATGCTGCTTGCGGTCAACTTGAATTTCGTCGCGTTCTCCTACTATCTGGGTGATGCTGCGGGCCAAATCTTTGTATTTTTCATCTTGACTGTGGCGGCGGCAGAGTCCGCAATCGGTTTGGCTATTCTCGTGGCTCTGTTCCGTAATCTGCGGACGATCCACGTCGATGATCTGGACAGTCTCAAGGGATAAGGAAGCGTTTCGATGACGGAGATGCAAAAACTCTACCTGCTGGTTCCGCTGGCACCGCTGTTCGGTGCGATTGTGGCTGGCCTGTTCGGCAAGATCGTAGGTAGGCGCGGTGCGCATATCGTGACGATTCTCGGCGTGGCTACCGCCTTTGTGGGGTCCGTGTTTGTGTTCCAGGATGTCCAGGCGGGCAACACCTTCAACGGGACTCTCTACACTTGGGCCACCAGCGGCGGAATCACCTTCGAGGTCGGTTTCCTGATCGACTCGCTCACCGTGATGATGATGCTCGTGGTGACCTTCGTTTCGCTGATGGTGCACCTGTACACGATCGGCTACATGTCGGAAGACCCCGGTTATCAGCGCTTCTTTAGCTATATCTCGCTGTTCACGTTCTCGATGCTGATGTTGGTGATGTCCAACAACTTCCTCCAGCTGTTCTTTGGTTGGGAAGCGGTGGGTCTCGTCTCTTACCTGCTGATCGGCTTCTGGTACACGCGGCCGACTGCAATTTTTGCAAATATGAAGGCCTTCCTGGTCAATCGTGTCGGGGATTTCGGTTTTCTCCTCGGTATTGGCCTGATCGCTGCATTTGCGAATACGCTCAATTACGCGGAAGTGTTTGCCAAAGCGCCGGCCCTGGCTGCCATGACCGTTCCCGAAACGGGCTGGCCGTTGATTACCGCGATTTGTATCGGGCTGTTCATTGGTGCAATGGGTAAGTCCGCTCAGGTTCCCCTGCACGTCTGGCTACCTGACTCCATGGAGGGCCCGACCCCCATTTCCGCCCTGATCCATGCGGCGACGATGGTTACGGCGGGGATTTTCATGGTTGCGCGCATGTCTCCCTTGTTCGAACTATCTGAGGCGGCGCTCTCCTTTGTGCTGGTGATAGGTGCCACCACGGCGCTATTCATGGGTTTCCTCGGGATCGTACAGAACGACATCAAGCGCGTTGTTGCTTATTCGACCCTGTCTCAGCTTGGTTACATGACTGTTGCGTTGGGTGTCTCGGCCTATTCAGCTGCAGTGTTTCACCTGATGACCCACGCTTTCTTCAAGGCGCTGTTGTTCCTGGGTGCTGGTTCGGTGATCATCGGCATGCATCACGATCAGGACATGCGCAACATGGGTGGCCTTTGGAAGTACATGCCGATCACCTGGATCACTTCTTTGCTGGGTTCCCTCGCACTGATCGGTTTTCCCTTCCTCTCTGGCTTTTACTCCAAGGATTCGATCATCGAAGCCGTGCAGTTGTCGCACATTCCTGGGGCTGGTTACGCGTACTTCTGCGTGATCGCTGGCGTGTTCGTTACCGCGTTCTATTCTTTCCGGATGTATTTCCTCGTGTTCCACGGGGAGGAGCGTTTTGGCAAGGCTGTCGAGCATGATGCTCACGGCGATCACAGTGCTGCTCATGGTGACGACGAGCACGGTCACGACGAGCATCACCATGGCCTGGCGCCGGGGCAGAAGCCTCATGAGTCTCCGTGGGTTGTCACAGTTCCTCTGGTTCTGCTTGCGATTCCCTCGGTACTGATTGGCTTCTTCACCATCGAACCGATGTTGTTTGGCGATTTCTTCAAGGGTGTCATTCACTTCTCCGATAGCCATCCTGTGATGGCCGAGCTGGGTCACGAGTTCCATGGCGCTGTCGGCATGGCAATCCATGGCATGACGACCTTGCCGTTCATCCTTGCGATGAGTGGCGTCGCGGTCGCCTGGCTGTTCTACATGAAGATGCCTGCGATCCCCGCTGCGATCATGAAGACCTTCAAGCCGATTCATACCCTGCTCGAGAACAAGTACTACTTTGACAAGTTCAACGAGATCTTCTTTGCGGGTGGTGCGCGTCTTCTCGGTCGTGGTCTGTGGAAGGTTGGTGATCAGACTCTGATCGACGGCATGGCTGTGAATGGATCTGCCAAGTTGGTTGGCGTTATCGCGCAGCTGACCCGGCTTTTCCAGAGCGGGCATATTTATCAATATGCCTTCTCGATGATTGTCGGTGTGTTTGTGTTGCTGACCTTCTGGTTCAATCGCGCCTGATTTTGCGTGCGTTATCGACAGACTTTTGTAGTTTAGGGATTTGAGCGCCGCTACAAGGTGCATAGAACGGAAAGTAGAAATGACGGATACTCCATTCCTCAGCCTAGCGATTTGGGTTCCAATTGTTGGTGGCCTTCTCGTGCTTGCCACCGGGTCGGATCGCAACGCATCGCTCGCCAGGTTCGTTGCGATTGCAGCGGCCCTGGCCGGGCTGGCGGTCAGCATCCCGCTCTACACGATGTTCGATGTGGCGACGAGCGCCATGCAGTTCACTGAAACTCACACCTGGATTCCCCGGTTCAACATCAACTACGCGCTGGGTGTCGATGGTATTTCGGTGCTCTTCGTTCTGTTGAACAGCTTCATCACGGTGATCGTTGTTGTTGCCGGTTGGGAAGTGATCCAGGAAAAGGTCGCTCAATACATGGCCGCTTTCCTGATCATGTCCGGCCTGATCAACGGGATCTTCAGCGCGCTCGACGGTGTTTTGTTTTACGTCTTTTTCGAGGCATCCCTGATCCCGTTGTTCATCATCATTGGCGTTTGGGGTGGGGCCAACCGTGTCTATGCGGCGATCAAGTTTTTCCTGTACACGCTGGCAGGTTCGTTGTTGATGCTGGTCGCCTTGCTTTATCTGTTCATGGAGTCGGGTGGCAGTTTCAGCATCTTGGAATGGCACAAGCTGAAACTCGGCATGTGGGATCAGACTTGGATCTTCTGGTTCTTCCTGGCCTCTTTCGCAGTTAAGGTTCCGATGTTCCCGGTGCACACGTGGTTGCCCGATGCGCACGTCGAAGCGCCGACCGGGGGGTCAATCGTTCTGGCGGCAATTGCGCTGAAGCTTGGTGCCTACGGTTTTCTACGCTTCTCGCTGCCAATCGCACCGGACGCCAGTCAAGCGCTTGCTCCCGTGATCATCACGCTGTCTCTGATCGCCGTCATTTACATCGGTTTTGTGGCACTCGTTCAGACCGACATGAAGAAACTGGTGGCCTATTCGTCGATCTCCCACATGGGTTTCGTGACTCTCGGGTTCTTCATCTTCAATCCGATCGGTATTGAGGGCGCTCTCGTCCAGATGATTTCCCACGGCTTCGTTTCTGGCGCGATGTTTGCGTCTATTGGCGTGCTGTACGATCGCATGCACTCCCGTCAGATTGCCGATTACGGCGGCGTTGTGAATGTGATGCCAAAGTTCGCTGCTTTCTTCATGCTGTTTGCGATGGCGAACTCCGGTCTGCCGGCAACCTCGGGTTTTGTGGGCGAGTTCATGGTGGTGCTTGGTGCCGTTAAGTACAACTTCTGGGTGGGCTTTGCTGCCGCGACGACGTTGATCGTGGGCGCCGCTTACACCCTGTGGATGTACAAGCGTGTCGTGTTCGGTGCAGTCACCAATCATCACGTGTCTGAGCTCACGGACATCAATGGGCGGGAGTTCGCATTCCTCTCCGTTCTTGCCATCTGTGTTTTGGCCATGGGGATCTACCCCTTCCCCGTCACCGAGGTCATGCATGCGTCTGTGACTGACCTGCTTAAGCACGTTGCCGTGAGCAAACTCTGATCTCAGGTAGCAGAGACGAAACCATCGGATTGTGATCTCAAGATGAACTTTGTTATTCCGGATTTCTATCCCGCCGCGGCGGAGCTCTTTGTGGTGGCGATGTCGTTCGTCGTTCTGATGACAGGCACGTTTCTACAGAACTCACGAAGCCTTTCGTATTACCTGACGCAATTCACTCTCCTGGGTGCAGCGGTCGTCACGGTGTACACCATGGACGGGCAGGTTACGCTCACATTCACCAACATGTACGTTGATGACTTGATGGGCGATTTCCTCAAGTTGATGGTCTATCTCTCAGTGGCGGTGGTACTGCTTTATTCCCGCAGCTACATCGGTGATCGCAGGATCGAGTCGACCGAGTACTACATGCTGGTGATCTACGCCACGCTTGGCATGATGGTGATGATTGCTGCCAATCATTTCCTGACTTTGTATCTGGGCCTGGAACTGCTGTCCCTGTCGCTTTATGCGCTTGTTGCGACGCAGCGTGACTCTGCTCGCGCCACCGAGGCTGCGATGAAGTATTTCGTTCTCGGCGCGCTGGCCTCGGGTTTGCTTCTCTACGGCATGTCGATGCTCTACGGTGCAACGGGCAGTCTCGAGTTGTCTCGCATCGCGCAGGCGATTTATCACCAGGGCGGCGACAAGACGGTTCTGATGTTTGGCCTGGTGTTTGTTGTTGCGGGTCTCGCTTTCAAGCTCGGTGTGGTTCCCTTCCATATGTGGATCCCCGACGTGTATCAAGGCGCACCGACCTCTGTCACGCTGCTGATCGCTTCGGCTCCCAAGCTGGCTGCATTTGGTATGGCCATGCGCCTGCTGGTGAATGGGCTGTTCGAGCTCGCTGATCAGTGGCAGTCGATGCTGATGTTCCTGGCGGTTTTGTCGATTGCGTTGGGTAACATTGCTGCAATCGCTCAGCCCAACCTCAAGCGGATGCTCGGTTACTCCGGTATTTCACATATGGGTTTCATGCTGCTTGGCCTTGTTTCCGGTGTTGTTGAGGGCGACAGGCACTTCGCGCTGAACGCCTACAGCTCGGCGATGTTCTATGTGTTCTCGTATGTGCTGATGACGCTCGCGGCTTTCGGTGTGCTGCTTGTGCTCTCCCGCGCGGGCTTTGATGCCGAGACGCTGGAAGACCTCAAGGGGCTCAACAAGCGTAGTTCGTGGTTTGCCGGCATGATGGCGATCGTGATGTTCTCGATGGCGGGTATTCCGTTCTTCATCGGTTTTTACGCGAAGTTCTCGGTGCTGCTTGCGGTTGTCGCTTCGGGTTACAAGTGGCTCGCGGTTTTTGCCGTGATGATGTCTCTGATCGGTGCCTTCTATTACCTGCGCGTGGTCAAGGTGATGTTCTTTGATGAGCCGCAAGACTCTTCACCCATCGCGACGCCGGCTACCATGCGTGTGGCACTTTCACTCAACGCTCTCGCCATCGCAGCGCTTGGTCTTCTGCCCGGCTGGGTGATGTGGATCTGCGATCAGTCGATGCTGCAATCGTTCTAATAGAAACGATGTCTGGTTCGCTCACGAACCAGCTAATTGAACGGTAGGAACCTGGCGGTCGGTAGAAATACCGACCGCTGTTTTTTTGCAGTGTGCCGGCGGTGGCTCGCCGAGCCTTCGCGTGTCCCGCAGTTTCATGGCGTTACATGAGACGCAGGGCGGTTTGATGTTTCTGTCTGCCGAGTGGGGTCGTGTCGTTACACGTACGCCCTGGGTGCGTGCGCGGCTTGGTTGTTGGCAGGTGCTCTGTCGCGATGTGAGGCGTGTTGCATCGAAGCGCGGTTTCCGAGTCAGATTCAGCCGACCTCAGTGTTGCGAAAGCCCTGATCTGCGCATCAGTGCCGGTTGCTAGTCGAGGAGCGCTGCTTGATACGAGTCAATGCCCGGCAGGGGGGCGAGAGAATAGTATCCGGTTCGTGTAGGCGCTCTGGCGTCAATCCCCAACCCAACTTCTATTAGAGTTCATCATGCAAATAAAGACCCTGCTGCCGCTTCTTCTAGTCGGTCTGCTTGCTGCCTGCGGCAAGTCGGAACCCCCGAAGTCCGAGGCTCCCCCTCCCGCAGCTGCGCCTGCGGCCTCCGCGCCTGCTCCTGTTGCTGATGCGGCTGCAGATGGCGGAAAGGGTGCCGAGCTGTTCAAGAAAACTTGCGCCATGTGCCACCAGACGGGTGTCGCTGGTGCGCCGAAGCTCGGTGACAAGGCCGATTGGGGGCCGCGTATCGCGCAGGGGCAGGACACGCTCTACAAGCACGCCATCGAGGGCTTCAACGGTGCCAAGGGGGCCATGCCTGCGAAGGGTGGCAACCCCTCGCTCAGCGACGATGAGATGAAGGTCATTGTTGACTTCATGGTCGCGAAGTCGCAGTAAAGAGGGGCGCCTTGCCGCGTTGCACGGCTAGACCGTTCTGTTACTCGGAGGGATACCCTGGCCAAAAAAAACCGACCTCTGCGGGTCGGTTTTTCGTTTTATGGCGGTGGCTTTTATCAGGGTCTGGCCGGATGCCAGGCTTTATTCGGTTTTTCCGGACGTCATCTGTGGGGCCCACCTGACGCTAGCTCAAGCCGGCTGCTCGAGGGGCGGGCCGGCCTGATCGAGGGGCGGCGCAGGGTCAATGCTGGTGCGAGCTGGTATTGAGGCTCTTGATGATGTCCCGCGTCACCTCTGCGAACGTGAGCACCTTGCCGCCCTGGGCTTTGGCGAAGGCATCAGCGGCCTCGCGGGTGGCGAAGGCGGGGAGGTTCGGGTCATTCATCGGGCCGCGTGCGGTCGAGCCGTGAACAAAGAAGGCCTTGCGGGCGTCCGCCCAGGCCTTGGTGCCGTAATCGGCCACATAGATGGCGCCGATGTCGGTTGCTTTGTGCTGCTTGTCGAAGAGCGCCATGTTATTCAGAAATCGGAACATGTCCACCGGCGAGTCGAAGCTGCTGGCGCTCTGGTCGTTGAAGATGATCTGACCTGTCCACTGGGGGGTACGGTAGGGATACATGCCGCACACGGGGCAGCGCGTGGACCGCTGGACATACTGCGGTGACAGATCGGCGGCCTCGGCGTGGGGCTGGGCGATCAGGAGGCTGCCGGCCAGGAGTGGGGCGGCAAGAAGGGACGACAGCAGCGTGGTTCTCATGCTCAGGCTCCGATAGCGGGTTTTTCCAGAAGCGGGTTGTCGAGAATGGTGGTGATGACGCGCTGCAGATTGTCCCAAGCGCTTGCGTCGGTGCGAGTGAGCGGATCGGCGAGAAGCTTGCCGTCGGCGGTGTGGAGGTGATTCGGCCGGGTGGCGAGCTCAGGGTGAAGTGGGGCCGTGTCGATGCGAAACTCCGCTTCACCCCAGGCCCAGGCGATGGTGTAGGCGTCGGGCGCTGCGATGCGGGCTTCCAGGGTCACGCCATTGGCAAAGTGGGCGATCAGGGCGTCGTATTTGACGTCTACGGGCGTTTCCAGGTGTTCGCCGAAGTGTTCTTCGATCAGGGCGGCGAGGTCGAGATGCAGGCTCATCGGGTGCGGCTCTCCTTGACGCAGGTGGCCAGCTCGCTGCGAACCTGGCCGTGAAGGTCGGCGAGGATTCCTAGCGAAAGGTAGTGTTCGTAGCTTGGGTGTTCGGGGAGCTCGCCCGAGGTGATGCGCTTGAGCACATCGGCAGCATCACTGGCACCGAGCTGGACCAGTAGCTTGTCGCGGGCGCTGCGCAGGTCGTACATCAGGCGGGCGAGATGCTCGATCTCGATGGCGTCGTCAGGGGAGATGTCGCTGTAGAACGGGTCCATGCTCACATTCTCTGGTCGTGCAGGGCACCGCCGTCGAGGCGGGCCATGTCGGTGGTGATTTCGGCAAAGGGATGCACCTTGCCGCCTTCCTTGTCGGCGAAGGCCTGGGCGCCTTCGCGGGTGGCGAAGGAGGGAATGGTCGGGCCCATGGCGCCGCGTTTCTTGGAGCCCACTACATAGAAGGCTTTTTTGGCGTCGATCCAGGCGCCTTTGGGCTGGTTCCAGTCGGTCTGGTCCATGGCCTGCACATAGGCGGCGGCGACCTTGCGGGCTTGCTCGGGTTTGAGGAGCAGCGAGAACATCTCCATGGTGTCGCAGAAGAAGTCGGGTGCCGGGGTGCCGTCGTAGTGGATCTGCGCCTTGGGGCCGGGGTAGTCGGCCAGCAGCATGCCGTCGAGGGCGCAGTAGGTGTCCTTCGCGATCTCGGTGGGGGCCACGGGTGCGTCGGCGCTCTTGCTGCAGGCGGTGAGCAGGCTTGCGGCGACGAGCAGGGCGGCGGTATGCCGGGCCAGATTGTGGATGGGGTGCGGGAATCTCATCGTTCGAATCTCCAGATGGCGATGGCCAGCGGGCCGACGATCCAGGCCAGCATGACGCCGCCGAGGATGGTCGGGCTGCTCAGGGCTTCGGGGAAAACGGTGGCGAGGCCGTAGAGGGTGCGCACCTCGTCCAGCGTGAAGACGTTGAGCACACGGAAGACGTCGGCCGGGTTGAGCAGTAGCAGGTAGGGGAACACCGCGCCGCCGTAGTCGCCGGCGGTGACGACCAGCATGCCGAGGATGAGCAGGTCGAAGACCAGCACGAAGAAGAACCAGGTGCCGATGGCGAGGCCGGAGGCGCGGGTGCGGTCGGAAGCGAAGACTGACAGCATCACGGCGAGGCTCAGGAAGGCGAGCCCGAGGAGGATCGCCGAGAACATGAAGCCGGCGTAGTGGAAGAGGGCGGTGAGGTTGAGCTGGGGCGACAGGATCAGGCCGACGGCGCCGAAGCCGGCGATGGTCGAGAAGGCGAGCGCCGCGGCGAGCCCGGTGTATTTACCGAGGATGAGCTCGCGGCGGGTGATCGGCAGCGTGAGGAGCAGGTCGAGGGAGCCGCGCTCCCGCTCGCCGACCACGGCGTCGAAGCCAAGGATCAGGGCGATCAGCGGGATCAGGTAGATCACCAGGCTGACCAGCGAGGCGATGGTGACCTCGATGCTACGAAAGCCCACGGCACCCTGCTGAGCCGCGCCGAAGTAGGCGATCACCAGCGCGAAGGCGGTGAACACCAGCGCAACGGCGAGCACCCAGCGGTTGCGGATGCGGTCCCAGAACTCCTTGCCGGCGACGATGGCGATTTGTCTGAAGTCGATGGAGAGCATGTTTGTCTTGGGGAATAGGGAGTGGGAGGTGGGTATTGGGGGTGGGTTTCCGACTTCCCATTCCCCGCTACCCATTACCCATCATCCATTGCGGTATCCGAAGAACACGTCCTCGAGGGACGGTTCGCGTACGCGCAGGTCGCGCATGGTGTCGCCGAGGGTGGCGAGCCGTGCCAGGGCGGGCATCTTGGCTTCGCGGGGGAGGCAGATGTGCAGCACGCTGCCGGCCTCCTCGATGCTTTCGATGGCGATGCCTTCGAGCACGCGGCCGACCTGTTCGGCGAGGCCGGCGCCGCCGGCGATCTCGAGGGTCAGCGGCAGATTCATTGCCTCACGGAGCGCCTGCACGGTGCCGGTGGCGCGGATCAGGCCGCCCTCCATGACGGCGAGGCGGTCGACCCGCTCCTGGATCTCGGCGAGGATGTGGGAGGTGAGCACCATCGTCACGCCCTCGCCCTTGAGTTCGCGCAGGATGCGGTAGAAGTCGCGGATGGCGCCCGGGTCGAGGCCGGTGGTGGGCTCGTCGAGGAACAGCAGCCGCGGCGTGCCGAGCAGGGCCTGCGCAAAGCCGAGACGCTGGCGCATGCCTTTGGAGTACTCCCGCACGCGGCGACCGGCGGCGTGGGAGAGACCCACCTTGTCGAGCAGGCCGGCACATTCGCGACGCGGCACAGCTTTCAGGTCGGCGAAGAAGTAGAGCGTCTCGAGACCCGTGAGGTTGTCGTAGAGCACCACGTTTTCGGGTAGATAGCCGATCTTGCGCCGGGTTTCCCTGAAGCGCGGGCCATTTACCGGTTCGCCGTCGAGGCGGATCTCGCCGGAGGTGATGGGGATCAGGCCGAGCATCATCTTGAACAGCGTGCTCTTGCCGGCGCCGTTGTGGCCGATCAGGCCGAAGAGTTCGCCGGGGGCGATCGACAGGTCGACACCTCTGACGGCCTGAACGGTGCCGAAATCCTTGGTCACCCCGCGGGCTTCAACGATAGTGCTTGCCAAGCCAGTTTCTCCAGTCGGAATGGTCGGGGCGCATGCGTGGGTTCTTGTCCACGATGCTGGGGGCGCGTAGCAGCGGAAACTGCTGGGCGATGAGGCGCAGGGTTTGAATGGCCGGGCTGGCGATCAGCAGCTTGACCATCGGGTGGCGCCACGAGAGGCGGTCGACCATGTCGTTGGCCTCGTAGGGCACGTCGCCCAGGCCGTCGCCGTTGCGGTCCCAGCCCACGTAGTTGCTCCAGTGGTTGCCTTCCTTGACGCCCCAGGGCTCGTCGCGGGAGGCCACGTACTTGATCTGCTCCCGGTTCGAGATGAAGTCGTTGCGTTCGACGACGTTGCGCGTCGATCCCGCCCACAAATGCACGCCGACCTGGTTATCGACCACCAGGTTGCCGCGCAGGGTGTTGTATTCGGCGTCGTAGATGAAGAAGCCGCGGGCGTTGCCGGCCACCACGTTGTTCTCGACCACCGCGTCCTGGATGGTGCGCAGCATGATGCCGTGGTCGGAGTTGCCCCAGGCGCGGTTGTTGCGCACCACCTGGTCGCGCACCTCCATCAGGGCCAGGCCGCCCCGGTTGAGGAAGGTGTCGTTGTCCTCCCACAGGTTGTGGTAGGAGTTCATGTAGTGGGTGCCGTAGCGGCTGTGGTGCATCTTGTTGCCGCGGAAGATCGCCTTGTGGGAGACGTCCACGTAGATCGCATCGCGTACGAAGCTGATGTTGTTGCCGATAATGCGCGCGCCGGTGGTGTTGTAGAGCTGGATGCCGTTGCCCCGCTGGGAGGAGTCGAAATCGCGCTTGCCGGTGATGAGGTTGTTCTCGATCAGCACGTCGTCGGCCTTTTCGATCCACAGGCCGAACAGGGTGTAGCTGAAGTCGCAGCGGATGACACGGGCCCGGTGGGCGCCGGGCTGGATGTAAACGCCGGCGTTCTGGGCGCCCAGGTCGCCGCCGGAGTCGGCGACGATGAAGCCCTCGAAGCTCACGTCGGTGGCGACGATGCGCACCGTGTCGCCCTTGCCGCGGCCATCCACGGTCGGGCGATCGACGCCGATGAGCTTGACAGGTTTTTCGATGCGCAGGTTTTCGGGATAGTGGCCGCGGGCGACCCGGATGGTGTCGCCGGGGGCGGCCTGAACAATGGCGGCCTGGATCGACTCACCCGGTTTCACCTGCCACTCGGCGCCGTGGGCACAGCCCGTCACGGCCGCGAAAAGAGCGGCAATGGAGGCGAGGTGGCTAAAGCTGCGTCGTTGCATGGGGGCAGGGCGAGATCTGAATGTGCAACAGTGTGCGGCGAAATGCCGCAGCGGGCCTTGATTCATGTGAATTTGGCGGCCGTGCGCACCTTGGCTCCCGGGCTCAGGCGGCGTCCCTGGCTCGCTTGGCCTCGTTGAGGAGAAAACGCTGGTAGTCGTCGAGGTCGCCGTCGAAGGGCTCGATGCCGCCGCGGGTGACCAGCCAGAACTCGTCGCAGACGGCGCGGAGCAGGGCGCGGTCGTGGCTGACCAGCATAACGGTGCCCTCGAACTCGTTGAGGGCGACGCTGAGGGCTTCACGGGTGGAGAGGTCGAGGTGGTTGGTCGGTTCGTCGAGCAGCAGCAGGTTGGGGCGCTGCCAGACGATCATGCACAGCACGAGGCGAGCCTTCTCGCCGCCGCTCATGGTGCCCACCGGCTGCTTGACCATGTCGCCGCTGAAGTTGAAGGTGCCGAGGAAGCCGCGCAGGTCCTGCTCGCGGCCGGCCACCCAGCCGCTCTTGCCGGCGGCGATGGTGTCCTTGGCGAGGCGGATCATGTGCTCCATCGGGGTGTCCTCGGGGCGCAGCACGTCGAGCTCCTGCTGGGCGAAGTAGCCGATGTTGAGGCCCTTGCCTTCGGTGATCTCACCGCTCACCGGCGCCAGCGTGCGGGCGATGGTCTTGACCAGGGTGGATTTGCCCTGGCCGTTGGCGCCGAGGATGCCGATGCGCTGGCCTGCATGCACCGAGCGGTTGATGTTGCGCACGATGACGGTGGGCGGCGCGCCGGCCGGGGCGTCGGCGGCGGGCGGGTAGCCGGCAGCCACATCGACCATCGCGAGCATGGGATTGGGCAGGTTGGCGGGCTCCTGGAACTCGAAGTTGAACTCGGCATCGGCCAGCACCGGCGCGATCTTCTCCATCCGCTCCAGCGCCTTGACCCGGCTCTGGGCCTGCTTGGCTTTGCTGGCCTTGGCCTTGAAGCGGTCTATGAACTTCTTGAGGTGGGCGATCTTGTCGGCCTGCTTGGCGACGGCAGCCTGCTGCAGCAGCATCTGCTCGGCGCGCATGTCTTCAAAAGTGCTGTAGTTGCCGCCGTAGCGCACCAACCGAGCGTTGTCGATGTGCAGCGTCACGTTGGTGATGGCGTCGAGGAACTCCCGGTCGTGGCTGATCACGATGAGGGTGCCGGTGTAGCGCTTGAGCCAGGCTTCGAGCCAGACCAGGGCGTCGAGATCCAGGTGGTTGGTGGGTTCGTCGAGGAGCAGCAGGTCGGACGGGCACATCAGCGCGCGGGCCAGCTGCAGGCGCATCCGCCAGCCGCCCGAGAAGCTGTTTACCGGTTGCGACAGCTCCGACACCTTGAAGCCGAGGCCGAGCACCAGGGCCTGGGCGCGGGCTTCGGCATCGTGGGCGCCGGCGTCGTGGAGCTCCATGTAGGCGTGGGCCATGCGCATGCCGTCGTCGCTGGCTTCGGCGGCGGCGACTTCTTGTTGCGCGGCCAGCAGCACGGAGTCGCCTTCGATCACGAAGTCGGTGGCGCTCTGGGTTGTTTCGGGCATGTCCTGCGCCACCTGGGCCATGCGCCAGTGGCCGGGGATCGAATAGTCACCACCGTCTTCGTGCAGGCTGCCGTTGAACAGCCCGAACAGGGACGACTTGCCGGCGCCGTTGCGCCCCACCAGGCCGACCTTCTCGCCGGGGTTGAGGGTGACGGAGCTGCGTTCGAGCAGCACTTTGGCACCGCGGCGGAGGGTGACGTTCTTGAGGGTGATCATGGGCGAAGATGGCTGCAGGAAGGCCGCGCATGATAGCCGTCGGGGGGGCCGGCGCCCACGAATATTTGGCTGGCTGCGCGGCCAGCCGTGCTCAGAGCGGCGCCCGGTCGATGGCCGAGAGCGCGGGGTTGACGTCGAAGATCTTGCCATTCACGCGGGGGATGCCGAAGCCTGTGAGGCGGGCGGTGTGCATCGCGAGGTAGGCCTCGGCGCTGGCGCGATCGGCAAACAGGTAGATGCCGCCAGCCTCGGCGGTGGCCGGGTTTTCGGTCCAGATCTTCCAGATCAGGCCGGGCTCATTGGCGATGGATTCGGCGAGGCCCCGGAGGGCTTCGGTCATCGCCTCGCCCCAGGGGCCGGCGAACGGGAAGTCGACTTGCAGGAGGACGGACATGGAAAGACCTTTCTGGTTGATGGGCTATTGCCCGGAGGCTACGCCCGCGCCCCGGGTTTGGCAAAACCTGCCGCGGGGGCCTTGTCATTTGTGGCATCGGGCATACCCATGGGGCGCCGGTAGTGCAAGAATGACGGGGACAATCAAAGGGAGCAAACGTCATGAGCAACAAGCACCGGCATGTTCTTGAAGCGATCTTCCGTGACCCGGTCAGCAGCAACATCCAGTGGCGCGAGGTCGAGTCCCTGCTCACCCACCTGGGGGCGACGGTCGAGCCCGGGCATGGCGCCCGGTTCCGCATCCTGCTCAATCGCCACGAGTTCTTCGTGCATCACCCCCACCACGGCAACGAGTTCGCCAAGCAGGAGATCAAGCACCTGCGGGAGTGTCTGGCGGGGGCGGGGGTCAGTCTGTCGAAGTACGACGAGGAGCGGAAGTGAGCGTGGCGCCGGCCGGTCGTGCTTTTGTTGCGGTGTTTACTCGACCCGGCCGCGCCCGGCCTTGATGGCGCTGCGGCGGGCCTTGCCGTCGAGGCGGCGGGTGACGGCGCCGCGGCTGGGCCGGGTGGGGCGGCGGGCCTTTTGTACGTGTGAGGCGGCATCCACCAGCTCTTGCAGCCTGCGCAGGGCTTCGGCGCGGTTCTTCTCGAGGCTGCGGTGTTCCTGGGCCTTGATGATGATCACGCCATTTTTGCTGATACGCTGATCGCCCAGCGCGAGCAGGCGTTCACGCACGGCCTCGGGCAGGCTCGAGGCATGGATGTCGAAGCGCAGATGGGCTGCGCTGGAGACCTTGTTGACGTTCTGGCCACCGGCGCCCTGGGCGCGGATGGCGGTGAATTCCACTTCGTCTTCAGCGATGGGGTGGGCGGGATGCATGGCTGCACTTTAACGCAGGCTTGCGGTGTGCGGCAGCGCCGTGGCCGGGGTGTCGTGACGAATCGGTTTCGGGAGGGTTGATAGAGATGAGAGTCGCAATCGTGTTGTTGTTGCTTGTCCTGGCCGGTACGGCGGCTTTCGTGACGCTGAACTGGGGGGCGGTCATCACCCCTGTCGATCTGAGCCTGGGGGTGGGCATGGTGAAGATGCCCCTGGGGCTGGTGATGCTGGGGCTGCTGCTGGCGATCACCGCGCTGTTTCTGGTGTTCGTGCTCTTCCTGCAAACGTCGGTGCTGCTCGAAACCCGCCGCCAGGCCAAGGAGATCCGGGCCAGCCGGGATCTGGCCGACCAGGCCGAGGCGTCGCGCTTCACCGAGCTACGCAGCTTCCTCGAGGCCGAGTTTGCGGGGCGGGGCGCGCAGAAGGGGGATTCGGGGGCTTCCCAGGCGGCCGTGCTCGAGCGCATGGAGCGGCTCGAGCAGGGCTTGCGGGTGTTGATCGAGCAGTCGGGCAATGGCCTCGCCGCGCACATCGGCGAGCTGGAGGACCGGCTCGAGAAGGCCAGCGTGCTGCCCGTCGATAGGCGCTGACGGCCTCAGACCTGCAGGATGCCCGCGGTTTTGAGGCCGATGAACAGCGCCGCGCCGATCAGCAGGTTCTTGAAGCTCACGTAGCACAGCATGTCCATCAGCGTGGCCCGGCGGTACAGGCGGCCCCACCAGGGGCCTTCCTTCACGTAGGGCTTGGCGTCTATCCGGACGAATACCTCAAACACGCTCCAGCCGAACCACCAGCCGATAATCGCCCCGGCCGACAGATGGCCGAGGGCCGCCATCACCCACGCCACCGTGGCGGCGATGGCGATCGCAAAGCCGGCGCCCTGGATGGCCTTTTTGGCGGGCTGGCCCTTGCCGGCCCAGGGCCACAGGTGGTCGCGCAGCTCGGCCAGCAGCCAGGCGGGGCCGCTGGCGTCACCGTAGGCGGGCTGGCGCAGTTCGTTGCGGTCGGCGATGGTCATGCCTGGGCTCCTTGGGGTTTCTTGTCCATCGGGACGGGCTTGATGGGGATGAAGTAGCCCTTGCCGTTGATGGCCGTGAGGGGCTGGCCGGCCTTGTCGCGGCGCTTGCGTTCCTGGGCCAGGGGCGGGCAGGCGTGGTCGTCGTAGTACAGCACCATGCAGTCGAGGCACAGCATGCATTCGCGCTGGTCGATGTTGCCCTTGGTGTCGATGGCCAGCGAGCCGCAGCCCTTGGCGCAGGCCTTGCAGCTGGTGCATTCGTCCTTGCGCTTGAGGCCGAACCACCGGAAGGTGGTGGGCATCGCCAGCGCGGCGCCGAGGGGGCACAGGTATTTGCAGAAGGGCCGCTCGATGAAGATCGAGATGCCCAGCAGGCCCGCCGCGAACAGGCTGTAGGGCCAGCTGCGGTTGAGGATGCCGACCAGGAAGGTGGTCTTGAAAGGTTCGACCTCGGCGAGCTTTTCGGCCAGGCCCATGCTGAAGAACGACACCGCCAGCAGCCCGAAGAAGATGGCGTACTTGAGCCACTTGAGCTTGTCGTGGAGGGCCTGGGGCAGGTGGGTCTGGAAGCGCTTGAGGCCGACCGCGCTGCCGAGCTTGTAGAGCAGCTCGGAGAGCGAGCCGAAGGGGCACATCCAGCCGCAGAAGAGTCCGCGGCCCCAGATGAACACCGTGACGATGATGAAGATCCAGAAGATGAAGATCAGCGGATCCGACAGGAAGAGCTCCCATTTCCACTGGAACAGCAGGCTGTGGAACCAGGTGAGCACCTGGGTGATCGACGGCTGGGCCATCGCGTAGAAGCCGACGAAGCCGATGCTCACCACCCAGCCGGTGTACTTGAAGGCGTTTACCGGCCACTTGTTGTGGCGGCTCGAGCGGCGGACCAGCTTGTCGCGGCTGGCGTAGGCAGCCGAGATCACCAGCAGCAGCGTGACGAAGATGCCGATGTCGACGGCCTTGTCCTTCCACACCTTGAGCCAGGTCGGGTCGGGCTTGACGATCTTCGGGCGGCCGCCTTCGAGGTAGGCGTCGGCGAGCCAGTATTCGCGGTCGAAGTTGGCGAAGGTCTTGGCGGCGGTTTCCTTGTCGATCTTGTTGCCCAGGAAGACCAGCTTCCAGGGGAAGGCCCCCGAGAAGCTCTTGCCGCGGATGATGAAGATCGCCGATTCGTCAAAGGCCGGTGCGCCGGCCGCCGAGACGCCCCACAGGTTGAGGTAGTCGAGGTCGCGGAAGGTGAAGGAGTCGCCGCCCTGGCGTACCTGCACCCGGTCGTAAATGCCACCGCGCACGAAGCCGGAACCCTTGAACGAGTCCATGCCGGCCGTCTTGATGATGAAGATGGCGTGCTCGCCCTCCTTCAGGCGGCTCATCAGGCCGGCGTAGCCGTCCTTGCCGAGGATGGCCTGGCCGACGGTGGGCTGGTTCAGATAGCCGAACCAGAGGTCCATGTAGGGCCGGCCGTCGTTCTTGAGGCCGACCTCTTCGGGCTTGACGGTGAGGCGTTGCACGCTGCCGTCCTCGACGAGCTGGGCCCAGCCGGGCGTGGTGGTGGCCGGCGGGAACTTGGCCTGGGGCCGGACCACGGGCTTGAGGATGCCGACCTGCTTGGCCACCTCGCCGCCGGACAGCATCATGACCTGGTTCTGGGCGATGACGGTGACGGTGGCACCGGTGATGGCGTCGAGGCCGATGAGGTTTTCCTCGGGCCGCGACCTGCCGATCTCGATGTTGTCGCCGACGAACTTGCCGAGGTACTGGTTATTGAACTTGATCAGCGCCGATTCGGGGATGCCGAGCAGCAGGATGGGCTCGGAGTGCTTGAGGATCTTGACCCCGGAGAACTTGCCGGCGGTGTCCATGCCGATCAGGGTGACCACCGGCTTGCCCGAGTAGGCGGGGATGTCGGTGATGTCGGTGGACAGCATCACGTAGCCGAGGAGCTTCTTCTGGCCGGCTTCGTCGGCGTAGGCCTCGACGTAGGGCGGCTGGCCCTTGCGCTCGGAGAACGAGGTGGCGCCGGGCATCACGTCCTTGCAGGGCGCGTAGTCGCACATCCTGGGCGAACTCGACAGCTCCGGCGGAAGCTTGACCTCGTAGGTGTCGGCGAGGCTGGCACCCGCCAGGGCGAGGCCGGCGAGCAGGGCGGCACCTTGCCGATACAGCCGGCGCAGATGGGAGAGGAGGGGGGACTTCATGGGGGCTCCGATGAATCAGCGTTTCGTGAAATTCTGATATGGCTCGGGGGCGGTGTCCTTAAGCTGGGTCAAGCACCAAAAATTGGCGGTGCGACGTGCCGCGCAGCACCGCCGGAGTTCAGGGGCGCGCCGGGCCGAGCAGGCTGACGACGAGCTTCTCGGTGGCGCCCAGCACCTGTTCGCTCATCTCCATCACGGCGGGGGCGTTCTTCTTCAGCTCGCCCGGTGTACCCGGCTTGCCGGCGGCTCCGTCGTAGTCGGACCAGACCTGGTTGAGGGCTTCCACGGCCCGGCGAGTGTCGGCCGGCAGGGCATCGTTGCGGCGGATCCGCACGAGGTTGGCGGAGAACTCGCTGCGTGCGTAGCTGAGCTCCATCGTCGGTGCGTTCGGGGTCATGAGGCCGCTGTCGCGGTAGAGGTAGAACATGCCGATGCGCTGGGACAGGAGGCGCATCCGGGCGGGCAGGGTGAGCCGGCGGGCGTCCTCGGAGCCGGTGCTGTTGATGGCCATCGCAAGGTGCTGGGTGGCCGTCTGCAGGGCTTCGGTGTCGTCGTAGAGGGCCTTGGCGCCGGTGGCATCGGGGGCGGCGGTGAGGCGGGCGCGTACGCTGCTCCAGCGGGTCTCAACGGCGCTCAGCTTGGCGTGGGCGGTATCGTCCAGCTTGGCAGAGCGCAGGGCGGCGAGGTTCTGGTCGAGGCGCGATACGGATTCGGCGAGCAGCCGGCGGCCAGTCTCTGGGTTTATTCCTTGCTGCACCATCAGATAGGCCTTGGTGGCGCGGGGGGCGAGCATGCGGCTCTGTTCGGCGAGGTCGGCGGTGGTCTCGTGGGTGCTGGCCAGTGCAGCGGGGCTGGTGGCAAGGATGAGAAAACTTGCGGTCAGTGCCGCGGCGAGGTTGGTGGCGAGACGCATCGGAGGGCTCCGGGCTAGCGCTGCCAGAGGCCGGCAGCAGCTTGAAAAAAAGCGGGGAGACGCAAGCGCCTCCCCCAACTACTTCTTCATTTATCGACGTGTTGCTGGGTGCCGATTACTTCTCGACGATCATGCGGGTGCGCATCTCGAGGTGCAGCGCGTGGCAGAAGTGCGTGCAGTAGCACCAGTACACACCCGGCTTGTCGGCCTTGAAGGTGACCGACTTGGTTTCCTGGGGGTTCACGATGAAGTTGATGTCGTACTTCGGAATCGCGAAGCCGTGGGTGAGGTCTTCCACCTTGTCGAGGTTGGTGAGGATGATCGTGACTTCGTCACCCTTCTTGAGCTTGAAGTCGCGCAGGCTGTAGGCCGGGGCCTGGGAGACCAGCTTGACGGTGACCTTGTTGCCCTCGCGGAAGACGCCGGAATCCTTGGCGTCCTTGACGGCGTTGGGGAAGTCATCGACGTTGAAGACCTGGCGGGTCTTGATCTTGTCGCGCTTGACGATGACGAAGTCGTGGGGCTCGGGGTAGACCGGGTGATCGGCCAGCATCACCATCTTTTCGCCGCGGATGTCGATGAGCTGTTCGTTCTCGGGGTGCAGCGGGCCGACCGGCAGGAAGCGGTCCTTCGAGAACTTGCAGCCCACGGCGAGGAACTGGCCACCGGCTTCCTTGGTTTCGCCCATGTCGGTGCTGATGTGGCCCGGCTGGTAATGCACGTCGATGCGGTCGACCACGTACTTGACGTTCTTGTCGCCAGCGTGGAACTTGATCGCGGCGTCGATGTTCCATTTGACGATCTGGCTGTCGAGGAACAGGGTGGTGAAGGCGTTGCCGCGGCCGTCGAACGTGGTGTGCAGGGGGCCGAGGCCGATCTCCACTTCGGCGACGATGCTCTTGTTGACGTCGTCGAGCTTGCCGTCGAGGAACTCCTCGACCTTGGTCAGTTCGATGACGGTGGCGGTGGGCGACAGCTTGCCGGAGCAGATGAAGTACTTGCCGTCCGGGCTGGCATTGACGCCGTGGGGGTTCTTGGGAACCGGAACGTAGCAGGTGAGGGCGGTCTTCGGATCCTTGTTGGCTTCCTTGGTGCCATCCACCACGGGCACCTTGCTGTCGCCGATGGTGACGAACTTGCCATCCTTGATGGCTTTCTCTATGCGGCCCACGTCGAAGAACACGCAGGCGTCCTTCTCGGCGGACATCATGTCCTCGTACTTGGCGCCGCCTTCGGTGTTGTACTGGTTGGCGGCGGCCAGGCGGCCGTTGTAGGAGGTGGCGACGAGGTCCATGTTGCCGTCGACGCGGCACTGCCAGCGCACTTCCATGGTCTCGGAATCGACGCAGGTGAACAGCGTCTTGTACTTGGTCGGGTCGTCCGCATCACGCCCGTCGTTGGGGTGCGGGATGTGGAACTCGTTGCCGCAGAAAACGCGGGTGGTGTGGTTGATGGCCTGATCGACCGGGTCGCGCTTGTCCGGGAAGATGCCGTGGAAGCCCTGGATGTTCGGGATCTCGGTGATCTTGTCGCATTCGAAGATGTCGCCGCGGATCCGCGCGATGCGGCCGTGGATCTTGTCGTTCACAAAGAAGTACTTGCCGTCGTAGGTGCCATCGACGTAGGAGCCGTGGATGTGGTGGGTGTCGCCGGTCTTGTACTTCAGGCTGCCGTCGGCCTTGGTGCCGATGATGGCCTTCGACTCGTTGGTGATGCCCCAGCCGCTCATGCAGTCGATGTTGAAGGTCGGCACGCGCTTGATCTCGCGGCCGGACGGCAGGCCGAGGACGCGCACTTCGCCCGAGTGGCCGCCGGACCACACGCCATAGTAGGTGTCGAGTTGGCCCGGGGCCGGGTGCAGGTTGAGATCTCCGGCGGCGCCATGGGCAGCGGCAGCGGGTGCGGCCGGGGCGCCCGCAGGCGCGGCGGCTGGCGGAGCGGCTTCCTGCTTGCAGGAGGACAGGCCGACCGACAGGCCCGCGCCGGCGAGGCCGGCCAGCGCGGCGGTGTTCAGGAACTTGCGACGGCCCGGAACGAGGTTCTGGTCGTCGTGCTTGATGTCTTCGTTGCTCATTATTGCTCTCCCTTATCCCTGGGCCGAAAGCGTCCATGCCGCCTTTTGCAGCGGCGTTCCAAGACGAAGCAGGGGGGAAGCGGTTGGGCTGCGACACTTTGCCCCTGCGACAATCTGTCGCAGCGGACAATAAGCCGATGTCGGTCGAAAAAAATTGACCGGGGGCAAGAATGTGACCCGTGGTGCGGGTCTGCACGCCGGTAGCTGGCGTCAGCGGCCTCAGGGCCGGGCGGCGCTGGCGGCCTGCAGCAGCACCAGCAGTGCGCCCTCGCCGCCGTCGTGGGGGCGGGCCTGGCAGAAGGCGAGGATGTCTTCGCGCTGGGCCAGCCAGCCGCGGGAGAGGTGCTTGAGCACCGGCAGGCGCCCGGGCGAGCCGTGGCCCTTGCCGTGGATCACGCGCAGGCAGCGACGGCCCTGCTGCAGGGACAGGGCGATGAAATGGGCGAGGCTGCTGCGGGCTTCGTCGCGGGTGAGGCCGTGCAGGTCGAGTTCGCCCTGCACCACCCAGCGCCCGCGGCGCAGGTCGGTGAGCACCCGGCGGGGCAGCCCGACCCGGAGGTAGGCGGCTTCGTCGCCGGTGTCGAGGCGGTCTTCGAAGGTCAGCGGGCTTTCGAGGGCCTCGCGCAGCACCTCACGCTCGTCCTCTTCGCGCTTGCGGGGCAGCGGGGCGGGCAGCGGGCGCTCTACTGCGGCCAGGTTGCGGTCCTTGAGCGGGGCGACCTCGCCGGCCACGTGGCGGAACAAGGCCACCGGGTCGTGCAGCTGCTCGGCATCAATGCGGGCCACGGGGGGCTCGGTCTGGCTCATGGCGCGGATCTGGCTGCTGGCCTGCTGGCGCTGGACGCTCAGGTCGACCCGGTGGAAATCCTTGATCGGGGTGATGTCGCCGAGGGCGGCGCGGAACACCGCGACCGGGTCGTTCTCGTCGATCCGAACCGGGCGCCGCGGGGCTTCGGGTTCGATCTCGATGGTTTTAGGGCGGGGCAGCGGAACCGGCCGGGGGCGGGCGAGCTCGGCGTGGTCGTCGGCCTTGAGGGGCTGGACACGCGCCACCTCACGGCGGAACAGGGTGGCGTCGTCGGGCTCGGCCGGAGCTGGTGGCACGATGATCTTCGGGCGTGACGGGGCCGCCGCCGGAACGCGGTTCTTCAGGCTCTTGAGGGCCTCAAGGCCTCTGGCGTGCTTGTCCTTGCCCATGGCGTGCGATGCGAGGGAATGAATGAAAACGGACCGGGAAGCCCGGTCCGCCTGGGTCTTGCGATATGCCTCAGCCGGCCAGGCCGAGGCTGTCCAGGTAGCGCTCCGCGTCGAGGGCGGCCATGCAGCCGGTACCGGCGCTGGTGACGGCCTGGCGGTAGATGTGGTCCTGCACGTCGCCGGCCGCAAAAACGCCGCGCACGCTGGTGGCGGTGGCGTCGCCGTGACGGCCGCCCTTGGTGACGATGTAGCCGCCTTCCATCTCGAGCTGGCCCGCGAAGATGTCGGTGTTGGGCTTGTGGCCGATGGCGATGAACACGCCCTTCAGCTCGATGTCCTTGGAGGCGCCCGTCTTGACGTTCTTGATGCGCATGCCGGTGACACCGGTGTTGTCGCCCAGGACTTCTTCGAGGGTCGAGTCGAGCTCGAGAACGATCTTGCCGGCGGCGACCTTCTCCATGACCTTATCCACGAGGATGCGCTCGGCCTTGAACTTGTCGCGGCGGTGCACCAGCGTGACCTTGCTGGCGATGTTGGCGAGGTAGAGCGCCTCTTCGACGGCGGTGTTGCCGCCACCGATCACCGAGACTTCCTGGTTGCGGTAGAAGAAGCCGTCGCAGGTCGCGCAGGCCGACACGCCCTTGCCGGAGAAGGCCTCTTCGGACGGCAGGCCCAGATACTGGGCGCTGGCGCCGGTGGCGATGATCAGCGCGTCGCAGGTGTATTCGCCCGCATCGCCCACCAGGCGGATCGGCTTTTCGGCCAGGTGGGTGGTGTGGATGTGGTCGAAGATCATCTCGGTGTTGAAGCGCAGCGCGTGTTTTTCGAAGCGCGCCATCAGCTCGGGGCCCTGCACGCCGTCGGCGTCGGCCGGCCAGTTGTCCACTTCGGTGGTGGTCATCAGCTGGCCGCCCTGGGCGATGCCGGTGATGAGCACGGGGTTCAGGTTGGCGCGGGCGGCATAGACCGCTGCGCTGTAGCCGGCGGGGCCGGAACCGAGGATGAGCAGCTTGATGTGGCGGGTGGTCATCGGTCTGGGTCTCTCTGAAGTCTGGAGCTGGGGTTGGGATTATACGGCGCCTCGGCCGGGGGAGCCGCCGAAATGCGCTGATGGGGGCTGTTAGTGCCCGGTTCGCCCGTCTGTCATTTGGCGTCCCTCAAGTTTGCTTTATACTTGACCGTTGTTAGGCCATGACATCTTCGTCACGTTGCCAAGAACCAATTTAGCGTTTTGCTCAGGAGAGGCCTATGACCGTTACCAGCTCCGTGTCCACGATTGCCCTGCGGACGTTTCCCATTTTCCAGGGTCTGGGCGATGACCGGCTGGCTGCCGTTGCGCGCTGCGCGATGATGCGACGGGTTCCCCGGGGGGCCGCGGTGGTACATGAGGGTGACCGCACCGACTTCGTCTACTTCGTTTTGACCGGCAACCTCAAGGTGATGGTGAGCGACGAGGATGGGCGTGAAGTGATCCTGACCATTCTGGGGCAGGGCGAGATGTTCGGCGAGATGGGCGTCCTCGATGACAGCCCGCGCTCGGCGTCCGTCGTCGCGGTGTCGCCCTCCGACCTCGTCACGATCGCCAAGACCGATTTCAAGCGCCTGATGCAGGACAACTTCGAACTCGCCTGGCACGTGATGTGCAACCTCACCCGCCGCCTGCGCGACGCCGATCGCAAGATCGAAAGCCTCGCGCTGATGGATGTGTACGGCCGGGTGGCGCGTCTGCTCCTCGAGATGTCCGAAGAGGTCGACGGGCTGAAGGTGGTCCGCAAGAAGGTTTCGAAGCAGGATATCGCCAAGATGATCGGCGCTTCCCGCGAGATGGTCAGCCGGGTCATGAAGGATCTCGGCCTGCGTGGCCTGATCGAGGAGACCGACGGCGGCGTCATCCTGCGTGAGAAGATCTACGACATCTGATCACTGAGCCGCTGAGCGGCTCGCAAAGCCTTACAAGTCTCTGACTCGAGCGCCGGGGGTGATGGGAATCCCTGGTTTATAATGAAAGGCGCGGTGCCATGCCGCGCTTTTTGTTTTTGTATCGCTCCGCACCGCGTATCGCTGCTTCTCCCATGCTCAATCGCCCCTCGACCCGCCCGCCACCCCTGCCCGAGAAAATCGCCAGCCTCCTCCAGGAAGCCCGCTGGCTGCTGCTGGGCGTGCTCGCCCTGTATGTGGCGATGATTCTTTTTGGCTATTCGAAGGCGGATCCAGGCTGGTCCCACGCGGTGCTGGTCGACCGGGTGGCCAACCCCGGCGGCCGCTTCGGTGCCTGGCTCTCCGACCTGCTGCTCTACCTGTTCGGGCTCTCGGCCTGGTGGTGGGTGGCCTTTCTCGGGCTGGGGCTGGCGGTGGGGTTTCGGCGACTGCAGAAGCGTTTTGGCGCCGATCATCGCTCCATCCTGGTCGTCGTCCTCGGTTTTGTGACGGTGCTGCTGGCCAGTAGCGGGCTGGAGGCCATGCGCTTCTACTCCATGAAGGCCAATCTGCCCCTGGAGCCCGGTGGTCTGATCGGGATCGAGTTGGGCAACGTGGTCTTCCAGTACCTCGGTTTCACCGGCGGAACCCTGCTGCTGCTCGGCCTGCTGGCCGGCGGTCTCAGCCTCTTTTCGGGGGTGAGCTGGCTGGAGGCGTCCGAGCTGCTGGGCACCGGCCTCGAAAAGCTGTGGGGCGTCGGCAACCGTGGCGTCCAGACCTGGGAAGACCGTCGGGTCGGGCGTGAAGTCGCCGAGAAGCGCGAAGCCGTCGTCGAAACCAAGCGCAAGAAGGATGAGGCCATGGCCCCTGCCTTTGCCGAGCGCCTCGAGCCGGGCTTCGCCGACGTCGCTGCCGCAGTCGATGACGAAGAGCCGCCCATCTTGCGTCCGAAGCCCCCGCGCGCCGAGCCGGCAGTCGCCGAGATCGAGAGGCCGATGCGTGCTGAGCCGGCGGTGGCCGAGATCGAGAGGCCCGTGCGTATCGAGCCGGCGGTGGTCGAGGTTGAACAATCCATACGAGCGCACAGGGAGCGCCAGGCAGCGCTGTTTGTCGACATGGCCGAGGGCCCGTTGCCGCCGTTGGCCTTGCTTGACGAGCCCGCCCACGATGTCGAGCCGCCTTCCCCCGAAACCCTCGAATTCACCTCGCGCCTCATCGAGCGCAAGCTGGCCGACTTCGGCGTCGAGGTGAAGGTGCTGGCGGCCTACCCGGGCCCGGTGATCACCCGTTTCGAGATCGAGCCCGCGGTGGGCGTGAAGGGCAGCCAGGTGGTCAACCTGGTCAAGGACCTGGCCCGCGCGCTGTCGGTGATGAGCATCCGGGTCGTCGAGACGGTGCCGGGCAAGGCCTGCATGGCCCTCGAGCTGCCCAACCCCAAGCGCCAGACGGTGCGCCTCAGCGAGATCCTCGGCTCCCGCGCCTACCACGACATGCACTCGCCCCTTACCGTGGCGCTGGGCAAGGACATCGGCGGCCAGCCGGTGGTGGCCGACATCGCGAAAACCCCCCACCTGCTGGTGGCTGGCACCACGGGCTCCGGCAAGTCGGTGGGCATCAACGCGATGATCTTGTCGCTGCTCTACAAGTCCGAGCCATCCGACGTGCGCCTGATCCTCGTTGACCCGAAGATGCTCGAGCTGTCGATCTACGAGGGCATCCCGCACCTGCTGGCGCCGGTCGTCACAGACATGAAGCACGCCGCCAACGCGCTCAACTGGTGCGTGGCCGAGATGGAGAAGCGCTACAAGCTGATGTCGGCCCTCGGCGTGCGCAACCTGGCCGGCTACAACAAGGCCGTGGCGGATGCCATCAAGGCCGAGGCGCCGCTCAAGAACCCGTTCTCGATCACTCCGGACAGCCCCGAGCCCCTAGAGAAGCTTCCCTACATCGTGGTGGTCATCGACGAGCTGGCCGACCTGATGATGGTGGTCGGCAAGAAGATCGAGGAGCTCATCGCCCGCCTGGCCCAGAAAGCCCGGGCCGCCGGCATCCACCTCATCCTGGCCACCCAGCGCCCCAGCGTGGACGTGATCACCGGCCTCATCAAGGCCAACATCCCGACCCGCATGGCCTTCCAGGTGTCGAGCAAGATCGACTCCCGCACCATCCTTGACCAGATGGGCGCCGAGGCCCTGCTGGGCATGGGCGACATGCTCTACCTGGCGCCGGGCACCGGCCTGCCGACCCGCGTCCACGGCGCCTTCGTGGCCGACCACGAGGTGCATAAGGTGGTCGAGTTTCTCAAGTCCACCGGCCAGGCCGACTACATCGAGGGCATCCTGGTGGGCGCGGAAGAGGAGGGCGGCGACCTGATGGCCAGCGAAGGGGGCGAGGGCAGTGAAGCCGATCCGCTCTATGACCAGGCCGTCGAGATCGTGGTCAAGACCCGCCGGCCGTCGATTTCCCTCGTCCAGCGCCACCTGCGCATCGGTTACAACCGCGCGGCGCGCCTGATCGAACAGATGGAGCGTTCCGGCCTCGTCACGCCGATGGGCGCCAATGGCAACCGGGAGGTCGTCACCCCGCCCCGGGAAGGAGAATGATGCGCCGCACACCCAAGCACACCCTGAGAGCACTGGCCCTGACGCTGCTGCTGGCTGCGGGGTCGGCCCACGCTGACGCCCTGGCGCAGTTGCGCCAGTTCATGGACGGCACCCGCAGCGCGCGGGGGGCTTTTTCCCAGCAGGTGTTCTCCAAGTCTGGCCGCAAGCCCCAGCAGGCCAGCGGCACCTTTGCGTTTTCCCGGCCCGGCAAGTTCCGCTGGGTTTACGAGAAGCCCTATGCTCAGCTTCTGGTGGGCGATGGTAGCAAGCTGTGGGCCTGGGACCAGGAGCTCAATCAGGTCACCACCAAGAAGCTCGGCCAGGCCCTTGGCAGCACGCCGGCGGCGATCCTGGCCGGCGACAACTCCCTCGACAAGAACTTCGTGCTCAAGGACGCCGGCAGCGCCGACGGCCTCGAATGGGTCGAGGCGACACCCAAGGCCGAAGACAGCAGCTTCGAGCGTATCCGAATGGGTTTTGCCGGTGGTCAGTTGAAGGCGATGGTTCTCCACGACAACTTTGGCCAGACCACCGCGCTGCAGTTTGGCCAGATGGAGCGCAATCCTGCCATCGACCCGGCCCAGTTCCGCTTCGTGCCGCCCAAGGGCGCCGACGTGGTGGGCGACTGAGCGGGCGCCATGGCCGACCTCTTCGACGCGCCCGAATCGCCGCGCCTCCCGTTGGCCGAGGCCATGCGGCCGCGCGCGATATCCGAAGTCATCGGCCAGAAGCACCTGCTAGGCCCGGGCAAGCCCCTGGCGCTGGCCTTTCAGTCGGGCAAGCTGCATTCGATGATCCTGTGGGGGCCGCCGGGTGTTGGCAAGACGACGCTCGCCCGGCTCATGGCGAGCGCCTTCGACGCCGAGTTTTCCGCGTTGTCGGCGGTGTTTTCGGGGGTCAAGGACATCCGCGAGGCCGTCGCCAAGGCAGAGGCCGCGCGGGCCCGCGGGCGTCACACGATTCTTTTCGTGGACGAAGTCCATCGCTTCAACAAGGCTCAGCAGGACGCTTTTCTGCCCTACGTCGAGCAGGGCCTGGTGACGCTGGTCGGCGCGACCACCGAGAACCCGTCCTTCGAGGTCAATTCGGCGCTGCTGTCGCGGGCGGCGGTGTATGTGCTGCAGCCGCTCTCTGCCGACGAACTGGCCGAGCTCTTCGAGCGGGCCCGCGCCTTCGCCTGCCCAGACCTGGCCTTCGAGGCCGATGCGCGCGACCGCCTGACTGGCTTTGCCGACGGCGATGCCCGGCGGCTTCTCAATCTGCTCGAGCAGGTGCACACGGCCGCGACAACAGCAGGCATCAATCCGGTCACGCCGGCCTTCATCGACGAGGCGCTGTCGCGCAACCTGCGGCGTTTCGACAAGGGTGGCGAGGCTTTCTATGACCAGATCTCGGCGCTGCACAAATCGGTGCGCGGCTCCGACCCGGACGCCGCCCTGTACTGGTTGTGCCGGATGCTGGATGGCGGTGCGGAGCCCCTTTACCTGGGCCGCCGGCTGGTGCGCATGGCCGTCGAGGACATCGGCCTTGCCGACCCGCGGGCCCTGGAGATCTGCCTGAATGCCTGTTCCACCTACGAGCGTCTGGGCTCGCCCGAGGGCGAGCTGGCGCTGGCCCAGGCGGCCATCTTCCTGGCCTGTGCGGCCAAATCGAACGCGGTTTACAAGGCGTATAATGCGGCCCGCAAGTTTGTGGCCAATGACGTCTCGCGGCCGGTGCCCATTCATCTGCGCAACGCGCCGACCAAGCTCATGAAGAACCTGGGCTACGGCAAGGCGTATCGCTACGCCCATGACGAGCCCGACGGCTACGCTGCGGGGGAGAGTTATCTGCCGGAAGGGATGGGAAGGCCCGGTTGGTATGAACCCGTGGCCCGCGGGCTGGAGGCCAGGATTGCCGAGAAACTCGAGAGGCTGCGCGAACTCGACCGGCTGGCCGAGGCCCACGCAGCCCGCTCAGGCCTTAATGGGAAACCGGATGGCTCGCAATGAAGCGGGCACAGGCGTCACGGAAGCGCTTGGCGCGAGCGCGATCGCCGCGTTCTTCGGCATGGTCCACGAGGTCGAGCATGAACTGGGTGAGCATCAACGTGCCTTCCCGGCTCTGCACCAGCCCGCAGGCGATCTGTGCGGCCGCCGCTTCGGGGATGTCGTGGTGCTCAGCGATGATGGCGACGTCCTCATCGGTGAGGTCGCAGTAATCCAGACAGTCGCGAATGGACAACATGGGTGGTCTCCTTAATGAATCGGTTCAGATGGCACCATCTACGGGCACCTTAGTTTGATTTTGGACTGTGAATCAGGCAAATCAAGAAGAGTTTGATCTGTCGCGGGCTATCGCATTTCTGATCTTGATTGTTGTTGCTAAAAAGACCGGTGCTGCAATGCTGCACTGCAATATAACTGAAACGCCCGGACCATGAAAGCCGGCCAGCACGCCCTGGCAGATTGATGGTGCCGTTTTTCGATTCGATGAAGGATAGACATGCTTGATGTTCAATTGTTGCGCGCCCGCCTGGATTTCGTTGCCGAGCGCCTCGCCACCCGGGGGATGAGCCTTGATGTCGTGGCCTTCCAGGCCCTCGAAGACGAGCGCAAGACCCGCCAGACCCGCACCCAGGAACTCCAGGCCCGCCGCAACGCGCTCTCCAAGCAGGTGGGCCAGCTGAAGGGCAAGGGCGAAGACGCCTCCGCCGTGCTGGCCGAGGTGGCCGGCATCGGTGACGAGCTCAAGGCCAACGAGGCCGCGCTGGCCGAGCTCCTCGAGCGTTTCAACGGCTTCGTTGCGGGCCTGCCCAACCTGCCCCACGAGAGCGTGCCGGCGGGGCGCTCCGAAGAAGACAACGTGGAGGTCAGCCGCTGGGGCACGCCGCCCAGCTTCGATTTCGAGGTGCGCGACCACGTGGACATCGGCGGCCGCCTGGGTGGGCTCGATTTCGAGACCGCCGTCAAGATCTCCGGTGCGCGCTTCACGCTGATGAAGGGTGGCCTGGCCCGTCTGCACCGCGCACTCGCCCAGTTCATGCTTGATGTCCACACCGCCGAGCACGGCTACACCGAGCTCTACACGCCCTACATGGTCAACGCCGCCAGCATGTTCGGCACCGGCCAGCTGCCCAAGTTCGAGGAAGACCTCTTCTCGGTGCCCAAGCCCGATGGGGGCAAGTTCTACCTGATTCCGACCGCCGAGGTGCCCGTCACCAACATCGTGCGCGATGAGATCGTCCCCCTCGATGCGCTGCCCCTCAAGTTTGTCGCCCACACCCCGTGCTTCCGTTCCGAGGCGGGCAGCTACGGCAAGGACACCCGGGGGATGATCCGCCAGCATCAGTTCGACAAGGTCGAGCTCGTCCGCATCGAGCAGCCCGAGAAGGCCTGGGAGGCTCTCGAAGAGCTCACCGGCCATGCCGAGGCCATCCTGCAGAAGCTCGAGCTGCCTTACCGCAAGATCGTGCTGTGCTCGGGCGACATGGGCTTCTCGGCCGCCAAGACCTACGACCTTGAAGTCTGGCTGCCGGCCCAGAATACCTACCGTGAGATCTCCTCCTGCTCCTGCTTCGACGGCTTCCAGGCCCGCCGCATGCAGGCCCGCTTCAAGAACGCCCAGGGCAAGAACGAAACCCTTGCGACCCTCAACGGTTCCGGCCTGGCGGTGGGGCGTACCCTCGTTGCCGTCCTCGAGAACTACCAGCAGGCCGATGGTTCGGTGCGCGTGCCGGCGGTGCTGGTGCCCTACATGGGCGGCGTCACCGAACTCAAGGCGCTGAACTGAGCAAAAATGCTGGGTAGTTTGCAGGCTGCCCGGTTTTCACGAGGCGGGCGGTCGTGTATATTAGAAGTCTCTAATAAAAGGAGCCGTCACCATGAGCAGCAAGTCCTTCGTCCAGATCACGTCCGATCTTTCCAAGGGTATGGAAGCCCTGCGCGCAGAAATCCCCGACACGATGAAGGGGTTTGGCACCATGGCCAAGGAGGCGATGAAGGAGGGCGCATTGACGGCCCTCGAGAAAGAGCTCATCGCCCTCGCCATCGGTGTGTCGGCCCGCTGTGACGGCTGCATCGGTTTCCACGTGAAAGCCTTGATCCGGCTGGGTGTCACCCGCGAGCAACTCATGGAAACCCTGGGCATCTGCACCTACATGGGCGGCGGCCCGAGCCTCATGTATGCGGCAGAAGCCGTGCGTGCCTACGACGAATTTACGTCGCGCACCGCAAAGCCTGCATAAAAGCTTGATTTTTCGGCTGCGGTATATATAATGCTGAGCTTCGAGCGGAAAGGTGGCAGAGTGGTCGAATGCGCCGGACTCGAAATCCGGTGTACGTTTAGGCGTACCGTGAGTTCGAATCTCACCCTTTCCGCCATTGCTTCAAACAGAAACGCCCCGCAAGGGGCGTTTCTGCGTTGACTCGCTGGACGCGAGGAAGCAGGGGTGCCGATGTGAGTCGTGATTTGGCCTTGCTCCGCCTTCCCGCCATTTAGCGGTGGCGAACGCAGCTTTCTTTCTCTCCTGACCCAGGCGAGCGACTCTATCTCGCAGAGTTCAATGGGTCACATCTGGTGTCCGTCGAAATCCGCAGAAGCGAGTTGCCCAGGCTTTGGCCCAAGCCCAGCGAGCGATAGATTAGGACAGGCCTGCGCGCTGCGAAAGCACCGTCAGCAAAGGTGCATCGCAGCGTCTGCGGGCTTCGGCGTGCCCGCGCGGGGATTCGACTGGCGCGGGTCACCCCGGGCACAAGTGCCTCAGCGCGTGCTCTGGCCCTTGTTGCCGGTGATCTCGACCCGGTCGCGCATGGCGATCTGGGTGCGACCGGCGGATAGGTCGGCCGCGTCGGCGACGATGCGGGCGGCCTCGGTAAGGAGCACGTCCTTGGCGCTCTTGCGGGCTTTCTCGGCGGCGAGGTCGGCGGCAAGGCTGCGTTCGCTGGCTTGCAGGCCATCGTCCTGGAGGCTGGCGAGCTTGATGCCTTCGCGGGCCTTGAGGCGGGCTTCCTGTTTTTCCTTTTCCTTGCGGCGCTCGGCTTCGTTGAGCGACAGCGTCTTGGTTTCGCGCAGGCGCTTGAACTCGGCGACGTCCTGGAGCAGCTGCTGGAAGTCCTTGTCCTTCCCGACGCGGGCCTGGTGGCGGCGTTGCAGGTCGGCCACGCGGTCGGTGAGTTTGCCGACGATGCGGTAGTCTGCCGCGGCGATCTGCACCCAGGGCAGGGCGTTGTCGTAGCTGGCTTCACCGAAGCTTTCACTGTCGGCCACCGACGGGAAGCCGATGTCGGGCACGACGCCGCGGAGCTGGGTGGTGCCGCCGTTGATGCGGAAGAACTGGGCGACGGTCATCTTGAGGTCGCCGTAGCGGGGCTTGGTGTTCTTGGCGACTTCGTCCAGGTCGATCATGGTCTGGACGGTGCCCTTGCCGAAGCTTGCCTCGCCCAGGATGGGCGCGCGGCCGTAATCCTGCAGTGCAGCGGCGAAGATCTCGGAGGCGGAGGCGGAGGCGCGGTTGATCAGCACTGCCATCGGGCCGTCCCAGGCCACACCGGCGCGCTCGTCGCTCTCGACGCCGATCTGGCCGTCGGGCCGGCGCTGCTGCACCACCGGGCCCTTGTCGATGAAGAGGCCGGTGAGCTCGACGGCCTCGCGCAGCGAGCCGCCGCCGTTGTTGCGCAGGTCGATTAGGAGACCGTCGACCTTGTCCTTGCGCAGCTCGTCTACAAGGCGGGCCACGTCGCGGCTGGCGCTGCGGAACTCCTTGTCACCGCGGCGGCGGCCTTCGAAATCTTCGTAGAAGGCGGGCAGCTTGATGACGCCGATCCGGCGGGCGGTGAGGCCTTCGCCGAGCTTGATGACCGACTTGCTGGCGGCCTGCTCTTCGAGCTTGATCTTGTCGCGGACGAGGCTGACCTGCTTGTGCTTGCCGTCGGGGCCGGCGTCGGCGGGCAGGATGTCGAGGACGACCTTGGTATCTTTGGTGCCGCGAATCAGCTTGACGGCTTCGTCCACGCGGGAGCCGACCACGTCGGTGATCGGGCTGTCACCCTGGCCGACGCCGACGATGCGGTCGCCCACGGCGAGCTTGCCGGAGCGGGCGGCGGGCCCGCCGGGCACGAGCTCGCGGATGGTGATGTATTCGTCACGCTCCTGCAGCACCGCGCCGATACCCACCAGCGAGAGGCGCATCGAGATGTCGAAATCGTCGGAGGCGCTGCGCCCCAGGTAGTTGGTGTGGGGCTCGATCGACATCGCGTAGGCGTTCATGAACACCTGGAAGACGTCTTCGCTCTTGTTGCGGGTGGCGCGGGCGAGGTAGTTGTCGTAGCGCTTGCCCAGGGTCTCGCGGATGGCTTTATCGTCCTTGCCGGCGAGCTTGAGGCGCAGCCAGTCATTTTTGACGCGCTTCCTCCACAGGTCGCGGACCTCTGCGTCGTCCTTGGGCCACGGGGCTTTATCGCGGGCGTAGGGGTAGCCTTCCTTGACGCTGAAGTCGAAGTCGCGAGCGAGGAGCTCGCGGGCGTCGGTGAGGCGCTCGGTGACGCGCTGCTCGAAGCGCTGGAAGATGGTGAAGGGCGCGCTGAGGTTGCCCTTCAGGATCGCGTCGTCGAGGCGCGTGCGGGCGTCGGCGAAGCTGTCGACGTCGGCCTGGGTGAAGAACAGGCGTTCGGGGTCGAGGGCCTTGAGATAACGGTCGAAGATCTTCTCCGACATCGCGTCGTCGAGGGGCACGCTCTTGTAGTGGTAGCGCCCGAGGATCTGGGCGCTGAGGTAGGCCGTCTGGGCCTGGTCGGCCGTGGGGGCGAGGCGGGGGGCGCCGAGGCTGTCTTGTGCGGCGGTTTGGCCGGCGCAGATGATGGCCAGGGCGGTCCAGATGATTCGTTTCTTCACTCGATGTCTCCACGCCGTTCGGCGCGCCGCAAGGGAGGCTGCTACTTCCCGACCCTGTACTGGACAGCTAAAACCCCGCGGGGTTCGCCGACGTCTGGCTTGAGGGCGGAAAAATCAGGAGTTTATTGCAAACCCGTGCCGCGCGGCGTGCCGGATCACGCGCTCAGCGTGCGCTGCCCGGGTCGTGCGAGCGGTGGCCCTGCTCGATGGCCCACACGGCGGCTTCGAGGCGGGAGCGGAACTTGAGTTTTTTGAGCAGGTTCTTGATGTGGACCTTGACGGTGCCCTCGGCGATGTTGAGATCGCGGGCGATGAGCTTGTTCGACAGCCCGCCGGCCAGGCAGCCGAGGATGTCCTTCTCGCGCTCGGTGAGCGGGGCGAGGCTGCGCTCGGCGGCCTGGGCTTCGTCGCGCAGGGAGCGGGCGAGGAGGCCGCTCAGGCTCTCGGTGATCACGATGCGGCCGCGCAGGGCTTCGACGATGCGGGCAAGGAGGTCTTCTGGCTCCATGTCCTTCAGCAGGTAGCCGTCGGCCCCGGCGCGGATCGCGGCGACCAGGTCGTCGGCGGCGTCGGAGACGGTGAGGATCAGGATGCGGGCGGCCAGGTCGGCCTCGCGGAGGGCGCGCAGGGTCTCGATGCCGCCCATGCCCTTCATGTTGAGGTCGAGGAGGATGAGGTCGGGCTCGAGGGCCCGGGCGATCTCCAGGCCCTCTTCGCCGCTGGAGGCTTCGCCGATCAGCTGGAGTTCGTCGTTGAGGGCCAGGAGCTGCGAGACGCCTTTGCGGAACAGGGGGTGGTCGTCGATGATGACCACCGAAGTGGGTGCGCGGGTGTTCATGGTTTTCCTTCGAAGTGGGCTGCCTCAGCGGGCGGGGCGACGGGGAAGCGCAGCACGACCTGCGTACCGCCGCCCTCCCGCGGGCTGATCTGGAGTTCGCCGGCCAGGCTCTCGGCGCGGTCGCGCATGATCACGAGGCCGTAGCGATTGAGCGGTGGGGATTGTTGCGCGAAGCCGACGCCGTCGTCCTCCACGTGCGCCCTGATGTGGGCCGGGCCGTCGTTGGCGAGGCTGACCCGCACCTGCGTGGCGCGGGCGTGGCGTTCGATGTTGGAGAGTGCCTCGCGGATGATCTGCAGCACGTGGATCTCGCGGCCCGGCGCCAGTTCGGGGCCGGCGAGGTGGTTGTCGAGGCTGATCGCCAGGCCGCTGCGGCGGCGGAACTCCTGCACGGTGTCGTCGATGGCGGCGTTGAGGCCGCGCCCGTCAATGCGCAGGCGGAAGGTGGTGAGCAGCTCGCGCAGCTGGCGGTAGGCCTCGCTGAGGCCGTCGCGGAGCTCGCCGACCACCTCGTTCACCGTTTCGGATTGCTGCGGGCCGAGCAGCTTCTGTAGGCGAGCGACCTGGATCTTGAGATAGGAGAGCGCCTGCGCCAGGGAGTCGTGGAGCTCCCGGGCGATCACCGAGCGCTCGTCGAGGAGCGCCAGCCGGTGGCTCTCCTCGTTGCGCCGGCTGGCGGCGAGGGCGGTGCCGATATGGTGGCCGATGGTTTCCAGCAGCTCGACCTGCCAGGGCGAGAGCTCGGTGCCGTCGGCCTGCTCGAGGAGCATCGCGCCGTGGCTGCGGCTGCCGTCGAAGAGCGGTACGGCGACCGCCCGGACGGACGACGGATCGGCCTGCGGCAGGGTGCGCAGCCGGCCGCTGTCGCTGTCGCAGCCCAGGCAGCCGCTCTGGCACAGGCGCTCGACCTCGGCGGCCTGGATCTGGTCGCCGAGAATCGCGAGCTGGTCGCTGCGGCCCAGGCACAGCGCGCCCGAGCGGATGCCGATCACCTGTTCGACGTCCTGCAGCGTGTTGAGCAGCGTGGTGTGGGTGACGGCCCGTTCGGACAGGCGCTGGGTGGTGCTGTAGAGCAGGTTGAGGGAACGGTTGCTGCGGGCGAGTGCCTCGGTCTTCTCCTGGACGCGCTGCTCGAGTTGGGCGTAATTGCGGGAGAGGTCCTCGACCATGAAGTTGAAGGCCTCGCCCAGCTGCCCGAGCTCGTCGGCATCCCGCGCCGGGGCGCGTACGCTGAAGTCGCCGCGGCGTACGCGGTGCGCCGAATCGAGGAGATCCGCCAGGGGCTTGATGAGATGCGCCTTGAGCTGAAAGACGGCGCCGGCGCCGACAACCAGCAGCAGGACCAGAGAGATGCCCTGGACGAGGCGCAGCCACTGCAGCTTGGCCTCCAGCCCCTGTTCGACGAGTGCCACCAGGCGGTCGATGCGGGTCACCATCTCGGCGGTGTCGGCGCGCAGCGAGATGCTGTTCTGAGGCGTGCTTATCGCGCGGCTGGCGGCCGCCCGGAAGCGCCCGCTCCACCAGGCGCCGACGTCATTGTAGGCCGTGCGCACGGGGTCGCCGGCCTGGCGGGGGATGGCACGCTGCAGCTCGGGGTCACGGTAGCGGGCTTCGAACTCGGCGAAGGCTTGCTCCATGGCCTGGAGGTCGCCCGCGTGATCGCGGCTGCTGATGATGGCGTCGATCAGGTATGACTGCATGCGCAGCGAGCCGGCCAGGTTGATGGCGCGGGCCTCACCGGAGGAGAGCTCGGCGACGGTGATCGAGGCCAGTATGGACACCATCGCCAGGCTGGCGATGGCCGCGATCCAGGCGCCCAGCCGCAGCACCACCGACGGCCCGCCGGGCCCGTGCCGGGCTTCGGCTGCGAGGGTTGGGCTTTCGCTGGGCTGGGGCACGCTGCGCTCTCCGTGACGGGGATGTTCGGGTGGGCGCTATTGTGAGGCTGTCAGGCCGCGCCGGCGATCCGGAGGTGGCATGGCGGGAGAGAAAATGGTGTTAGGTGAAATCCCGCAGCTCGCACGGGGTGGCGCCGGGCCTGACGCGTGGATTTTTATAAACCTTATAATAAACAGATTGTTATGCTTTGTTTTTGGATTCTTTCTTGTATCACTAAAGGAGTAGTCTATCCTTTCGGGGTAAGCAGGCACGCTTGATGTAAGTCAAATTTTGACTGGCCCAGGCTCATAGACTGCGGGCTGTGTTCAGGGGCGTGCAGACCGTCGCTCCCAACTTGAATCAAGCGAGGAAATGCGATGCAAGCGAGTCTTGAAGATCTTTCACTGGTGCTCGGCGAGGTGGCGATTTTTCGCGGTCTGCCGGCGGCGGTCACCGCCGAGGTCGCCCGTTCGGTGCAGATCCTCAGCTTGCCCAAGGGGGCGCCTGTCTATGCTGCAGGCGAGCGTCCGAAGGCGCTCTATCATGTGATGTCCGGGCACCTGAAGGTGGCCGTGTCCTCGCCCGAAGGCGGCGAGAAGGTCATCGAGATCCTCTCGCCGAACCAGCTCTTCGGCGTCGCCGAGCTGTTTGGTGACGCCAGCTATGTCTCGTCGGTGGAGACGGTCTCTCCGGTGGTGGCGCTCGCCATCGGGCGCGACGCGGTCTTGCGCGCCATCGAGCAGGACCCCTGCGTGTCCCGGCGCATGCTGGCGGCGCTGGCCCAGCGGCAGTCGTCCATCGAGCGGGAGATCGCCGCCGATTGTTTCCAGTCCGGCTCGGCCAAGGTGGTCGATTACCTCTGCCGGCTGGCGGGCCCCTCGCTGGGGGCGGGGCAGGACGTGGTGCTGGAGCTCGAGATCCCCAAGCATGTGCTGGCCGCGCGCCTGGGCTTCACCCCCGAGACCCTGTCGCGGATCTTCCGCGAGCTTGCCGACGCCGGCGACATCCACGTGCACGGCAAGCAGGTGACCCTCTTCCAGGCCTTCTGCCGCCGCCACTGCACCGAGCGGCGAGCCGCGGTGGCTCCCGCCGCCAGGCCGAGCCGCAGCAGCCCGTTCGAAAGGCCGGGCCGGTCGGGCGGCTACGGCGCGTTTGCCTGAGCCTGAGTTTCAATTTTTCTTCAGAAGTCCCTTGATCCATCGACGCCCCGGGCGCTGCGCCCCGGTGTTCATCGCCGATAAGCCGATGTGATCGTGGGGCCGGGCAACCGCCCGACCGGGGTGCCTGCAGTGGTCAAGCCAGGCGCCCCTTTTCTTTGCGTGCTTCGGGTTATCCTGCGTGCTCTTTCCAACCAGCAGGAGCACCAGCCATGCAAGAGCGGAACCCAGAGTTCGACAGCCTCGTTCCCGGCCTGCCTTTCAGCCGCCGAAGTTTTGTGGGCGCCTCGCTGGCGGCGGCCTTTGCGCTGGCTGTCCAGCCGGCGATCGGGCAGGGCGTGGTGCAGACGCCGGCCGACGGGCTCGTCGTCGGTGACATCAGTGTCCGCGGTGCGGACGGTGCCGTGGTGCCGGCCTATCATGCGCGGCCGGCGGGGGCGGGCCCGTTCGCCACTGTGCTGGTGGTCTCCGAGATCTTCGGCGTCCATGAATACATCCGCGACGTGTGCCGCCGGCTGGCCCGGGCGGGCTATCTGGCGATCGCCCCCGACCTGTTCCGCCGCCAGGGCGACCCGACGAAGATCGCCAGCGTCGCGGAGATCCTCAATACCGTGATCAGCAAGGTGCCGGACGCCCAGGTGATGGGCGATCTGGATGCTTGCGCAGCCTGGGCGGCGGCCAACGGTGGCGATGCGGCCCGGCTGGCGATCACCGGCTTCTGCTGGGGCGGCCGGATCACCTGGCTCTACGCGGCCCACAATCCGAAGCTCAAGGCCGGCGTGGCCTGGTATGGCCGGCTGGCGGGCACGGCCAGCGCGCTCACGCCCAGCCATCCCCTCGATCTGGTCGACAAGATCTCGGCCCCGGTGCTGGGCCTCTACGGTGCGCAGGATCAGGGGATTCCGGTGTCGGACGTGGAAGACATGCGCGCCGATCTCGCCAAGGCCGGCAAGAAGGCCGAGTTCGTGATCTACCCCGAGGCCGGCCACGCCTTCCATGCCGACTACCGCCCGAGCTACCGCGCCGCCGAGGCCGCGGACGGCTGGGCGAAACTGCTGGCCTGGCTGGAGCGGTGGGCTGTGGGGAATGGGGAATGGGGAATGGGTAGTAGGTAGTAGGAAATAAGGGGGGGGAGGCTTTGGCCACCCACTTCCCATTTCCCACTCCCTGCTTCCCACTATCTGAGCGAGATCACCGGCCAGCCCTGGGCGGTGGCGTGGGCGCGGAGGGTGTCGTCCGGGTCGACGGCGACGGGGTTGTTCACCTTGTTCATCAGCGGCAGGTCGTTGTGGGAGTCGCTGTAGAAGCTGCTCTTTTCGAAGCTCTCCCAGCACAGGCCGAGGCTCTCGAGCCAGGCCTCGACCCGCTCGATCTTGCCGGCCTTGAAGGCCGGTATGCCGCGGGGCTTGCCGGTGAAGGCCCCGTTCTCCTGGGCCGGGACGGTGGCCACCAGGTGCGGGATGCCGAAGGCGCGGGCGATGGGGCCCGTGACGAAGCTGTTGGTGGCCGTCACGATGGCCACGATGGCGCCGGATTCGAGGTGTTCCTTGACCAGCGCCTGCGACTGGGGCGTCATCATCGGCCGGATGCGGGTGTCGAGGAACTCCTGGTGCCAGGCGTCGAGCTGGGCGCGGCTGTGGCGGGCGAGGGGCTTCAGCTGGAAGTCGAGGAACTCGAAGATGTCGAGGGTGCCGGCCTTGTACTGGTCGTAAAAGGCCTGGTTGCGGGCCTCATAGACTTCCCGGTCGAGGACGCCTTTGGTGATCAGAAACTGAGCCCACTCGAAATCCGAGTCGCCGGCGAGCAGGGTGTTGTCGAGGTCGAAGAGGACGAGATCCATTTTTTGTCGTTTCAGCAGCTGAGGTCGCGCTGCAGGACTTCCCGCAGCAGGGGCAGGGTGATGGCGCGCTTGCGCTCCAGCGACGCGGCATCGAGGGCGTCGAGGGTGCGCAGCAGGCTGGTGAGGTCGCGGCGGCCGTGGCGCAGCAGGTATTGCACGATCTCGGGCTCGAGGCGCAGGCCGCGGGTGGCCGCCTGGGCCGCCAGGATCGCCTCGCGGTCGGTGTCGGTGAGCGCCTTCACCTCGAAGATCAGGCTCTGGCCGATGCGGGTGCGCAGGTCTTCGCGCAGGTGGAGGTGGAGCGGCGCGGCGCAGCCGCTGGTGATCAGCGTCATGCGTTGGGCGCGGGCGCCGTTGAAGGCCCGGAACAGCGCGATCTGGGCGCCGGGGCCGAGGGCCTCCACGTCGTCGATGGCGAGCAGCAGGCCGGGCGCCTCGGGCAGGGTTTCGCCCACGTCGGCGGCCTGCAGGTAGCAGGCGGGCCGGCCGGCCTGGGCCGCGGCGGTGACGATGCTGCGCAGCAGATGGCTGCGGCCGCTGCCGGCGTCGCCCCACAAAAAGATGTGCTGGGGCACGTCGGCCACCGGCACCGCCTCGTAGAGGGCGGCGAGCAGGTCGGCGTTGGCCGCGGCGACGAAGTTTTCGAGTACGGGCGGCGCGTCGGCGCGCAGGTCGAGGGTGAGTTGCTTCACGCGATCCTCGGGTCGGCGCCCGGCGGGCAGGGCGGCGACATTTCGGCTAAAATTCGGGTTTGTTTGCGCGCGGCGGGCGGAAATCCCCCGGCAATCCGCGGCGCAAGGCCCGTTAATGTAGCCGGTCACGGCGGGGCGCTCAACCCGATGAGCGTTTTCCGGTGGCGTCCGGCCGCTTCAAAAAGAGATCACAGAACCCATGAGCTCCCTTACCTATCGCGATGCCGGTGTGGATATCGATGCCGGCGATGCCCTGGTCGACCGTATCAAACCCTTTGCCAAGCGCACCATGCGCCCCGAGGTGATGGGCGGGATCGGCGGTTTCGGCGCGCTGTTCGAGATCTCTAAAAAATTCAAGGAGCCCGTGCTGGTCTCCGGCACCGACGGCGTCGGTACCAAGCTCAAGCTGGCCTTCCAGCTCAACAAGCACGACACCGTCGGCCAGGACCTCGTGGCGATGAGCGTCAACGACATCCTGGTGCAGGGCGCCGAGCCGCTGTTCTTCCTCGACTACTTCGCCTGCGGCAAGCTGGATGTCGACACCGCCGCCACCGTGATCCAGGGCATCGCCCAGGGCTGCGAGCTGTCCGGCTGCGCGCTGATCGGTGGCGAGACCGCCGAGATGCCCAGCATGTACCCCGATGGCGAATACGACCTGGCCGGCTTCGCCGTCGGCGCGGTCGAAAAATCCCAGATCATCGACGGCTCCACCATCCGCCCGGGCGACGTGGTGCTCGGCCTCGCCTCCAGCGGCGCCCACTCCAACGGCTACTCGCTGATCCGCAAGGTCATCGAGATCGCCAAGCCCGAGCTCGAAGCCGACTTCCACGGCCGCAAGCTCAAGGACGTCATCATGGAGCCGACCCGCATCTACGTTAAGTCGCTGCTGGCGCTCATGGAAAAGCGTGCCGGCCTCGTCAAGGGCATGGCCCACATCACCGGCGGCGGCCTCCTCGAGAACGTGCCCCGCGTGCTGGCCGACAACGTCACCGCGGTGCTCAAGAAAGACGCCTGGCAGATGCCGCCGCTGTTCCAGTGGCTGCAGCAGGCCGGCAACGTGGACGCCCAGGAGATGTACCGCGTCTTCAACTGCGGCATCGGCATGGTGGTGATCGTCGCCGCCGAAGACGCCGCGATGGCCGCCGAGCAGCTGCGCTCCACCGGCGAGACGGTTTACAACCTGGGCACCATCGAAGCCCGCGCCGAGGGCCAGGCCCAGACCGTGGTGGTCTGAGCCGCCGCGGGGTAGCCCGCGCGCCAGGTGTTTGATCAAAACGGGCCCGTGGGGCCCGTTTTGCATGGAGGTGCAAGGTGAGATGTGGGTGCGGCTTTAGCCGCACGCGGAGGTGGAATGGAGGATCTACCCCAGTCTTGCCGGCTTAGTGCGGCTGAAGCCGCACCTACATGACGTTGTGGGAGCTGGCGGAGAGGGCAAGCTCCGACGCCCTCTTTACCCGCCTTTACACTGGGCTAACCCCGGATTACCGGCAATGGCGGCATGATCGTCCTGCCGCCATCACACCCTCGGTCAACACCCATGGCCTTACCTCTTTCCCTTCGTCTGCTGCCGCTGCTGCTGGCGGGCGGGCTCACGGCCTGCGCAAGTGTCGGGCCGGACTACCGGGCGCCGGCGGTCGCGGTGCCCGCTGCCTGGCAGGCGCCGTCGCCGGACGCCAGCGCCTCACCGCAGAGCCTCGCCAACTGGTGGGAACAGCTGGCCGACCCGCAGCTGTCGGCCCTCGTCGCCGACGCGCTGGCGGCCAACCCCGATCTCGACGCCGCCCGGGCCGCCCTGCGCGCCGCGCGGGCCAGCCGCGACGCTGCCGCCGCCCAGCGTGCACCCAGTGTCAGCGCTGGCGGTGGCGTCACCCGCAGCACCGCCCTCGGCGGCGAGCGCACGCTCTACGACGCCGGCTTCGACGCCGCCTGGGAGCTCGACGTCTTCGGCGGCCTGCGCCGCGCCGTCGAAGCGGCGGACGCCGACCGCGCCGCGGCGCTGGCCGACCTGCGTGCCACCCGCGTCAGCCTGGTGGCTGAAGTCGCCCTCAACTACATCGACCTGCGCGCCGCGCAGATGCGCCTCGCCATCGCCCGGGCCAACCTGGCCAGCCAGACCGAGACCCTGCAGATCACCCAGTGGCGCAGCCAGGCCGGCCTCGCCAGCGCCCTCGACGTGGAGCAGGCGCGCAGCAACCGCGAATCCACCCGGGCCCAGATCCCCACCCTCGACACCGGCCGCGCCGCCGCCGAGCACCGCCTCGCCGTGCTCGCCGGCCGCGCGCCGGGCAGCCTGCACGACGTGCTGGCGGTGGCCGACGGTGCCCGCGGTGGCCTGCTGCCGCGGCTGCCCGCCGGTGTCGCGGTGAGCATCCCGGCCGAAGCCCTGCGCCAGCGCCCCGACATCACCGCCGCCGAGCGCCGGCTGGCGGCCGCCACCGCTCGGGTCGGCCAGGCCGAGGCGGCGCGTTACCCCGCCTTCAGCCTCAGCGGCAGCATCGGCCTGCAGGCCCTGGGCCTGTCCACCTTCACCGGTGGCGGGCAGGTGGCCCGCTCGCTGGCCGCGTCGGTGAGCGGCCCGGTGTTCGACGCCGGCCGCCTGCGCGCCCAGGTGCAATTGCAGGACGCCCTGCGCGAACAGCAGCTCGCCGCCTACCGCAAGGCCGTGCTCGGCGCCCTCGAAGACGTGCAGAACGCCCTGGTCGCTCTCTCCGACACCCGCCTGCGCGAACAGGCGCTGGCCGATGCCGCCGACGCCGCCCGCAACGCCGCGCTCTACGCCCGCCACCGCTACGCCTCCGGCCTCATCGACTTCCAGACCGTGCTCAGCACCGAGCGCAGCCTGCTCACCATCGAAGACAACCTCGCCAGCGCCGAGGCCGCCCGCCTCACCGCCCTCGTCCAGCTCTACAAGGCCCTGGGCGGCGGCTGGTCGCCCGGCGACGGCACCGCAACCCCAGCACCCGAAAGCACGCCATGAACACCCCCAAGCCCACCTCACCGGAAGCCCTCCGCGAGCTGATCCTCAAGGACGGCCGCCGTCGCCTCGGGGGCAAGGCCCGCGTCGCCCTCGCGGTGGCCGGCCTCGGTCTCGCCGGGCTGCTCGCCTGGGCCCTGGTCGGCGGCAACGGCAACGACGGCCCGCGCTACCTCACCCAGCCCGTGCGTAAGGGCGAGCTGGTCATCAACGTGTCGGCCAACGGCAACCTGCAGCCCACCAACTCGGTGGATGTGGGCAGCGAGCTGTCGGGCATCATCGAAACCGTTTTTGTGGATGTGAACGACCGGGTGAAGAAGGGCCAGGTGCTCGCCCGCCTCGACACCTCCAAGCTGCGTGACCAGGTACGCCAGGCCAAGGCCGAGATCGCCGCCGCCGAGGCGCGGGTCGGCCAGGCCCGGGCCACGGTGGCCGAGACCGCCGCCAGCCTGGCCCGGCTGCAGGAGGTGGCGCGGCTCTCCGGCGGCAAGGTGCCTTCCAAGGCCGAACTCGACGCCGGCCAGGCCGCGGCGCTGCGGGCAGTAGCCGACCAGAAGGCCGTGGAGGCCAGCGTGGCCTCGGCCCGGGCCCTGCTGTCCACCTACGAGATCAGCCTCGCCAAGGCCACCATCCACTCGCCCATCGACGGCGTGGTGCTCACCCGCAAGGTCGAGCCCGGCCAGACGGTGGCTGCCGCGATGACCGCCCCGGTGCTGTTCACCCTCGCCGAAGACCTGCGCCGCATGGAGCTGCAGGTGGACGTGGACGAGGCCGACGTGGGCAAGGTGAAGGAGGGCCAGGAGGCCCGTTTCCATGTGGATGCCTGGCCCGGCCAGAACTTCCCGGCCAAGGTCACGCGGGTCGGCTGGGGTTCCCAGACCAAGGACCAGGTGGTGTCCTACCTCACCATCCTCGAGGTGCGCAACGACGAGCTCCTGCTGCGCCCCGGCATGACCGCCACCGCCGACATCACCACCGCCCGCCGCGCCGACGTGCTGCTGGTGCCCAACACCGCGCTGCGCTTCGCCCCGCCGGCCGGCCGCGGCCAGCCCAAGCGCAGCCTGCTGGCCAGCCTCACCCCGCGGCCGCCCTCGGCCGGCCCCAAGGTGGCCTCCGAGGCCGCCCCCAAGGACGGCAGCCAGACCCTCTGGCTGCTCGAAGGCGGCCAGCCCCGGGCGCTGCGGGTGACCGTGCTGGGCAGCAACGGCCAGGTCTCGGAGGTCCGCCCCGTGGACGCCGGCAGCCCCCTCGCGCCCGGCGCCGAGGTGATCGTCGAAGCAGTGGTGAGTAAGCCATGAGGCCGCACCTACAGCCGCATCCACCACGCGCAGCACGGGCCGTATCATGAGCCCCCCCGACCCCCTCATCGCCCTCTCGGGCGTCACCCGCGTCTTTGGCAGCGGCGCGGCCGCCTTCCAGGCCCTGCGCGGCATCGACCTGACGATAGACGAGGGCGACTTTGTGGCCATCATGGGCCCCAGCGGCTCCGGCAAGTCGTCGCTGATGAACATCCTCGGCTGCCTCGACACCCCCAGCGGCGGCAGCTACCGCTTCCGCGGCCTGGCCGTCGAGGGCCTCAGCCGCGACCAGCGGGCGCTCCTGCGCCGGCACGCGCTGGGCTTCATCTTCCAGGGCTTCAACCTGCTCGCCCGCACCTCGGCCCAGGAGAATGTGGAATTGCCGCTGCTCTACCGCGGCGAGCCCGCCGCCGCCCGCCATGCGGCTGCCCGCGCCGCGCTGGCCTCGGTGGGCCTCACCGGCTGGGAGCATCACGGCCCGGCCGAGCTCTCCGGCGGCCAGCAGCAGCGGGTGGCGATCGCCCGGGCGTTGGTCACCGGGCCGTCGCTACTCCTCGCCGACGAGCCCACCGGCAACCTCGACACCGCCCGCAGCCGCGAGATCATGGACCTGCTGGCCGCCCTCAACCGCGACCAGGGCATCACCGTGGTGATGGTCACCCACGAGCCCGAGATGGCCGCCTACGCCCACCGCATCGTGCGCCTGGTGGATGGCCTGATCGCCAGCGACGAGCGCCGCGCCCCCGGAGGCCAGCCATGATCTGGAACGCCCTGCAGCTCGCCCTGCGCGAGATCCGGCGCAACCTGATGCGCTCCTTCCTCACCATCCTCGGCATCGTGATCGGCGTCTCGGCGGTGATCACCATGGTCACCCTCGGCAACGGCGCCACCCGCGCGGTGTCGGACCAGATCGCCAGCCTGGGCAGCAACCTGCTCATCGTGCGGCCCGGCCAGATGCTCGGCCCCGGCCGCGACTCGGCCGGCGCGCCGCGCTTCAAGGTGGCCGACGCCGACGCCCTCCGCAGCCAGGTGAGCGGCCTCGCCGCCGCGGTGCCGGTGGCCAGCAAGGCCGTCACCCTGGTGGCGATGGCGCGCAACTGGTCGTCCAGCGTCACCGGCACCACCGCCGACTGGTTCACCGCCGGCAAATGGCAGCTCGCCGCCGGCCGCGTCTTCAGCGCCCCCGAAGAGCGCGCCGGCGCCGCGGTGTGCGTGATCGGCGAGACCATCCGCCGCGAACTCTTCGGTGGCCTAGACCCCATCGGCCAGCCCCTGCGGGTCAAGCAGTTCTCCTGCGAGGTGATCGGCCTGCTCGGCGCCAAGGGCCAGTCCACCATGGGCAGCGACCAGGACGACATCGTCGTGGTACCGCTCCGCACCCTGCAGCGCCGCCTTACCGGCAGCACCGACGTGGCCACCCTGATGATCTCGGTGAAGGACGAAGCCTCGATGGACGTGGCCAAGAACCAGGTCACCTGGCTGATGCGCGAGCGCCGCCACATCGCCCCCGGCGACGACGACAACTTCTCGGTGATGGACACCCGCCAGATCGCCGAGACGCTATCGGGCACCACCAAGGTGATGACCGGCCTGCTCGGCGCCGTGGCCGCGGTGAGCCTCCTGGTGGGCGGCATCGGCATCATGAACATCATGCTGGTGTCGGTCACCGAACGCACCCGCGAGATCGGCATCCGCCTCGCCATCGGCGCCCTGGAGCGGGAGGTGCTGCTGCAGTTTCTGATCGAGGCGGTGGTGCTGTCGTCGCTGGGCGGCCTCATCGGCATCGCCCTCGCCACCCTCGCCTCCATCGGCGGCGCCGCGCTGATGCACGTGCCCTACCTCTTCAACCCGGGCATCAACCTGCTGTCCTTTGGCTTCTCGGCGGCGATCGGGGTGATCTTCGGTTATGTGCCGGCGAGCAGGGCGGCGAGGCTGGACCCGATCGAGGCGCTCCGGCATGAGTGAGGGGGTGGGGTGAGGCCTCGCCGGCGGGTCAGGCTTCGGGTTGGAGCTTGTGCTGCTGGATGATTTCCTCGATCTGCCCGGCCTCGGGGATGCCTAAGCGGCGGGCGTCGGCGAGGGCGAGGTTGAGAAAGTCGCGGGCCCGCTCCCGGTCGCCGGGGGCGGCGCGCTGCAGGAGGTTGAGGGCGAGGTTGGCACGGGCGATGAGGGCGGAGCGGACGTCGCCGAGATGCTCGA
>NZ_BJNV01000008.1 GCF_006539865.1 Zoogloea ramigera
TGACGCCATCGCGTGCAATCACTGCCGCGTTCAACCCGAGCGAAGTTACCCCAGACCACGACGCGTCAAGCCGCACCAGCATTTGGCATATAAGGGAGCTTAAGTTGGGAGCATTGGGGGCGACATGGGCGTGTCAAATGATGGCGGGGAAGCGAACGCATTGACTTCCTGAGGTTGTAAAGGGGCTGCGAGTGGTATTTGATCCTGCTGTCAGCCCCTTCCGCAGCGCACTTATGGGCCGGATACGTGGAAGAAACACCGGTCCTGAGTTGAAGCTTCGGCAGGCGCTATGGAAGGCTGGGCTACGTTACAGGTTGGAAGGACCAACCAGACTTCCCGGGCGCCCTGATCTGTTCTTTGTCAGAGCCAAGGTGGCCGTATTCGTCGACGGCTGCTTCTGGCACGGCTGCCCGGAGCACGGCACCCAGCCCAAGACCCGCCCCGAATTCTGGGCTGCGAAGATTGCACGCAACCGCGAGCGGGACGGGCAGGTGGACGCCGCCCTGGCTGCGATGGGTTGGCATGTCGTGCGGGTCTGGGAGCACGAACTGCGACAGGATCTGGATGGGTGCGTCGCGCGCATCCGGGCGTTGGTGAAGCCGACGGGGCTCGCCGAGCGCGGGTGAGCGGCTCTACTGCATGGCAGGGGATGGATTTCAGGCCGCCCGGTTGCCCGTGCCAGCGTGCCGAAGAAAGCGCTCATGTCCGAGGGGGCTCCCACGCATAGACCCGGTCGGTGTACTCGGCAAGGAGTTCTCGGGCACCTGGGCGAGCCAGCTGGCGCTGACAGGCCCAGGGGTGGTAGCTTGCTGCAGCTCGACGGTGGGGGCGTCGAGGTAAGACCGCATGAACTGACGTCTGCGGGTGGAGCGGAATCAATCCTTGGCAGATGCAGCCTTGGCCGCCGCCGGCTTTCTTTGCTTGGGCTTTGGCTTGGGTTTCGCGGGAGGTGGGGGCTGAAGGGCCACTTCCTCGATCGCGATGTTGTTGGAGCCTACGTAGAGGGGAACCCGGATGGCTGTGTAACCCATGCGCCACGCGATATCCTGAAGCTGAAGCGCGGCACGCTGATACAGCGGTCCGCCGAACAGCCCCATGAACTCGTCGGTAGTCATGGACTCTTCGGGGGCGGCTTCAGAAAACTCGAAATCGCATTCAACGACGCACTCAGCACTAAACGCGGTTTCATCGCCTGATTCGGACTTCCCTTCGACGCGCGCAATCAGCTCCACGTTGAGGTATTTGCGGTCATCCGCAAAGGTCAGTTTGTTCTCGACATACGTGAACAACTTGCCTCTTGGCGCTTCGCCCGCACGTAGGTGCCGACGTGCCTCGATCGCAACGACCGTTGGCGTGCCCGGCGTAAAGGTGGTTATTGCTGCCATTTCGCACCCTGCTGCGTCCATTGTTGATCCTCGTTGATGAACGGCGTCGAGTTGGCGATCTGGATGCTGCCATCGCCTGTGTGCCCGGCCTGCAGGTAGATGTGGTTGTGGGTTACCTGGCCGGGTTTGGCCGATGTCACCAAGGCATCGCATGCGCGGCACACAGCCTCGTTCAGGCTCATGCGGTTGCGCGATGCGTAATGGGCGAGTTGTTTGTGGCGTTCGGCGCCAATCCGGACATTGAACGAGCCGCTGTAGGGCTTGTTCGCGGGCTTGCCCATCTGGGCGCAGTAGGCAACGTAGTCGTCGACGGCTTGCTTGAAGGCCTGGCCGAGTTCAGCGGGGGTTTCCGCTTCGTAGGTGATCAGGTCGTCAATGAACAGGATGCGGCCGTGCAGGCATTCGTCTTCAATGCTGATTTCAGCCGATCCGCTGTAGCCTTTGTAAGTCAGTTCAGTTTTCATCGTCGCTTCCCTCTGGTATGAACCCAACGGCCTTGAGTGCCTCGATGGCTCCCCTGATCTGGTACATCTTCAGCAGGCCACTTGGGTGTGTCTTGGATGCACGGAACAAATATCCACTTTCATGCTGGAACATGTAGTGGGATCCACCGGTGCAGCTTTCGTTGAAACCGGCACGCCTCGTGAGGGTGATCAGATCATCCCAGGTGAAGTCGGTGGGTGCCGGTTTGCGGCGAAGCTTCAAGAGCAGCTTTTCTATTTTCGACATGCCGGATTATCCGGAAGTTCGCAAGGTGTGCAACTAAAATTTAGTTGCAACCAGTTGTTGTGTCACGGTTCGGTTCCAAGAAGTCCAAAACCGGGGGCGGCAGTGCGTACCATGCCGATGATATTGGTACAGTCGCTTGTCCTGCAATGGCTGTGCGCCTCGTTCCCGACCTGATCGACCTGCATGGGCACCAGACCGCCCGGGCGCTGCGCCGGCTCGCCGACCGAGCGGAGCAGGGGGAGCTGCTGGGCGTGGCGCTTGTAGCGCTGCAGCCGGGGCGGCGGCACGAGCTGCAGGTGGTGGGGGTGTATGAGCGGGCGCCGGAGTTGGCGCACTATGGGGTTAGTCAGCTTCTCGACGCGCTTTTGTATCCTGGCTGACGGAAGCGGGCTGGCCGGGCTTGCGCGACAGGGCCGTAAGGGTGCGGCCATCACCCGATCGGTGCCCGGCTTCGACCCGTAGTTGTTGGAGCCATTCCAGGCGGCGCTCGGGTGTGAGGGTCGCCCATAGGCCCAGTACCTCGCCGGCCTGTTCGATCACGATCTTGGCGGTAGCCTCGGCGTGCAGCTGCTCCAGTTCGTCGCTGAGGCGGGGCGCCTGGGCGGCGGCTTCGGTGCTTTCCGTAGGCGCGGGCATCATCAGCTCGGCAGGGGTACGGCCGAACGCGGCGGCGATCGCTGCGACTCTGTCGACGGTCAGGTTGCCGTCACCGTTTTTCGCACGCCGTATCGTTCCAAAGCCAACGCCTGATTTTGCTTCGAGTTTTTGAAGCGTATCCAGGCTTGGCGTTGCGGCCATCCATGCCGTCAGGTTCGTTGAGATTATCGACGAAATATCCATGAATGGATTCTCCTGTAATGTAATGTCCGCGTGTGGCTATTAAAATTGGCCGTGTATGGCTATGCGATCAGCCACCATGACCTCCTTGCCCCCTTGTGACTGCGTGTGCGCATGCCTGCACATCCGAGTCATCCCTCAGAGGCAGGTGGCGTGCCGTTCTCGACGGTCGCAAAGACCTCCCAGGGCGTGGTGCTCGATCCGTCGGTGTGTACGGTGCCGTCATCACGCCGGATGAGTTTTTCGCGCTGAAGGTGGCGGGAAGTTGCCTAGTGCGTTCGGTGTTGGCGTTTGTGCAGGAGATCGGAATGTAGTTGAGGGAGATCCTGGTACGCGGTTGCCGGTCGCCGCTGGCGAGTGCGCGTCGTCGAGCGGCTGGCTGATGGCAGCGAATCTCATGCGCCCTTGGAGAAAGCCTGATGGGCGCCGGGCGAGAGAGGATTGTGCAGCTTATCGAGGCGACCGCCCGGGGCGTGCCGGGCATGGCAGCCGGCAGCGTGTCACGCGAGCAGGTTGCCCCCTGCGCGCTCTTCATGCCGACCAACTGCCCGGCGCCGTCGAATTCCAGCTGAGGGACTTTGTTGCCAACGCCGAGCGGCTGGATTTCTATGCCGGCCTAAGCGCCTGGCCGACGTATGGCAAGGGGGGGCGTGTGGCGGGGAGTCTGAGGTATGCGGCAGCGGATGCGTAGGCATTAAAAGCTACGTAGGCCGAGGGATGAGGCTGCCTAATAGCAATCCTGACCCACAAATAAAAACAGACACTTAGAGGTGTCTGTTTTTATTTTTTACTAGGCGCTTATCGTCATCTAACTTACTGATAACGCTAGGCTAAATTGTGGTGGGCGGTACTGGGATCGAACCAGTGGCTTCCACCGTGTGAAGGTGGCACTCTACCGCTGAGTTAACCGCCCGGTGAGTAAGAGCGCGCATTATAGGAACGGCTCTGAGGGTCGTCAAGCACTTTCTGAATCTTTTTTCGGTTTCCCAGAAAACTATTCGGTCGGGCGCTGCGGTGCGTCGGCGGGCGAGGGCACAACCCAGGCGTTGAAGCAGGCCCGGGCGGCGGGGGCGAGTTCGTCGGCGAGCAGCCCGCTGTCCAGGCCCTGGGCGGCGCACACGCGGTCGCCGGCGAGGCCATGCAGATGCACGGCCGCCAGCAGCGCCTCGCCGGCGTCCCAGCCCCGGGCCAGCAGCGCGGCCAGGATGCCCGACAGCACGTCGCCTATGCCCGCGGTGGCCATGGCCGGGTTGCCGCTGGAGTTGATCCACCAGTGGCCGTCGGGGTTGGCGACGATGCTGCCGCAGCCCTTCAGCACGACCCAGGCCTTCAGCTGCCCGGCCATCCGGCAGGCGGCGGCGATGCGGTCGGCCTGCACGTCGGCGGTGGTGGAGCCGAGCAGGCGGGCCGCCTCGGCGGGGTGCGGGGTGAGCACCGCGGGCCGGCTGCGGTGGGCGAGGGCGGCCTGCAGGCCCGGGTCGCGGGCGACAAGGTTGAGGGCGTCGGCGTCGAGGACGAGCTGGGCCGGCAGCGCGATGGCCGCGTGCACCAGCGTCCACGCGGCATCCGACTGGCCGAGCCCGGGGCCGACGGCGAAGGCGGCGATGCCGGCCTCGGCCAGCAGTTCGGGGGCGGAGCGGAACATCAGCTCCGGGCGCAGGATGTCCACGGGCAGCGTGGCCGGGTCGAGCAGGCCGACGAGCACCCGGCCGGCACCCAGGTTGGCCGCGGCCCGGCCGGCCAGGATGGCCGCACCGACCATGCCCGGGGCGCCGCCGATCAGCGCGGCGTCGCCGTAGCTGCCCTTGTGGCTGTTGCGCGCCCGGGGCGCCAGCCGGCCGGCGAAGAGGGCCGGGGTGATCTCGTGGCCCGGCGCGGGGGCGAGGGCTTCGGCGTCCACGTCGATCTCCTGCAGGTGGAGTTCGCCGCACTGGTCCGGGCCGTCGAGGGTGAGGAGGCCGGGCTTGAGGGCGATGAAGCTGACCGTGTGGCTGGCCGCGAAGCAGGGCCCGAGGCGGCGCCCGCTGTCGGCGTCGAGGCCGCTGGGGATGTCGAGGGCCAGGCGCGGGCAGGGCTGGGCGTTGAGGGTGGCGATCCAGCCGGCGTAGCGGCCCTCGAGGGGGCGCTGCAGGCCGATGCCGAAGAGGGCGTCCACCACCAGGTTCCAGCCGCCCGGGGGCGGGGGCGGGAGTTCGGCGCTGGTGCTGCCGCCGTGCTCGAGCCAGGCGGCGTGGGCGGCGGAGGCGTCGGCCGGCAGCTTCGCCGGCTCGCCCGCGAAGGCCACCACCACACGCAGCCCGGCGGCCTTCAGATGGCGGGCCACGACGAAGCCGTCGCCGCCGTTGTTGCCCGGCCCGCAGGCCACCAGCACGCTGCCGGGGCCGTCGAGGAGGCGCAGGGCCAGCGCGGCGGCGGCGGCCCCGGCGCGCTCCATCAGGGGCGGCACGGCACCGGGGAGGGCGCGGGCTTCGACGGCGCGGATGCCGGCGACGGGGTAGATCGGGCGGGCGGGAGCGAAGCGGGCGGACGGCATGGTCGGCGGGGAGGGGGCTGGCGATGCCGACATTCTAGGCCAGGCGCGGTGGGCCCGGGCCCCCTCGCGGAGCGTGGTTGCCGCAGCAAAGCGTCTGCGGTTTTGGGGTATGCTGCCGGGGCGGTGCGCCGCTGCGGCTCCAGGCCGGCCGGCGCGCAGATCATGCTTACCCACACGCCTACAGGAGCACTTATGAGCGATCAGACCCCCAATTTCGAAGAGTTCTACGGTTACAAGTTCGAGGAGCTGTCCGTCGGCCAGAGCGCGGTGTATGCCCGAACCGTGACCGAAGCGGACATCCTGATGTTCGCCGGCGTCTCCGGCGACTACAACCCGGTGCACATCAACGAAGAGCTGGCTGCCTCCACCATGTTCGGTGGCCGCATCGCCCACGGCATGCTGTCGGCCGGCTTCATCTCCACCGTGCTCGGCACCAAGCTGCCCGGCCCCGGCGCGATCTACCTGGCCCAGACCCTGAAGTTCAAGGCGCCGGTCAAGATCGGTGACACCGTGGTGGCCCGCTGCACCATCAAGGAGCTGACCCCCGAGAAGCGCAAGGCCAAGTTCGACACCGTGTGCACGGTGCGTGGCAAGGTCGTGCTCGAAGGCGAAGCCGACATCATGGTGCCGGCGCGCTGAGCCACTCCGGCACAGGCAAGCAGAAGGGGGCGTTCAGCCCCCTTTTTTCATGCGTGGCCAGATTGTGCCCGGCGCTCAGGCGTGGAACTGGGCCGCGAGGGCCTTGAGCTTGTTGGCGAGAACCCCGACCTGAACGGCCTCGTCGGCCGAACGGCGGGCGGTTTCAGTGTCCCTCTCGGCGCTCTGGGCGACCATTTCCATCTGGGCGGCGATGTCCCGGGTGGCCTGGCTGCTCTCGGCCAGCGCGTCGTCGATCTGCTGCATCGCGCGGCCGGCCCGGGCGGCGGAGCTTTCCACCGAGGCGGCGATCTCGCCCGCGTGGAGGGCCGTGCGGGCGCCCTCGGCGACCACCTGGCTGCTGGCGGCCACGTCGGCGGTGGTGGCCTTGCTGACGTCCTGGATGCGCTGGATCATGCCGGCGATCTCCTGGGTGGAGTTGCCGGTGCGCTCCGCAAGCTTGCGCACCTCGTCGGCGACCACCGCGAAGCCGCGCCCCTGTTCGCCGGCCCGGGCGGCCTCGATCGCCGCGTTGAGGGCCAGCAGGTTGGTCTGGTCGGCGATCTCGCGGATCACCTGCACGACCCGGCCGATCTCGCCGGACATGCTGGCCAGCTCGCCGATGCGCTGCTCGGTGCCTGCCACGGCCCGGGCGGCGCCGTCGATGCACGTGGCGGCCTGCTGGCTCACCTCGGCGCTCTCGCGGGTTGCTTCTTCGGATTCCCGGGCGGCCTGCATGGCGTCGCGGGCGTTGTTGCTCATCTCGTCGGTGGTCACCGAGAGCTCTTCGACGGTTGCCGACATGGCCGCGATGTGCCCGCTCTGGGCCTGGGCGGCTTCGACCGTTGCAGCGCTGGCGATCTTCAGGCGATCGCTGTACTCGGTGAGGGCGCGGGCTGACTGCTGGATCAAGCTGATGGCCTCATGGAGGCGGTTGCGGAGGATCTCCACGTCGGTGAGGATCGCGGCGAGCTCATCCTCGCCGCCGGGGTGGATCGTTTCGGTGAGTTTGCCGTGGGCGATCGATGTGATCAGGGTCCGGGCGCGGCTGGCCTGGCGGGCGATCCGGCTGAGCATTGCCGCCGCGATCAGGGTGCCGAGGATCATCGCCGCGACGGCCAGCGCGATGCTGCGCTGGACTGACTGATCGGATTGTTTGATGAGCCTCTCAAATAGCTGCGGTGAGAGCTCGTCGAGGCGCCGGACTTCGGTCTGGAGCAGATCGCGGATCTCGCGCCATTTGGGCGTCTCGTCCTTGTTGAGGGTGCTTCGGGCGGCATCGAGCTGGCCGGATTTGACGAGGGCGAAGAGCTGGTCGTGGACCTGCCGCTGCTCGCCCCGCAGGGCGCCGATCTTGTCGGGCAGGCCCGAGCGGAAGTGCTGCGTGTCCGCGTCCCGCGCCGAGGCGAGGAGCTTCTCGAAGCTCTCCGCGGCCTTGGCGTAGTTTTCGTAGGCCTTCGGGTTGTCGGGGTCGAGCATCACGTTGCGCAGGGCCTGGCCCATCTGCAGCCCCTGGGCGTAGAGCTTGTCGAAGGTGATCTGCCGGGCGATGTTTGCCGAGATGTGGTTGCGGTATTCGGTCTCGATCCGGCGGGCGGAGTACAGGCTGTCGACCAGCGCGCCGGCGAGCATCAGCATCACGACGAGCATCACCAGCAGCAGGCGCCGGCCGATGGGGATCCGGTCGGCGCTAAGCGCCACGCGTTCGGTGAGCCTGGCGAGGCCACGCCTGGCGGGCTCTCCCTCGTGGAGACGGAGGCCCGGATCGCTGCGCATGCGCTGATAGAGGGCTTCGGCGGCGTCAACCTCGGCCCGTTCGGGGCGCACCCGCACCGACATGAAGCCGCCCTCCGGCTCAGGCGTGACGGCCGCCCGCACCCAGTAATGGTCGCCGTTCTTGCAGCGGTTCTTGACGAGGCCCGACCAGGGGCGGCCGCGTGTGAGGGTGGCCCACATGTCGCGGAAGGCCTCGGCGGGCATGTCCGGGTGGCGCAGCAGGCTGTGTTGCTCGCCGATCAGCTCCTCGGCCGAGAAGCCGCTGACCCGCAAGAGATCATCATTCACGAAGGTGATGTGCCCTTGTGGGTCGCTGTGGGAAACGATCGCGACGTCGGCCTCGAAAAACCGCTCCACGCCGGTGACTGGCTGGTTGTTTCGCATAATCAGGTTCTCTCGTCAGATGCCATTTGTTTTCGGTCGGTGGCGCCGGTTCTTGAGGGAAACTGAGGAGGGTCTTACTTCGATCGTGCTGATGGCCCCTGCGAGCGCGACGACACGAAGATCCCGGCGACGATCAGCCCGAAGGCGACGGCGTGGAAGGTCTGCGGCGCCTCGCCCATCACCGCAGCCGACAAAATGGCGGCGAACAGCGGCGTGAGGTTGTAGAAGATCGCCGCCATCGCCGGGCCGGCTTCGCCCACCGCCAGGCCCCACAGCCGGTAGGCGATGATCGACGGGCCGACCGCCACGAAGAGGATCGCCGCGCCCAGCTGCCACGACCACTGGATGGCGCCGCTCGGCACGATCAGCTCGCCCAGGCCCGCCGCGCCCACCGCCCAGGCCACCCCGAAGACGCACTGGGCCACCAGGAACTCGGCCCAGTTCCAGGCCGGGCGCGCTTCGCCGCGCATCGACGCGGGCGGCCGGGCGAGCATCCAGCTATAAAACGACCACCCCAGGATCGCCAGCAGCATCAGCAGGTCGCCCTGCACCAGGCGCACATCGGCCAGCGCGGTCAGATCGCCCCGCGACAGCACCAGCGCCACGCCCGAAAGCGACAGCACCGCACCTGCCAGCTGCAGGCGGGTCGGGATCACCCCGTAGGCGAGGGCGCCGATCAGCATCGTCCACACCGGCGAGCTGGAGGCGATCAGCGTGACGTTGAGCGGCGTACTGGTGCGCAGCGCCATGTACTGCAGCGCGTTGTAGGCGCCCACACCGATCAGGCCGAGAATCGACAGCACCTTCCAGCGCTCCCATATCTGCGCCCGCGCCTCTGCCGTGCCCAGCGCGGCCCAGCCCAGGGGCAGCAGCAGCGCGAAGGCGACGATCCAGCGCAGCGCGTTGAGCCACAGCGGGCCGATGCTCTCGATCGCCAGGCGGCCGACCACGGCGTTGCAGGCCCACATCAGCGGTGGGGTGGCGAGCATCACGACGAGACGTGGGGTGAGTTGCATAGGAGACCTCGGGGCGGGTTGGGGAAGCGAGGCCTGGAGTGTAGGCAGCTGCAGGCCGGGGCGGAAGGTGCAAAGCCTGGTTTCACTGTTCGGAATATTGAACAATGAGCACATGAAAAAACAGCGAATCGAAGCCCTGTGGGGCCACGTGCATTGGCTCGGCGTGCTCGCCGAGGCCGGCAGCTACACCGGGGCGGCGGCACGGCTGGGGGTGAGCAAGGCCGCCGTCAGCCAGCGCATCCGCGAGCTCGAACTGGCGGCCGGCGTGCCCCTGGTGCGTCGCACCACCCGCAGCCTGCGTCTCACCGAAGCCGGCCAGGGGCTGGTCGAGGCCACCCGCGAAGCCTTCGTGCAGATCGAGCGCAGCTTTGCCGGCGTGCGCGAGCTAGCCGACACGCCCCGCGGCCTGCTGCGGGTAACCGCGCCGGTGGCCCTGGGCCGGCAGCACATCGTGCCGCTGGTGCCGGCCTTCCTGCGGGCCTACCCGGAGCTGTCGATCGAACTCGATCTGTCGGCCCAGATCAGCTCCCTGGCCCGCGACGGCTTCGACGTGGCGATCCGTCATGTATTTCAAGGAAGCCCCGGGTCATCCCAGGTTTCCTTGACTCCCTCGGAGGGTGGGTTGGGCGAAGCTTTGCTCACGGGGCGGTCTCAAGGAAACGCCGGGCC
>NZ_BJNV01000009.1 GCF_006539865.1 Zoogloea ramigera
GCCCCAAGTTTCCTTGCCCCCCTTGGGGGGTGGGCTGGGCGAAGCCTGGCCCAGGGGGCGGTCATTTGTGCCCGAGACCCACGTGGCATGGACTCTGTGCGAGACCCGCTCGGTGCTGGTGGCGAGCCCCGACTACCTGCAGCGGCGGGGCGCACCGGCCGACCCCCAGGCTCTCGCGGGCCACGACTGCCTGGGCTATCGGCGGGCCGGCGGCGTGCTGTCGTGGCGTTTCGAGCCGGCCGGCGGCGGCGCCCAGGTGAGCGTGCCGACCCGCGGCTGCTTTGCCGCCAACAACAGCGAGGCCCTGCGCGAGGCTGCCATCGGTGGCCTGGGGCTGGCGGTGCTGTCCGATTTCACCGCCCAGCGGGCGCTCCTCGATGGCCTGCTGGTGCCGGTGCTGCCCGACTGGCGGCCGGTCGGGCTGTTCGGCGACAGCCTGTGCGCGATCCGCCCCTACAGCCCGACGGTGCCGAAGGCGGTGCAGGTGTTCGTGGCCTGGCTGCGGGAGGCGCTGAAGGAGGGCTTCCCGCTGCCGCGCTGAGCTTGGACCGGCGGCTTCAGCGCCCCGTGACCGGCGTCACCGGCAGGCTGGCCGGCCAGGTGCCTTTGGCGCTGGCGCGGCCGCCGTCGAAGACCAGCCAGCTCTGGGCGCCGTAGTGGGGCAGGCCGCGCTGGAGGGCGTCCAGTGCCGCGGTGCCTTCGGCGGAGATCACCGCCAGCGGCGCGGTACGGGTGGCGGTGGGGCCCAGCGTCCACACCTGGGCGCTGCCGCGGCTGGCAACCTCGGCGGGGCGAGGCGGCAGGCCGGCGGTGGCGAGGGCGCGGTCGACCTCGGCGTGGGTGCCGGCCAGGATCACCGGCTCGCGGCCGTTGAGCGCGCTGGCGAGCGGGGTGCCGGTGGGAGCGTTCTCGAGCAGGCGGCGGGCGAGGGCGTCGACCGAAGCGCGGGTGTCGGTGTCGGCTGCGGCATTCACCAGCCGCGGCGCGGCCGCGCCTATCCACTGGCGCAGGATGGGCGGCAGGCTCCCTGGCGGGAGGCGGCGCCAGACGCGGGTGTCGGGGTCGAGGCGGACGCCCTGGGGGGCGAAGCCCAGCCGCAACGTGGCGCTGGCCCGTGGGCCGGCCAGGCTCACCCAGTGGATCTCCCGGCGCCCGGGGGCGAGCACCTCGACCGGCAGGCGCAGCGGGTGGGCCGGGGCGTCCTGCGCGAGGTTCAGGGTGAGCTGGTGCTGCGAGCCGTCGGCGCGGGTGATGGCGCTCTCGATGCGCACCGCTGGCAGGGCGCGCTGGTTCAGCCAGGCCTCGAAGAACGGCCCGAGCGCTTGACCCGAGGCGCCCTCGAAGGCCGCCTGCAGCTCGCCCCAGCCGGCGGTGCGGAAGCGCTGGCGGGCCCAGAAGCTGCGGATGCCCTCGCGGAAGGCCGCCTCGCCGATGCGGTCCTGCAGCATCACAAAGAGCATCGCCGCCTTGCCGTAGCCCACCGCCGCCTCGGCGCCGTGGCTGCGGGAGCGGAAGTCGCGCAGCGCGGGCTGGCCGTCGGCGGGCAGGGCGAGGGCGTCGCGCAGCCAGCCCAGGCGCATCTCGGCCGCGGCGGCGGGCGATTCGTCCAGCTTGTAGGCGTAGTCGGCCATGAAGGTGGTGAGGCCTTCGGACCAGTTGCCGCGGCGGTAGTCCACATACACCCCGTTGCCCCACCAGTTGTGCAGCACCTCGTGGCCGAGGGAGGTCTTGCGGATGAAGGGCAGGCGCACCACCGCCTCGCCCAGGTAGGTGAGGGTGGGCATGCCGAAGCCGGTGGGCAGCGGGCCGGCCACCACCGAGAAGTTGTCGTAGGGGTAGTCGCCGATGGCCTGGCTGTAGCGGCGGATGTAGGCCGCGCTGTCGTTCAGCCAGGCCTCGGCGAGGCCCGGCGTGGCGTCGAGCGCCGCCGCAAAGTAGGTGCGCAACACCAGCGGCGGGGCGCCCTCGCGGGCGACGTTCTTTTCGCGCACGCGCCAGGGGCCGGCCATCAGGTCGATGCCGTCGGTGGGCTGGCGCATCTCGAAGCTGGCCTGGTAGGGCTCGCCGGGCCGGGCCGGTGGGGTTTCGGCGAGCAGCTTGCCGGCCACCAGGCCGCGCTGCTCACCGGGCAGCGACAGGCGCAGCCGGTAGCCGAACATCTCGCGGGCCTGGGGGTACCAGCCGCTGCCGGCGGGCAGATAGCTGCCCTCGGGCGAGCTCATCGGCGGCATGCGCTGCAGCACGCTGCGGTGGTCGCGCTGCAGATCCAGCGGCGGCAGCTGGCCGGCGTAGTCGATCTGCAGCGGCGCGCCGCCCGCGGCCTGGCGGATGCGCCACTGGCGAAAGCCCACCGGCCCCCGCAGCGCCTCGGCCGTCAGCGCCCGCCCACCCGCCGAGGCGCCGGTGACGCGCAGCGATTCATGCAGCATGAAGCGGAAGTCGCCCTCCGGCGGGCTGAGCCGGGCGCTGGCCTTGAAGGCGCGGCTGGCCGGGTCGAGGCTGACGTCGAGCTCGATGAGGCCGTCGGCCCGGGCCAGGCTGGCCGCCATGAGTGACAACAGCGGCAGCAACAGCAGCACGGCGAGGCGGCGCGACCAGCGGCGGAATGCGGCGGGCATCGGCGCGCCCTCAGGGCTGGGGCTGGGGCTGGGGTTGAGCCGAGGTCGGCGCTGGCGCCTGGGGCGGGAAGCGCACGATGATCTCCACCTCGCCGTCCTTGCGCGCCACCTTGAAGGGCAGCCAGGTGCCGGGCGGCTGGCGGCGGATCGCCGCGCTCACCTCGGCGCTGCTGCCCGGCGCCCGCCCAGCCAGCTCGACGATGCGGTCGCCCGCCTTGAGGCCGTAGGTTTCGGCCAGGCTGCCGGGGTTGAGCTGGGCGATGCGCACGCCCTTGCCCTGGTCTTCGAGGGTCACGCCCAGGCGCGGTGGCTCGAGGTTGGCGGCCGGCCGGTCGGGCAGCACGAACACCGCGTGGGCGATGCCTGGCTGCAGGGTCTGGCACTCCTCGCGGCCGGAGGCGGGCAGTAGGCTGGTCACCCGCTTGACGCCCAGGGCGCGCAGCTGGTGGGGCACGCCGTGCTCGAAGCGGATGTGCCCGCTGCCCATCACGCCCACCACCAGCGGCCGGCGCTGGCCGGCGGCGGGGGCGCCGAGGCGGGCCGCCAGCGCCTCGGCCATTGCCCGGTCCCAGGTGAGCTGGGCGTCCAGGAAGTTCTCGAAACTGTTGTCGCCCTTGCCCGCCTGGCGCCGGCCAGCCAGGTGGCTGCGGTGCAGCTCGCGCAGCAGGTCGCGGTAGGCCGGCAGGGCCGCGGCGGGGCGGCCGACGCCTTCGCGCTCGGCGGCCGGCACACCCTGCCAGCCCTTGTCGGCAATGGCCCGGGTGAGCTTCTGGTCCACGTTGAGGGCGACCATCGGGATGCGGTTGATGCGGGCAAACTCGAACAGCGGCAGGTAGAGCTGGGGCGGGAAGTTCCACACCTGCTCCCACTCGGCCTGGGTGATGAACTCGCGCACGCCGAGCTGCCCGTCCACCCAGCGGTCGAGCACCGGCTGCAGGCGGCGCGGGAACATCTCGAAGCCGATCGCCATGTCGGGCCGCTGGGCGTGCAGCGCGGCGAGCACCTGCAGCTGCCAGCGGTGGTGGTCGTCCTGGTCGTGCTGCTCGCCCAGCAGCACGACATCGCTGGAGGCTGCTTCGCTGAGGGGCCCGGCCGGCAGCGTGGGCTGCAGGCGCTTGCCGCTGGTGAGCAGCCAGCGCCCGGTCTCCTTGCAGAGGGCGGCATCGGCGGCCTTCGGTGCCGGCGGGGCGGCGCTGGCGAGACTGGCGCTGGCGGCGAGCAGGGCTGCGCCGATCAGGTGGAGGGGTTTGAGCCGGGGCATGGTCGGGTTTCCTGGCATGGAAGGGGCAGGGTTGGGGCTCAGTCGCCCAGCGCGATCACGCGCACGTCGAGCCGGAAGGGGCCCGCCTGGCGGTCGGCGATGAGGAGGCCGATCTGCTTGATCTGCACTGCCGTGGGCGGCTCGGCGCTGGCGGGGCGGCCGCGCCAGGTGGCAACGAAGCCCTCAAGCGGCAGGCGTACCACCGCCCACTCGCCGGCCGGGGGCTGGAAGCTGGCCTGGTGGGCGATGCCGTCGAAGCCGCCGTCGGTGCGCAGGTTGAACTTGTAACGCCGCCCGTCGCCGCGTACCTCGAGCAGGCAGGCGAGCGCGCCGACGGCAGTCTCCGGGACCTCGGCCAGGGCGCGCACCGAGGCGAAGCCGCCGTTGTTCTCCAGCGACACTTCACCCGCAAACACCCCGTGGCCGGCCGGGTCGTGGCGCATGTGGCTCGCCGACACACCGCCCATCACGCGGTCGTCGATGGCCTGCCAGGGGACGACGGCGGCTGGGGTGTCGAAGCGGTAGAGGGGGTATTTCATGGCGGTGTGGGCCTTGGCGGTGGCGTTGGGTGTCTGTGATCGGTTGCTGTGTTGCAGAGGCGCTTGCGGGAGGTTCCTGCAGGGGGTTTTTGTAGAGGTTGTTGCAGGGGCGGCTTCAGTCGCCCGCGGACTCCGATCAAAGGCATGCCTGTGGTCAACGAGGGGAGGGCAACTGAAGTCGCCCCTACACGAAGGCGGCGGTCTGGTGCTTGCTCGCACGTACTGCGGCTGAAGGATGTGCCGTCGCCTTGACGCATCTCTTTCCCCCGCAACGATGACGGTGCCCGTCTCATCGGCCGGCTGCCTCAGCCCGGGCTGCCCGCCGCGTGGCGCAGGAACAGCCCGCGGATGTCCACCCGCGCCCCGAGCCTTGCCGCCAGCAGATACAGCCCACCGATCTTGCGGTGGAGGAAGAGCGCGTCCACCGGCGGGGTGTGCCAGAAATCCCGGTCGGTGCCCAGCTGCATGCCGGCGTCGCGCATGCGCTGGGCGAGGCTGGAGCGGCCGAAGTCGTAGAGGCCCTCATGGCGCAGGGGTTCGCAGGCCTGCACAAAGATGTCCAGCACCAGGCGGCGGTGCCTGTCCTCGATCTCGGCGCCGAAGTAGCCGATCTCGCTGGCCGCAGCGTCGAGGCCGGCGCGGTCGCCCGCCATGCCGGCGCCAAGCAGCCGCCGGTAGGCCTCGACGAGGGCTGCGTCGAAGCGCCGGGTGGCGCCGAAGTCGAGCAGCACCAGCCGGCGGCTGGCCGGGTCGTACAGATAATTGGCGAGGTTGGGGTCGGTCTGGACATGCCGGAACGCAAAGATCTCATTGAACAGCAGCTCGAACAGCAGATGCGCCACCCGGTCGCGCTCGGCCTGGGGCGCGGCCTCCAGGGTGTCGAGGCTTTGCCCTTCGACCCGCGACATGACCAGAACGTTCGTCGTGCCGAGCCCCTCCACCACCTCGGGCAGCGTGAAATCCGGGTTCCCGGCCAGCAGGCTGCGGTAATGCCTGAGGTGGGCGGCCTCCTTGAGGTAGTCGGCCTCGTCGTGGAGCTGGCGCTTGGCCTCGTCGAGCAGCGGCGCGATGTCGAGGCTGGCCGGCAGCAGGCCCGACAGGCGCAGCAGGGTGGCCACGTTGTCCACGTCGCTGGAGATGCTGCGGGCGATGCCCGGGTATTGCACCTTGATCGCCAGGCGGCGCCCGTCGAGGGCCTCGGCGGCGTGCACCTGGCCGATCGAGGCGGCCGCCATCGGCGTGAACGAGAAGCGCGAGAAGTGCTGCGTCCAGTCCTTGCCCCAGTTGGCCTCCAGCACCGTGACCAGCTGGCTCATCGGCATCGGCTGGGCGTCGGCGCGCAGGCGGGCGAGGATCTGGCTGAGCTCCGGCGGCAGCAGATCGCCGGCGTCCATCGACAAGAGCTGGCCCACCTTCATCGCCGCGCCGCGCAGCTGGGCCAGCTGGTCGGCCACCCGGCGGGCGTTGGCGGGGGTAAGCAGCAGCTCGCCCACCGACGGGCGCCGGCCCTGGGCCAGCTGGCGCAAGCCCTCGGCGAGCATGCCGCCGGCCACGCCGGAAGCCAGGCTGCCCAGCCGGGCGAGGCGGGAGATGCGGCTGCTCGGCACCGCGGTGCCGGCCTTGGTGGTGGGCGTTGTCATCGGTGGGCTCCCGCTGGTGTGCTGAGGGTGAAGGGCCGGGCAGCCTGCAAAAACTGCACAGGGCTGGCGGCGGCTGGGTTGGTCAGTGCATCTTCCTGGCGCTGTCGGCGTTGGACGTGGCGAGGCATCGATCCGTCGATGCGCCCTGTAGGTGCCCCTGCAACACATCCCCGCGGCGCGTGCCGGAAGATACTGGGCTGTCGAACTGATGTAGCCGACGCAGGGGCGACTGAAGTCGCCCCCAAAGTTGATGTGATCAGTCATCTGCCAACGCTGACATTACCTTCATCTTAGGCGCCGCAGCCTTGTTTTGTCTAGGACAACAAGGCTTCGCTTCAGCGCAAACTGCGGATCTCCTCGAAGTTGCCGTCGGCGAGCTGCCCGTCGGGGGTGAACACCAGCTGCAGGATCACGTCGGTGCGGCCGCCGAGCCAGTCGGTGCCGACCGGGATCTTGCCAAAGATGCACGGCCCGCCGCGGGCCGGCAGCTGGGCGGCCATCGCGCTCTTGCGGCCGAGCTCGTCGCACTCGGCGGCGGTCTTGATGGAATAGGTGGTGGGGTGGCGCTTGAGCTCGGCCTCGGCGGCGGTGATGCTGAGGCCCGGCTTCAGCGCCTCGCGCAGCTGGGGCACCAGCGGCGAGGGCGCGGCGGTGCAGGCGGCGAGGGCGGCGCAGGCAACAAGCAGGGCGAGGGTGCGGTGGCTGTTCATGGGGCGCTCAGGTTTGGCTGGAGGCTTCGGCGAGGATCGCGGCGAGCAGCCGCCAGGCCTTGCCGACCGATTCGATCTCGACCCGCTCGCCCGGCGCGTGGGCGCCGCGGATGGTGGGGCCGAAAGAGACGATGTCGATGCCCGGGTAGCGGGCCGCGATGAGGCCGCACTCGAGGCCGGCGTGGATCACCTGCACCGTCGATTCGGCGCCGAACTCGCGGCGGAACACCTGCTGCGCCAGCGCCAGCAGCGGCGAGCCGGGGTCGGGCCGCCAGCCCGGGTAGTGGCCGCTGATGTCCACCTGGCTGCCGCTCAGCGCAAACAAGCTGGCGATCTCGTCGGCGAGGGCCTGGCTGCCGCTGTCCACCAGCGAGCGCACCATGAAGTTGCAGTGCCCGCCGCCCGGGCCGAGATCGACCATGCCCAGGTTGTTGGACGTCTCGACCACCCCCGGCACCGCCAGGCTGCGCCGGCGCACGCCGTGGGGCGCGGCGTGCAGCGAGGCCAGCCACACCGCCTGCTCGCCGGCCGCCAGCACGGCCTCGGTGGTGCCTGGCGCGACGCTGAGCGTGATGCCCGCGTCGACGCCGGCCAGCTCGCTCCGCAGCAAGGCCTGCCAGCGGTCGAGCGCAGCCGCCAGCGCCGGGCCGTGGCCTGCGGGCAGGCACAGGGTGGCGCGAGCCTCGCGGGGCAGGGCGTTGCGCGCGGTGCCGCCGGTGAGGCTGGCGAGACGCAGGGGCAGGTTGGCCTCGAGCCCGCGCAGCACGCGCACCAGCAGCTTGATGGCGTTGCCGCGCTCCTCGTGGATGTCGACGCCCGAGTGCCCGCCGCGCAACCCGGCGAGCCCGATCTGCCACGCCTCGAAGCCGCCAGGCACGGGTTCGCCTGCACCGCTGCGGGAGACGTTCACGTCCAGCCCGCCGGCGCAGCCCAGGTAGAACTCGCCCCAGTCCTCGGTATCGAGGTTGAGCATCAGGCGGCCCTGCAGCACGTCGGCGGCAAGGCCGTGGGCGCCACCCATGCCGGCTTCTTCGTCGACGGTGAGCAGCGCTTCGAGGGGGCCGTGCACCAGCGTGGCGTCTTCGAGCGCAGCGAGGATCAGCGCCACGCCGATGCCGTTGTCGGCGCCCAGGGTGGTGTCGTCGGCAATCAGCCAGCCGTCGGCGAGGCGGGGGGTGATGGCGTCGCGGCTGAAGTCGTGGGCGGTGCCGGCGTTCTTCTGGCAGACCATATCCAGGTGGGCCTGCAGCACCACGCCGGGGGCGTGCTCGCGGCCCGGGCTGGCGGGCTTCTTGATGATCAGGTTGCCGGCGCCATCCACTGTGGTCGCCAGCCCGCGCGCTTCCGCCCATGCGCGCAGATGCTCGCGCAGCGGCCCCTCGGCCTTCGACGGGCGCGGGAAGGCGCACAGGGTGGCAAAGTGCCGCCAGATGGGGGCGGGGGCGAGGCCGGCAAAGGCCGGGGGCAGGGGTGGGGTGGCAGGCATGACGTGGGTCGGGCTGGGGGAAGAGCCGGCAGCATCCACGGGGCGGGGGCGCAGCGTCAAGCCCGCAGGAGCTGCCGCCAGGTTTGCCTGCGCCGCCCGTCTGCCCTTACCCTGCCGCCTGCCATGGCCCACAGCATCTCCTCCCCCGTCCACAGCGAGCTCATCATCAAGAAGAGCCGCTTCATCGGCTGCGTGCAGCCCGTAGCCGGCCGCCCTGCGGCCCAGGCCATCGTGGCCGGGTTGCGCCTGCAACACTCCGGCGCGGCCCACGTGTGCTGGGCGCTGCTTGCCGGAGGCCAGTCGGCCGCGGTGGACGACGGCGAGCCCTCCGGCACCGCCGGCCGCCCCATGCTCGACGTGCTGCGCCACCAGGGCCTCGAAGGCGTGCTCGCCACCGTGGTGCGTTACTACGGCGGCGTGAAGCTCGGCGCCGGCGGGCTGGTGCGCGCCTACACCGACTGCGTCGCGCAAGCCGTCAAGCAGGCCGACAAGGTGCCCATCCTGCGGCTGCGCGCGCTGCACTGCGCCGTGCCCTACGCCCTCGAAGGCCTCGTCCGCCGCGAGATCGCCGCCGCCGGCGGGCGGCTCGACGACATCCGCCACGGCGAGGCGGTGGCCTTCGACATCACGCTGGCCGAGGCGGCGGCGGATGAACTGATCGCCCGGCTGGGCGAGGCATGCCAGGGGCGGATTGGGTGGGAGGCGCCTGAGTAGGGTGCTCACCGCGCCGTTGGCTTCCGGTGCGGGTGCTGGCGTCCTTATCGGCGCCTTGTGATCGATCGACGCGGCAGCATGCATCGATATCGCAGCCTTGTGATAAATCAACGCCGCAGCTGTTGTCGATATCGATAGCCATTTACCTTATGTCAGCGCCTGGTTAAAAGGTAATTAGCTATCGTTGACGTCATAAGCCGCCGCGATAAAGGCCAACAAGCCGGCAACATCGAATCACAAGGCGCCGATATCGATGCACGCAGCGCAGATATCGACCAAAGCCGGCGCGTTACACGCCAAGGCCGCTGCAACAACGACGCCCGCGGTCACAACAAGAAAGCTTGTGGCCGCAACAAAGCTTCGAGCTTCGCCAACAATTGCCCAAGCCTTTGCCGCATCGATGCCGGCGCTTCCAACAGCAAGGCACCGGGGCGCGACAACAGCCCGCGCGCACCCGACATCAAGCCACGCGCTTCCGGTTTGCCGCTCCGCTGCCATGGGCTAGAGCCCAGCGCAATGTAATATCCTGATATCTTGCAATGAATACGCGTTGGGGGTAATGTCGGGTCTCGAGGAAACGCAGGGCCGCCCCAAGTTTCCTTGAACTCCCTCGGGGGGCGGGCTGGGCAAAGCCCGGCCCTGGGGGCGCTAAGTAGCACCTCAATTCGACACGATCATCCCGCACCAGGAGACACGCATGTCCAAGACCCCCAGCGGCCGCGTCCCGGCCAAGATCATCAACGAAGACATCCAGGCCTTCCACGGCCTCGGCACCATCCAGGGCTACGCCCCCCACGACCCCGACCTCACCCTCGAGGCCATCACCGCCACCTACGACGAACTCATGGCCGACCGCGCCGCCCTGGTCCGCGCCCAGATCGCCCTCGACATCATCCGCGACAAGATCGGCAACACCGAGCAACGCTTCCACAGCCAGATGCGCGGCTCCAAAGACTCCGTCCGCGGCCAGTACGGCGACGACTCCAACGAACTCGCCGCGATGGGGCTGAAGAAAGCCTCGGAGAAAAAGCGAGGCAGCAGCCGCGGCAAACCGGCGGAGGAGTAAATCAAGGAGAAGAGGGCGGGCGGAGGCCCGCCTTTTTGGGGGGTGAAAGGAGGAAGGTTTGCAGGGAGTGAGCTAGGACTGCTGTCGGCCAGGAGCGGACGGTCGCCACCCGATTCGGATAGCTGCCATTCTTGCGGAACGGTATGCTCCACTCCTCCTTGCGAGTGGTTTCTGCTTCTAAACAGTCACTTGCAGAAAATGTTATCCGGCATCCCGATTTTATGCGGCAGGACTGTCGCCCTAAAACAAAGTTATGCCTTCAAGATCGCATCACTCACCATAGGAGAAAGAAATGAGCATTCCTGCAACTGGTTGGAAAAATAAGGCTGGCACTGCCGATCGAGGATGCAAGTGCGGCACATGGAAAGACCACTGGATCAAGTTCGCGAAAAAATCGTGGCCTGCTACCTGCTCGGTACAAAACTGCTCAAGCGCTCCGACGCTTGGTGCTCATGTCATTAATTCCGCAGTAACCGGCGAGCGGATTGTTCCTATGTGTGATTCATGTAACAAGCTCAGTGGCACATTCACGCTCAAGGGTTCTATTACTGTCCCAAGCGCAAACAAGTCGGAAACTTGTGAGAAGGCATAACCCGGCAGTCGAGAGGGACAGCCCAAAGGCTGCGCTTTTGGGTACCCTCCGCGCTTCGCGCTCCGGTTGCCCCTCACTTCCGCGTTGGGCCACAAGGCTACCGACCCTGAAATGCAGCGCATCCTCAAACAGCAACGAGCAGTAGGGAGGCTCTATGTCTGATGCAATCGGATTCGAGATTGATTTTCTTCCCGTCGGAAATGGCGAACGCAGCGGGGACGCAATTGCCATTCGCTATGGATCACCCGGAGACTACAAGGTATTGGTGTACGACGGTGGCACAAAAGAGTCGGGGCAAGCCCTGGTCGACCACATTAAGAAGTATTACGGCACAACCCGTGTCGACTATGTTGTCAACTCCCATCCCGATTCAGACCATGCATCTGGATTGTCGGTGGTTCTCGAGCAGTTGGAGATAGGCGAATTGTGGATGCACCAACCGTGGAAGTACTCCAGTGTGATTCTGGACTATTTCAAGGATGGTCGAATAACAGACAACAGCCTTGCTGAACGGCTTAAGGACAAGATGGCTGCCGCTTATACGTTGGAACAATTGGCCGAGGAGAAAGGCATTCCCGTATATGAACCATATCGAGGAGCGACAATCGGAGAGTTTGTCGTCTTGTCGCCCGAAGAAGATTGGTACGTGCATGATCTGATAGCCGAGTTTCAAAAGTCGCCGGAATCCAAGAAGTCCGAGTCAACCGCGACAGACGGACTTGCTGGAATCTTCGAGGCGGCAAAGAAGGCAGCCGCTAGCGCCGTTGCTTGGATTACCGAACACTGGGGCATCGAGTTTCTACGAAATGACGTTCAGACCAGTGCTGAAAATGAAAGCAGCGTTATTCTCTTTGGCCTACTCGATGAGAAAGGAATACTTCTCACCGGCGATGCCGGAATTAGAGCTCTCGATGCAACTGCGGCTTTTGCAGAGTCGAAGAAGGTATCGCTTCCGGGCGTTCTGCATTTTGTGCAGGTACCACACCACGGAAGTCGGAATAACGTTTCCACAACCGTGCTGGACAGAATTGTCGGGCCAAGAAAATCTGCCGATGATGGCGTGACGAGCAAGACTGCATATGTTTCTGCGAGCAAGAAGTCCAGCACTCACCCGAGAAAGGTTGTCGTCAACGCATTCATACGACGAGGTGCCAAAGTTGTAGAGACAAAAGGACAATCAAAGCGGTATCACCACAACATGCCCGCCCGCGAGGGCTGGGTTCCCGTAACTCCGCTGACATTTTCACAACAGGTAGAGTCATGGGACTAGACTTCCTTGAGAAACTCACCAACACATATGAACGCAAAGCACGCCTATATCCCGTTTTTCTGTTGCTGGCTCCAGTTGTGATGCTGGTTGTTGGGGTGTACGGTGTGGCGCTTGAGTTGAAGGCAACCGTCGCCGGAACGCTTGCGACCTTTGGCGTCTTCTACTTGGCCGCGTCTATCGTCCGAGAAAATGGCAAGCGGCTGGAAGACTCTCTCTTCACGAAATGGGGTGGAAAACCAACGACTCAGATATTGCGGCACGGCAATACTGAGATTGACCCTGTTACAAAGGCTCGATATCACGCTTTCCTTTCCAAGCACCTCGGAGTTGAATTTCCCTCTAAGGCTTCTGAAGAGAACGATCCAGAGGGCGCAGACCACATATATCAGTCTGCCACCAAGTGGCTTCTCGATCGAACGCGCGACAAGAAGACATTTGCGTTGCTCTTCGATGAGAACGTTGCGTTTGGGTTTCGACGGAATTGCCTCGGCATAAGGCCATTTGGAATTGCAGTTTCTGCAATCACATTAGCTTGGTCATTGACCAAGAGCGATGTGATAACCGCTCAAGGAATAGATACTGCTTCCCTTGCTAGCCTGTCGATCGGTACGAGCGTTTCGCTGGCAGTGTCCCTCTGCATGCTTTTCGTATGGACATTCTTTGTCACGAAAGAAACCGTCAAGACGGCCGCTTTCGGTTATGCGCATATGCTTTTTCGGTCCTGCGATGTGTTGCCCAAGAAGAGATGACCAATGCATTATGGTCCAACCCATCATTCCACCGGACCTGCGCGAAAAGCCGCGCAGGCCGGTGAATTCAGACGTTGAACGACAGCATTCCTCAAAACTCAACGGCCGCTTTGGTCGATAGCGGTCATTAATCGAGGTAGTCTTGTCTGCCCACGCCGGCCCTCTCCCACGACGTCGGGTCACGCTGCGCTGACCCGACCTACAAAAGCTACAAAAGCCCCGCAGCCTCACCCCACAATCCCCCGCACAACCCTTCCCACCTCCGCCAGCGTCGCGTCCCGCGCGGCGCTGTCCACCGCGCTGTCGGCGAGGTAAGCCGAGACGATCAGCGGCGCGCGCTCGGGTGGCCACACGACGCCGCTGTCGTTGGCGTCGCTCTGGAAGGTGCCGGTCTTTTCGCCGACGCGCCAGGTGTCGGGCAGGCCGGCCCGGAGGCGTTTGCCGCCGGTGGTGTTGCCTTCCAGCCACTTGGTCAGCAGCGCGCGGGAGGCGGCGCTCAGGGCGTCGCCGAGCACCAGCTTGTGCAGATTCATCACCATCGCGCGCGGGGTGGTGGTGTCCATGGGTTCGTCGGGGTGTTTTACGTTCAGCTCGGGCTCGCGGCGGTCGATGCGCGTGACGCTGTCGCCCAGGGTGCGCAGGTAGGCGGTGAGGGCGGCGGGGCCGCCGTAGCTGTCAAGGATGAGGTTGGCGGCGGCGTTGTCGCTGGTGGTGATGGTGGCTTCGCACAGCGCCGCGAGGCTCATGCCCGGGTCGCCCACGTGCCTTTCGGTCACCGGCGACCAGGGGATGATGTCGGCCGGGGTGATGGGGATGCGTCGGTCGAGGGATTCGAGGCCGCGATCCACCCGGTGCAGCACCAGCGCGCTGGCCAGAAACTTGAAGGAGCTGAGGGTCTGGAAGCGTTCGTCGGCGCGATAGCCGTAGGTGGCGCCATCGGCGGTGTCGAGGACGTGCACGCCGAGCCGCCCCCGCGCTTCGGCTTCCAGTGTCTGCATCTGGGCGAGGATGCGGGCCTGCAGGGCAGGGCGGGTGCCCTCCGCGCGTGCGTGCCGGGGTGCGATCCCGGTGCCGAGGGCGGCCGACGACAGTGCCGCGAGGAAGCGTCTTCTTGTAAACATCATGGGTTCTCCTCATGCGTCATGCCACCGCTGCCTGCGGAGTTCTTGAACGCCGCTACCCAGGCATGTCGGGGCGTGCAGGTGCGGCCTCAGCCGCACTCCGGGGGCCAGACGGCCGCGGATTATTGTTCGACCTCCGCCTGCGGTTGAAGCCGCACCCGCAGGGGCGTGTGCCGGGTTTGAATGCGGGGATTATGCCCCGGGCAGCTGCTTTGGCTGTCCGTGCGCGGGCTTTGTCTTGTGCTTGGGTCCGCCTGCAAGGGGGGCGAATGTGGGTCGGCCTGGCGTAGTTCAGGCTGCGGCATGGGCGCGGGCGTGAAATGTTGAGTGGCCCGCCGCAAGAGGCGCAGCGCGGGGGTGTTGACATAGATCAAAATGAACGTATGATTAAAACAACTGTTTGATTTGTGTCTTCCCTCCCTCCCATCACCTGTTCAAGAGCCGGCCATGCGCGAAGACACGTCAAAGAATTCAATCGACACCCGCAGCCGCATCCTCGACGCGGCCGAGAGCCTGTTCATGGAGTACGGCTTCGACGGCACCTCGATGCGCCTGATCACCGGCCAGGCCGGGGTCAATCTGGCGGCGATCAATTACCACTTCGGCTCCAAGGAGCTGCTGTTCCAGGAGGTCTTTCGCCGCCGGCTGACCGATCTCAACCGGCGGCGCATCGCGGTGCTGGACGCCCTCGAGGCCGAGGCCGGCGGTGCGCCGCTCAAGCCGAGCCGCATCGTCGAGGCCTTCTTTGGCGAGGCGCTGCGCATGGCGGCCGACGTGGAGGGCGGCGGCCACACCTTCATGCGCCTGTTGGGGCGCACCTACACCGAGCCGAATGATTTTGTGCGCCAGTTTCTGGCCGAGGAGTACGCCGAGTGCGTCGACCGTTTTCTGGCGGCGCTGTACCGGGCGCTGCCCGAGGTGGAGCGCACCGAGATTTTGTGGCGCTTCCATTTCATGATGGGGGCGATGTCCTACGCCATCGCCGGCACCGATGCGCTGCAACTTCTGGCCGGTAAGTTCGACGACGAAGACCCGGCCCGCCTGGCGTCGCGGCTGATGAGTTTTCTGCTCGGCGGCCTGCGGGCGCCGCTGGCCGACCCGGGCCCGGCCTGAGCCACGAAGTGATAAAGAATCCATAAAACAAGCGGGCTGCAAAGACGGCACCGTGTAAAGGAGACAGCAAATGGCTTACTGGTTTCTGGTTACCTTCCCTCCCTTGGTGGTCGCGCTCGCCTACGGGCGAGCGCCATTTTTTGCCTGGTACGGGGTGGGGTTGGCGTGGCTTGCGGCCTTGGCGTGGCTGGCCGGCTGGCCGCCGGCGCTGGCGGCGGGGGCGCTGGCGGTGCTGGGCGGGGTGGGCGCGGTGTTCCTGCTGCCGGCGCTGCGCCGCGGCGTGGTGACGGCGGGCATCTTCAAGGCTTTCCGCAGGGCGCTGCCCTCGATGTCGCAAACCGAAAAAGACGCGCTGGAGGCCGGCACCGTGTGGTGGGAGGGCGAGCTGTTTGGCGGGCGGCCCGACTGGCAGCGCCTGCTGGCTTTCCCCAAGCCGGTGCTGAGCGCCGAGGAGCAGCGCTTTCTGGATGTGGAGACCACCGAGCTGTGCCGCCTTACCCGCGACTGGGAATGCACCCAAAAGCAGGACATGCCCGACGAGGTGTGGCGCTACATCAAGGACAAGGGCTTTTTGGGGATGATCATCCCCCGCGAATACGGCGGCAAGGGCTTCTCGGCGCTGGCCCACTCGGCGGTGGTCACCAAGCTTTCCACCCGCTCGTCGGCGCCGGCGGTGACGGTGATGGTGCCCAACTCGCTGGGCCCCGCCGAGCTGCTGCTGCACTATGGCACGCCCGAACAAAAGAACCACTACCTGCCGCGCCTCGCCCGCGGCGACGAGATCCCGGCCTTTGCGCTCACCAGCCCGTGGGCGGGCTCGGATGCGGCGTCGATCCCCGATGCCGGCGTGGTGTGCAAGGGCATCTACCAGGGCCGCGAGGTGCTGGGGATGCGGGTCAGCTTCGACAAGCGCTACATCACGCTGGCGCCGGTGTGCACGGTGTTCGGGCTGGCCTTCAGGTTGTTCGACCCGCAGCACCTGCTCGGCGAGGTGGAGGATATCGGCATCACCTGTGCGCTGGTGCCCCACGATCACCCGGGCGTGGCTATCGGCCGGCGGCATTTCCCGCTCAACGCGGTGTGGATGAACGGGCCGATCCGTGGCACCGATGTGTTCATGCCCCTCGAGTTCATCATCGGTGGCCCGGCGATGGCGGGGCAGGGCTGGCGGATGTTGATGGAGTGCCTGGCGGCGGGGCGGTCGATCTCGCTGCCGGGCTCCAACACCGGTATGCAGAAGATGACGGCCCGCGCGGTGGGCGCCTATGCCCGCGTGCGTTACCAGTTCAAGACGGCGGTGGGGCGCTTCGAGGGCGTCGAGGAGGCGCTGGCCCGCATCGGCGGCAACACCTGGCTGTCGGACGCGGCGCGGGTGATGACCGCCGGCGCCATCGACCTGGGCGAGAAGCCGTCGGTGGTGTCGGCCATCGTCAAGTACCACGTCACCGAGCGTGCGCGGCAAACGGTTAACGACGGCATGGACGTGATCGGCGGCAAGGGCATCTGCCTGGGGCCGCAGAACTTCCTGGGGCGCGCCTACCAGCAGATCCCGGTGGCGATCACCGTGGAGGGCGCCAACATCCTCACCCGCAGCCTGATTTTGTTTGGCCAGGGGGCGATCCGCTGCCACCCGTATGTGCTTGAAGAGATGCACGCGGCCCGCGAGGGCGACCTCGCCGGCTTCGACGCGGCGCTGTGGGGGCACGTGGGCTTCAGCGTCAGCAACGCCGCCCGGGCGCTGGTGATGGGGCTCAGCGGGGCGCGCTTTGTAGGTGTGCCCGAGGGCGTGGCCCCCGAGGCGCGCCATTATTACCAGCAGCTCACCCGCATGTCGGCGGCCTTCGCCTTTACCGCCGACCTGGCGATGGGCACCCTGGGCGGCTCGCTTAAGCGCAAGGAGAAGCTGTCGGCCCGCCTCGGCGACGTGCTGGCCCAGATGTACCTGGCCTCCTGCGCCCTCAAGCGCTTCGAGGACGAAGGCCGCCCGGTGGCCGACCTGCCGCTGCTGCATTGGGCGCTGCAGGACTGCCTGTTCAAGGCCGGCGAAGCCTTCGAGGGCGTGATTGCCAACTTCCCCAACCGGCTGTTTGCCGCCTTCCTGCGGCGGGTGGTGGTGTTTCCGCTGGGCAAGCCGTGGGTACCGCCGTCGGACCAGTTGGGCCAGGACGTGGCGCGCCTGTTGATCGAACCCTCGGCCACCCGCGACCGGCTTACCGCTGATGTATATCTGCCCACCGACCTCGAAGAGCCCGTCGCCGCCCTCGAGGCCGCCTTTGCGGCCACCGTCGAGGCCGAGCCGGTCGAGGCCAAGCTGCGCCGGGCGATCAAGGCCGGGCAGTTCAAGCCGGGCCTGATGATCGGCGGCGGTGTGGATGCCATCTACACGGCCGCCCTCGAAGCTGGAGTGATCACCCGCGACGAGCACGCCACGGCCATGCGCCGCGGCATGCTGCGCGACAAGGTCATCCGGGTGGATGACTTCCCCTACGACTTCGACCTGCGCGCCGCGCTGGTCGATGTGGCCGAACCCCGCAAGGCAGCCTGAATGAACCCGCCCATCTACATCATCGACGGGGCGCGCACGCCCTTCCTGAAGGCGCGCAACGCCCCCGGCCCGTTTGCTGCGGGCGACCTGGCCACCGCCGCCGGCAGCGCGCTCTTGGCCCGCCAGCGCTTTGCCCCGGAGCAGCTCGACGAGGTGATCCTCGGCTGCGCCAGCCCTTCGCCGGACGAGGTGAACATCGGCCGCGTCGCCGCGCTGCGCATGGGCTGCGGCACCCAGGTGCAGGGCTGGACGGTGATGCGCAACTGCGCGTCGGGCATGCAGGCCATCGATTCGGCGATGGCCAACATCCACAGCGGCCGCTCGCAGCTGGTGCTGGCCGGCGGCGTCGATGCCCTGTCGCGGGCGCCGTTGCTGTTGTCCGACCCGATGGTGCGCTGGTTCGCCGGCTGGATGGGCGCGCGCAGCCTGGGGCAGCGCCTCGCCATGCTCAGGAAGTTCCGCTTCGGCTACCTGGCGCCGGTGATCGGCATCATGAAGGGCCTCACCGACCCCATCGTCGGCCAGCTGATGGGCCAGACCGCCGAGAACCTGGCCTGGCGCTTCGGCATCAGCCGCGACGAGATGGACGCCTACGCCGTCGAAAGCCACCGCCGCGTGGCGGCCGCCCAGGACGCCGGGCATTTTGCCGAGATCGTGCCGCTGATCGACCGCGACGGCAGCATCTACGCCAGCGACGACGGCCTGCGCCGGGACGCGTCGCTGGCCGGCCTCGCCAAGCTCAAACCTTTCTTCGACAAGAAGTACGGCCGTGTCACCCCCGGCAACAGCTCGCAGATCACCGACGGCGCGGCGTGGCTGGTGCTGGCCTCGGAGGCCGCGGTGGTGCAGCACGGCCTCACGCCGATCGGCCGCATCGTGGATAGCCAGTGGGCGGCCCTCGAGCCCGAGCTGATGGGCCTCGGCCCTGTGCATGCGGCCACGCCCATCCTGCAGCGCCACGGACTCGGGCTGAATGACCTCGACCTGTGGGAGCTCAACGAAGCCTTCGCGGCCCAGGTGATCGGCTGCCTGCGCGCCTGGCAGGATGACGTTTATTGCCGCGAGCGCCTCGGCCTGCCCGGCGCGCTGGGTGCAATCGAGCCGGCCCGGCTGAACATTGATGGCGGCGCGGTGGCGCTGGGCCACCCGGTGGGGGCGAGCGGGGTGCGCATCGTGCTGCACCTGTTGCAGGCGCTGCGCCGCACGGGCGGCAAGCGGGGCATCGCCACGATCTGCATCGGTGGCGGTCTGGGTGGCGCGATGCTGGTGGAGGCCCTGTGATGGCACTGCAACACTGGAAACTTGAGCGCGACGCCGAGGGCATCGCCTGGGCCACGCTGGACGTGGCGGGCAGCAGCACCAACACCCTGGGCAGCGCGGTGATGGCTGAGCTTGCCAGCCTCCTCGACGAACTCGACCGCCAGCCGCCCAAGGGCTTGGTGATCCGCTCGGGCAAGGCGGCCGGTTTCATCGCCGGCGCCGACATCGAGGAGTTCACCCGCATCGACTCCCCGGCCGCCGCCCGCGCGCTGGTGGAGCGCGGCTGGAGCCTGTTCAACCGGCTGGCGGCGGTGGCCTACCCGACCCTCGCGCTGGTGCGCGGCCACTGCATGGGCGGCGGCTTCGAGCTGGCGCTGGCCTGCCGCTACCGCATCACCGTGGACGAGCCCGCCACCCGCATGGCGCTGCCCGAGGTGATGCTGGGCATCTACCCGGCCTGGGGCGGAATGCTGCGCCTGCCGCGCCTGGTCGGCCCGGCGGTGGCCTTCGACCTGATGCTCACCGGCAAGGGCGTCGATGCCCGCAAGGCGAAGCGCCTTGGCCTCGCCGACGACTGCGTGCCGCCGCGGGTGATGGACAGCGCCGCCCGCATCACGCTGCTGTCGGGCCGCGCGCCGCGCGGGCTGCCCTTCATGCAGCGCCTTCTTAGCGGCCCGCTGAAGGGCGTCGTGGCCCGCCAGGCCCGCCAGCAAACGGCCGCCAAGGTGCGCCCCGAGCACTACCCGGCGCCCTTCGCGATCATCGACATCTGGGCCCGCCACGGCGGCAACGCGCTGGCGGTGCCGGCCGAGTCGCCGGCGTCGCTGGAGGCGATCTTCCGCTCGCCCACCGCCAAGAACCTGGTGCGGGTGTTCTACCTGCAGGAGCGCCTGAAGGCCTTCGGCAAGGATGCCGACTTTGCGCCGAAGCGGGTCCATGTGGTGGGCGCCGGGGTGATGGGCGGCGACATCGCCGCCGAATGTGCGCTGCGCGGCATGATCGTGACCCTGCAGGACCAGAGCATCGAGCGCATCGCGCCGGCCGTCGCCCGGGCCGCCAAGCGCTTCGAGCGCAAGCTGCGCGGCCAGCCGCGGGAGGTGCGCTTCGCCCTCGACCGCCTGATCCCCGACCCGGCCGGCCACGGCGTGGCCCAGGCCGACGTGGTGATCGAGGCGATCTTCGAGAACCTGGAGGCCAAGCGCGCGCTGCTCGCCGACATCGAGCGGCGCGCCCGGCCCGACGCGCTGATCGCCTCCAACACCTCCAGCCTGCGCATCGCCGACATCGCCGCGGCGCTTGTCGACCCGGCCCGGCTGGTGGGCGTGCATTTCTTCAACCCGGTGGCGATGATGCCGCTGGTCGAGGTGGTGCGCACCGCGGCCACCGGTGACGAGGCCTTCCGGCAAGCCGCGGCCTTCGTGCGCAAGCTCGACAAGCTGCCGTTGCCGGTGAGCGATGCGCCGGGCTTTCTGGTCAACGCGGTGCTCGGGCCCTACATGTACGAGGCCCTGCGCTGCGTGGACGAGGGCATCGCGCCCGAGGCCATCGACGCGGCGCTCACCGCCTTCGGCATGCCGATGGGGCCGATCGAGCTTATCGACACGGTGGGCCTCGACATCGCAGTGGCGGCGGGCAAGGCGCTGGCCGGGGCCGACGCGGTGCTGCCGCGGGCGCTGGCTGACAAGGTGGCCGCCGGCCAGCTCGGCAAGAAGAGCGGGCAGGGTTTTTACCGCTGGGAAGGCGGCAAGGCACAGAAGGCCGCCGCCCCGCGGGTGCAGGAGGGCCTCGCCGGGCGCATATTGGCGCCGCTGCTGGCGGCCGCCGAAAATTGTGTGGCGAAAGGGGTGGTCGAGGATGCCGATCTGGCCGACGCCGGGGTTATATTCGGAACCGGCTTTGCGCCGTTTACCGGCGGGCCGCTCAACCATTCCCGCGCAGCAGGGGCGCCGGGCCACTGAGACTCAATGCCTGGAGGGGTTTTGGCCTCCAGGCCCAGGATTCGCCCGGGGTTCGGCGCACCCCGTGGCACCCAATATTACAACCGCGCCAAACACGAGGAGACACCCATGAAGATGAAAACCATCGCCCGCCTGATGCCCTTGCTGGCCCTCGGCCTCGCCAGCGGCCATGCCTCCGCGGCCGGCTTCCAGCTGCTCGAGCAGAACGCCAGCGGCATCGGCAACGCCTACGCCGGCTCGGCCGCGGTGGCCGAGAACGCCAGCACGATCTTCTTCAACCCGGCGGGGATGACCCAGCTGAAGGATCGGGAGATCTCGGTGGGCTTCTCGGCGGTGCGGCCGACCTTCAAGTTCGACAACCGCGGTTCGAGCGTGGGGGCGCTGGGGGCGGCGGGCGAGGGCGGTGACGCGGGGAGCTGGGCTTTCATCCCCAATGGCTACATGTCGTGGGCGCTCAACAAGGACGTCTATGCCGGCATCGGCTTCGGTGCGCCCTTTGGCCTGGTCACCGAATACGACAACCCCTGGCTCGGCGGCGCCCAGGCGCTCAAATTCGACATCAAGACCTACAACATCAACCCGAGCATCGCCCTGCGCGCCACCGAGCGGGTGTCGATCGGCGCGGGCATCAGCATCCAGCGCATGGAGGTGGAGTACAGCCGGCTGGCGGCCGTGGTTTCGCCGGCGCTGGCCACCACCAAGGCGACCCTGTCTGCCGGTGACACCAGCTGGGGCTGGAACGTGGGCGCGCTGTTCACCCTCAGCCCGAGCACCAAGGTCGGTGTCTCGTACCGCTCGAAGATCCGCCACACGCTGGAGGGCGACCTGAGCGTGCGCGGCCCCGCCCAGGGTGCCAGCGCCGCCCTTACGTCGGGCAGCGCGAAGGCGTTTGTCGAGCTGCCCGACACCTTCATCCTGTCGGTGGCGCAGCAGCTCAACGACAAGTGGGAGATGCTCGGCGACGTCTCGTGGACGGGCTGGAGCAGCATCGACAAGGTGGACATCGTGCGCACCTCGGGCAGCCTGAGCGGCCGCACGGTGCAGACACTCGACACAGCCTTCCGCGATTCCTGGCGCTACGCCCTCGGTGCCAACTATCGCTTCAGCGATACCCTCAAGCTCAAGTTCGGTGTCGCCTACGACCAGACGCCGGTGCCTGACACCGCCCACCGCCTGGTGTCCCTGCCCGACGCCAACCGCACCTGGCTGACCACCGGCGCCCAGATCAAGCTGGACAAGGCCTCCACGGTGGACCTGGGGGCGGCTTACATCCAGGTCTCCGAGAGCCACATCGACAACAGGCAGGCGTCCCTCGGGCGTGGCGACGTGAAGGGCGTTTACGACGCCCGCGTGTGGATTCTCGGCGCCCAGTATTCGATGGCCTTCTGAGCCCTACCGCCGTGCCGGTTTCGTAGCGCTCCGGCACGGCGCAGCACAGTGCGACACCCATAAGAAATCAGGCCCTCCGCGGGCCGAGCCAAAAGGAGAAACGCGTGAGCCGATTGATCATTCGGAAGGTGGCGGTGCTGGGCGCTGGCGTGATGGGGGCGCAGATCGCCGCCCACTGCGCCAACGCCGGCGTGCCGGTGGTCCTCTTCGACCTGCCGGCGAAGGAGGGTGACCCTAGCGGCATCGCCCGCAAGGCCATCGACAGCCTCAAGAAGCTCGACCCGGCGCCCTTCGCCACCAAAGACAGGGCCCAGTTCATCGACGTGGCCAACTACGGTAGCGACCTCGAACAGCTGCGCGGCTGCGACCTCATCATCGAGGCCATCGCCGAGAAGCTCGAGTGGAAGCTCGACCTCTACGCCAAGGTCGCGCCCTTCATCCGCCCGGATGCGATCTTCGCCTCCAACACCTCGGGGCTGTCGATCGCCGCCCTCGACGCCGGCCTGCCCGAAGCCCTGCGCGACCGCTTCTGCGGCATCCACTTCTTCAACCCGCCGCGCTACATGGCGCTGGTCGAACTCATTGCCACCGCCCGCACCCAGCCGGCCATGCTCGACGACCTGGAAGCCTGGCTCACCACCCGGCTCGGCAAGAGCATCATCCGCGCCAAGGACACCCCCAATTTCGTCGCCAACCGCATCGGCGTGATGTCGATTCTGGCGGTGATGCACCACACCGCGCGCTTGGGCCTCGGCTTCGACGAGGTCGACGCCCTCACTGGCCCGCTGATCGGCCGCCCCAAGAGCGCCACCTACCGCACTGCCGACGTGGTCGGCCTCGACACCCTGGCCCACGTCGTCGGCACCATGCAGGCCACGCTGCCGGACGACCCCTGGCACGCCTACTTCAAGAACCCCGACTGGCTCACCGGCCTCATCGCCCAGGGCGCACTTGGCCAGAAGACCCGTGGCGGGATCTACCGGAAAGACGGCAAGACCATCACCGTCCTCGACGTCGCCACCCAGGCCTACCGCCCCAGCGCCGGCGAGGTCGCACCCGAGGTGCTGGCGGTCCTCAAACAGCGCAACCCGGCCGACAGGTTCGCCCAGCTCCGCGCCAGCAGCCACCCGCAGGCGCAGTTTTTGTGGGCGATCTTCCGCGACGTCTTTCACTACTGCGCGGTGCAGCTCGGCGCCATTGCCGACAACGCCCGCGACATCGACCTGGCGATGCGCTGGGGCTTCGGCTGGAGCACCGGCCCCTTCGAGACCTGGCAGGCCGCCGGCTGGCAGGCGATTGCCGCGGCCATCCAGGCCGACATCGACGCCGGCCTTGCGATGAGCAATGCGCCGCTGCCCGCCTGGGTCGTCGACGGTCGCCAGGGCGTGCATGCCGCTGCCGGTTCGTGGAGCGCGTTTGAATCCACCCTCAAGCCCCGCTCGGCCCTGCCGGTGTATGGCCGCCAGCTCTACCCCGAACAGGTGCTGGGCGAAGCCGCGCCCGACGCCGGCCTCACCCTGTGGGAGAACGAGGGCGTGCGCCTGTGGAGCCTGCCGGCGCGCGACGCGCGCATCGGCATCGTGTCGTTCAAGTCCAAGATGCACGCCATCGGCAACGAGGTGATGGACGGCCTGCTCGAGGCCATCGCCCGCGCCGAGCGCGACCTGGACGGCTTGGTGATCTGGCACGACGCGCCCTTCGCGGTGGGCGCCAACCTGCAGCAGGTGGCTGAAGCCTGCCAGGCCGGCCAGTTCGACCTCCTCGAAAAGACCGTCGCCAAGTTCCAGCAGGTCTCGATGGCCCTCAAGCACGCCGCGGTGCCCACCGTCGCCGCGGTGCAGGGTATGGCGCTGGGGGGCGGCTGCGAATTTGTGATGCACGCCAGCCATCGGGTGCTGGCGCTGGAGAGCTACGTGGGCCTCGTCGAGGCGGGTGTCGGGCTGATCCCGGCCGGTGGCGGCTGCAAGGAGTTCGCCCTGCGCGCCGCCGAGATGGCCGCCCGGGCCGCCGGTGGTGACGTGTTCCCCTTCATCCAGAACATGTTCCAGACCATCGCGATGGCCAACGTCTCGAAGAGCGCGCTGCAGGCCGTCGAGCTGGGCTTTGCCAAGCCCTCCGACGACATCGTCTTCAACGCCCGCGAGCTGCTGCACGTGGCCCTCCACCGCGCCCGTGCGCTGGCCGAGGCCGGCTGGCAGGCGCCGCCGGTGCAGCGCGCCGTGCCGGTGGCCGGCCGCAACGGCATCGCCACCTGCGAGATGATGCTGATCAACATGCGGGAAGGCGGCTTCATCTCGGCCTGGGATTACCGCGTCGCCAAGGCCGCCGCCACCGCCCTGTGCGGCGGCGAAGTGGACACTAACGCCAGGGTGCCCGAGCAGTGGCTCCTGGACGTGGAGCGCGCGCTCTTCGTCGAGCTGCTCAAAACCGAGAAGACCCAGCAACGCATCGTGCACATGCTGGAAACCGGCAAGCCGCTGCGCAACTGAGGGATGAACACCATGAGCAAACAGATCCAGGACGCCTACATCGTCGCCGCCACCCGCACGCCGGTAGCCAAGCGCAACGGCATGTTCCGCAGCGTGCGCCCCGACGACATGCTGGCCCACGTGCTGAAGGCCGTCGTCGCCAAGGTGCCGGGCCTCGACGCAACCGAGATCGGCGACGTGGTCGTCGGCTGCGCGATGCCCGAGGCCGAGCAGGGCATGAACGTGGCGCGCATCGGCCTGTTGCTGGCCGGGCTGCCCAACACCGTGCCGGGCATCACCATCAACCGCTTCTGCTCGTCGGGCCTGCAGGCGGTGGCCGACGCCGCGGCGCGCATCCGCCTGGGCGAGGCCGACGTGATGATCGCCGCCGGCACCGAGAGCATGAGCGTGATGCCGCAGATCATGGGCAACAAGATCTCGCTGAACCCGGCGATCTTCGCCCATGACGAGAACCTCGCCATCGCCTACGGCATGGGCCTCACCGCCGAGAAGGTGGCCCAGCAGTGGCAGATCAGCCGCGACGACCAGGACGCCTTCGCGGTCGAGTCCAACCGCCGCGCGGTGGCCGCAATCGCTGCCGGCGCCTTCCGGGACGAGATCACGCCCTACCTGGTGAGCAGCTACAAGCCGGGCGAGGGCGGCGCGGTGCGCGTGTCCGAGCGCCTGTGCGACACCGACGAGGGCCCGCGGGCCGATGCTTCGCTGGTGACCCTCGGCAAGCTCAAGCCGGTGTTCGCCGCCCGCGGCTCGGTGACGGCCGGCAACAGCTCGCAGATGTCGGACGGCGCCGGTGCGGTGCTGCTGATGTCGGAGGCGGCGGTGAAGCGTTACGGCGTCACGCCGATCGCCCGCTTTAGCAGCTACGCGGTGGCCGGCGTGCCGCCGGAGGTGATGGGCATCGGCCCGGTCGAGGCGATCCCCCGCGCCCTCAAGGCGGCCGGCATCGCTCAGGGCGAGCTCGACTGGATCGAGCTCAACGAGGCCTTCGCCGCCCAGGCGCTGGCGGTGGTGCGCCAGCTGGATCTCGACCCGGCGAAGGTGAACCCCCAGGGCGGCGCCATCGCGCTGGGCCACCCGTTGGGGGCCACTGGCGTGATCCGCGCGGCTACGCTGATGAGCGCGATGCAGCGCGGCCAGGCGCGCTACGGGATGATCTCGATGTGCATTGGCACCGGGATGGGCGCGGCGGGGGTGTTCGAGAGGGTGTGACGGCCCAGGGCCGCCGGGAAAGCGGGCGTGTCGATAGTACGGCGCGCCTGCTCGCGACCACCTGCCGGCCCGTCCCGAGCACCCTGGCGCTCCTCTCGACGCGCTTTTAGCGGCCCCCTCGCACCTCCACGCTCCTCCCGAGCACCTCCGTGCTGCTCGGGAGGAGCGTGGAGCCCCTCGTGAGTACCGCCGGGCTGCTCCCGAGGAGCGCCGATCTGCTCGCGAGCACATCCGGGGTGCTCGCCCTGACGGGCGAGGTCACCGTGTCTTGAGTTGGGGCCGGAGTTCCGGGCCGCCCGCCGCTTTGACGGGGCTGGGGTGCTTCCCGCCGGCTGCGTTTCAGGGTCAAATCGCCTCCTTACCCCAACAAGGACGCACCATGAGCTCCACGATTCTCCTCGACGTCACGGATGGCGTCGCCACCCTGACCCTCAACCGCCCGGCCGCGCTCAATGCCCTCTCCTTCGAGATGATGGGCGCCCTGGCCGAGGCCACCTCAAAGCTCGCCCATCGGGACGACCTGCGGGTGGTCGTCATCAAGGGCGCCGGCGAGCATTTCATGGCCGGCGGCGACCTGAAGGATTTCGCCGGCCAGCTGCACCTGTCGCCCGAGAGCCGCATCGCCAGCTTCCGCGCCACCATCGAGCAGGACATCAACCGCAGCGTCGAGGCACTGGCCGGCCTGCGGGTGCCGGTGATCGGCCGCGTGCACGGTGCCTGCGCCGGCTTCGGCCTGTCGCTGGCGCTGGGCTGCGACATGGTGCTGGCGGCCGACACGGCCTACTTCACCACCGCCTACGGCAGTATCGCGCTGTCGGGTGACGGCGGCGTGTCGTGGTTTTTGCCGCGCATCGTTGGGCGCCACAAGGCCTTCGAGCTGCTCCTGATGGCCGAGCGCTTCGACGCCGCCGAGGCGCTGCGCCTGGGCGTGGCCAACAAGGTGGTGCCGCTCGCCGAGCTCGACGCGGCGGTGGACGCGCTGGTCGGCCGCATTCTGCGCGGCCCGAAGGAGGCCTACGCCGAGATGAAGCGCCTGCTCAACCAGTCGCCCGACCAGAGCCTCGATGCCCAGCTCCAGCTGGAGGCCGAGGCCTTTGCCCGCTGCGCCGCACGGCCTGATTTCGACGAGGGCATCGGCGCCTTCCTCGAAAAGCGCAAGCCGCGTTTCAACGGCTGAGCCGGTAGGCCAGGATGCCGACCCATTCGTGGGCCGCGTAGCCGCCGGCATAGGCGGTGTTGATGCCGGGCAGCTTTGGCAGGAGGTTGTCGTCCTTGCCAGGGCCGCCGAAGAACGCGGTGGGGGCCGGGATCACCGCCAGCCCGGCGTGCTCGAAGGCCTCTACCGAGCGGTGCATGTGGGCCGCGTGGGTCACCAGCACGACCCGCTTCACCCCCTGCGGCAGGAGTAGCTGCGCGCTGAAGTCGGCGTTCTGGCGGGTGTCGAGGGAGCGGCCCTCGACCCACTTCACGGGCACCCGGAAATCCTCCTCCAGCACCTGTTTCATCAGCTGCGCCTCGCCCGGGCCCCGGGCGTTGGCTTGCCGGCTCGGGGTGCCGCCCGACACCAGTACCGGCAGCCCGCTCTGCCGCGCCAGCCGAGCGCCGTAGCGGACCCGTTCGAGGGTGATGCGGTTCACCGTCGAGCCGCCATATTCCGGCGCGTAGTCGCGCAGGCCGCCGCTCAGGATGACGATGGCGTCGGCCCCGGCGAGGCTCGCCGGCTCCACCGCCGGGATGTCCTCGAGCGGTTCGAGGAGCGTGCCCACCGATGCCGGCGTGATCATGGCGAGGCCCACGGCGATGCCGCTCCAGGCCACGACGCGGCCGATGCGCGGCAGCCATCCGAGCAGCAGCAGGCCGAGGGCGACCAGCATCAGGGGGCCGAGGGGCGGCAGGATGAGCGCCGCGACGATGTTTTTGAGGTAGAGCATGGTGAAAAAGGGAGCACCGGCGAGGCGCCGCATTGTCGGTGAAGAGGCGCAAGGCTATCATCCGGTTGGGCGCGACCGGCTACCTTATGTAGCCTCGACAGCCCCACGCACACTGGCTTCCATCTCTTCGCCCGCGCCTTCCTGGCGGGCGTGCTCAAAGCATTCCAAGGGTTGCTGCAGCGTCACGGACGTACTCGTCATCAGGGGAAAGATCATCGCGAGAATTGGGTTCCAGTCGAAAAAGGGGGCGTTCGGGCCTGAGTGTGGTCCGGCTCGCCCCGCCGATCCGGGCAGTCCGGCGCCGCGTGGCGCCAGCGGGGCAATCGCCCGCCGACGGGTCGGAGGGCTGGCACGATGATGGAACTCGGCGTGCGGGAGGCGATCTGGGCGCTGGTCGGCGTGCTCTCCCTCTATCTGGTGGTCATCCTCTTCCGGCTGGCGCTGCCGCGCACGGCTCGCGCCGCGGCGGAGGCCGCCCCGCAGACCGAGGTCGTCGCTGCGCCGCCCGCCGCGGCCACCGTCGAGACGATGCCTGCGCCGCCCGAAATCCCCCTCGCCGAAATGAACGAGCTCGAGATCCAGCAGCTGCGCCGCGACATCGGCCAGCTACGCACGGAGCAGGATTTCCTGCGCAGCGAGCTGGTCGCGATGCGGCTCGACATGAACGAGATTCAGGGCACCCTGGCCCGCGCCGAGGTGCAGGCCCAGCAACCGCAGGCCGCGCAGCAGTATGTGCGTCCGGTGTCGCCGCAGCATTCCGAGGCGATGCTGCTGGCCGGCCGGGGGGTCACCGCGGCGCAGATCGCGGATCACTGCGGGATCTCGGTGGCTGAGGCCGAACTGGTGTGTGCGCTGGCACGGGCGGAGGATGGAGCATGAACGAAGAGCGGAAAACCGCCGAGGTGGAGGCCGTGGGCGACGAAGACGGCCGCCGGCAGTTGTGGGTGCGGGCGGGCATGGCCGTGGGCCTGATCGGCTTGCTGCTGGGCGGGCTGGCGGTGTTCGATCACCAGTCGCGCCCGCCGGTGCCCGAAGAGGAGGTGGTATTGCCCACCAAGCCGATCGCGCCGGCCCAGGTTGCGTCCGAGGCCGGGCGTGATGCGCCGCCCGACGTGCTGAGGGCCGGCGCTGAAGCCGCCCTGCGCCCCGTGGCGCCACCCGAGGAGGCGCCGGCGCCGAGTCTGCCGCCCGACACCAAGGCCAGCCGGGCCGAGCGGCTCGAACGCCAGGCCAATGTCGTCGAGGGCACCCGCCCACCGGCGCGGCCGGCCCAGGGTACGATGGCGCCGGCGGCTCCAGGCCGCGTCGAAACCGTGCGGAAACCCGACGAGCCCGCTGTGCCGACGGCCCCGCAGTCTGCGGTGGCGCCAGCCGCCAGAAGCGCGACGGCTGCCGTGGCGCCTGTGCCTGCCACCGCCCAGGCACCGGCTGCGGTGCCCGCTGTACGGCCAGCGCCGGCCGCGTCGGCCCCGGCGCCCACGGTGGCTGCCGAAGCAGGGGCGGCCCCGGCCCCGCGCGCGGCTGCCGATGGTGCCTATTACCTGCCCCTGGGGGCCTTTCCCACCGCCGAACAGGCCGAGGTGCTGAGGGCCCGGCTATCGGCCGCAGGCGTGCCCTCCCACCTGGAGACCCGGGTTCTCGTCGGGCCGTTTGCCGATCGACGCGATGCGCTGGCCGCCCAGGCCCGCCTGCGCGAAAAGGGTTTCACGCCCGGCGAGCTGCTGCCCTTCCGGCGCTGATCCGGCGTGCTTCGCGTGTCGGCGGGCTGCCGGTGATGGCTGCTTGAGCCGCCTGCTTTATGCCTGTCGCGCCATGCCTGCTGCGGTGCGTGCCTTGCCCCGCTGGCCGGGCCAAACCTCGGAGCGTTGCTGGCGCCTGTGCGTATTCCCGGCGCTGCCCCGGCCCGGATCACTCGCACGCCTCGGGCGTCGCTGAAATCCCGCCTCGAACCACCAGATTTTCGTGTCGTTTCTGTATGCCCGACAGGCGGCTAGGCCTGGGCGCAATAAGAGGAAGGCCGGGCGAACTCGTCTGCCGCGGCCCGGGTCAGGTCGTGGAGGTTGCCGGTGGCTTGGTAGGTCTGCCGCAGCCAGGCGGCGTCGCCCTGGTGGCTTGCGGCCAGCGCGCGCAGGCGGTCGAGCTGCGGCCGGCAGCCCAGGTCGTCGGCGTCGCCGGCGAGTTGCTCGAGGAGCGCCGGAAGCGCGGTGGCGAGGGGCGTCTTGCAGCGCCGCAGCGGGTCGGCGAGTTCGGCCGCGAAGCCGAAGCGGCAGGCCTGGAACTTGTTGTAACGGGCCACCAGGGCCTGCATCGCCGGCACTACCGGCGGCCGTTCGCGTAGCAGGTAGCGGGCCAGGCATTGGGCGAAGGCGGCCAGCTCGGTGGCTCGGTCGACGGTCAGTGGGGTGTCGCAGACGCGGACTTCCACGGTGCCGTATTCGGGCTTGGGGCGCACGTCCCAGTACAGGTCCTTGATGCTCTCGGCGACCCCGCAGGACTGGAGCAGCGCCATGTGATCGAGAAAGGCCGCCCAGTCGGCCACGTCGGGGGCCTGCCCGGACAGGGGGAAGGCCGAGACGGCGTTGAGGCGGGCCGATTCGAAGCCGGTGTCGGTGGCGTCGAGATAAGGCGACGCGGCCGACAGGGCCACGAAGTGGGGCACATGGAGGTTGAGGGCGTGGGTCAGCCAGATGGCGTCGTCGCCGGAGGGCACACCGATGTGGATGTGCTGCCCGAACACCGTGAATTGCTTGCTCAGGTAGCCGTAGCGCTCGTTGAGGAAGGCGAAGCGCTCGCCGGGGCTGATGCGTCGCTCCGGCCAGTGGTGGAAGGCGTGGGTGCCGCCGCCGCAGACGGCGATGTTGTTGCGCTGGCAGTGCTCCACCAGCACCTGGCGCAGCCCGTCGAGGTCGGCGGCGATGGCGGTGACGTCCTGCCGGGGGCGGGAGTTCACCTCGATCATGCTCTCGGTGATCTCGAGCTTGATCTCGCCGAAGCGGTCGTCGTAGTGCAGCCCACCCAGCAGGTCGGTGGCGGCGCGGGTGAGGTCGTAGTCGCGCAGGGAGACGAGCTGGAGCTCGAGTTCGACGCCAAGGGTGAGGGGGCGGCTGGGGGTGAAGCGGAGTTGGGAAAGGTCGCTCATCGGCGGGGCTCGGGTGGCGGTTCGGTCTCGCCGGCCTGCTTGAAGGCGTACCGGCACAGCTGGGGGCCGGCCAGCTCCATCAGGGCGGCGGCCAGCAGTGGCAGCAGCAGGGCCTGGCCGCTGACCTCGGGGTAGATCGCGGCCAGTTCGGCGCCCATGAAGATGGCGGTGGCGGACAAGGGCTGGATGCCGACGCCCACCAGCCGACGCTTGGCGGCCGGCAGGTCGTTGCGGCCGGTGAGCACCACGCCGGCAAACTTGGCCAGGCCGCGCACCACGATGAGGCCGATCGCCTGCAGCCCGGTGAGCCAGCTCAGCTTGTCGAGGGGCAGCATGGCGCCGGTCACCACGAACAGCACGATGGCCAGGGTCCAGTGCCCCTCGGGGAGCCTGGTGTAGGCCAGCACCTTGGTCTGGTCGGCCAGGTTGAGCGCGGCGCCCATCATGAACAGGCTGAGGAACACCGGTACCGCCAGCATCCGCGCCACGCCGATGGCCAGCAGCGCGACGGCGACCAGGATGAACACCTGGGCCGCCGAGCCCTTGGCCTGCCGCGCGGCGATCGCCAGGGCCAGGCGGGCGCAGGCCAGCCCGATGCCGGCGCTGCCGCAGACCACCCACAGCGGGTGCACGATGGCGTTGAGCCAGTCGCCGGCCTGCTCTGCGTGCACGACGCCGAGCACCAGCGCGAAGACCACGAAGGAGAGCGCGCAGCTGATCGCCGTGAGCAGCAGCGTGCGCTGGGTGACCTGGCCCTGGGCGCGGTTCTCCTGGGCGGTGAGCAGCACCACCGCCGGTGCCGAGGCCATCGTGATCGCCGCGGTGGCGGCGCTCCAGCCGGGGCTCAGGCCGACCGCCAGCAGGGCGAAGGTGAAGATCGACACGAAGGCCAGCCCCGATTCGGCCAGCGCGCTGGCCAGCAGGCTCCGGTTGGCGTTGAGCCAGCGCAGGTCGAGGTGGCGGCCGGTCTCGAGGAGCAGGAGGCCCAGCGCGGCGTCGGCCACCGGCTTGGCCAGGGCGACGGTTTCCCGATCCAGCCAGCCCAGCACACCCGGCCCGGCGACGGCACCCGCCAGCACGTAGCCGACGATGCGCGACAGGCCGAAGCGGCGGAACAGCGTCTCCCCGACCAGCAGCCCGGCCACCAGCAGCAGGGCGAAGAGGGCCAGCGGGTCGAGCTGCTCGGGAAGCGGCGGCAGGAAGAGGAGCCGCTCCTGCAGCGCCTCCCAGCCTTGGCGGGGCGGCATCATCGGGGCAGGGCTCCGCGGGCCGGGGGCGCCGGCTTGCGCTCACCGGGGCCGCAGCCGCCCGCATTCCGGCTGCTTCGGCGGCTGGTTTCAGTGCCGCTCCGGCTGCCCGGCTGTGCTTCACCGAGACGGTGCCGGAGGGATGTTTTCAGGTCGTGGCGGTGAAGGAGCATGAGCTTGGCGAAGACGTACTTTTAAAAAAACATTGGAACAAATATAATTTACGAAAACATATTTCGCAAACGCCAAGCCGATGACGCTCACCCCGCAAGCCCCCGCAGACCCCATGGCCCTCACCGTCCTGAAGCAGTTCCGGCTGATCTTCGGGTCGGTCCGCCACCACTTCCGGGAGGTCGAACAGAGTTGCGGGGTGTCCGGCTCGCAGCTGTGGCTGCTCCACGAAATCGCCCACACGCCCGGCGTGGGGGTGTCGGAGCTTGCCGCCCGCCTGTCCATCCACCAGTCCACCTGCAGCCAGCTGGTCGACAAGCTCGAGGCGCGGGGCCTGATCTCCAAGGCGCGCAAGGCCGATGACCAGCGGCGGGTCGGCGTGCAGCTGACAGACCAGGCCGCCGAGGTGCTGGCGGTGGCGCCGGGGCCGGTTGCGGGCATCCTGCCGCAGGCCCTGCAGGGCTTGCCCGACGACACGCTGGAGCGGCTGCACCTGGGGCTGGCCGAGGTGATCGCTCAACTGACCGTCAGGGATTCGCCCAGCGCGGGCAAGCCCCTGGCCGATATCTGAGGCCCGCGCGCGGACGCCCGGCTGGGAGGTGAGATGGCACGCAGCAAGACGATCCGGATCGGGCTGTCGGCCCGGCTGTTCCACCCGCGGGACGGCGCGATGGGCATCGAGTCGAAGACGCTCCAGGTGCTCGAGCAGTCGATCGCCCAGTGGGTGATGTCGCGGGATGTGCTGGTGCTGATGGTGCCGTCCATCCTCAAGGATGGCCCCATCCACCGCAGCAACATCCGCCTCCGTGACTACGCCGACTATCTCGACGGGCTGGTGCTGCAGGGCGGCACCGACGTCAGCCCGGAGGCCTATGGTGAGACGCCGTTGAAGGACGAATGGGCCGGCGACCGGGTGCGCGACGCCTACGAGATGGAGCTGCTCCATGAGTTCGTGGAGGCCGGCAAGCCGGTGCTGGGCATCTGCCGGGGCCTGCAGCTCATCAACGTGGCCTTCGGCGGCTCGCTATACCAGGACATTCCCACCCAGTTCGCCGAGCCGGCCCGCCACCAGGCCGACGCCTACGACCAGCACAGTCACGCCGTCCACTTTGCCGAAGGTGGCCAGTTTGCGCGCTGGTTCGGCCCGGTGGTGGGCGGGCAGGTGGTGTCCATCCACCACCAGTGCGTGCGCAGCCTGGGGCGGGATCTGGTGGTCGAGGCGACTTCCACCGACGACGGCATGATCGAGGCCATCCGCCACACCGGGCGGGGTTTCGTGGTCGGTGTGCAGTGGCATCCGGAGTTCCACACCCCGGGGCGCAGCAATCTGCTTGATTGCGCGCCGCTGCTGGACGCCTTCCACCAGGCGGCGCGCAACAGCCGCTAGTGGCGTTCTGCCGCGGGATGGCGGCAGCGCCGTGGCCACTGCGGGGGGCGCAAGAAATTTTTTCTGGATGGGTGTAAGAGTGCGGGCCCGGCTCCGACTAATGGGCAGGCGTCGGATTCCCGGCGGTCCTGCCGGAGCCTCCGGCATCCTCACCCTGACAGGAGAAACATCATGAGTGCCATCACCACCAAGTCGATCTCGGCCGCTTCCCTCGCGCTGGCCATGGGCGCTGCCCTCAGCCTCGCCGCGGCCCCGGCCACTGCCCAGGACCGCATGGCCGACAAGGAGAAGTGCTTCGGCGTCGCCCTGAAGGGCAAGAACGATTGCAAGGCGGGTGCCGGAACCACCTGCGCCGGCACCTCGAAGGTGGATTACCAGGGCAACGCCTGGTCGCTGGTGCCGAAGGGCAGCTGCGAGAAGACGGCCTCGCCGAGCTCGCCCACCGGCCACGGCCAGCTGGCCGAGTTCAAGGAAAAGAAGGCCTGAGCCCCTAGCACCGACGCGGAGCGCCCGCCATGATGCCGAAACTCGTCCAGCCCGCGTCGCCGGCAGGGGGCGTTGCTGCGCCGGGGGCCGCCAGCCTGCCGCCCCGCTGCGGGCTGGGCCTCAAGCCCGAGCATTTTCGCGGCATCCTCGAAACGCAGCCGAATGTCGGCTTCTTCGAGATCCACGCCGAGAACTACATGGTGGCGGGCGGCCCCCTTCACCACTACCTCACCCAGATCCGCAGCCATTACCCCCTGTCCATCCACGGCGTCGGCTTGTCGATCGGCGGCGAGGGCGGGCTCGACGCAGCGCACCTGGATCGCCTGGCGGCCTTGATCGACCGCTACGCGCCTGAGTCGTTTTCCGAGCACCTGGCCTGGTCCAGCCACGGCGGCGTGTTTCTCGACGACCTGCTGCCGTTGCCCTACGACCGGGACAGCCTGAGCCGGGTGTGCGCCCATGTCGACCAGGTCCAGACGCGCCTGGGGCGGCGCATGCTCCTCGAGAACCCGGCCACCTATGTGGAGTTCGCCGCGTCCACCTTCACCGAGGCGGAGTTCATTGGCGAGGTGGTGGCGCGCACCGGCTGTGGACTGCTGCTTGACGTGAACAACGCCTATGTTTCGGGCGTCAATCATGGGCGTGACCCGTGGGCCTGCATCGAGGCGCTGCCCCTCGCCGCGACAGGGCAGATCCACCTGGCCGGCTTCGCCCGGGACGTCGATGCGGCGGGCGACCCGCTTCTCATCGACACCCACGGCGCGCCCGTTTCCCAGGCCGTGTGGGCGCTTTACCGCAAGGTGCTGGAGAGGGTCGGGCCCATGCCGACGCTGATCGAGCGGGACAGCGACATCCCGCCGCTGCCGGTGCTGCTGGCCGAGGCCCGGCGCGCCGAGGGCCTGTTGCAGGCGGTGGCCGGCAGCTTTAAAGGAAACGCAGGGCCGCCCCAAGTTTCCTTGCCCCCCACGGGGGGCGGGCTGGGCGGAGCCTGGCCCTGGGGGCGCTCAGGGGTGGCGCCATGAGTACCCGACACGATTTCGCCCGGGCTCTCCTCGACCCGGAGCTGCCTTGCCCGGCGGGCCTGGTGGCCTGGAACGGCTCCAACCCGGCACGGCGCTTCCAAGTGTATCGAAACAACGTGCTCGTCGCCCTCGTGGACGCCCTGGCGAGCAACTTCGTGGTGACCCACGAACTGGTGGGCGAGGCTTTCTTTCGGGCGATGGCGGCCGTCCATGTCCGCGCCCATCCGCCCCGTTCGCCGGTGCTGGCCTGCTACGGCGCCGACTTTCCGGCTTTCATCGCCAGCTTTATCCCGGCCGCGGGCTTGCCCTATCTGGCGGACGTGGCGCGGCTCGAATACCTGCGGGCCGTGGCCTGCCACGCCGCGGACGTGAGCCCGGTGGGTGAGGGCGCGCTCGCCGCCCAGCTTGCCGACGAGGGCGGCCTGCCAGGGCTCCGCTTCGCCCTGCACCCGTCGCTGGCGGTGCTGCCGTCGCGCTTTGCGGTGGTCTCCCTGTGGGCCGCGCACCAGGGTGTGGGGGATCTCGCGGCGGTGGTTCCGGATGTCGCCGAGACGGCGCTGGTGCTGCGCACGGGGCTGGAGGTGGAGGTCATCGAGATCCCGCCCGCCAGCGGTGTCTTCATCGCGGCCCTCCAGTCCGGGCGGCCGCTCGGCCGGGCAGCCGAGGAGGCGACGGCCCTCGGGGCGGGCTTCGACCTCGCCGCGACCCTTGGCCTGCTGCTGCAGAAGTCGGCCATCACCACACTCCATCCTTCGCGGAGCACACCATGAACACGCCTTTCAGTACCCGGCAAGGTCCACTGCCATCTCCGGCGCTCCACCCGCTCGAGCGCCTCACCCGGTGGCTGTCGGGCATCCCCGACGGTCTGGTCCTGCTGCTCGGGCGCTTCTCGATTGCGGCGGTATTCTGGAAGTCGGGGCAGACCAAGATCGAAGGGCTGGCGATCGACCTGATCTCGGGCGAGTTCCAGCTGGGCTGGCCGCGCCTCGCCGAGTCGGCGCTGTTCCTCTTCGAGAACGAATACCGGCTGCCCCTGCTGCCGCCCGCGCTGGCGGCCTTGCTGGCGGCGCTGGCCGAGCATGTCTTTCCCGTCCTGTTGCTGCTCGGGCTGGCCACGCGCCTGTCGGCCCTCGCGCTGCTCGGCATGACCCTGACCATCCAGCTCTTCGTCTATCCCGATGCCTACCCGACCCACGGCGTTTGGGCCACGGTGCTGCTGGTGCTGATCGCTCGGGGCGCCGGGCCGTACTCGTTGGACCACTTTCTGGCTGGCCGCCTTGGCGCCCGCTGACGGGCGAGGCGCCGCGGCGCGCAGTCGCGCAGGGCCGCCGGGGTGGGCGAGAGATGGGTGGTGCTGGCCCGCATCTCGCGCTATAACGCAGGGGCCCTCAACCACGCCGGTAGCCACGAAGCGCCCATGAGTCAGGATTCAAGCCCTCTGATGGAAGATGACTTTTTGGTGGCGTTGCGCCGCGATCTCCTCAAGTTCGCCCGGTTGCAGCTGCGCAACGACGCCCTCGCGGAGGACATGGTGCAGGAGGCGCTCGCCGCTGCGCTCGTCGGCGAGCGCAGCTTTGCCGGCCGGGCCGCGCTAAAGACCTGGATCTTCGCGATCCTGCGCAACAAGATCGTCGATCACTTTCGTGCGAGCGGCCGGGTCACCAACGTCTCGGCCCTGTCGCCCGAGGAGGCCGGGCTCGATCAGGCCTTCGAGGCGCTGTTCAAGGCCAACGAGCACTGGGCCCGGGACGCCCGCCCGGCCCCCTGGGGCGACCCGGAGGAGGCCCTGATCCAGCAGCGTTTCTGGGTGGTGTTCGATGCCTGCCTCAATCATCTGCCGGCCAGCACCGCGCGCGTCTTCATGATGCGGGAGTTTCTGGAGCTGGAGACGGCGGAGATCTGCCAGGCCCTCGAGATCACCGCCGGCAACTGCAACGTCATCCTGCACCGGGCGCGCAACGGGCTGCGCCGGTGCCTCGACAAGAACTGGTTTTCCCCGGAGCCGTCCCGATGCTGAGCTGCAGACAAGCCACCCGCCTTCTCTCCGAGGCCCAGGACCGGAAGCTCGGTCTGTCCGAGAAGCTGAGCCTCGAGCTGCACCTGGCCATGTGCAAGGGGTGCACGAACTACCGGGCCCAGGTGTCCTTCCTGCGTGATGCCTGCCGGCGCTACGTGGCGGACGTCCGGGAGGGCCGCGAGTAGCGCCTATGGTCTGCCGTGGAGCCGGCCCGGCTCATTCGCCGGCCTGGTGGGGGACGATGGACAGGGCGTGGCCGCTGCGGCAATGGAGGGCGAAGCCGTGGCCACGGCCGCTGCCCGCCGGTGCGGCCCACAGGGCGGATTCGTCGCCCAGGCTGCGGGCGATCTCGTAGCCCCGCTGCTTGAGGAGGCCCGGGTCGAGGTGTTCGGCGACGATGCGCGCTGCATCCGGGCGCGCGGGGTGGGCGAGGACGAGGCGAAAGACTCCCATGGCGGTCTCCTGCTGGATTGAGCGATGGGGGAAATCTAAGCGCCCTGTGTGACGCCTTCGCGACGCGGCGAAGGCAATCGTGCTGCGCCCGGCGGTCAGGCGTTAATGGCGAGGCGGGAGGGGCGAAAGCCTTCGAGCAGCTGGCCGGCGGCGGCGGCGTCGAGGGGGCGGGAGAACAGGAAACCCTGCATTTCGTCGCAGCCCAGGCCTTCGAGGGCCGTGCGTTGCTCGCCGCGCTCGACGCCCTCGGCGGCCAGCCGGATGCCCAGACCCCGGGCAACCCCGGCAATCGCGCCGATGACCGGCTGGCTGGCCTGGGCCTGGATGTCCTTGACGAAGCTGCGGTCGATCTTGAGCCGGCTGACGCCGTAGCGCTGCAGGCTGGCGAGGGACGAATAGCCGGTGCCGAAGTCGTCGAGGCTGATGCCGACGCCGAGATCGCGCAGGTCCTTGAGGCAGGGAGCGACGTGCTGGACATCGCTGCACAGCAGGCTCTCGCTCACCTCGAGTTCGAGGCTGGCCGGCGGCAGGCCATGGCGGGCGAGCACCCGCGACACCGTGTCGGCCAGGTCGGGGTGTTCGAAATCCCGCGGGGAGAGATTGGCGGTGAGGCTGAGTTCGGGAAACTGGCGGCGCCATGCGGCCATCTGCGCACAGCCGGTCTCGAGCACCCAGCGGCTGATCTCGTGGATGATGCCGGCCTCTTCGGCTGAATGGATGAAGCGCGACGGCGCCACCAGCCCGTGGGTGGGGTGGCGCCAGCGCACCAGCGCCTCCATGCCGCTGATGCGGTCCCGCGACAGGCTGACCAGGGGCTGGTAATGCAGCTCGAGTTCGTGGCGCGCGACGGCCTGGCGCAGCTCTTTTTCGAGGGAGGCCCGGGTGCGGTAGCTGGCGTGCATCTCGGGCGAGAAGAAGCTGAAGCCGCCGCCGTTGCCCTTGACCTGGTGCATGGCCACGCTGGCGTGCTGGATGAGGTCTTCGGCGCTGTTGCCGTCCTGCGGGTGGATCGCGATCCCCAAGCTGAGGGATGCGGTGAATGGATGTTCGCCGATTGCGAAGGGGGTCTGGAAGGCCTGCTGGATTTTCTCGGCGATGGCCCGGGCGTCCGGCTCGCTGCCGATGTCGGGCAGGAGGGCGATGAACGCGTCGCCGCGGTGGCGGGTCAGGGTGTCGCCGCGGCGCAGGCATTGCTTGAGCCGGAGCGCGATGGCGCGGAGCAGGGTGTCGCCGTCGCCGCGGCCGTGGGTTTCGTTGATCTGCCGGAAGCGGTCGATGTTGATGAGCATGACCGCGATGAGGCCCTTGCGACGCTTGGCCTGGGTGATGGCCAGGTTGAGGCGGTCGTCGAAGAGTTCGCGGTTGGGAAGCTGGGTGAGCGGGTCGTGGAAGCCGATGTGGGGCGCGGGGGCGTCGTCGTCGCGCCGGCGCAGGGCGGGCAGGTTGCGGGCGGCGCCGTAGGTGCCGACGAAGTGGGCCGGGGCGCGGGAGTCGGCGCGCCGGTAGATGCCCATGGCGTTGAGCACGATGCTCACCGGCCCGTCGCCATCGCTGCCTTCGGGGCCGTAGGGGTTGCGGCTGAGGCGCAGCTCGACGTTGCTGGCAGCCCGCGGGCCGGTGCGCCGCTCGGCAAAGAAGAAACGCGCCCGGTCCACGTCCTCGGGGTGCACGATCTCGGAGAAGTGCTTGCCGATCAGGTCGTTGCGGGGGTGGCCGAGGAGCGATTCGACGCGCTGGTTGAGGTAGTTGAAGCGGCCCTCGGCGTCGAGGGTGTAGATGAGATCGAGGGAGTTCTCGACCATGTAGCGGTGCATCTGCTCGGACGATTGCAGGCGCTGGTGGATGATTCGGTTGTTGCGCTCGACCTGGCGCTTGAGGAGGGCGTTGGTGACGGCCCGGCGGAGCTGCTCGGGGCTGTAGGGCTTGAGCAGGAAGTCGTCGGCGCTGCGGCGCAGGGCGCCCACGGCAGCGTCCATAGATTCTTCGCCGCTGATCATGATGGTGGATTCGCGGCGCTCGTGGCTGAGCAGCCAGTCCATCACCGCCAGGCCGGAGGCGTCGGGCAGGCGGTAGTCGATGATCAGCAGGTCGTAGGAGCGGGTGTTGAGGCGTGCGAGGGTTTCAGCGACGGAGCCGCAGTCTTCGATCAGGCGGTCCTTGCTCTGGAGCAGGGCCGCGACTGAGCGTGTCAGGGACGGTTCATCGTCGACGACAAGAATGCGGGTGAGGGACTCGGCGGCTGCGCACCGGCTCTCGTCGGTTGGGAAGAACGGACCTTCCCAGGGGATGACCATCGTGACTCCCTGACATGCTTTTTTACTTTGCGCCGCAATGATGCATCAGATCAGGGCATTGCCGCCAGCGGCATGAATATCTGGAAGAGCGTACCAGAGCCCGGCTGGCTGCGGCACAGGATGGTTCCGCCGTAGGCGGTGACGAGGTCGCGCACCACCGGCAGGCCGATGCCGCTGCCGCCGGGCTTGTCGTTGCTGCGCGCGTTGGGGGTGAACAGGGTGTCGATGCGCTCGGCGGGCAGGCCCGGGCCGTTGTCCACGACGCGGATCTCCATGCAGCGGCTGCCGTTGGCGTTGATGCCGGCGACCGCCGCGACGGTCAGCTTGCCGCCCTCGGGGATGGCCTCGGCGGCGTTCTTGAAGAGGTTGAGCAGCACCTGCTTGAGGGCGTCCGGCGGGATCGCGGCGGGCGGCAGGTTGGCCGGCGCGCGCAGCTCGAAATGGATGCCGCGGCGTGAGAACAGGGCCTCGCCGTAAAGCGCGCGCAGGTCGTGGAGGATCTCGGCGACGCCGCTGTGGGACGGGCCCGAGGGGGTGATCGAGCTGAAGTCGCTGGTGCGGCGGACGAGGGTGCCGACCCGGTCAAGCTCGTCGCTGAGCAGGGCGAACTGTTCCTTGAGGGCGGGGTCGTCGAGCTTCTCGTCGATCATGCCCAGGTAGGTCTTGATGACGGTGAGCGGGTTGCTGGCCTCGTGGGCGATGCGCCGGGCGTGGTCGATGTAGCGGCGGGCGATGCTCTCCTCGAGGTCCTGGCGCATCTTCTCGTCGGCGCGGCGCTCGGACAGGCGGGCGGTGGCGGCCTGGGTGACCGTGCGGCGCAGGCCGGGCTCGACGTCGCCGCCGGGGATCTCGTTGCTGGCGCAGGGGAAGACGGCGACGCCGGCCTCGTGGGGGTTGTTCCAGGGCACGCAGAGCAGCCCGTCGGATTCGAGCCAGCGGGCGAGCTGCCAGTCGGCGGTGCACCGGCCTGGTGGGCGGGCGCCGTTCTGGAAGCGCATCTCGGTGTCGTCGCGGAAGGCTTGCGCCAGCGCGCTGTACTCGTCGGCGATGGGGATCTGGAGCTGCTCCAGCCCGGGGTAGGTGGGGTTGGCGGCGCCGACGAGGAAGTCTTCGCTGAAGTTCCTGACGAACAGCACCGGTGCGTCGAGGCCGAGCAGCAGACGGCTGGCCACGTCGAAGCCCTGGCGGGCCATGCCGGCATCGCTGAAGGCGCCGCGGGAGAAGGCGCCGAGGGCGGTGCGGGCGATGCTGGTGTCGGTGGCCGGCTCGCTCTTGTCGGACGAGACGGCCCAGGGCTGGGTGAGCATGGCCGGCTCGATGCTCATCTCGAGGCCCTTCAGCCGCTCCTGCAGGCCGCGGGCGGTGTCGGCGATCAGGCTGACGAGGAGGCTGCCCTCGACGCCGGTGAGGTGGCTGGCGCTCTCGAGGCTGGCGGCGGACTGGCTGCCGCGGTAGCCGGCGAGCTCTTCTGCGGCGGCCAGGATGCGCACCAGCGGGTGGGCGTTGATGATGCTTTCGGGCTCGGCCTGGTGCAGCGCGATGGCGTCGGCAACGCTCGGCGGAAACCCGCAGCGGGCGGCGAGGTCGGCCGACAGCTCGGCGTGGTCGAAGCCGTAGCGCTCCCATTCGGCGGCGGCCAGGGCGCGCTCGTCGATGGCGTCGAGCTGGAGCTGGCGGTAGTCGTCGCTGTATTCACCGAGCCACAGCAGCCCGAGGTCGTGCATCAGGCCGGCGCAGTAGGCTTCGTCCGGCCGCGGGTAGGCGGTTTCGAGGGCTAGGTGCAGGGACAGTTCGGCCACGAACTGGCTGTGCAGCGCGTGGTGGCGATGGGAGCGGGTGCCGATGCGGCGTTGGGGCTGCTGGATGACGTGGCGCAGGGACCAGCCCTGCAGGAGGCCGGCATCGATGCCGGCGATGCGGTTGGCGATGGCGTCGAGCAGTTTCTCAGGATCGTTGCCGCCCAGCGGCGCGGTCAGGAGCAGCTCAAACACCAGAACGGGGTCGAGGGCGATGCTGCGGGCGATGTCCTGCGTGGTCGGCTTGCCGTTGGAAAGAGCCCGAAGCAGCGCCGTTGCGCTTTCGCGCAAAGCGGGCAGACGCGATGTCGGAACTGCTGAAGGACGTCGCATTTTGAATATTCGGGTCGTGGGCATAAAGACGAAGCACGGTTTTCACAAATTTAGTGCTTTGAATTCTAACCGCAGCCTCCCGCCTGCTGCCTGTGACTTATGCGTGCCCATGGTCGGGCTTGGGCCAGAGAGTGTGACCCATTTCGCGCCGGCCGTCAGAGTCTGGGCAGGGAGGGGAGGGCGCTTCAGCCGAACTGCAGGCTGTCGGCAAAGGCCAGGGCTTCGAGGTGGGCCCGGTTCACCTCATCGGGCGTGATGTGCAGCTCGTCGGCGAGGGTGGCGAGCTGCTTTTCGTCAAAGCTTTCCAGGGCCCGCGCGAGTTTCAGGAAGGGTGCATAGACCCCGTCGCCGCTCACCAGCGCGTCATAGATGGGGGGAGGAAGGTGCATCTCCTCGAGGGCCGAACGCAGGCTTGCGCCGAGGAGCAGGTGGAGCATCGAGAAGGCACCGGTGATGAAGAGGTTGTCGAGCTCGCCCTTCTCGAAGAAGGCGCTGCCGATCTTCTCCATGAAGCGGCCGCGGGCGATGGCGGTCTGCATGAGGGCCGGTGCGGAGGGGTCGCGACTGGCCGAAATGAGCAGTACAGAAAGCCATTTATGAAGTTTTTCGTAGCCCAGAATGGTGACCGCGTGGCGGAAGGACTGGATCTCGCACATCAGTCCGAACCCGGCAGAGTTGATGTAGCGCAGCAGCTTGTAGGAGAGGGCCACGTCCTGCTTGAGGACGTTTTCGATCTCCTTCACCTCGGCGTTGCGGCGCACCAGGCTGAGCAGGCGGACGATCTGGGCATGGGACGGGGCGAGCTTGCCGTCGGTCTTCACGCCCCGCAGGAAGAACCAGCCGGATGCCCCGTCGTAGCCCTGGGCGATGGCGTCGCGGAATTCGGGCACGTCGGCCAGCCCCCAGGCGATGGCCAGGCCCGGCGGGTCGGCGGGCAGGGGCTGGCGTTTGGCGTCGATGATCACGAAGCGCCACGGCACATTGGGCGGCACCACCGTGTCGGGCTGGTACCAGGTGAGGTTGACGCTGATGCCCGCCTCCTGCAGGCGGGGGATCAGCGAGAGCGTCAGCGGGTGGGCGATGGCCTGGGACGGGATCTCGACCATCGCGTTGGCGGGAGCTTTCCACTCGAGGAGGTCGGGGGTGGGCACCAGCCGGTAAAGGCTGATGAACACCGGATGGGTGGCCGGCCACACGTCGGCCAGCCCCTGCAGGCCCTCGACTGCCCGGGCGACCGTGGCCGCATGAACGATCAGCCGGTTGGCGGTGATCTTGTACTGTTTGTTGATGACCGGCTCGCGGGTGATCAGGACGGCGTTGCTCATGGGCTCGGGTTCCGGGGCCGGGACTCAGGCGGGGGTGGGGTCGGTCGAGAAGCTGAAGGCGTCGGCGAAAAAGGCGTCGGCCGGCAGCTGGCAGCGTCCGGTGAGGTCGGCGCGGGCGGCGTCGATCATGGCCGGGGAGCCGCAGGCGTAGACTTCGTGCCCGGAGAGATCGGGCAGGTCGGCCATGAGGGCGGCGTGGGCGAGGCCCTGGCGGCCGCTCCAGTTGTCGGCAGGCGATGCGTCGGAGAGCACCGGCACGCAGCGGAAGCCGGACAGGCGCGCCTCCCAGCTGCGGGCCACGTCGAGCTGGTAGAGGCCGGCGAGGTCACGGCTGCCCCAGTAGAGCGTCATCGGGCGGGTCTGCCCGGTGGCGATGGCGTTTTCGACGATGCTCTTGATCGGCGCAAAGCCGGTGCCGCCCGCCAGCAGGATCGCCGGCTTGGGGGAGTCGTGCAGCCGGAAGCCGCCCAGCGGGCCTTCGAAGCGCAGGATGTCTTTTTCCTTGAGCTTTTCGAAGACGTGGGTGGTGAACTGGCCGCCGGGCACGCGGCGGATGTGCAGCTCGAGGTGGTCGGCGCTGGTCGGGGCGTTGGCGATCGAGAAGCTGCGCCGCTTGCCGTCGGCCAGCAGGATGTCGATGTATTGCCCGGCGATGAACTGGAACTTCTCGCTGGCCGGCAGCTTGAGCTCGAGGATTATCACGTCGTCGGCGGCGAGGCTGCGCTTCTGGACCCGGCAGGGCAGCTTCTTGACCGGGATGTCGCCGGCACGGCTCACCTGGCGCACCTCGACGATGAGGTCGGAGCGCGGGTGGGCGCAGCACAGCAGCGCCATGCCGGCTTCACGTTCGGCTACGGTGAGGGTGGATTCGGAGTAGCGCCCGTGATCGACCTCGCCCGCCAGCACCTTGCTCTTGCACACGCCGCAGGCGCCGTCACGGCAGCTGTAGGGGATCAGCAAGCCGCCGGCCAGGGCGGCTTCGAGGATGGTTTCGTCGGAGGTGGCAGGAAAGCCGAGCCCGCTCGGCTGAAGGGTGACCTGGAACGACATGATGGGTGGCCGTGAGATAATCGGTGGATGAAACGTCGAAAAATGAAGCAGGTGCTTGTTGTCGGTAGCGGCGATGTGGCCCGCCGGATCATCCCGTGGCTGGCCCGCCGCTTCCGGGTTTGCGCCGTGGTCCGCCGACCGGAGGAGCGTGCCGCGCTGCGCGCCCTGGGCGCGACGCCCCTCGTGGCGGACCTCGATGAGCCCGGTTCGCTGCAACGGCTTTCCGGCATTGCCGACTACGTTCTGCACTGCGCGCCACCGCCCGCAACGGGGCGGGGCGACCCCCGCACCGGCCGACTTCTGGCGGCTTTGGTGCATCGCGGGAGTCTACCACGACGGCTAATCTATATAAGTACCACCGGCGTCTATGGCGACTGTGGCGGCGACTGGCTGGACGAAACCCGCAGCCTGCGCCCGACCTCGGCCCGGGGCGCCCGGCGCGTGGCGGCAGAGCGCCTGCTCCGGCGCTTCGGCCGGCGGACGGGTTGCCGGGTGAGCCTGTTGCGGGCGCCGGGCATCTACGATTCGGCCGAGCGCCTGCCGCTGGCCCGGCTGCACAAGGGCGAGCCGGTGCTGCGGGCGGCGGATGACGTGTTCACCAACCACATCCACGCCGACGACCTGGCCCGGCTGCTGGCCCTGGCCCTCTTTCGCGGGCGGCCCGGGCGGGCCTACAACGCCTGTGACGACAGCCAGCTCGCGATGGGCGATTATTTCGACCTGGTCGCCGACGCCTGCGGGCTGCCGCGCCCGCCCCGCCTGTCGCGGGCCGAGCTGGCGCAGCAGGTCTCGCCGATGACGCTCTCGTTCATGTCGGAGTCGCGGCGCATCGGCAACGCCCGCATCAAGAACGAATTGCGTGCCCGCCTGCTCTACCCCACGGTCGCCGATGCGCTCCGGGCGCGAGGCGAGCCGGTTTCCTGAACCTTTCCCTGAGAGCTTTCCCCATGGATTATCTGAGCATCAAGTCCCTGCACATCATCCTCGTCACCAGCTGGTTCGCCGGCCTGTTCTACCTGCCGCGGCTGTTCGTCAACCACGCGATGGTGAGCGACAAGGCCACGCTGGAGCGCCTCGCGCTGATGGAGCTCAAGCTCTACCGCTTCATGACCCCGCTGGGCATCCTGGCGGTGGGGCTGGGCATGTGGCTGTGGTTCGGCTTTGGTTTCTCGGGCGGCTGGCTGCACCTCAAGACCGCGCTGGTCACCTTCCTGATCGTCTATCACCTTTACTGTGGCCGCCTGATGCGTGCCTTCGCCGAGGGGCGCAACACCCGCAGCCACGTGTGGTTTCGCTACTTCAATGAAATCCCGGTGCTGGTGCTTTTTGCCTGCGTCTTCCTGGTCGTGCTGAAGCCCTTCTGATTCTTCTACTGGATTCCTCGTCTTGAACTTCTTTGCCCCTTGCCCCCGCGGCCTCGAGCCGCTCCTTGCCGACGAGCTCATCGCCCTCGGTGCCACCGACCCGAAAGCCGTGCCCGGCGGCGTGCAGTTTGCCGGCGACTGGGCGCTGTGTTATCGCGCCAACCTCGAGAGCCGGATCGCCACCCGCGTGCTGTGGCAGATCACGATGGGCCGCTACCGCAGCGAGGAGGACGTGTATCGGATCGCCTACGCGCCCACCTGGGCTCGCTGGTTCACGCCCGAGCAGACGATCCGTGTCTTCGTCACCGCCCACAAGTCGCCCCTGCGCAGCCTGGAGTTCGTCACGCTGAAGATCAAGGATGCCGTCTGCGACCATTTCCGCACCGTGGCGGGCAAGCGGCCCAGCGTCGACACCCAGGCGCCGGACATGCGCGTGCATGCGTTTTTGTCGGCGGATACCGTCACGCTCTACCTCGACACCTCGGGTGAGCCGCTCTACAAGCGTGGCTTCAAGGAGGCTGCGGTCGAGGCGCCGCTCAAGGAGAACCTGGCCGCCGGCATCCTCAAGCTCACCGGCTGGAAGCCGGGCGAGGAGGCCCTGTGTGACCCGATGTGCGGCAGCGGCACCTTCCTGATCGAGGCGGCCCAGATGGCCCTCGACGTGGCCCCGGGCCTGGGCCGGCATTTTGCGTTCGAGCGCTTCAAGCATTACGAGCGCGACACCTGGCTGCCCATCCGCCAGGCCGCCGAGGCCCGCCGCCAGCCGCCGCGCAAGCTGGCGATCTACGGTTCGGACATCCTCGAATCCCAGCAGCGCAAGGCCTTCGTGAACCTGCGCAGCGCCGGCCTGGAGGGCTGTGTGGAGGTGACCCGGGCCGATCTGCTCGACCTGCCGGCCCCGGCGCCGGCCGGCGTGCTGGTCGCCAACCCGCCCTACGGCGTGCGCCTGTCGGACACCTCCGAGCTGGAGGCCTTCTACCCGCAGCTGGGCGACGCCCTCAAGGCCCACTGGGCCGGCTGGCGCTGCTATTTCTTCACCGGCGACCCGGCCCTGCCGAAGGGCGTCCGCCTGAAGGCCAGCAAGCGCACGCCGCTCTTCAACGGCGCCATCGAATGCCGGCTGTTCGAATACCAGATGATCGCCGGCTCGGCCAGGAAGCCCAAACCGGTCGACAAGGCCCCGGACTAAAAAGCGTCACGACGACCTCGGCGGCGGAGTCGCCGCCATCTTCTTGGCTCCCCACGGACTGAATGGGCGCAGAAAGCGTAGCGAGCGCTCCGAGGCTGTGACGAGAAGCGCAGCCGTACAGGCGTACGGCGAGCATCGCAGTCGCAGGATCGGAGTGCGCAGTAGCTTTATGCGCCCATTTACACGATGTCGAGGTTCTGGATGCCCGACAGCATGTCACCCCGGTCGCCGCGGCGGCTCTTGAGCTTGATCTGCAGGCGCAGGTCGTTCATGGAGTCGGCGTTGCGGAGGGCGTCTTCGTAGGTGATCAGGTTGCGCTCGTAGAGGTCGAAGAGGCTCTGGTCGAAGGTCTGCATGCCCAGCTCGCTGGAGCGCTTCATGACGTCCTTGATGCCCGGGACTTCGCCCTTGAAGATGAGGTCGGAGATCAGGGGCGAGTTGAGCATGACCTCAACCGCCGGCACGCGGCCCTTGCGGTCGCACATGGGCAGGAGGCGCTGGGAGATCAGGGCGCGCAGGTTGAGGGAGAGGTCCATCAGGAGCTGCTGGCGGCGCTCTTCGGGGAAGAAGTTGATGATCCGGTCGATGGCCTGGTTGGCGCTGTTGGCGTGGAGCGTGGCCAGGCACAGGTGGCCGGTTTCGGCGAAGGCGATGGCGTAGTCCATCGTTTCGCGGTCACGGATCTCGCCCATCAGGATCACGTCGGGGGCCTGGCGCAGGGTGTTCTTGAGCGCCGGCTCCCAGGATTCGGTGTCGATGCCGACCTCACGCTGGGTGACGATGCAGTTCTTGTGGGCGTGCACGAACTCGATCGGGTCTTCGATGGTGATGATGTGGCCGAAGCTCTTTTCGTTGCGGTAATCCACCATCGCCGCCAGCGAGGTGGTCTTGCCGGTGCCGGTGCCCCCCACGAAGATCACCAGGCCGCGCTTCGACATGGCGATCTCCTTGAGCACCGGCGGCAGGCCGAGCTCATCGAAGTTGGGGATGCGCTGGGGGATGGTGCGCAGCACCAGACCGACCTGGCCCTGCTGGATGAAGGCGTTGGCCCGGAAGCGCCCGATGCCCGCCGGCGAGATCGCGAAGTTGCACTCTTTGGTGGCTTCGAATTCCTGGGCCTGGCGGTCGCTCATGATCACCCGCGCCAGCTCGGCGGTGTGGGTGTGGGTGAGCTGCTGGTTCGACTGGGGCACGATCTTGCCGTCGATCTTGATGGCCGGCGGAAAGTTGGCGGTGATGAAGAGGTCGGACCCGTTCTTCTGAAGCATCAGCTTCAGCAGGTCGTTCATGAACTTGAGTGCCTGGTCGCGTTCCATGGTGTGTTCCTGTTGCCGGGCGGACCGGCGGATATCGGTGATTGTCCGGGGTTGACCGGCGATCAGGCCGTGAAGTTGTCCTTGTTGGCGGCACGAACGCGGGCTTCGGCACCCGAAACGATGTTGCGCCGCACCAGGTCGGCCAGGCACTGGTCGAGGGTCTGCATGCCCACGCCCTGGCCGGTCTGGATGGCGGAATACATCTGGGCGACCTTGTTCTCGCGGATGAGGTTGCGGATGGCCGGGGTGCCGATCATGATCTCGTGGGCGGCCACGCGCCCGGCGCCGTCCTTGGTTTTGAGCAGGGTCTGCGAGATGACCGCCCGCAGGGATTCGGACATCATCGCGCGGACCATGTCCTTTTCGGCAGCCGGGAAGACGTCGACGATACGGTCGACTGTTTTGGCGGCGGACGAGGTGTGCAGGGTGCCGAACACCAGGTGGCCGGTCTCGGCGGCGGTGAGGGCGAGGCGGATGGTTTCGAGGTCGCGCAGCTCGCCGACGAGGATCACGTCCGGGTCTTCCCGCAGGGCCGAGCGCAGGGCGGCGTTGAAGGACTGGGTGTCGCGGGCGACTTCCCGCTGGTTGATCAGGCAGCGCTTGGATTCGTGGACGAATTCGATCGGGTCTTCGATGGTGAGGATGTGGCCGTATTCGTTTTCGTTGACGTAGTCGACCATCGCCGCCAGCGTGGTGGACTTGCCCGAGCCGGTGGGGCCGGTGACCAGCACGATGCCGCGGGGCTGGCTGGAGATGTCCTTGAAGATCTTCGGGCAGTTGAGCTCTTCGAGGGTCAGCACCTTGGACGGAATGACCCGGAACACACCCGCTGCGCCGCGGTTCTGGTTGAAGGCGTTGACCCGGAAGCGGGCGAGGTTGGGGATCTCGAACGAGAAGTCGGTCTCGAGGAATTCCTCGTACTGCTTGCGTTGGGCGTCGTTCATGATGTCATAGACCATGCCGTGCACATCCTTGTGGGTGAGCGCCGGCAGGTTGATCCGGCGCACGTCGCCATGGACGCGGATCATGGGCGGCAGACCGGCCGAGATGTGCAGGTCGGAAGCCTTGTTCTTGACGGTGAAGGCAAGCAGTTCGGTGATATCCATCGTGGTGGCTCGTCGCTTTGGAGGGGGGGGGAGGGGCCGGGTTCGGGCACAATTTTGGGGCCACGGGCCGGTGCTATACTCAACGGCCCCAGGCTTCCGAAAATTGAGCTTTGCAAGATTATAAGTCAGGGCTTTCCGCCCGCCTCCAAAACCTTGTCATGCGCATCGCGCGTGCCGCCGAGGCGGCCGGGCGTGATGCCGCCGAAGTAAGGCTGCTGGCCGTCAGCAAGACCTGGCCGGCCGACAGCGTGCGTGAGGCCGCGGCCGCCGGGCAGTGTGCCTTCGGCGAGAACTACGTGCAGGAGGGCGCCGAGAAGGTCGACGCGCTGGCCGGGCTGGGCCTCGAATGGCATTTCATCGGCCCGCTCCAGAGCAACAAGACACGCCTCGTGGCGAACCGCTTTGTGTGGGTGCATTCCATCGACCGCCTGAAGATCGCCGAGCGCCTGTCGGCCCAGCGGGACGCGCATCTGCCGCCCCTCGAGGTGTGCATCCAGGTCAATGTGAGCGGCGAGGCGAGCAAGAGCGGCGTGGCGCCGGGCGAGCTGCCTGAGCTGGCCCATGCGGTGGCGGGCCTGCCACGGCTGCGGCTGCGTGGCCTGATGGCGATCCCCGAGCCGACCTCCGACGTCGCTTTGCAGCGGGCGCGCTTTGCCACGCTGCGCCAGTTGCGCGACCAGCTCAACGCCGACGGCCTGGCCCTCGACACCCTGTCGATGGGCATGTCCGACGATCTCGAGGCGGCGATCGCGGAGGGCTCCACCATGGTCCGGGTCGGTACGGCGATCTTCGGTTCCCGGTCCTGAAATCCGGCTGGCGGAATGCTGCGGCCACCCGCTGCGCCCCGCCCCGGTTGTTTTCCGAACAGGCGCCGCATCATCCCGGGTGGCCTGTATCCTTTCGATTCCTACAGACGGAAAGACGGCAATGAAAATTACCTTCCTCGGCGGCGGTAACATGGCGGTAGCCCTGATCGGCGGCCTCCTCAAGCGCGGTTTCAAGGCGACGGACGTGCAGGTGGTCGAACTCTCCGGTGAGGGCCGGGCCCGCCTCGCCGCCGACTTCGGCGTGCGTGCCATCGAGGCCATTGATGATGCGGCGCTGGCCTGCGATGTGCTGGTGCTGGCGGTCAAGCCCCAGCAGCTCCGCGCGGCGGTGGCGCCCATCGCCGGCCGGCTCGACCGGCAGCTGGTGGTGAGCATCGCCGCCGGCCTGCGCCTCGCCGACATCGGGCGCTGGCTGGGGGGCCATGGCAAGCTCGTGCGCTGCATGCCGAACACCCCGGCACTGATCGGGGCGGGCATCACCGGCCTTTTCGCCGATGCTTCGGTGGATGCGGCCGGGCGGGCGGCTGCCGAAGAAGTGCTGGCGGCGGTCGGCTCCACCGTGTGGGTGCAGGACGAGGCACAGATCGACGGCGTCACCGCCATCTCGGGCAGCGGCCCGGCTTACGTCTTCCATTTCATCGAGTGTCTGCAAGCCTCGGGCGAGGCCCTCGGTTTCGAGGCCGACACTGCCCGTAAGCTGGCCATCGACACCGTGCTCGGCGCGGCCCGGCTGGCCGCCGGCAGTGCCGAGTCGCCCGCGGTGCTGCGCGAGCGCGTCACCTCGAAGGGTGGCACGACGGCGGCGGCGCTGGCCTCGATGGCGGCAGATGGTTTCCCGGACGTGATCCGGCGGGCCGTGGTGGCAGCTGAAGCCCGCGGGCGCGAGCTCGGCGACGAGCTGGGCCGCGATTGATCCAGGGAGGCATCATGCTCGGAAGCCTTCTCCTCACCGTCATCGAAACCCTCGGCGGCCTATTGTCCGGCGTGCTGCTCGCACGCTTCATCATGCAGTGGCAGCGGGTTTCGTTCCGCAACCCCATCGGCCAGTTCGTCGTGGCCACCACCGACTGGCTGGTGCTGCCCCTGCGGCGTTTCATTCCCGGCCTCGGGGGGCTGGATCTGGCCAGCCTGCTGCCCGCGTGGGTGGTCCAGGTTCTGGTGGTGTTTGCCATGCTCGGCCTGTTGGGCCGGATCGGTGCGGCAAACCCGTTCAGCCTGCTGGCCGTGATGTGGGGCGTGGGCCTGCTTGAGACGGTCAAGGTGGCGCTCTACCTGCTGATGGGGGTGGTGCTGATGTCGGCGATCCTGTCGTGGGTCAATCCCCATGCGCCGATGGCCGGTGTCATCAATGCCCTCGCGGAGCCGTGTCTGCGTCCGTTCCGGCGCGTCATCCCGCTCATCGGCGGCGTCGACCTGAGCCCCATCGCGTTGTTTCTGCTGCTGCAGGTGGCGCTCAGCGCCCTGGCCATGGCCAAGCTCATGCTGATCGGCGTGGCCTGAGCGTGAGCTGGTATGCCCAGGCTGCCGACGGCAGCCTGATTCTCACGCTGCACATTCAGCCCGGCGCCCGCAAAACCGAGATCGCCGGGCTGCATGGCGGCGCGCTCAAGATCCGTCTGGCTGCGCCGCCGGTGGACGGCAAGGCCAACGCCGCGCTCCTGGGTTTTCTTGCCAAGACCTGCGGGGTCTCCAAGTCGGCGGTCGAGCTGATCAGCGGCGATAGTTCCCGCGCCAAGCGGGTCCGTCTGCGTGGTGCGGACCTGGACAGGGTTGCCGGGCTCGCCGGCGACTGAACCTGCCGTACTCCCGGCGAAAGCCGGTTCGGGTCGGCCGCGCCGCACGCGAAATCACAAAGCAAAAGGCCAGTCCGTGTGGACTGGCCTTTTGCTTTGGTACTGGTGCTGCTGACCGGAATCGAACTGGTGACCTACTGATTACGAATCAGTTGCTCTACCGACTGAGCTACAGCAGCGAAGCCCTGAATTATATTTAATAAGCCAGGTCGGATCAAGCCCGCTCGGTGGGGTTATTCGTGGATCACGCGCCAGTTTGTAACCCGCGGCTCGCCGGACTCGGCGACGGTGCTGCCGTAGATCTTGCTGCCGCCGCTCACGTCGGTGCCGAGAACCCGGATGCTGGAGCCGATACGGACCAGGGAGGTGTCGGCCAGGCCAGGGCTCAGCTCCATCCATTCGATGCGCGAGCGCTGGCCGCCGACCACGGTGCTCAGCACGCTTTGGCCGCTCCCGTAGTAGGCGGAGTAGAGGCGGGTGGTGCCGCTGGCGTTGCAGGGGTCGTCGTTCAGGATCGAGCCGCCCCATGTCACCACCCCATCGTTGGCCTGGAGGTTGAGCACGATGCGTTCGGTCACCGCTGGCTTGCCGACACTGGCGAAGCGCCCGGTCAGATCGTAGTACCAGCCCATGGGGGTGGCGCTGTCTGCCGTCGCGCCGGCCAGCAGGTTGGTCACGGCGGCCATCTTGGCGCGGGTGATCGGGAAGGAGACCCCACCGGGAAGGGCTGTTTCGTGGCTCTCCGATCCATAGGCGCGGCTCTTGGTGCCGTCACGGAAGGCGTAGAGGGTCTGCTGCTGCGTGTTGCCCTGATCTTCCAGTGACAGCAGCCGCCCGGTCCCGACGAAGACGTAGCGCTTCAGGTCTTTTGCCGAGTATTCGATCTTGGGCGCCGTCGTGACCGGCTGGGGGGTTCCGTCCGGTGCCTTGAGTTCGCCGATCTTGATGGCCGCGGGGTCTTTGGTGAGGTCGCTGAAGTCGAAACGCCACAGATTGCCGAGGAGATCGCCGCCATAGACGTACTTCAAGGTGTAGTCGGAGTAGCCCTCGGTGTAGCCCTCGATCTGGGCGAGGCCGGCGGGGTTCGTGGCCGTGCCGGCGCTGGTCTGGATGGGGCCCTTGAGGAGCTCGCCGGTCTTTGCGTTCAGGACGAAGAGGGCGCCCTTGCCGGTGGTGTTGTTGTAGCCGGAGGTCAGGATCACCACCCAGCCCCAGCGGCGGGTCTTTGCGATGAGCGGACGACCGTAGCTGTAGCCCATGTCCGCATGGCTGAACTCCCACAGAATCTTGCTGGCCATGCCGGTTTCGTTGAGGGAGCCCGGCGTTATGTCGGTCACATCCACGGCAATGAAGCTCCGTCCGCCCTTGCCCTGGCCGGTGACCAGCAGCGTGCGCCAGTCGGCGGGCGTGCTGGCGCCGATGGCAGCGAGGCTGTTGCCGGTGCGGGCAAAGTCCACGTCACGGATTTCCGGCGTGGCGTTCATGTAGTAGTGGTGGGTGTATGTCGGCCGGGCAAGCGCCTGCAGGCCGCTGCTCTGCGGAGTCCCGTCGGGGCCTTCGAAGGTGGAGTAGGGCACCACGGCGAAGACTTCGTTACCCGCGTTGGTGCTTTCGCTGGCATCGAAGGCGTGCAGCATGCCGTCGTTGGCGCCCACGAAGACGAGGGGCGTGCGGCTGGCCTTGCTGCTCTTGAAGGTGGTGTAGCCCGGGTTGTGGGTGTCGGAGTAGCTGGCGTTCGGCTTGCCGAGGTAGGTCACCTTGGAGTCGACGATGTCGCCCAGAAGGTTCGTCCGGAGGCGGTAGGCCTTGGTGGTCGCGATGGTCGACTCGTTGCTGCGGTCACCACGCAGGTAGTTGAGGATGTTCTTGCCGTCGGTCGAGTTGCCCGTCGGCGCCGCGCTCGAGATGCTCAGGTTGAGCTGTTGGGTCGCGCTGAGGTAATCCCAGCGGAAGGGCGTACCCCTCAGGTCGGACGGGACGGGGTTCGTCTTGGTCTTGTCGACCGGGCTCATGGTCACGATGATCCGGTTGTCGCTCCCGATGTTCCCCAATTTGGCGGCGGCACTCCAGAGCTGGGTGAGGTCGGGCTGGTCATTGACGATCTTGTTGATCCTGGAGGCGATCACGTCGCCTGACCAGGTCCCCGCGTCATAGGTGCCCTGATAGGTGTTGGAGCCGCCGCTCGTCTCGCTGAGCTGCAGGCTCGACAGGCCGCTACCTGCTGCTGCGCCAGCACCTTCGGCGATGCTCATGAAAGCATTCTGCAGGCCAACGAACATGTCGTCCGGCTTGCTTGCGGGAAAGTAGTTGTTGGGTAATTCGTAGCCGTTGTACCTGCGGATGTTGGTCTTCTTGACGTCCAGGCCGCCCCAGATGTCGGTGCTTGGATTGAACGCCGAGGGCGGGGCCTTGGGGTCGGGCTTCTTGTAGCCGCCGTACTTGGCGGCCAGCCAGTACTGGTTCTTGTTTGCATAGCCGCCTTCGAGAACGTCCATCCAGTAGGTTTCGATGGTCTGGGTTCCGGGAAGCTCGGTGCGGATGTCGTTGGAGTGGGCGTAATAGGCGATCCCCGCCATCAGGTAGCCGTTGTCGGTGCCGCTGGACCCTGCAACCAGGTCGGTGCCGAGGGTCGAGCCCAAGCCCTCGAGGGCGCCCACGGTGTCGGTCCAGGCCTTTGCCGTCTTGCCGGCCATGTTCCCGTCCACGTCGCTGGGAGCCGGGGCGTTGCTGCCCGACAGGTTGCGGTCGTAGTTGCTGTTGGTGTCACCGATGCCGATGATGTAGTTCTTCTTGCAGGAGAGCGCGCCCTGGGTGGGATACTTGGGGTCCCTGGCGGGGTCGTTCCATTCGGTGAACACGGGGAAGCCGTCCCGCAGGGTGGCGTCCACGCCGGAAACATAAGAGGCCGTGGGCGTCATGGCCTTGAAATACTTTACGGCCTCGGCGTACATCTCGCTCACCGGGTCGAACCGTTTGTACTTTCCGCTGCTCTGCCCGAACTTGTTGAGGTAGTTGATCGTACCGCTGTTGACCTGCTGCTTGGCCTGCATGCCGTAGGGGTCGTCAAGGAAGGCGCCGGTTTCGGTGATCTCGTTGTCGAGGCTCTGGATCTGGGCGCGCAGGACGCCGCCGTCCCGCGCGATGTTGCTGGCGGTATTCTCGGTCAGATAAAGATAGCCAAAGGCGCCGAAATACATCTTGTCCTTGTATTGCTGCATCAGGCCGGCGGGTTTCCAGACGGTCTTGGTGCCGGCCGAGTCCACGTACTTGCGGCAGTTGGATTCCAGGAAACTGCCCGCGCCGGTGCCTTGATCCCGGCAGACCTCGACGTTGACGTTGTAAACGGCGACCTGTGTCTGTTCAATCGACGTTTCGGCGTTCTTAGACCATGGGGCCTTGCCTTCGGCTTCGTAGCCAAAGCGGACCTGCACGCCCATGCCGCCGTTGCGAATCCATAACGGACGGTCATGGAAATCGACGGGCAGCCCGGTGTAGCTCTTCACCAGGCTCTTGTCCAGAAAACGGTCCGGGAAGTTGCTGGTCAGGTAGCTTCCCTGCGCCGATGCGTAAGCCCGCTGCAACACGGTCTTGCCCAGCGGCGACCCGCTGGCGCTGGCGAATGTCTTGGGCTCGTCGGTGAGCCGCAGGCCCCCGGTGAGCACCCAGCGGAAGGTGTCCACGCCCTGCATCGTGGCCCAGTTCATGAAGTTGCCGCTCCACCGGTTCGCGCAGGTGTAGTTTGAACCGGCGAAGTCGGCCGGCTCAAAATACGAACCGTTGTAGGTGTAGCACTTGTTGGGGTCGAAATAGCCGAGGTATTTTTTGGTGGTGACGAAGGTGTCGCCATCGTCCTGGTGAGCTCGGGTGATCGCGGTGGGGAACTCGACCGACAGCGCGAGCATCACGTTGGCCGGCACGTCGGCGATCGAGATCGGCTGGTCTGCCAGCGGCGTGAGCGCGGCGGTGGCGCCGGTGGTCATTGACATGGTCGCGACGCCGGCCAGCACGAGCGTAGCCGTGCGCAAGCCGGGCATGAAGGTCGTGGATTTCATTTGATGTTTCCTTTGTGCGGCGGCGACGATCATTTGACTCGGGTGGTAACGGTTGCCTGAACGTAGGTCTGCGTATTGCGCATCCCGTCACTGCGGATGGTGACGCGGTAGAGCGGCAGCGAGATCGACCCGGGTTTGTCCTGCCGGTAGGAGCCGCCAAGCTCGTAGCGGTCCGAGACGGAGCATTTGGACTCGCTGGACGGGCCAAAGTCCGAGCACATCCGCTCGATCAGGAAGCGCACCTCCTGGCCGTCTTCGCTGACGGGCTTGATCTTCGAGAACTTTGCGTCGAACTCGGCCTTGTTCTTCAGGATCCGCGGAACGCCGTTGGCATCGGCTTCGAGGAGGCGGGGCGAGTAGTTGAGCGAGATCCAGGTGGCGGCCGCCGTGCACGGCCCGGGGTCGCAGCCATCGTCGCTGGCTTCGTTGGCCAGGAAGTCGCTGCGCTGCATGACCTCGAAGGCCCTGTTCAGGCCGACGCTGGTCCGGTTGACCGAGTCGCGCTTGAAGGCCAGGTTGCCCGACAGAAGCGCCGAGGTGTCGACCGAGCGGAGCAGGGAAACCCCGCCCAGCATCATCACGACGAGGACCACCAGCACCACGGCCAGTACCGACCCCCGGCTGCGGGACGGATGTGGGAGCGAGAAGGGATGCGTGCGCAATCGCATGGGGACACCTGGAGATTATTTGGGAGTGGATTTCATGTTGCGCAGCGGAATCACCCAGTCGAACACCTGGTAGCCGTAGCGCTGCTCGCTGGACGAGAGTTTCACGGTCACCTGCCGGCTGGTCTGGAGATCCTGGAACAGCACCAGCTGGGTCGGCTTGGCGTCAACTACCTGGGCTTGAGGGGTGCGCAGGATCACACCGATACGGATCGCCTTGATCTGGTCGACCTTCTGCTGGGTGGCCGCGTTGCCGTCCATCAGCTCGGTGATGCTCCAGCCGGATTCGGACGGGGCGATCCATTCATCCACCGCATCGTCGTTGGGGATGCCCCCGACGCCGTTGTCGACACCGTAGCGGGCCTTGAAGAGCAGGATGTTCTCGCCGAAGGACTGCAGCGGGCGCCTTTGCAGGAGATCGTATTCGACCAGCTCGTTGCTGCTATTTACCGAGAGCAGCGAGAAGGTCGGCTGGTCCTCGCGCCCGAGGTGAAAGGCCGAGGGGCTGTTGGTGGTCGACAGGAGGGTGCCGTAGGAGCTCGAACCCTGATTGAGCGGAACCACCGTGTAGGAGGCTGGTGAGATCACTTTTGCGGCGGCAGGCATCACCGCCAGCCCCAGCGAGATGTCCTGGGTCGGGGTGCCGCCGGAGTAGTTGGAGGCCACCTGGACGATCTGGCAATCTGCCGGCCCGCCGGCCACGTCCTGGGCGACTGCCAGCAGCAGGTCGGTGGTGCTCTGGCCCGCGTCCTTGAGGCCGATCCCGTTGGGGTTCGAGACGGTCAGGGAGGTCCCCGTCGAGTCGAAGGGGATGTCCCGGTTCGAGGACGGGGAGTTGGCAGCGATCACCATGACCGTATCCGAGCCGGTGCCGCCGTCCCGGATGCCGACGGGCAGCACCCGGACAGACTTGGGAAAGCTCTCGAAGGGCGCCGGGAAACTCGACACCGGCAGCAGCGGGCTGCCCGCGCGGTTCACCTTCAACAGACAGCTCCAGATGTTGCGGCCCTGCACCAGCCCGGCGCCGCCTTCTTCCAGCATCAGGTTGAGCCGTGCGCCGACGACGGCAGCCGTCTGGACGGTGTCGGCGGCGCCGCCCACGTTGCGGCGGAACGTTTCGCTGGAGGTGAAGGCCTTGAAGATGACCAGGGAGGCCAGCAGGCCGATGGCCATCCCGACCATGACTTCGACAAGACTGATGCCGCGCTGGGCTTTCGGCTTCGGCATGGGGCGCTTGAACATGTGGGCTTCCTAGAAAAGCAGTGCGCGGGTGACGTAGCGCCCTTTGACTTCCTTGATCTGAGTCGGGTTTTTGGCCACGCCAGGCATCTCCCAGGTCACCTCCAGATAAACGATGAGGGTGCTCGTGGTGGCGGACTTGGTGAAGGTGGGGGTTACCACCGCGTTCGGCAGGCGTGCCGCGGCGATCACCCGGTCGTTGAGCCAGGCCTTGAACTTTGGCCCGTTGGGGGCGGCAAACTCGGTTTCCACCTTGCTCACGTCGGAAGCCGTCATCTTGGCCAGCAGCTCGTCGGCGAGCATCGCCGCCTCGGTGCGGAAACGGCTGTCCGTGGCGATCTTGGTGGAGGCGGCCTGGAAGCCGACCATGCCCAGCAGCCCCAGCGAAAAGATCAGGAGGGCCACCAGCGCCTCGAGAAGGACGTAACCCGACTGGGTGGGCCGGGTGGATCGGGACTGTTTGGTGTTCATGGTCAGACCTTCGGGCTCAGGCTTTGGGGCACTTGACGAGGCTTATCTGCGGCTGGCAGGCAAACGGTTCGCCGGAGGCCAGCGCGGGGTTGCACAGCTTCACGCCGCCCCCGGGTGTCACGAACACGCACAGGGCCTTTTCGGCGCTGCTGCGCGAGATGCGGTAGACCTGATGGCTGGAAATTGCCGCGCCCTTGTTGTCCAGCACCCGCCCGGAGCCGCTGAAGAGCACGCTGGCCGGGCCTTCGACGGTGATGTCGGATGACACCTCCTTGAGCTGGAAGCCGTTCACGTAGGCCGCGTTCTCGTCGGCCAGCGGGGTCAGGCCGTCCAGCGCGCGGATGGCCCAGTTCTTGCCGTTCGTCGTGGCGGTCAGGGTCTTGATGCCGGAGGCCGCGGGGGTGCCGTTGGTCAGCATGAACTCCACCCGCAGGTTGCGCCGGATGGCCTCGGCCTCGGCCTGCCGCAGCCCGTTCTGCAAGATTTCGGCGGCCGAGTTGACCGAGCTGTTGCGAATCCACTGCCCCATCTGGGGGATGCCGATGGCGGCGACGATGCCGACGATGGCAACGGTGATCATCAGCTCGAGCAGTGTTACGCCCCGCTGCGTGCGCCTCTCAAGGAAACGCAGGGCCGCCCCAAGTTTTCTTGACCCCCGCGGGGGGCGGGCTGGGCGGAGCCCGGCCCTGGGGGCGCTCAGCAGACTCAGCATGAGGTGGCTCCCTTGGACAGCAGCCAGCAGCTCTGGGACGCCGTGACGGAGGGGGTTTTGGAGGTCTTCTCGCCGGACTGGTTGATCGTGTAGGTGTAGCCGCTCATGCCGTTGGCCGATTTGCCGGTGGCGGTCATCGTGAAGGTGGTGGTGGTGCAGTTGGAGATTGCCACGCTGAAGGGTGTCTCGTTGAAGACCGGGCTGAAATCCAGGGCGCAGTTGTAGGTTCGCTCCGAGTTGAAGACCTGCTCCATGCGCACCTTGGCCTCGGACAGCGCGCCGACGCCCTGGGCGATCTTCCCCCTCACGATATGATCGGTGTAGGCCGGCACGGCAATGCCGGTGAGGATGCCCACCACCACCACCACGATCATCAGCTCGATCAGGGTGAAGCCCGTTTGCTTGCTCATCTGCATAATCTCCTTTGAGCCTAAGATGACATCGAGAAGGCGCGAAGGCGAGTCCCTTGCGACCGGCGGAAATCTCCTGCCGACAGGCGGCAGCGGTGCCGTTGTACGGCAGGGCTATCGTGCACCGCATGCCTCTCGGTCATCCTGCAAGTCACTGATCCGGTGTTTCAATTTCGCCCTCTTGAAGCTTCTCCGGGCTTCCGTCTCGCTTTCGCCGTGGTGCTTTCCGTGCTCGCCCATGGCGCCCTCGTCGTGGTGTCGCCGCACTTCGGCCAGACGCCAACGGTGCCAGGGCGGCAGAACCTGCTCGCGGGCCGGCTGGTCAAGCCGCCCCCGGGCGCGCTGCGAGCCACGCCGCAGGTGCTGCCGTCGGCGCCCGCGGTGGCAGTCGAGCCGAAGCCTGCCCCCGCTGCCGTCGTTCCTGATGCCGTCGCTCCCCACGCCCTTGTCCCGGAGCCGGGCGAGTTCGCGGCGTCGTCGCCAGCCGAGACCTTGCCTGAACGCTACCGCCCGGCTTCGCTGCTCAGCCGTGGCCCCGAGCTGCTCACCCCGCCCGACGAGAACGCCTGGCCGAGCCTGCCCGACACGCCGCCCGGCCGCTTTCAGCTGGAGCTGGCGATCAGCGCCGACGGCACCGTCGACCGCATCGTGCCCCTGTGCGAGGCGCAGCTGTGCCCGGCAGCCGGCGTGTATGCCGAGCTGGTCAGCCACTGGCGTTTCCAGCCCGGCGATCTGGCCGGGGAGGCCAGCCCGAGCCGGCTGCGTCTGGAGTTCGAGGTGGGCCTGCCCGCGGAAGCCGACGCCGCCGACGATCAGGCGCCGCGCCAGTAATCCGGGCGCCCGAAGAGGCCGCGCAGATAGTCGATGAGCAGCCGCACCCGCAGCGGCAGCCGGCGGTTCTGGGGAAACACCGCGTAGATGCCGGTGGGCGGGGCCGCGTAGCGGTCGAGCACCGACACCAGCGCACCGCTGGCGAGATCCTGTTCCACCTCCCACATCGAGCGCCAGGCCAGCCCGATGCCGCCCACCGCCCAGTCGTGGAGCACCGTGCCGTCATTGCACTCGAAGCGCCCCGAGACCTTGATGGTGCGCGTCTGGCCCGGCGTGTCGGGGTCGGAGAAGACCCAGCCGCGCTGGGGGTCGAGGGACAGGCAGTCGTGGCGCGCCAGGTCGTCCGGGTGGGCCGGGGTGCCGCTGCGGGCCAGGTAGGCCGGGCTGGCGACCACCACCCGGCGGTTGTCGCCCAGGCGCACCGACACCAGGCTCGAATCGCTCAGCTCGCCGATGCGGATGGCGCAATCGACGCTTTCATTCACCAGGTCCACCAGCCGGTCGGACAGATCAAGGCTGCAGCTCACCTCGGGGTTGGCGGCCAGAAAGTCGCGCAGCAGCGGGGCCACGTGGCGCCGCCCGAAGCCGGCCGGCGCCGAGACCTTGATGTGCCCGCTCGCCTTGACGCCGCCCAGGCTCACCGAGGCCTCGGCGTTGGCGAGGTCGTTGAGGATGCGCTGGCAGTCTTCCAGAAAGGCGCTGCCCTCGAAGGTCAGGCTCAGCTTGCGGGTGGTGCGCAGCAGCAATTTGACCCCCAGGCGCTCCTCCAGCGCGTCGATGCGCCGCCCCATCATCGCCGGCGTCACGCCCTCGGCGCGGGCCGCGGCGGACAGGCTGCCGCGGCTGGCCACGCTGACAAAGGCGGTGATCTCCTTGAAGTTGCTCATTTTGTACTAAAAGTAAAAAATCATTTGATTTTATTATGGCTTCTTTTTTCTTTATGCATTGAATAAACTTCGCTGCATTGCAGTAAAAGAGATGTCGTTCCGCAAGCAGATAGCGGGCCGGCGCTCCGGCACCAACACCCACCCGTCACCCCACGCAGCGAGGAGCAAACCAGCATGGCGCAGCAAGCCCGCATCCAGGCCGTCGCGTTTGATGCCTTCGGCACGCTCTTCGACGTCTACTCGGTGGGCCTCCTGGCCGAGCAGCTGTTTCCGGGCAAGGGGGCGACGCTTGCCGAGCTGTGGCGCCAGAAGCAGATCGAATACAGCTTCATCCGCAGTCTGTCGGGCCGCTACAAGCCCTTCTGGGACATCACCCGGGACGGACTCGACTTTGCCGCCGCGCGCCTGGGGCTGGCTCTCGATGGCGCGCAGCGCACCCAGCTGATGAACCAGTACGCCTGCCTGTCGCCCTTCCCCGAGAACCTCGCCGCGCTGCGCCGCCTCAAAGACGCCGGCCTGCCCACCGCGATCCTCTCCAACGGCACGCCCGAGATGCTCCAGGTGGCGATCAAGAGCGCCGGCATGCAGGGGCTTTTCGACCACGTGCTGTCGGTCGACGCCGTGCGCAAGTACAAGACCCATCCCGACGCCTACGCCCTGGCCCCGGCCGCCTTCGGCCTGGCGCCGGAGCGCATCCTGTTCGTCACCTCCAACGGCTGGGACGCGGCCGGCGCCAGCTGGTACGGCTTCACCACCTTCTGGATCAACCGCAGCGGCCAGCCCCTCGAGGCGCTCGACGTGGCGCCCACCGCCACCGGCCGCACGATGGACGACGTGGTGGCTTATCTCATTGGCGGGCGGGGCTGACATGGACGCCGCGCAGATCCTCCTCGTCGGCGGCGGCGCCTTTCTGGCCGGTGGCATGAACGCCATCGCCGGCGGCGGCACCTTCTTTTCGTTTCCCGCGCTGCTGGCGGCCGGCGTGCCGCCGGTGATGGCCAACGCCAGCAACACCGTGGCCATGTGGCCGGCCAGCCTGTCGAGCGCCTGGGCCTACCGCCGCGAGGTGAGCCGCCATCCGCGGTGGACGCTGCTGCTGGTGCTGGTGTCGCTGGTCGGTGGCATCAGCGGCAGCCTGCTGTTGCTGGCGACGTCCAATGCGGCCTTCTCGCGCCTGGTGCCGTGGCTGCTGCTGGTGGCCACCAGCCTGTTCGCATTCTCCGGGCAGATCAGCCGCGCCGTTGCGGCGGCCAAGGCAAAGGTCGGGCTCGGCACGCGGGCGGCCGGTACGCCGGGCGGGCTTGGCGGTTTGATCTTCCAGACCATCGTGGCGATCTATGGCGGCTTCTTTGGCGCCGGCATGGGCATCCTCACGCTGGCTGCGCTGGCCATCCAGGGCGTCGATGACATGCAGGAGCTCAACGGCCTCAAGAACCTCACCTCGGCGGTCAATTACACCGTGGCCGCGGCCACCTTCATCATCGCCGGCGCCATCAGCTGGCCCCACACCCTGCTGATGATCGCCACCGCCATGGCCGGTGCCTTTGCCGGCGCGGCCTTCGCGCGCCGCCTGCCGGCCGTATGGCTGCGGCGGCTGGTGGTGGCAGTGGGCGCCGTGCTCAGCCTCATCTATTTCATCAAGACTTACGCTTGACCTTAACCTTCACCTAAAGGAGCTTCCATGAGCCTCAACCTGCCCCAAGGCATGCAGATCAACGCCCCCCTCCAGCCCGGCTACGAAAACATCCTCACCCTCGAGGCCCTCGAGTTCGTCGCCAAGCTGCACCGCGCCTTCGAGCCCCGTCGCCAGGAGCTCCTGAAGGCCCGCGTCGCGCGCCAGGCCCGCATCGACGCCGGCGAGATGCCCGACTTCCTGCCCGAGACCAAGGCCATCCGCGAAGGCGACTGGAAGGTCGCCCCGCTGCCCAAGGCCCTCGAGCGCCGCCGCACCGAGATCACCGGCCCGGTCGAGGTCAAGATGATCATCAACGCCTTCAACTCGGGCGCTGATTCCTACATGACCGACTTCGAGGACTCCAACAGCCCGAAGTGGGACAACCAGATCCAGGGCCAGATCAACATCTACAAGGCGATCCGCCGCGAACTGTCGTTCAAGAACGAAGCTGGCAAGGAATACAAGCTCAACGACAAGATCGCCACCCTGCAGATCCGCCCCCGCGGCTGGCACCTGGATGAAAAGCACGTCACCGTTGATGGCCAGCGCGTCTCCGGCGGCATCTTCGACTTTGGCCTGGTGTTCTTCCACAACGCAAAAGAGCAGATCGCCCGCGGCGCCGGCCCCTTCTTTTACCTGCCGAAGATGGAGAGCCACCTCGAAGCCCGCCTGTGGAACGACATCTTCGTGATGGCCCAGGACCACATCGGCCTGCCGCAAGGCACCATCAAGGCCACCGTGCTGATCGAGACCATCCTCGCCACCTTCGAGATGGAAGAGATCCTGTACGAGCTGCGCAACCACTCCGCCGGCCTCAACGCCGGGCGCTGGGACTACATCTTCTCGTGCATCAAGAAGTTCAAGAAGAACCAGGATTTCTGCCTGGCCCAGCGCAGCGCCATCACCATGGAAGTGCCCTTCATGCGCGGCTACGCGCTGGCCCTGGTGCAGGCCTGCCACAAGCGCGGCGCCCCGGCGATGGGCGGCATGTCGGCCCTGATCCCGATCAAGAACGACCCGGAAGCCAACGAGAAGGCCCTGGCCGGCATCCGCCACGACAAGACCCGCGACGCCAACGACGGCTTCGACGGCGGCTGGGTGGCTCACCCGGGCCTCGTCGCCATCGCCGCCGAAGAGTTCCAGAAGGTGCTCGGCGACAAGCCCAACCAGTGGGAGAAGCAGGTTGACGGCAAGTTCGGCCCCGAGCAGTGGTTGGACTTCCGCCCGACCACCCCGATCACCGAGGCCGGCCTGCGCAACAACATCAACGTGGGCATCCACTACCTCGGCTCCTGGCTGGCCGGCAACGGCTGCGTGCCCATCCACAACCTGATGGAAGACGCGGCCACCGCCGAGATCTCCCGCTCCCAGGTGTGGCAGTGGGTGGTCAGCCCGAAGGGTGTGCTGGACGACGGCCGCAAGGTGACCGTCGAGATGGTCCGCCCGATGATCGCCGAGGAACTTGCCAAGGTGAAGGCCACCGTCAGCGCCCAGGGCGAAGACACCGCCAGCTACGACCAGGCCGCGGTGATCTTCGACAAGATGTCGCTGACCCCGGAATACCCGGAGTTCCTGACCCTGCCGCTGTACGAAGCGATGGAGTAATCCCCCGGTTGGCCGCACCCTCGTAGCGGGGGAGGCAGGAGGTCAGCCTTTTCGGCCCCTCCTGCAGGCCGATGGGTCGATTTCGACGTGGCTTCATGGAGGAGCCGCACATAAAAAAACCTCGTCAAGGCGAGGTTTTTTTATGTGCGGCCCCAGGGCCTGGCTCCGCCCAGCCCGCCCCCCGTGGGGGGCAAAGGAAACGTGGGGCGGCCCTGCGTTTCCTTTGGAGGCCGGAGCCAGGCCCCGGCTCTTGCCGGGCAGCCGGGCGCTTACTTGCCGGCAGTCTTGCGGCGGACGGCGCCGAGGGCCGCCAGGCCAAGACCCATCAGCGCGAAGCTGGCGGGCTCAGGAACGGCGGTGGTCGGCGGGGTCACGACGGGGCCCTGGCCGACGTTGATGATGCTGCTGTCGATGCCCTGGGTGAAGTCGTAGAAGTTGTCGTACGGGTCGGAATCCTGAACCTGGAAGGTCAGGGACGGGGTGACCGACAGGGATGCGTACAGCGAGGACAGGGTGACCGAGTCGGTGGTGCTGAACCAGCCAGTGTCCAGGATGCTGTTGCGGAAGCCGGTGCTCGCGGCGCCGATCTGGGTGCCCAGGGAGTTGGTCTGCTGGGTGACCACGTCGGACCAGTTGCCGAAGTTGATGCCATTCACCAGCAGGTTGTTGTCATCATCGTCGAAGTCACCCGCACCGGTGTCGCCGTCGGAGAGGGTGAAGCGGATGGAGAGAGACTGGAAGCCACCGCCGAGGGCCGACAGCACGCTGGAGTTGTAGCCGGTCTGGATGCCGATGGTGCCCGGGTTGCCGCGGTAGGCGACCGGGGTGCCGTCATCGTAGTAGCCGGAGAACAGGGAGGACGCGGCCAGCTGGCTGACCACGCGGGCGCCGTTGGTGCCCACGGCCTCCACGACGATGCCGCCCACGGTGCTTGCGCCGACCGTGGTGACGTCGAAGCCCGTCGGGGAGGTGGACGTGAAGGCGCTGGCGGAAGCTGCGCCGCTGACGAGGGCGATCGCGCACGCGGCGGCGATTTTGTCGAGATGGCAGATCATTATGGCTCCTTGAACAGGGTTGCGGTGAGTGGAACGGATAGCCGGCGAGGCCTTAAACATCCCGAATCACTCAAGCAGAATTTAGGCCAGTTTGGGCAGCTGATAAAAAACTGTTAAAAATCTGGTGCTTAAATTCTGTTGCAGCCGCGTCCAGGCATCGCGAAAGATAATCTCCTTTAAATTTGTAAAATATTTCGACAGTTTCAGGCTTTTGATGTTTACCCAATCCTGGCAGGGTCACGAAGCCCTTGCGGGGCGGGCGGGATTTATTGGTTTTAGCGTCCGCAGCCACGCACCGACATCCACCCTGAAGCTCAGCCTGCCGCCAGAAGCGCCGTATGCCAGATGCCGCGCTGATGACTTTTCAGGCCGTTCGAAGCGCCCGAGGTATTTGTAAGGGTTTAGAGGCGGGCGCGGCGGGGGTGGGAGGCACAACGGCACCTGCGGGTGCCGTAGTACGTTGATGCCTTATGGGTGAGCTGTGAGAGCAGCGGGCCCGGCCGGGCTCAGGCTGGCTTTATGCGGCGGGTGCCGCAGGCTTGGCCTTGCGCACCGGCTTGCGATCGGACCGCTTCTTGAGGCCCACCGCGACGACCTGGTCGGAATCGTCACCATAGATCGCCAGCACCTGCTTCTTGGAGCCGCCCACGCCATCGTGGAAGGCGTGCTCCGCCGCGATGGACTCGTCGCGGGCGGCGGCGAGGGCCTTTTCGAGGCGAGCCTCGGCCTCCTGGGTGTCCTTGTAGCGCTTGTAGGCCGCGTTGACGACGGGAAGGGTGAAGTTCTCGTTGGGCGGCTGGTAGCCCTCGATGGTGCGCAGGCCGAAGAGCGCGTCTTCGTCAGCGCGGAGGACATCGAGGGGAATACGTTTGCGGGCAGTCTTGGACATGTGCGGCTCCATGCTTGGTTGATGATGGATCGGTGGTGTACAACGCCAAAGATCTTACAGGCATGTCATCGCGAGATGAATATGCCATAAGATATAGACGAGCCCGGCAAGCGGAGGCAGACACTGCCAGGGAGGCGGCGGCAAGCTCGCCATGGCGGTGTTCGATCAGGGACAGGGAAGGCGCGTCCAGGAGGCCTCGGAGGCGCAGGGGGTGAGGCCTGGATCAGATCGGCATCCGGCACGGCGCCGGGCCGATCTGACGCGCTGATCTTGGCAATCTGCAGGCTCACTTTGGCAAAGTGCGGCGTGCACTTGGCAAAGTGCAGGGTCAACTTGGCAAAGTGCACCGTGCATTTGCCAAAGTGACGCGTGCATTTGGCAAAGTGACGCGTGCATTTGCCAATGTGCAGGGTCAACTTGGCAAAGTGCACCGTGCACTTGCCAAAGTGAGGCGTGCACTTGGCAAAGTGACGCGTTCACTTGCCAATGTGCGGCGTGCACTTGGCAAAGTGCGAGGTCAACTTGGCAATGTGAAGCGTCAACATGGGATTGTGACGGCGCACTTTGCCGATCGAGCGGCGCACAGGGGTGGTTTGTCGGGTTACGCTGCGCTAACCCGACCTACCTGAACTGGGGATCACTCGAAACTCGCCTCGAACACAAAATTACTGACACTCCCCGACCTACCTGAACTGGGCGGTGTGTCGGGTTACGCTGCGCTAACCCGACCTACCTGAACGGGATCACAGCGAAACCGTAGGTCGGGTTAGCCCGCAGGGCGTAACCCGACTAACCCGCTGACACTTCCGGGCACATTGCCAATCGCGCGCCCGAGCCTGCACCCCGTCAGTGATACACCCTCGCGCCCTCGCCGAAACCGGCCGTGTAGAGGTGCGCAAACACGGCGTTGGCCTTGGTGTTGATCTCATCCGTGTCGTAGACCCCCGGCGGCAGGTGGGCGTACAGGTGCTTGATGATCTCGGCCTTCACCTGCGCCTGCGCCGTGGCCTTCTCGCGCCAGTGGTCGATCTGCAGCTTGCCGCTGGCGAGCCTCTCCAGCAACGCCTTGGCTACCTTCTTGATAGCGTCGCGGTCGCCCTTGGTCAGGGTGTCTTTTTGCAGCAGGTCGAACACCGCCAGTTGCTCTTCGCTGTCGAGGCCCTCGCGCAGGTAGCGCCTCTCTTCCTCGTTCAGGTTGTCGTTGAAGGCGAACAGATCATCCATCACCTTCTGGATCTCGGTGGCGTCCTTGTCCTTGTTGTATTCCCGGATGATCTCCTGGTAGCGCTCGTACAGATCGACCCGGGTCGGGTTGCACGCCAGCATCAAGGCCAGCCGCGCTTCGATCTTTTCCTTCAGGTTCAAGGTCACCACGTTCTTGAACGGCGATTTCTCGAACTCGGCCCGCAGCCGCGAGAAGTCGATGGTGGAGAGGTCGTAGCGCACCGGGTTCTGCCTGATGGCGCCGGCTGCCGGTTGGCCATCGGTCGTCAGGGCCGTGTCGACAACGTCGTACAAGTCCTGCAGCAGTGCGCTCACATCGGGCGTCTCGCGGGCGTCCTGCAGCTTGTTGTAGATCGCACTCACCGCGCTCTCTTCGGCATCGAAATCAAACAGGCCCGGGTGCGGAAACAGGCCCCGGTGGCGGGCCTGCACGTCTTCCACGATCACCTGATAGGTCTTGCGGCGCTCATCGCTTTCGCACAGCAGGTTCACCGCGAGCAGGATCTGCCGTTGCTTGTCGAAACCCCTGGCGGCAATCAGGGTGTCCACATCGAAACCGAGGCCCACCAGAAACTCCCGCGCAGCCTTCAGGCTGTGGGCGTATTCGGCCAGGGCCTCCGAGTCGTCGCGCACCGTGTTTTGTTCTTCGTCGCCCTTGCCGGTGCCGTCGCGGTCGCCCTGGGCAAAGGTGGAGAGCGCCTTGCGCAGGCTTTTCAGCATCCCGTTGTAGTCGATGATCAGGCCATGCTTCTTGCCGCCGCCTACCCGGTTTACCCGGGCAATGGCCTGCATCAGCGTGTGGCCCTGCATGGGTTTGTCCAGGTACAGCGTGGCCAGGCACTTTACGTCGAAGCCCGTCAGCCACATGGCGCACACAATCGCGATGCGGAAGGGCTTGTCGGCCTGCTTGAACTCCTTCTCCAGGTTGCGCCTGACCATCTTCTCCCGGTGCGGCGCGATGTCGAGCGCCTCGTCGCGGAAGTTGCGCCACTTGGCAAACTCGGCCACCTCGCCTTGCTCCTGGGAGACCACCACGCAGCATTCGGTGGCCTTCATCCACTCGACTTGTTCGCGGCGCTGTTGCAGCAGCTTCGGCGGCGTCTTGCCCCGGGCGGCAAACAGCGCCTCCTCGGCGGCCACGCTCGCTTCCAGCTGGGCGGCTTTTTCCTGCCACTTGGCCGTGACCAGGTCGTGCATTTTCACGCAGGTTATCTTGTCCAGGCACACCACCATCGCCTTGCCGCCACCGGGTTCCACCACCTTCCAGCGCTGGTGGAAGTGGTCCACAAAATCCTGCGCCACCTTCTCGAGGCGAGTGGGCGAGGTCAGGATGGGGTAGTCGCGGGCCAGCTCACGGTAGAGCTTTTCCTCCTTGTCGTCGCTCCACGGGGCATCCAGCGTGGCAGCCTGGCGGGCGGCCTCGATGTGGGCGGCGATGCGTTCGCTCACCTTGGGGTCGACGATCTTGAGCTTCTCGCCGCGGTTCTCGTAGAACAAGGGCAGGGTGGCACCGTCGGCCACCGCGCGCTGGAAGTCGTAGATCGACACATAGTGGCCAAACACCTCGCGGGTCAGCTGCTTTTCGCCGGCGTCGATCAAGGGCGTGCCGGTGAAGCCCAGAAACTTGGCGCGCGGCAGGCCCTTGCGCATGTTGAGCGCCAGGCGGCCGTACTGGCTGCGGTGCGCCTCGTCGCTGATGACGATGATGTCGTCCCGCGTCGAATACGCCTCCTGCACCCGCTCGCGGTATTTCTGGATCAGGCCGAACACATAGCGGCGGTTCTGGTCGCGCAGCATCCTGCGCAGGGCATCGCCGCTGGCGGCCTGGTCCGTCTTGCTGTTGGCCCGCCCGGTGTTGGTGTAGGTGGAGGCGATCTGGTCGTCCAGCTCGCTGCGGTCGGTGATGACCACAAAGGTGTAGCGGCCCGACACCTTGCGGTGGATCTTTTCGGTGAGGAACACCATCGAATACGACTTGCCCGAGCCCTGGGTGTGCCAGAACACGCCAAGCTGCCCGGCCGCCACCTCGTCCCGGATCACCGGGTCGGTGGAGGTGAGGCGGGCCATCACCCGGTTGACGCCCAGGTACTGGTGGTTGCGCGCCACGATCTTGTGGGTGCTGCCTTCGCTGGCATCGAAGAGCACAAAGTTCTCGACGATGTCGAGCAGGCGGGTTTTGTCGAGCATGCCCTTGAGCAGGATCGGCAGCAGGGGCTGGTCCTTGCCCGGCTCCGGGTCGTCCTCGTTTTGCCGCTTCCAGCGGTAGAAGTGCTCGCGGGTGCTGGTCAGCGACCCATACTGCGCATCGTGGCCGTTGGAGATCACCACCAGCGCATTCCAGTGGAAGAGCTGCGGGATGGTGTCCAGGTAGTCGCTGTAGTTCTTCTTGTAGGCGCTGTCGATGTGCGCCTCGAAGCGCTTGAGCTCGATGAACACCAGCGGCAGGCCATTGACGTAGCCGATCACGTCCGGGCGGCGCAGCCACAGGCGCCCACGCACCCACAGCTCACGCACGGCCTGAAAGCGGTTGTTGCCGGGGCAGTCGAAGTCGATCAGGCGCAGGCGTTTGTCCACCAGCCGGCTGGCGCCGTGGTGGTCGGTGCCGCGGTACTTCACCGGCACGCCCTCGCGCAGCAGCGTGTATTTCTCCTGGTTGAGGGCGACCAGCGTCTTGGTGATGTCGTCCTGCAGCACCTGCGCCAGGGCCTGGCTGTAAGCCTCGGGCGGCAGGCCCGGGTTAAGGCGCTGCAGGGCGGCCAGCACCTCGCGGCGCAGCACCACCTCGGTATCCTTGCTGCGGCCCAGCAGGCTGTCCTCGCCAAAGTCTTCGTCGTCCTGGGCAAACACGGCTTGCCAGCCGAGCGTCTGCTCCAGCAGCTCGGCCGTAGGCGCCTGGATCAGCAGGTCTTCGGAATAATCCCTCCTGGCCATCTTGTTGACTCCCTCCCGTATCGATACCCGCCATCCACGCGGCCCGGCTGCATCGTCAAGCCATGCGCGGCCGGCCGCACAGCCAGCCGGAATATGCCACGGGATCGGTCAGGCCGGGAGATTCTCGGGAAGAGGGATGCCGGACACATCGAGCTGGCCGGACATCAGTTTGGGGAGGAGCAGGTCGCGGGCCTTTTCCAACGATAGGTTGGCGACGTTCAACTGCGCTGCTTGCTCAAGCATCGGTCCAACTAATCGATGAAACTCAATCTGTAGATGCTGCGGCGGTTGCCAAATTTCTACCATGCCGATGTCTGATCGGCTCAGTTCCAATTGGTTGGTTGCGCCTTTACCCATCTCGGAAAAAACCGGCTCTAAGTTGGACAAGGCCTGACCGAAATAGCTTGATGAGTCCGCATGAATTGGCCGCACAATTGTGACGTGGGTATCCACAGTGCAATTTTCGACGGGTGTGCGCACTTGAGCGACACGTCCAAGGGTGCCGGCACCAGTCGAATTGATCAGTACGTCGCCTATCTGCACCAGGCGATCGGATTTCACGTCCTTCGACTGCCGTCGCGCAGGCTCCATTGAGATGCGCCCACCACGGATGCACTTTTGGTTGATGACCCGGCTCATCGCTGTGTCGTCGTACTTCGGAGCGATCCCCCGATTTAGGAAAGACGTTTGCTCGGCAATTGGTGTCTTGCGCCATCCTTTCGGTACCCTGTCTTCCACCGGTACCGACTCATGGCCAGGAAAGCGCAGATGCACGAACCATTCGCGGTAGATGCGGCGGGCGGCGTCTTCGAGCAACGCGATGCGACGCTGGTTGGTTGCGATCAGGTCGTCGTAGGCGTGGGCTGCGGATGCTGCAATCTGTTGTGTTTCAATGTCGTCGGGAACATGAAGGACATAGTTCTCGAGCCGATCCATTTCCAGCTTCTTGGTGCCATGTGCAGCTTCCGTCGCAAGATCGCGAATTGCGTTGGCGTTGGCCGAAAGGCTGTAAAAAATAAATCGCGCATCGATACCGGCTTTCGGAATGAGTGCTTTCACGTCCTGGTTGAACGCCATTGCACGCTGTGCAAGCGAAATCCGAAATTCCTTGGCCAGCGACATGCCACGAACAACAGCGAAGGTTGTTCCTTCCGGAACTAATCGACTTCCAGCCTGAAGGCCGGCGTCAGTGATTTTTAAGGACGTATCGCTCAAAAAGTGTTTGGTCATTTCCGCAGAACTGACCCAAGGGATGTCGCCTCCCCAGTATTCCGCTTTGCCTTTGTTCGGGGTTCCGCCCGATAAAAAGCGGACGCATTCATTGAGTCGCTTGGTTGGCCAGCTCATCCCAGCAGCCCCTCGAAATTCCTGGCAATCCGCCCCGCCAGTTCCACCGCCTTGTCGTTCAGCTCGGCCAGCTCGTCGTGGATCTCGCGCAGCGTCTCGGCGAAGTCGTCTTCATCCTCGGCCGCGGCCGCCGCCACGCCCACGTAGCGCCCCGGGGTGAGCGAGTAGTCGTTGGCGGCGATCTCTTCCACTGTCACGGCCTTGCAGAGGCCCGGTATGTCCTCGAACAGCCCGTGCGGGAAGCGGCTGTGCAGCCAGTGGACCTGATGGATGAAGTAGGCGGCCTGCTTGAGCGCGTCGAGCACGGCGTCGCGCACCGTGGGGTCTTCGTTCTTCTTCGGGTCGGCGGCGAGCAGGGCGCGTCGGCCGTCACGGACGGCTTTGCCGTCGAAGGCTTTGCTACTGCGGGCGCGCAGGGTTTTGTCGGCGGTCTCGATCAGCTTGAGCCATTGCTTGTGGCGGGCTTCCAACACCTTGCCGGCGCTTCTCAATTGCGGGGCGAGGGCGTCGAGCGCCGCCTGCAGCGTGCGCTGCCCGCTGTGGCTGGCAAGGTCGGCCCGGGTGATGGCGGCGCGGGCCTGGGTGCAGGCAGCGAGCAGCGCGGCGATGGCCGTGTTTGTGTTGCCTTCCGCGCAGGTGTCGGCCTGGGCCGCGGCCAGCTCGCCCTTGAAGTCATCGAGCTGGGCCTGGGTGAGCTGCGCGTCGTCGGGCTGGCTGGCGTTTAGCTCGGTGAGGCGTGCCCCCTGGGCGAAGGCCTGCAGTTGCGCGGCCAGTTGCTCGATGGTAGCGCTGTCGGCGGCGATGCGGCCGGGGATGGCGGCCAGCCAGGCGTCCACCTGCCGTTGATAGTGGGCGACGAGGGCTACGAACTTGTCGGTTTCGCCCCGGTACAGCCACACGATGGCGTTGAGGTTGGCGTGCTGTTCGTCGGTGAAGATGTGCGAGCGCGCCGAGACCACGTGATACACGTTGCGCGCGTCGATCATCAGCACCTGGTCGTGCAGATCCTGGGGCTTGCCCTTGTCGAAGAACCACAGGGTGCAGGGCAGGCTGCGGGTGTAGAAGAACTTGTTGCCGATGGCCATCATCACGTCCACGTGGCCGGTGTTGACGAGCTGCTCGCGGATGTCGCGGTCTTTGTTGCCGGCGTCCGAGGCGCTGGAGGCCATCACGAAGCCGGCGCGGCCGCTGTCGTTGAGGTAGGCGTAGAAGTACTGGACCCACAGGCTGTTGGCGTTGCTGATGGCGCCGGTCTTGGCGTTGGTGCCGGGGAGACCGAAGGGCAGGCGCCCGCCTTGTTCGATGGGCTTGACCTGGCCTTCGACCTTCTTGGTGTCTACGCCGTCGACGTTGAAGGGCGGGTTGGCCATGACGAAGTCGCATTGCCCGACGAGGTGCTCGACCTGGTCGTAGAAGGTGTTGCCCTGGCGGATGTTGGAGGCGTCAAGCCCGTGCACCACGAGGTTCATGCGCGCGAGCTTGGTGTTGGTGTCGCTCTTTTCCTGGCCGTGGAAGGTGACGGTGTCGTTGGCCTGCTGGTGGCGCACGTCCTCGATGAAGTGGCCGGTCTGCACGAACATGCCGGCCGAGCCGCAGGCGGGGTCGAGCACCAGGCCGTGGTCTGGCTCGATGATGTTGACGATCATGCGCACCAGCGAGGGCGGCGTGAAGAACTCGCCGCCTTCCTGGGCGCCGCTCATGGCGAACTTGTTGAGGAAGTATTCGTAGATGCGCCCGAACACGTCGCCGGTGGCGGCCTTGATGGCGGGGCGGTCGAAAATCTTGACCAGATCAAACAGCAGGTCGGTTTCGAAGGCGGGGTAGCCGCGGGGCAGGGCGCCTTTGAGCACCTCGTATTCGGCCTCGATCACGTCCATTGCGGCGTCGATGACCTCGCCTACATTGTTGCCCTGCGGCAGGCTGGCGATGCGGTCGAAGCGCGCGGCCTCGGGCAGGTAGATGGCCGCCTTGCCCTGAAACCCGAGCTTTATCAGCATCTCACGCTGGTCGGCAGGCACCTGCGCCGGGATGTCGGCCTCGATCTCGGGGAGATAGGCCTTGAAGCGGTTGTCGGCGTGGCGCAGAAAGATCAGGCCGAGCACCGGCATCGCATATTCGGCAGCGGTGAGCTTGGAGTTTGCCCGCAACTGGTCGGCGGCTTCCCAGAGTTCGTTTTCGAGTTGCTGGACGTTCATTCAATCGGTCTCTTTGTTGCGTTTGGCGCCTGCCATCATCGTCAGCCTCGGCCGCGCACAGCCCGTCGCGCCAGATTTGTAGTGGAGCAGTTTGGAACACTACAGACGTAAAAAAGGCCGAGAAACCCGATCTAGCTAGGTTTCTCGACCTTCTCCGGATCGCTCCGGACTCGATTCTGGTGGAGCCGGGGGGAATCGAACCCCCGTCCGCAAGTCCTCTACAGTCAGTTCTACATACTTAGCCGACCTACTTGGATTTAACCCGGGGTTTAGCCAGTCGGCAGGCCGACACCAGGCGAGTCACCTTGAATTTCGCGCGGGACCAAGTAACCCGGACCGTTGCTAGTTCCTGTAAATGACACTGCATCGGGTTTGACCCCACCTGACCCAGGAACGAATCAGTGCAGTGGCTTAGGCCTTAGGCGGCCAGAGCGAAACGCTCGTCGTTGGCGTTTGTAGTTTTCCAGTTGATTTACGAGGTGACTGGTCCTCGGTATGCCCTGATCTGCTTTGCAACCCACGTCGAAGCCAAGTCGGCCCCAGTTTTGCTGCTTTACTTAGTGCTGGCGATAACCAGAAAGTTCCGAATCATACCACGCGATCAGCGATTTCCCAGCAACGTGAGGATTTCGAGCGGGTGCTGGATGATCACGTCGGCCTGCCAGGCGTCGATGGGCTCGGCGCTGCCCAGGTAGCCGTAGGCCGCGGCGACGGTGCCCATGCCGGCGGCCTTGCCGGCGACGATGTCGCGGATGTCGTCGCCGATGTAGAGGCAGCGGGCGGGCTCGACGCCGGTGTGGGCGCAGGCGTGGAGCAGGGGGTCGGGGAAAGGCTTGGGGCGGGCGGCGGTGTCGCCACCAATCACGCAGGCGCAGCGCTCGGCCAGGCCCAGCGCGCTGATGATGGGGCGGGCCAGGCGTTCGGCCTTGTTGGTGACGACGCCCCAGGGGATGCGCTGCGCGTCGAGGCCGTCGAGCAGCGCATCCATGCCGTCGAAGAGCCGGGTTTCGACGCACAGGGCGTCTGCGTAGAGTTCGAGGAAGCGCGCGGCGAGGGGCGCGTAGGCGGAGGCATCGGGGGTGAGACCGAAACCGGCGCCTAGCATGCCGCGCACGCCATGGGAGACCTGGGGGCGGAGCTGCGCGAACGGGGTGGGCGCGAGGCCGTGCTCCCGCTGCAGGCGGGTGAGGATGCCGGCCAGGTCGGGGGCGGTGTCGGCGAGGGTGCCGTCGAGGTCGAAGAAGACGGCCTCAGGCATTCCGGGTGGTGCGCATCAGGTAGTTGACGTCGGTGTCGCGGCCGAGGGAGTAGACCTTGCTGATGGGGTTGTACTGCATCCCGATGAGTTCGTTGACGTCCAGGCCTGCTTCGCGCACATAGCGGGCGAGCTCGGACGGCTTGATGAACTTGGCGTACTCGTGGGTGCCCCGCGGCAGGAGGTTGAGGACGTATTCGGCGCCGACCACGGCCATCAGGTAGGACTTGAGGTTGCGGTTGAGGGTCGAGAAGAAGACGCTGCCGCCGGGTTTGACCAGCGTGGCGCAGGCGCGGATGGTGCTGGCGGGGTCGGGGACGTGTTCGAGCATTTCCATGCAGGTCACCACGTCGAAGCTGGCGGGGCAGTCGCGGGCGAGGTCTTCGGCGGAGATGTGGCGGTAATCGACTTGCTCGCCGCTCTCGAAGAGGTGCAGCCGGGCGACGCCGAGGGCTTTCTCGGAGAGGTCGACGCCGGTGACCTGGGCGCCCCGGGCGGCCATCGATTCGGCAAGAATGCCGCCGCCGCAGCCGATGTCGACCACCTTCTTGCCAGCGATGCGGGCGTTGTCGTCGATCCAGTCGAGGCGCAGGGGGTTGATCTGGTGGAGCGGTTTGAACTCGGATTCGGGGTCCCACCAGCGGTGGGCGAGGTCACTGAATTTCTGCAGTTCGGCGGGATCGGCGTTCATGAAGCGGCATCCGGGGTTGAGTGGGCAGGTTGCGATTGTATTGCGATAGGCCCGCGGCGGTCACGGGGGCTGAAAAACAAAAAGCCCTGCAGGGCAGGGCTTTTTGACGACTGACGCGAAGCCAGAAGGATGGCGGATTACTTGGTGCCGATCACTTCGATTTCAACGCGACGATCGGGCTGCAGGCATTCGACCAGCTTCTTGTTCTTGCCGCTGTCCTTGCCGAGGTTGTTGCACTTGCCGGTGGTCACGGGCTGCTTCTCGCCCTTGCCTTCGGTGTAAACGCGGTTGGCTTCGACGCCCTTGCCGACCAGGTAGGTCTTGACGGCGGCGGCGCGCTTCTCGGAGAGCTTCTGGTTGTAGGCATCACCACCGATACGGTCGGTGTGGCCAACGGCCAGGATGACTTCCAGCTTCATGTCCTTGGACTTGGCGGCCAGGTCGTCAAGCTTGGACTTGCCGGCGGGCAGCAGGACAGCCTTGTTGAACTCGAACAGGGTGTCGGCAGCCAGCTTGACCTTTTCGCCAACCGGGGCGACGGCAGCCGGAGCAGCGGCGCGGGCGCCAGCGGCCGGGGCGGCAGCGGGGGCGCACTTGTCAGCCGGGACGACGTCCTTGTCGCACTCGCAGCCGACCGGCAGGTTGCCAGCCATGGTGTTGGTGGCGGCGGCCGGAGTCCAGTAGCCGGTGCGCCAGCAGAGGTCGGTACCGCTACGAGCCACGACATTACGTGCGTCGATCACGTAAGGCACTTCGCCTTTCGTATCAACGACGATGTCTTTGGCGAAGCTGGCGGAGGCAGACAGGCCGAGGGCGGCCATCGCGGCGGCCATCAGCAGTTGTTTTTTGGCTTGTTTGATCATCGTTTTCCTCGTCGCAAGGCAAAGGGGTAGAACCGGAAAATTCTTAAATCGTGCTGGAGCTCGTGATGAACTCAGGCAGCATATCCAATTCATTGGCGGAGCCTATTCTGCCATAGCCGGGCCGTGCTCAATAGCTCCGTGTTGGTTATTTGCAACAGTCTGCCACCTTGCAGACGCTGCTGTCCAGCCACCCAGACGTCCGAAACGTCGTGCCGGCCGAGCACGTGAATGAGGTGGGAGACGGGGTGGAAGCAGGGCAGGGCGTCGGGGTCGGCGATATGCACGGCGCACAGGTCGGCGGCCTTGCCGGTGGCAATCGAGCCGATCTCGTGGTCGAGGCCGAGGGCGCGGGCGCCGTCGAGGGTGGCCATGCGCAGGGCGCGGTGGGCGGGCAGGGCGGTGGCGTCGCCGGTGCTGAGCTTGGCCAGCAGGCTGGCCTGCTGCATCTCGCGGAAGAGGTCGAGGCGGTTGTTGCTGGCGGCGCCGTCGGTGCCAAGGCCGACGTTGAGGCCCTTGTCGAGCAGGCGGGCGACCGGTGCGGCGCCGCTGGCGAGCTTCATGTTGGAGGTCGGGCAGTGGGCGACCGCGCAGCCATGGAGGGCGAGGCGTTCGATGTCGCCGTCGTTCAGGTGCACGGCGTGGACGCCGATCAGGTTGGGGCCGAGGAGCCCGAGGGTCTCCAGCCGGGTGATCGGCCGCTGGCCGCAGGTGCGCAGGCTGTCCTCAACCTCCTGGGCGGTCTCGTGGATGTGGATGTGGATGGGGAGTTCGAGCTCGTCGGCCAGCGAGCCGATGCGTTCAAGGGTGGCGTCGGCGACGGTGTAGGGGGCGTGGGGGGCGAGGGCGAAGCGGATCAGCGGATGGTCACGCCAGGCGTCGAAGGTGGCGAGCCCCTTGTGGAGGTAGTCGTCGGCGTCGGAGGCGTATTGCGACGGGAACTCGATGATGGTGATCCCGAGCACAGCCCGCAGGCCGACGCGGTCGAAGGCCTCGGCGGTGGCCTCCGGGTAGAAGTACATGTCGTTGCAGGTGGTGATGCCGCCGCGCAGCATTTCGGCGGCGGCCAGCAGGCTGCCGTCGCGGACGAAGGCGGTGGAGGCGTGACGCGCCTCGGTGGGCCAGATGGCCTCCTGGAGCCAGCGCATCAGCGGCAGATCGTCGGCGAGGCCGCGCATCAAGGTCATTGCGGCATGGCAATGGAGGTTGATGAGGCCGGGGGTCAGGATGTGCTCGGGCAGGCTGACGGTTTCGGCGGCGGTGTAGCGGAGGCGTGCTTCGGCGGTGGGCAGCACGGCGACGATGCGGCCGTTGTGGACGGCGACCGCGTGGTGCTCGAGGGTCGTGTCGGCGGGCTCGACGGGGATGATCCAGCGGGCTTCGATGAGGAGGTCGACCGGTGTCGGCATCATGGTGGTGAGGTCCGGGGCATGAAAAACCCCGCCGTGGCGGGGTTTCGGGGCAAAAGCCAGGGCGAGCCGAGCTTACTTGGCGGGGCCCTTGACGTCCACGGTGACGCGGCGGTTGGGGGCGAGGCATTCGATCAGCTTCTTGCGGCCGAGCTTGTCGTCGCAGCCCTTGATCGGCTGGGTCTTGCCGGCGCCCATCGTTTCGACATTGGCGGCCTTCACGCCCTTGGCGAGCAGGTAGGCCTTGACGGCGTCGGCGCGCTTTTCGGACAGCTTCTGGTTGTAGCCCTGGGCGCCGAGGCGGTCGGTGTGGCCGGTGATGATGAGCGTGTCGACGGCCGCGCAGTTGCCGAGCTTGGCGATCACGGCGTTGTCGAGGGTGGTCTTGGCCGAGCCGGTGAGGGTGGCCTTGTTGAAGGCGAAGGTGCTGTCGGCCGACAGGTTCACGCTGAAGTCGCACTTGGCGGCGGCAGCCGGGGCTGCAGCGGCGACCGCGGCGGGGGCGTCGGCAGCGCCACGGGCGGCGGGGGCGCAGGTGTCGGCACCGACGACGTCCTTGTCGCACTGGCAGCCGACCGGCAGCTCGCCGGCCTTGACCGCGCCTGCCGCGGCGGGCGTCCAGTAGCCGGTGCGCCAGCAGAGGTCGAAGCCGCTGCGGGCGACAACGTTGCGCTGATCGACGACGTAGGGCACTTAGCCCTGGCCGTCAACGACGATGTCCTTGGATTGGGCGGTGGCGCCCAGGCTGGCGAGCATCAGCAGGGTAGCGGATGCTAGGCGGAATTTGACTGCGTTCATGGATTTCCTCCTCGAATCGATGGGGCTTTCTGGGGCGCCCGTATCGTGATGATTTGCGTGGCCGGATTAGAGCACACGAGGGCAGCGGATAACAACGCAGGCAGTGGGGTGTGGGTGCCGCCGGCCACAGCGGGCGGGCAGGAACGGGCTGGCGCGGCGTGCTAGAATCGCGTTTTTTCGTCTCTTCGACGAATAGTCGATTTCCCGCGGTGCCATGATCCCGTTCGCCAAAGAAACCATCCCCATCAGCCTCGAAGACGAGATGCGCCACGCCTACCTGGATTACGCGATGAGCGTGATCGTCGGGCGGGCGCTCCCCGACGTGCGTGATGGCCTGAAGCCAGTGCATCGCCGCGTGCTGTTCGCGATGCACGAACTCGGTAACGACTGGAACAAAGCTTACAAGAAATCAGCGCGTATCGTCGGTGACGTGATCGGTAAGTATCACCCCCACGGCGATCAGTCGGTGTACGACACCATCGTGCGGATGGCCCAGGATTTTTCCCTGCGCTACATGCTGGTCGACGGCCAGGGCAACTTCGGTTCGGTGGACGGCGACAGCGCGGCGGCGATGCGTTACACCGAAATCCGCATGGCCAAGATCGGCCACGAGCTGCTCGCCGACATCGACAAGGAAACCGTCGATTTCGGCCCCAACTACGACGGCTCCGAAAAAGAGCCGCTGGTGCTGCCCTCGCGCATCCCCAACCTGCTGATCAACGGCTCCGGCGGCATCGCGGTGGGCATGGCGACCAACATCCCGCCCCACAACCTCGTCGAGGTGGTTGACGCCTGCCAGAAGCTGCTGGCCGAGCCGGACGTCAGCATCGACGAGCTGATCAAGATCGTCCCCGCGCCGGATTTCCCCACCGCCGGCCTCATCTACGGCCTGGCCGGTGTCCAGGAAGGCTACCGCACCGGCCGCGGCCGGGTCATCATGCGGGCGCGCACCCACTTTGAAGACATCGGCAAGGGCGACCGCCAGGCGATCATCGTCGACGAGATCCCCTACCAGGTTAACAAGAAGAGCCTGATCGAGAAGATCGCCGAGCTGGTGAACGAAAAGCGCATCGAGGGCATCAGCGACATTCGCGACGAGTCCGACAAGTCGGGCATGCGCGTGGTGATCGAGCTCAAGCGCAACGAGATGCCCGACGTGGTGCTGAACAACCTGTTCAAGCAGACCCAGCTCCAGGACACCTTCGGCATGAACATGGTGGCGCTGGTCGATGGCAAGCCGCGGCTGCTCGATCTGCGCCAGATGCTCGATTGCTTCCTGGCCCACCGCCGCGAGGTCATCACCCGCCGCACCATCTTCGAGCTGCGCAAGGCCCGTGAGCGCGGTCACATCCTCGAAGGCCTCGCGGTGGCGCTGTCCAACGTGGACGAGATCATCGCGCTGATCAAGGCCGCGCCCACGCCGCCCGACGCCAAGCGGGCGCTGATGGCGCGCCAGTGGCGCTCGCCGCTGGTCGAGGAGATGCTCGCCCGCGCCACCTCCGACAGCTTCCGCCCCGAAGGCCTGGCGCCTGAATACGGCCTGTCGGCCCAGGGCTACCGGCTCTCCGAGGCCCAGGCCCAGGCCATCCTCGAGCTGCGCCTGCAGCGCCTCACCGGCCTCGAGCAGGACAAGATCGTCGGCGAATACCGCGACGTGATGGCCCTCATCGCCGACCTGCTCGACATCCTGGCCCGGCCCGAGCGCATCACCGCGATCATCAGCGACGATCTTTCGGCCATCAAGCAGCAGTTCGGCGACCCGCGGCGTTCCGAGGTGGTGATGAACACCGCCGAGATCAACATCGAAGACCTGATCGCGCCCCAGGACATGGTGGTCACCCTGTCCCACACCGGCTACTTCAAGCGCCAGCCGCTCACCGACTACCGCGCCCAGAAGCGCGGCGGCCGTGGCAAGCAGGCGGCGGCGGTGAAGGACGATGACTTCGTCGACCAGCTCTTCGTGGCCAACACCCACGACCACATCCTGTGCTTCTCGAACCGCGGCCGGCTCTACTGGCTGAAGGTGTATGAGGTGCCGGAAGGCAACCGCAACGCCCGCGGCCGGCCCATCGTCAATCTCTTCCCGCTCCTCGAGGGCGAGAAGATCACCGCGGTGCTGCCGGTCAAGGAGTTCGACGAAGGTCACTTCATCTTCATGGCCACGGCCCAGGGCACCGTCAAGAAGACCCCGCTCACCGACTTCGCCAACCCGCGCAAGGCCGGCATCATCGCCGTCGGCCTCGACGAGGGCGACTATCTGGTCGGTGTCGCGATCACCGACGGCCAGCACGACGTGATGATGTTCTCCGACGCCGGCAAGGCGGTGCGCTTCAGCGAGAACGACGTCCGCCCGATGGGCCGTCAGGCCCGCGGCGTGCGCGGCATGATGCTCGAGGACGGCCAGACCGTGATCGCCATGCTGGTCGCCAGCGACGAAGAGCAGGGCGTGCTCACCGCCACCGAGAACGGCTTCGGCAAGCGCACCCCGATCGGCGAATACACCCGCCACGGCCGCGGCACCAAGGGCATGATCGCGATCCAGACCTCCGACCGTAACGGCAAGGTCGTCGCCGCCACCCTGGTGACCGAAAAAGACCAGATCATGCTGATCACCACCGGCGGCGTGCTGGTGCGCACCCGTGTCTCCGAGATCCGCGAAATGGGCCGTGCGACCCAGGGCGTCACGCTGATCTCGGTGGACGAGGGCAGCACCCTCTCCGGCGTGCAGAAGATCCTCGAGGGCGACGAGGAAGATCACGAGGACGGCGAGGTGAGCGGCGAGGCCGGCACCGAAGCCTGAGCAGACTGAGGCAGGAAGGATTCACACGATGCGGATTTTCAATTTCTCGGCCGGCCCGGCAGTGTTGCCGACTCCCGTGCTCGAACAGGTGCGCGACGAACTCCTCGACTGGCACGGCCGCGGCATGAGCATCATGGAGATGAGCCACCGGGGCAAGGATTTCACCGGCGTCATCGAAGAGGTCGAGGCCGATCTGCGCGAGCTGATGGGCATCCCGGCCAACTACAAGGTGCTCTTCCTGCAGGGCGGGGCGACCCAGCAGTTCGCCCAGATCCCGATGAACCTGCTGGCCGGCCGTTCGGCCGACTACGTGCTCACCGGTTCCTGGTCCAAGAAGGCGTACAAAGAGGCCCAGCGCATCGGTGACGTGCGGGTGGCCGGCTCCACCGAGGCCGACCGCTTCACCCGCGCGCCGCGCGCCGACGAGCTTCAGTTCGACCCCCGGGCCGCCTATGCTCACATCTGCACCAACGAGACCATCCACGGCGTCGAGATGTTCGAGCTGCCCGAGCCCCCCGCCGGCGTACCGCTGGTGGCCGACATGAGCTCCCACATCCTGTCGCGCCCGATGGATGTCTCGCGTTATGGCCTGATCTACGCCGGCGCCCAGAAGAACATCGGCCCGGCCGGCCTAGTCATCGTCATCGTCCGCGAAGACCTGCTGGGCAAGGCGCTGCCCACCACGCCGAGCGTGATGGACTTTGCCACGATGGCCGAGCACGGCTCCATGCTCAACACCCCGCCCACCTTCGGCATCTACCTGGCCGGGCTGGTGTTCAAGAACCTCAAGGCCCAGGGTGGGCTGGCGGCCGTCGAAGAGGCCAACATCGCCAAGGCGAATCTGCTTTACAGCGCCATCGACGGCAGCGGCGGCTTCTATGTGAACCCGGTCGAAGTGGCCAGCCGCTCGCGCATGAACGTGCCCTTCACGCTGGCCGACCCGGCCCTCGATGCCGACTTCCTGGCCGAAGCCGCGGCACGGCAGTTGTCGGGCCTCAAGGGGCACAAGTCGGTGGGCGGGATGCGTGCCTCCCTCTACAACGCGATGACCATCGCCGGCGTCGAGGCGCTGGTGGATTTGATGCAGGATTTCGCCGCCCGCAAGGCGTGAGCGGCGCAGCTTTTCAGGAGACCGCATGAACGAGGCGATGCTGAAGGAACTGGGCGTGGTTCGCGACCAGATCGATTCCATCGATGCACAACTGCTGGCGCTGCTCAACGAGCGCGCCCGCTGCGCCGAGCACGTGGGCGAGATCAAGTCCCGCTACGGCGAGGCCGGCCACGTGTACCGCCCGGAGCGCGAGGCCCAGGTGCTGCGCCGCATCCAGGATCTCAACCAGGGCCCCCTGCCCAACGAGAGCGTCACCTTCTTCTTCCGCGAGGTCATGTCGGCCTGCCTGTCGCTGGAAAACCCGCTGGGCATCGCCTTTCTCGGGCCGCTGGGCACCTTCTCCGAGAGCGCGGCGGTCAAGCATTTCGGCCATGCGGCGCGCCTTGTACCGCAAACCACCATCGACGACGTGTTCCGCGAGGTCGAAGCCGGCCATGCCCAGTATGGTGTGGTGCCGGTCGAGAACTCCACCGAGGGCGCGGTCGGCCGCACCCTTGATCTGCTCCTTGGCTCGCCGCTCAAGATCTGCGGCGAGGTCGTGCTGCGCATCCACCAGCACCTGATGAGCCGCGAGACCAGCCTTGGCGCCATCACCAAGGTGTATTCCCACGCCCAGTCCCTGGCCCAGTGCCACGAGTGGCTGAACCGCTCGCTGCCGGGCGTGCCGCGGATCTCGGTGGGCAGCAACGCCGAGGCCGCGCGGCTGGCGTCCGTCGAGCCCGGCGCCGCGGCGATCGCCGGCGAGGCCGCCTCCGAGCGCTACGAGTTGCCGCGTCTCGTCGAGAACATCGAGGACGAGCCCAACAACACCACCCGCTTCTTCGTGCTCGGCCGCCACGACGCCGGCCCCAGCGGCGCCGACAAGACCTCCCTGATCATGTCGGCCACCAACCGCCCGGGCGCGGTACATCTGCTGCTGGCGCCCCTGGCCGCCGCGGGCGTTTCGATGAGCCGGCTGGAATCCCGCCCGGCCCGCGCGGCGCTGTGGGAGTACGTCTTCTACGTCGACATCGAAGGGCACCGGGACGAGCCGGCGGTCAAGACCGCCCTTGCTGCCCTCGCTGCCGAAGCTGCTTATCTCAAGATCCTGGGCTCCTACCCCCAGGCCGTGTACTGATTCCAACTGGAGTGATCGATGCGTCTGTGTGACCTGGCTCCCGCCCATATCCGGGCCATTTCCCCCTACCAGCCCGGCAAGCCGATCTCCGAACTGGCCCGGGAGATGGGCCTGGACGAGGCCTCCATCGTCAAGCTCGCCTCCAACGAGAACCCCCTCGGCGTCGGCGAGAAGACCCGCGAAGCCATGCAGCGCGCCCTCGCCGACATCGCCCGCTACCCGGACGGCAACGGCTTCGAGCTGAAGGACGCCCTGTGCCGCCGCTACGGCGTGGCGATCGACCAGATCGTGCTTGGCAACGGCTCCAACGACGTGCTCGAGATGGTTGCCGGCGCCTTCCTCGGCCCCGAGCGCGAAGCCGTCTTCGCCCAGCACGCTTTCGCGGTGTATCCGCTGGCCACCCAGGCTGCCGGTGCGAAGGGCATCCAGGTGCCAGCCAAAAATTTCGGTCACGATCTCGACGCCATGCTGGCGGCGATCACCCCGGCCACCCGCGTTGTCTTCATCGCCAACCCGAACAACCCGACCGGCACCTTCATTCCCGGCCCCGAGCTCGAAGCCTTCCTGGCGCGCGTGCCGGCCGACGTGCTGGTGGTGCTCGACGAGGCCTATACCGAATACCTGGCGCCGGACCAGCGCTACGACGCGATCGGCTGGATCGCCCGCTTCCCCAACCTGCTGGTGAGCCGCACCTTCTCGAAGGCCTACGGCCTGGCCGGTCTGCGGGTGGGCTACGGCCTCGGCAACCCTGCGGTCATCGACCTGCTCAACCGGGTGCGCCAGCCCTTCAACGTGTGCAGCGTCGGCCTCGCCGCCGCCGCCGCAGCGCTCTTCGACGACGACTTCCTCGAGCGCAGCTACGTGGCCAACGCCGCCGGCATGCAGCAGCTCACCCAGGGCTTCCAGCGCCTTGGCCTCGACTGGATCCCGTCGGCCGGCAACTTCGTGACCTTCAAGGTCGGCGATGGTGCCGCGGTCAATGCCGCGCTGCTCGCTCAGGGCGTGATCGTGCGGCCGATCGGCGGCTACGGCATGCCCGAGTGGCTCCGCGTGTCCATCGGCCTCGAGAGCGAGAACGCCCGCTTCCTCGAAGTCCTGCCCGACTGTCTGGTGTGAGCGTGGCCGGCGTGAAGAAGGTCGGCAAGCTCGTCATCTGCGGCGTCGGGCTGATCGGTGGCTCCTTTGCGCTGGCGCTGCGCCAGGCGGGCCTGGTCGAGCACGTTGTCGGCATCGGCCGGCGCCCCGAGCCCCTCGCCGCCGCCCGTGAGCTGGGCATCATCGACGAGGCCGCCACCGACTGGGCTGCAGCCCTCGCCGGCGCCGAACTCGTGCTGCTGGCGATGCCGGTCGGCCAGATGGCGGCGGTCGCGGCGGCCATCGCGCCCCATCTTCAGGAAGGCACCATCGTCACCGACGCCGGCAGCACCAAGCGCGACGTCATCGAGGCGATCTACGGCCACCTGGACGCGCACCTGGCCAGCGTTGTGCCGGCCCACCCCATCGCCGGGGCCGAGAAGAGCGGCCCCACCGCCGCCCGCGCCGACCTCTACAGGCAGCGCAAGGTGGTCGTTACCCCGTTGCCCGAGAACAACCCGGCGGCCGTCGCTCGTGTGCGTGAGCTGTGGGCGGCCTGCGGCGCCGTGCTCCACGAGATGAGCCCTCAGGATCACGACCGGGTCTTCGCCGCGGTCAGCCATCTGCCTCACCTGCTGGCCTTCGGCCTGGTCCACGACCTGGCCGGGCGGGCCAACGCCGAGCAGCTCTTCAGCTACGCGGCCAGCGGCTTCCGCGACTTCACCAGGGTCGCCGGCAGCCACCCCGAGATGTGGCGCGACATCTGCATCGCCAACCGCCAGTCCCTGCTGGCCGAGCTGGACGCCTACCTTACCGAGCTCGCCTACCTGCGCGCCCTGCTTTCCGAGGGCAACGGCCCGGCCCTCGAGCGGGTCTTCGACGCAGCCAGCCGCGCCCGCAACACCTGGGCCGACAAGGCCTTTCCCGCCCCGCCGTCGGGCGAGTGACCAAAGGATCTTCCATGGAATTCATCGATCTGCCGCCGATGCTGCAGGCCGCCGGCAGCGTGCGCCTGCCCGGCTCCAAGAGCATCTCCAACCGCGTGCTGCTGCTGGCGGCGCTGGCCGAGGGCGACACCCTGGTCGAGGCGCTGCTCGACTCCGACGACACCCGGGTGATGCGCAACGCGATCGTCGCTCTCGGTGTCGAGGTGGCGGAGGAGGGCGAGGCGCTGCGCGTCTCGGGCTGCGGCGGGCGTTTCCCGAAGCTTAGGGCCGATATTTTCGTTGGTAACTCCGGGCTCAGCATCCGCACCCTGGTGCCGGCCATCGTGGCCTGTCTGTCGGGCGGTGACGATGCCGCGGCCGAGGTGCGCCTGTCCGGCGTACCGCGCATGCACGAGCGTCCGATCGGCGATCTCGTCGATGGCCTCAAGCAGCTGGGGGCCCGGGTCGAGTGGCTGGGCGAGCCCGGCTACCCGCCGCTGGCCCTCAAGCCGGCGCTGCTGGGCGCGGAGCGGGTGAGCGTGCGCGGCAACGTGTCGAGCCAGTTCCTCACCGGCCTGCTGCAGGCTGCGCCGCTGGTGGCGCGGGATAAGCCGCTGGTCATCGAGGTCGAGGGCGAGCTGATCAGCCGGCCGTATGTCGAGATCACCCTCAACCTGATGGAGCGTTTCGGCGTGCGCGTCGAGCGCGAGGGCTGGAGCCGCTTCACGGTGCCGGCCGGCCAGCGCTACACGTCGCCGGGGCGGATCGCCGTCGAGGGCGACGCGTCGACGGCCAGTTATTTCCTTGCCGCCGGGGCGCTGGGCGGTGGCCCGGTGCGGGTCGTCGGGGCTGGCCGCCAGAGCATCCAGGGCGACGTGAAGTTCGCCGACGCGCTGGCCGTGATGGGCGCCGAGATCACCTGGGGCGACGACTGGATCGAAGCCCGGGCGCCGGCGTCGGGCAAGCTCAAGGCCTTCGACCTCGACCTCAACCACATCCCCGATGCGGCGATGACGCTCTCTGTTGCGGCGCTCTTTGCCGACGGGCCGAGCACCCTGCGCAACATCGGCAGCTGGCGCGTCAAGGAGACCGACCGCATCGCCGCGATGGCGGCTGAGCTCCGCAAGCTCGGTGCCACGGTCGACGAGTTCCCCGAAGCCCTGCGCGTGACGCCGCCAGCCGAGCTGCGTCCGGCGGTGATCGACACCTACGACGACCACCGGGTGGCCATGTGCTTCTCACTGGCGACCCTCGGCGGCGCGTATGTGCGCATCAACGACCCAAAGTGCGTCAACAAGACCTTCCCCGAATACTTCCAGACCTTCGCCGGCATCACCCGCCCGGTGCCGGTGCTTGCCATCGACGGGCCGTCCGCGTCGGGCAAGGGCACGGTGGCGGCCCGGGTTGCCGCGGCGCTGGGTTTCGATCACCTCGACAGTGGCGCGCTGTATCGCATCGTCGCGCTGGCGGCCCTCGAAAAAGGTGTCGCCCTCGATGACGAGGCGGCCCTGGCCGGCCTGGCAGCGGCGTTGCCGGCGCGCTTCGAGGGCGACAAGGTGCTGCTGGACGGCCGCGACGTGAGCGACGCGATCCGCAGTGAGGCCTGCTCCGTCGGTGCTTCCCGGGTTGCCGCGCTGCCGGCCGTGCGGGAGGCACTGTTCTGGCGCCAGCGCGCCTATCGTCGCGGGCCTGGCCTGGTGGGCGAGGGGCGCGACATGGGCTCGGTGATCTTCCCGGATGCCCAGGTCAAGATCTTCCTGACGGCCTCCGCCGAGGCGAGGGCGGACCGCCGGTATAAGCAGTTGATCGATAAGGGAATGCCTGCTAACATGGATGATCTTCTGAGAGACTTGCGCGAGCGCGACGAGCGGGATTCCCGGCGTGCGGTGGCGCCCCTCCGGAAAGAAGACGATGCAGCGCTTCTCGATACCTCCGACATGACCGTCGGTCAGGCGGTTGATTTCGTGATGGCCGAGGCCGCTGCACTCAGGTAAGCCGCTTCAAAAGTTCAGTCCTCCAGCCCCAGGTCGGGCGCTGGAGGTTTTTCAACCAGGAGCCGTTTCGCGACGGTTGTAAGGTTCTTTTTCCCTATGTCCACTGCCACCCCTGTTTCCCTCGAGGATAGCTTTGCCGCGCTGTTCGAGGAGTCCCTCAATCGCCAGGAAATGCGCGCCGGTGAAGTCATCACCGCCGAAGTCGTGCGCATCGACCAGAACTTCGTGGTCGTCAACGCCGGCCTGAAGTCCGAGAGCTACATCCCCGTCGAAGAGTTCCGCACCGACCGTGGCGAGCTGACCGCCCAGATCGGCGACTACGTTCAGGTTGCCATCGAGCAGCTCGAGGACGGCTACGGCGAGACGCGTCTTTCCCGCGACAAGGCCAAGCGCATCGCCGCCTGGAACGACCTCGACAAGGCGCTCAACGACGCGATCCTCGTCAAGGGCATGATCACCGGCAAGGTGAAGGGTGGCCTGACCGTCATGGTCAACGGCATCCGCGCCTTCCTGCCGGGTTCGCTGGTGGACATGCGTCCGGTCAAGGACACCACCCCGTTTGAAGGCAAGGAATTCGAATTCCGCGTCATCAAGCTCGACCGCAAGCGCAACAACGTCGTCGTGTCCCGCCGCGCCGTGCTGGAAGCCTCCATGGGTGAAGAGCGTCAGAAGCTCCTCGAAACCCTCAAGGAAGGCACCGTCGTCAAGGGTATCGTCAAGAACATCACCGACTACGGCGCATTCGTGGATCTGGGCGGCATCGATGGTCTGCTGCACATCACCGACCTGGCCTGGCGTCGTGTGCGTCACCCGTCCGAAGTCCTGTCCGTCGGCGACGAACTCGAAGCCAAGGTGCTCAAGTTCGACCAGGAGAAGAACCGCGTCTCCCTGGGCCTCAAGCAGCTGGGCGAAGATCCGTGGGTCGGCATCTCCCGTCGTTACCCGCAGGGCACCCGCCTGTTCGGCAAGGTGACCAACATCACCGACTACGGCGCATTCGTTGAAGTCGAGCAGGGCATCGAGGGCCTGGTCCACGTGTCCGAAATGGACTGGACCAACAAGAACATCCACCCGACCAAGGTTGTCCAGCTGGGCGACGAAGTCGAAGTGATGATCCTCGAGATCGACGAAGACCGTCGCCGCATCTCCCTGGGCATGAAGCAGTGCATGTCCAACCCGTGGGACGATTTCGCCATCAACCACAAGAAGGGCGACAAGGTCCGTGGTCAGATCAAGTCCCTGACCGACTTCGGCGTGTTCATCGGCCTGGAAGGCGGCATCGACGGTCTGGTTCACCTGTCCGACCTGTCCTGGTCCCTGACCGGCGAAGAAGCCGTCCGCCAGTACAAGAAGGGCGACGAAGTCGAGGCCGTGGTGCTGAACATCGACGTCGAGAAGGAGCGCATCTCCCTCGGCATCAAGCAGCTCGAAGGCGACCCGTTCACCAACTTCATCGCCACCCACGACAAGAACACCCTCGTGAATGGCACCGTGAAGACCGTGGATGCCCGTGGTGCCGTGATCGCCCTGAACGACGACGTCGAAGGCTACCTGCGCGCTTCCGAGTTCTCCCGCGACCGCGTGGACGACCTCTCCCTGCTGCTGAAGGTCGGTGAGTCTGTCGAGGCCCTGATCATCAACGTGGATCGCAAGACCCGCGGCATCAATCTGTCGATCCGTGCCAAGGATCAGGTCGAACAGAACGAAGCGATGAGCAAGCTGGCGTCTGACAGCGGTTCCGCTGCCAGCGGCACCACCAACCTGGGTGCGCTGCTGAAGGCCAAGCTCAACGAGCAGAAGTAAGCGGTTCGGGCATGACCAAGTCGGAGCTCATCGCCCGGCTGGCGGAGCGTTTTCCCCAGCTGGTCGCGAAGGACGCCGAGTTCGCGGTAAAGATGATTCTCGATGCGATGACCGACGCCCTGTCGCGGGGTGATCGCATCGAGATCCGCGGTTTTGGCAGTTTTGCCCTTAATTACCGTCCGCCCCGTGTGGGGCGCAATCCCAAGTCCGGCGAAAAGGTGCAGGTACCCGAGAAGTACGTGCCTCACTTCAAGGCCGGCAAGGAGTTGCGGGAGCGTGTGGACATGATGGGCTGAGTCCCGTCAGGCCCCACCTACCCGGTGGCCATTGGCTAAATACAGAAGGCGGCGAAAGCCGCCTTCTTTTTTTTGTGCACGTCAGGGATAATTTCAGGAATGCGCTTGCTTATCTGGATCTTCCGGCTGTTTCTGTTCCTGCTGCTCTTTGGGTTTGCAGTGAAGAACGACGACGTGGTCGTCCTGCGTTTCTTTTTCGGTACCCAGTGGCACGTGCCCCTGGTGCTGGTGATCCTGTTGTTCGTGGTTCTCGGTGTATTGATCGGCGTGACGGCGACCGTCGCCACGCTCTACCGGCAGCATCGCGAGATCGGCCATCTGCGCCAGGAAAAGGGGCGCGCAGCGCCCAGCGAAACGCGTAGCCAGTTACCTCTGGCCCATGGCCCCGATCTGCCGGAGACCTACTGACTCCATGGAATTCGAACTCTGGTGGCTGCTCGCGTTTCCACTGTTTTTCGTGCTGGGCTGGCTCGCCGCCCGCATCGACATAAAGCATGTGGTGAAGGAGTCGCGGGCGCTGCCGCGCACCTACCTGACCGGCCTCAACTTCCTGCTCAACGAGCAGCCAGACAAGGCCATCGACGCGTTCATCGAGGCGGTCAAGATCGACAACCAGACCGTCGAGCTGCATTTCGCGCTGGGTAGCCTGTTCCGCCGCCGCGGCGAGACCGACCGGGCGATCCGCATGCACCAGAATCTCATCGATCGCGAGGATCTTTCCGACGAGCAGCGTCAGCACGCGCTCTCCGAGCTCGGCCTGGATTTCCTCAAGGCCGGCTTGCTCGATCGGGCCGAGGCGGTCTTCGTCAAGCTGCGCGGCACTCGCTTCAACGAATTCGCCCTCAACAACCTCCTCGACATCTATCAGCAGGAGAAAGACTGGAAGAAAGCCATCGAGATCGCCGAGGCGCTGCCCCACCACGAGGGCGTGCTGTGGGAAAAGGAGGTGGCCAACTTCCACTGCGAGCTGGCGGCTGCGGCGATGGCCAACTCCCGCTTCGACGAGGCGATGGAGGGGCTGGGCCGGGCCCTCGCGCTGAACCGCAAGTCGGTGCGCGCCAACATGCTGATGGGCGATCTGTGCGCCTCCCGCGATGATGATCGGGCCGCCCTTGAGGCCTGGAAGATGGTGGAGAAGCAGAACCCGATCTACCTGGCGCTGGTCGCCGAGCGGATCATGGACGCCTACCGCCGCTTGGGCGAGCTGGAGCAGGGCATCCAGCTCCTGCGCAGCTACCTCGACAAATACCCGTCCCTCGACCTGCTCGACGCCCTGTTCCAGTGGGAGCTGCAGAAGGAGGGGCCCCAGGTCGCCTACCAGCTCGTCCGCGACGAGCTGCGTCGCAACCCCACGCTGCTCGGGCTGGACAAGCTGCTCGAAGCCGCGCTACTCACCGCGTCGGCTGAACAGCGCACCGACATCGAGCTCGTCAAGAGCCTGGTCCACGGGCACACCCGCCGCGTCGCCCGCTATCGTTGCGATACCTGCGGCTTCAAGGCCCGGCAGTTCTACTGGCGTTGTCCGGCCTGTGGCGGCTGGGAGACCTACCCGCCGAAGCGGACCGAAGAGTTCGACCTGGTCCCCTGAGCCGCCCCGGCCTGGGCCAAGCTTGCAAGTCCTGAGTGCGTGCCGGTTGGCCGGCGCGATTTCTAGATTCACCCTGGGAACGAAGATATGAAAATCACCGTGGTCGGTACCGGTTACGTGGGCCTGGTGTCCGGCGCCTGTCTCGCCGAGATGGGCAACGACGTGCTGTGCCTGGACCTGGATCCCGAAAAGATCCGGATCCTCAAGGAGGGTGGCATCCCCATCCACGAGCCGGGCCTCGACCAGGTGGTGGCCCGCAACGTGGCGGCCGGCCGCCTGCATTTCACCACCGACGTCCAGGAAGCCGTCCAGTTCGGCACCATCCAGTTCATCGCCGTCGGCACGCCGCCTGACGAAGACGGCTCGGCCGACCTGCAGTACGTGCTGTCGGCGGCCAAGGCCATCGGCCGGCACATGACCGACTACAAGGTGATCGTCGACAAGAGCACCGTGCCGGTGGGCACCGCCGACAAGGTGAAGGCCGCCGTGCGCGCCGAGCTCGACGCCCGGGGCGAGAACATTCCCTACAGCGTCGTCTCGAACCCCGAGTTCCTGAAAGAGGGCGCCGCGGTCGACGACTTCATGCGGCCCGACCGCATCGTCGTCGGTGCCGAGGACGACCAGGCGATCTTCCTGATGAAGGCCCTCTACGCGCCGTTCCAGCGCAACCACGAGAAGCTGCTGATCATGGATCTGCGCAGCGCCGAGCTCACCAAGTACGCCGCCAACGCCATGCTGGCGACGCGCATCAGCTTCATGAACGAGCTGGCGTTGCTCGCCGAAACCCTTGGCGCCGACATCGAACTCGTCCGCCACGGCATCGGCAGCGATCCGCGCATCGGCTATCACTTTCTGTATGCCGGTTGCGGCTACGGTGGCTCGTGCTTCCCGAAGGATGTGAAGGCGCTGATCAAGACCGGCGCCGATTCCGGCCACAATCTGCGCGTGCTCAATGCCGTCGAGGACGCCAACGATGCCCAGAAGCTGGTGCTCGTCGACAAGGTCGTCGAGCGTTTTGGTGAAGACCTCAGCGGCAAGCATTTTGCCGTGTGGGGGCTGGCCTTCAAGCCGAACACCGACGACATGCGTGAGGCGCCGAGCCGGGTGATCATCGCCGAGCTGTTCCGCCGGGGTGCTACTGTAACGGCCTACGACCCGGTGGCGATGCCCGAAGCTCGCCGTGTTTTTGGCGAGGACGCGCGCCTTGTTTACGCCGAGCGGCCGATGCAGGCGCTCGATGATGCCGACGCGTTGCTCATCGTGACCGAGTGGAAGGAATTCCGCAGCCCCGACTTCGACGTCATCAAGGCCAAGCTGAAGAGCGGCATCATCTTCGATGGCCGCAACATCTTCGACCCGGCGCTGCCAAAGAAGGCCGGCCTGACCTACCTGAGCATCGGCCGCCCCTGAGCGGGCCGCCCGTCGCTCCCGAGGGCTTCCACGTGAAGCCCTTTTTTTATTGATATCTCCGGTGGCCTTGCGCTGGATCGCCCCCGCGCCCGGCATTTCGGTATCATCGGCCCGAATCCGACCTTCTCCCCTGGATCGCATGATGGAATTCAAGACTCTCGAGGACTATGTGGGCCACACCCCGCTGGTCCGGCTCAAGCGCATCGGCGCTGGGCGCAACAATGTCATCCTCGCCAAACTCGAGGGAAACAACCCAGCCGGTTCGGTGAAGGATCGGCCGGCACTGTCGATGATCCTGCGGGCCGAGGCGCGTGGCAGCATCCAGCCCGGCCAGACCCTCATCGAGGCGACCAGCGGCAACACCGGTATCGCGCTGGCGATGGCCGCCGCGATCCGCGGCTACGGGATGATTCTCGTGATGCCCGAGAACCAGAGCATCGAGCGCCGCCAGACCATGCGCGCCTTCGGCGCCGAGCTGGTGCTGACCCCCAAGGAAGGCGGCATGGAGCTTGCTCGCGATGTGGCCGAGCGCCTGCGCGACGAAGGGCGCGGCGTGATCCTCGATCAGTTCGCCAACCCGGACAACCCCCAGGCCCATATCGACGGCACCGGGCCGGAGCTCTGGGAGCAGACCGGCGGCACGATCACCCACTTTGTCAGCAGCATGGGCACCACCGGCACCATCATGGGCGTGTCCACCTACCTGAAGGGGCAGAACCCGGCGGTTCAGATCATCGGCTGCCAGCCTGCCGATGGCGCTCAGATCCCCGGTATCCGGAAGTGGCCGGAGGCCTACCTGCCACGCATCTACGACAAGGCCCGTGTCGATCGCCTTGAGTACGTGTCCCAGGCCGACGCCGAGGAGATGACCCGCCGCCTGGCGCGGGAGGAGGGCATCTTTGCCGGGATCTCTTCGGGGGGCTCGATGTGCGTCGCGCTGCGGCTTGCCGCCGAGCTCGAGAACGCGGTGATCGTCTCCATCGTCTGCGACCGGGGCGACCGCTATCTGTCCACCGGCGTCTTTCCCGCGTGATGCGTCGAATGGCCAGCACCTTAGTTTTTGACATCGAGACGATTCCCGATGTCGCCGGGATTCGCGCCCTCCATGGCCTGCCGGCCGAGCTCGACGACGAGGAGGTTGCCGAGTTCGCCTTCCAGCAGCGTCGGGCTGCCAACGGCACCGATTTTCTGCCCCATCACCTGCAGCGGGTGGTGACCATCTCGTGCGCGCTCCGGGATGTGAACCACTTCCGGGTTTTCTCGCTCTCCGAGCCCGACTGCACCGAGGGCGAGCTGATCCAGCGCTTCTTTGACGGCGTCGAGAAGTTCACGCCGCAGATCGTGTCCTGGAACGGCGGCGGTTTCGACCTGCCGGTGCTCCACTACCGGGGCATGCTCCACGGCGTCACGGCGCCGCGCTACTGGGATCTGGGGGACGGCGATTACAACGACTCCCGCGATTTCAAGTGGAACAACTATATCGGGCGCTATCACACCCGGCACCTCGACCTGATGGATCTCCTGGCGCTTTACCAGCCGCGGGCCAATGCACCCTTGGACGATCTGGCCAAGCTGATGGGTTTTCCCGGCAAGCTGGGCATGGACGGCTCGGCGGTGTGGAAGGGCTACTGCGAGGGGCGCATCGGCGAGATCCGCGACTACTGCGAAACCGACGTGGTCAACACCTACCTGGTCTTCCTGCGCTTCCAGCTGATGCGCGGTGTCTTCGATCGGGCGCACTACGACGCCGAAGTCGCTTTTGTGCGGGAATCCCTGGGCCGCCTCGAGGCGACGCACTGGCAGCGCTTTCTCGAAGCCTGGCCGGAGGGCGGCCTCTCTTCAAAATAGTTGAAGAAAGCTGTTGACAGTTTTCGGGGGTCGTCTATAATGCGGGCTTCTTAGGCGCGTAGCTCAGCTGGTTAGAGCACCACCTTGACATGGTGGGGGTCGTTGGTTCGAGTCCAATCGCGCCTACCAAACACCTAAGAGGAAAACGCAGATGTTTCGAACTTGCAGCGTTCAAGGCTAAGTAAAATCTGGTCTGCTGCAAGGCGTTTTTCGGTAGAGAAAAAAGTGCGGCCTGGCCGCACTTTTTTTTTGCCCTCAATTTATCGCGCGAGCCATCATGCCCAACATCACCTTGCCCGACGGTTCTGTTCGCAGCTTCGAACAGCCAGTGACGATTGCCCAGGTTGCCGCCTCCATCGGCGCCGGCCTGGCCCGTGCCGCGCTTGCCGGCAAGGTCGAGGGGCGTCTTGTCGACACCTCCCATCTCATCGAGCACGACACCCAGCTCTCGATCGTCACCGACAAGGATGCCGACGGCCTTGAGGTCATCCGCCACTCCACGGCGCACCTGCTGGCCTATGCGGTCAAGGAGCTGTTCCCCGACGCCCAGGTGACCATCGGGCCGGTGATCGACAACGGTTTTTACTACGACTTCTCCTACAAGCGCCCGTTCACGCCGGAAGACCTGGCCAAGATCGAGGCCCGCATGGGCGAGCTCGCCAAGCGCGACATCCCGGTCGAGCGCAGCGTGCTGCCGCGGGACGAGGCGGTGGCCTATTTCAAGTCCATCGGTGAGCACTACAAGGCCGAGATCATCGCTTCCATCCCCCAGGGTGAGGACGTCTCGCTGTATCGCGAGGGTGATTTCACCGACCTGTGCCGCGGGCCTCATGTGCCGTCCACCGGCAAGCTGAAGGTCTTCAAGCTGATGAAGGTGGCTGGCGCCTACTGGCGTGGCGACTCGAAGAACGAGATGCTGCAGCGCATCTACGGCACCGCCTGGGCCAAGAAGGAAGACCAGGACGCCTATCTGCACATGCTCGAAGAGGCCGAGAAGCGCGACCACCGGCGCCTTGGCAAGCAGCTCGACCTGTTCCACCTGCAGGAAGAGGCGCCGGGCATGGTGTTCTGGCACCCGAATGGGTGGACGCTCTGGCAGCAGATCGAGCAGTACATGCGCCGCGTCCTCACCGAGGCCGGCTACCAGGAAGTCAAGACGCCCCTGGTGATGGATCGCCAGCTGTGGGAGCGTTCCGGGCACTGGGATAACTACCGGGACAACATGTTCACCACCGAATCGGAGAAGCGCGACTACGCGATCAAACCGATGAACTGCCCCGGCCACGTGCAGATCTACAACCACGGCCTGCACTCCTATCGCGACCTGCCGCTGCGTCTCGCCGAGTTCGGCTCCTGCCACCGCAATGAGCCCTCCGGCGCGCTGCACGGCCTGATGCGGGTGCGCGGCTTCGTGCAGGACGATGCGCACATCTTCTGCACCGAAGATCAGATCGTGGCCGAAGTCACCGCCTTCAACGAGCTGCTGTCCCGCGTCTATCGCGACTTCGGCTTTACCGACGTGGCGGTCAAGTTGTCCCTGCGCCCCGAAAAGCGGGCCGGCAGCGACGAGGTCTGGGACAAGGCCGAGGGTGGCCTGCGCGAGGCGCTCGCCGCATCCGGCCACCAGTGGGAGGAGCTGCCCGGCGAGGGCGCCTTCTATGGCCCCAAGATCGAATATCACGTCAAGGATGCGCTGGGCCGCTCCTGGCAGTGCGGCACGATGCAGCTCGACTTCGTGCTGCCCGAACGCCTCGATGCCGAGTACGTGGCCGAGGACAACACCCGCCGTCGCCCGGTCATGCTGCACCGCGCGATCCTGGGTTCGCTGGAGCGTTTTATCGGCATTCTCATCGAAAACCACGCCGGTGCGCTGCCTATGTGGCTGTCGCCGGTGCAGGCGGTGGTGCTGAATATCTCGGAAGCGCAGGCCGATTATGTGGCCGAAGTCGTCAAGACGCTCCGCTCGCGGGGCTTCCGCGTCGAGGCCGATTTGCGCAACGAGAAAATTACTTATAAAATACGCGAACATAGCGTACGAAAGCTGCCTTACCTTCTCGTTGTCGGTGACAAGGAGAAAGCAGCCGATGTTGTTGCCGTACGCGCCCGGGGCAATCAAGACCTCGGCCAAATGTCCCTCGAGGAGGTCGTCGAGCGTTGGCAGCGTGAAATTTCCACGTTTGCCGGCACGGCCTGATTTTTTATTTTTTTGGAGATTTGAACCATAGCTCAGGATAAAAAGCTGCGCGTTAACGGCGAGATCAATGCGCTGGAAGTGCGCCTGACGGGTGAGGGCGGTGAGCAGGTCGGCATCGTTTCTTTGCGTGCTGCCCTCGAAGCGGCGGAAGAAGCCGGCGTTGATCTCGTGGAGATCGCGCCGATGGCCAAGCCGCCGGTGTGCCGCTTGATGGACTTCGGCAAGTACAAGTACGAAGAAGCCAAGCGTGCCCACGAGGCCAAGCAGAAGCAAAAGCAGATTCAGGTCAAGGAAGTCAAGCTCCGTCCGGGTACGGACGAGAACGACTACCAGATCAAGCTGCGCAACCTCATCAAGTTCCTGAACGAAGGTGACAAGGCCAAGGTGACGCTCCGCTTCCGCGGTCGCGAAATGGCGCACCAGGAGTTCGGCATGCGCCAGCTCGAGCGCGTCAAGGCTGACCTCGAAGAGATCGGCCAGGTGGAGCAGATGCCGAAGATGGAAGGGCGCCAGATGATCATGGTCATCGCCCCGAAGAAGAAGCACTGAAACCCGGCTGCGGGTTTCGCAGCGGGTTGTATTGAATTCCCGGTGCCCTGACGTTTAGTCAGGCGCCGGAATACGGCGGGCAGAATAGCCCGTCGGAAACAAGTGGTGACGGGTTGTTGAAGCGTGTCCGGAAGTCGGATGCCACCCGGGGCCATGTCATAAGCTGGAGTACTTCATGCCCAAGATGAAGACCAAGAGCGGCGCCGCCAAGCGGTTCAAAGTCCGCGCTGGTGGTAGCATCAAGCGTTCGCAGGCGTTCAAGCGCCACATCCTGACCAAGAAGACGACCAAGAGCAAGCGCCAGCTGCGCGGCATGACTGCCGTACACGCTGCGGACGAAAAGTCCATCCGCGCCATGATGCCCTACGCCTGATTTAGGAGAACGCAATGCCCCGAGTTAAACGCGGTGTAACCGCTCGCGCACGTCACAAGAAAGTCCTCGATCAAGCCAAGGGCTATCGCGGCCGTCGCAAGAACGTATATCGGATCGCCAAGCAGGCGGTCATGAAGGCTGGCCAGTACGCTTACCGCGACCGTCGTCAGCGCAAGCGTCAGTTCCGCGCCCTGTGGATCGCCCGTATCAACGCCGCTGCGCGTGAAGTCGGCCTGACCTACAGCCGCTTCATGAATGGCCTGAAGAAGGCTTCCATCGAAGTGGACCGCAAGGTGCTGGCCGATCTGGCCGTCTTCGACAAGCCCGCTTTTGCGGCGCTCGCCGAACAAGCCAAGGCCCAGCTCGCTGCGTAAGCTTACGCGGCACAAAAAAAGGAGGCCTGGCCTCCTTTTTTTTGTCCTGAACACCCGGGATACAGACTGAAAATGGATCAACTCGATCAACTCGTGGCGCAAGCCGGCGTCGACTTCGCCGCCGCGGCCGACAGTGCCGCCCTGGAAACCGCCAAGGCCCGCTATCTGGGCAAGGGCGGTTCGCTGACGGAGCTCCTGAAGGGCCTCGGCAAACTCGATCCGGAAGCCCGCAAGACCGCTGGCGCCGAGATCAACAAGGCCAAGTCCGCCATCGAGGCGCAGCTCAACGCCCGTCGTGACGCGCTCCAGCAGGCCGCCCTCGAGGCCCAGCTCGCCGCCGAAGCGCTCGACGTGACGCTGCCCGGCCGCGGTGCCGGCATCGGCGGCCTGCATCCGGTGGTGCGTACCCTCGAGCGTGTCGAACAGCTGTTCCGCTCGATCGGCTTCGACGTGGCCGAAGGCCCGGAGATCGAGACCGACTTCTACAATTTCACGGCACTGAACACCCCGGCCAACCACCCGGCGCGTTCGATGCACGACACCTTCTATCTGGAAAACGGCGACAACGTGCTGCTTCGCACGCACACCAGCCCGGTCCAGATCCGCGCCATGCAGGCCCACGTGGCGGCCTATAAAGACCGCGACACGATGCCCGAGCTGCGCGTGATCGCGCCGGGCCGCGTGTACCGCGTCGATTCCGACGCCACCCACTCGCCCATGTTCCACCAGGTCGAAGGCCTGTGGGTCGGCGAGTCGGTGAGCTTCGCCGACCTGAAGGGCGTGGTCGCCGATTTCCTGCGCAACTTCTTCGAGAGCGACGACCTGCAGGTGCGTTTCCGCCCCTCGTTCTTCCCGTTCACCGAGCCGTCCGCCGAGATCGACGTGGCCTTCATGAGCGGCGCCCTGAAGGGCCGCTGGCTGGAGATCGCCGGCTGCGGAATGATGCACCCCAACGTGCTGCGGCACGGCGGCATCGACCCCGAACGCTATACCGGCTTCGCCTTCGGCATGGGGCCCGACCGGCTCACCATGCTGCGGTATGGCGTCAATGACCTGCGCCTGTTCTTCGAAGGCGATCTTCGTTTCCTCGGTCAATTCAGGTAAGCCATGCAATTCTCAGAACTCTGGTTGCGCAGTTTCGTCAGCCCTGATCTCGATTCGGATCAGCTTGGGCATTTGCTCACCATGGCGGGGCTGGAAGTGGAGGAGCAGGACGGCGTGGCCGCCGTGTTCTCCAAGGTCGTCGTCGCGCAGATCGTCGAGGCCGAGAAGCACCCCAACGCCGACAAGCTGCGCGTCTGCAAGGTGGACGCGGGGCAGGGCGAGCTGCTGCAGATCGTCTGCGGCGCCCCCAATGCGGCCGCCGGCATCAAGATCCCGTGCGCGCTGGTGGGCGCCGACCTGGCCGGTTTCGGCATCAAGGCGGCCAAGCTGCGCGGTGTCGAATCCTTCGGGATGCTGTGCTCCGCCAAGGAGCTCGGCATCTCTGACGAGAGCGGCGGCCTGCTGGTGCTGCCCGAGGACGCCCCGGTCGGCACCGACCTGCGCGATTACCTGGCCCTCGACGACACCCTGTTCACCATCAAGCTGACCCCCAACCGCGCCGACTGCCTCAGCCTCACCGGCATCGCCCGCGAAGTGGCGGCCCTCACCGGCAGCCCGCTCAGCCTCGTTGCCTGCGCGCCGGTGGCCGCGGCCCACGCCGACACCCGCGCGATCGTGCTCGACGCGCCGGAAGCCTGCCCGCGCTACGCTGGCCGCATCATCCGCGGCGTCGACGCCAAGGCATCGACCCCCGAGTGGATGAAGCAGCGCCTCGCGCGTAGCGGCATCCGCTCGATCAGCGCGCTCGTCGACGTCACCAACTACGTGATGCTCGAGCTCGGCCAGCCGCTGCACGCCTTCGACAACGCCAAGCTTGCCGGCGCGATCCACGTGCGCCTGCCCCAGCCAGGCGAGCAGGTGCTGCTCCTCAACGGCCAGACCATCACGCCCGCCGCCGACACCCTGCTGATCGCCGACGAAGCCCGCGCCCTGGCGCTGGCCGGCATCATGGGCGGCGAAGACAGCGGGATCACCCTCGATACCACCGAACTCTTCCTCGAGAGCGCCTTCTTCGCCCCCGACGCCATCGCCGGCCGGGCCCGCGCCTACGGCTTCTCGTCGGATGCCTCGTATCGCTTCGAGCGCGGCGTCGATTTTGCGCTGGCCGGCCAGGCCATCGAGCGCGCCACGCGCCTCATCCTCGACATCTGCGGCGGCGAAGCCGGCCCGGTGGTCGAGGCCGTCGCCGCCGACAAGCTGCCCGCCCGCGCGCCTATCCGCCTGCGCGCCAGCCGCGTGCGCCGCGTGCTCGGCATCGACCTCAGCGCCGACGCGGTGGCTGGCATGTTCGAGCGCCTCGAGCTGCAGGTCAGCCGCGAGGGCGACGACTTCATCGTCACGCCGCCGTCCTACCGCTTCGACGTGGAGATCGAGGAAGACCTGATCGAAGAGATCGCCCGCATCCACGGCTACGACAACATCCCGAGCCACGCCCCGCGTGGCCCGATCACCATGTTGCCGCGCCCCGAGGCGAAGCGCGACACGATGTCGCTGCGCCGCCAGGTGGCCGCCCGCGAGTACCAGGAAGTCATCAACTTCGCCTTCGTCGAAGAGGCCTGGGAGAAGGACCTCGCCGGCAACACCAACCCGGTGCGCCTCGCCAACCCCATCGCCAGCCAGATGAGCGTGATGCGCTCGACGCTGATCGGCGGCCTGGTGGCCAACGTCGTCACCAACCGCAAGCGCCAGACCACGCGCGTGCGCGTCTTCGAGATCGGCCGCTGCTTCGCCCACGACGCCGCCGGCCAGCCCGTCGACGGCTACCACCAGCCGGTGCGCATCGCCGCACTGGCGGCGGGTTTCGCCAAACCCGAGCAGTGGGGCGAGGCCAACCGCAACGTCGATTTCTTCGACGTCAAGGCCGACCTCGAGGCGCTGCTCTTCCCGCGCGTCGCCGAGTTCGAGCGGGCCAGCCACCCGGCCCTGCACCCGGGCCGCTCGGCCTCGGTGAAGGTCGATGGCAAGGTCGTCGGCTTCATCGGCGAAGTCCATCCGGTGTGGGTCCAGCGCTATGAGCTGGGCACCGCGCCGGTGGTCTTCGAGCTCGACCTCGACGTGCTCCTGCAAAGCGTCACCCCGGCCTACGCCGAGCTGTCGCGCTTCCCGGCGGTCACCCGCGACCTGGCCCTGGTGGTCGATCAGCAGGTGGCGTCAGGCGCGCTGCTCGCCGGTCTGCAGGCGGTCGCGCCGGCCATCGTCCAGCGCATCGAGCTCTTCGACCAGTACCAGGGCAAGGGTGTCGAGCCGAACCGGAAAAGCCTTGCTTTCCGGGTGGTGATGCAAGAAACTCAGCGCACCCTCGAAGACACCGAAGTCGATGCTGCAATGAACGCCCTGACCCGCCACGCCGAAGAAGCACTCGGCGCCAAGCTGCGGGGTTGATGCACATGAGCATGACCCTTACCAAGGCCGAGCTTGCCGATCTGCTCTTCGAGCAGGTGGGGCTCAACAAGCGCGAAGCCAAAGACATGGTGGAGTGTTTCTTCGAGGAGATCCGTCTGGCGCTGGAGCGCGGCGATTGCGTCAAGCTCTCGGGTTTCGGCAACTTCCAGTTGCGCGAGAAGCCCCAGCGCCCCGGTCGCAACCCCAAGACGGGCGAAGAGATCCCGATTACAGCCCGGCGCGTGGTGACCTTCCACGCCAGCCAGAAGCTGAAGGCCAATGTGGAGCAGCTGAGTGATGTTGCAGAGTGAAACCCCGGCGGCGGCCGAGTTGCCGCCGATTCCCGCCAAGCGTTATTTCACGATAGGCGAAGTCAGCGAGCTGTGCGGCGTGAAGCCCCACGTGCTGCGTTACTGGGAGCAGGAATTCACCCAGCTGCGGCCCGTCAAGCGGGGCGGCAACCGGCGCTACTACCAGCACCATGAGGTGCTGCTGATCCGCCGCATCCGCGAACTGCTGTACCAGGACGGCTTCACCATCTCCGGCGCCCGCAACCGCCTCGACGAGCTCGCCTCCCGCAAGCGCGAGGACGCCGAAGAGGCTATCGGCCTGCGCGAGCAGCTCGCCTCGGTGCGTTCCGAGATCAAATCCCTCCTGCAGATCCTGCAGGGCTGAGCGGCGCGGCGTGCGTGCCGCGTCGACCCATGCTCTCCGGCGGCGCCGTCCTGGCGCCGCCAGCGTTTTCCCCCCCATTCACTTTTTCCGGATCTTCCCATGACCTACTGTGTCAGCATGTTGCTCGACGCGGGTATGGTGTTTTTGTCCGATTCCCGCACCAATGCGGGTGTCGACCACATCAACACCTTCCGCAAGATGAGCATTTTCCAGCGCCCCGGCGAGCGCGTGATGGTGCTGATGAGCTCGGGCAACCTGGCGATCACCCAGCAGCTCGTGTCGATGTTGCGGGAATCCATGGCCGCCCAGGACGGGCGAGAGAACCTGTGGACGGCCCCCAACATGTTCGAGGCGGCCCGCCACATCGGCGAAACCCTGCGTGAGGTGCACAACCGCGACGCCGATGCCCTGCAGAAGTTCGGCATCGACTTCACCGCGGCGCTGATCCTCGGTGGCCAGATCGGCCGCGAGCAGCCGCGCCTGTTCCAGATCTACGCCGCCGGCAATTTCATCGAGGCGACCCCCGACACGCCGTATTTCCAGATCGGTGAGTCGAAGTACGGCAAACCGATCATCGACCGCGTCGTGAAGCGCCACACCACCCTCGACGAAGCGGCCAAGCTGGCGCTGATCTCGATGGATTCGACGATCCGCTCCAACCTGTCGGTGGGCCTGCCCCTCGACCTCGCCATCATCAAGACCGATGCGCTGGCGATCTCGTCCCACGTGAACATCGACGCGAAGAACGAGTATTTCGCGATGATCCGCAACCGCTGGAGCGAAGCCCTCGGCCACGCCTTCGCCGAACTTCCCGACGCCGACCTGGTGGACAAGGGCGACGAGTTCCAGGCGCAGTGAGTTTCTCCGCGTTGATCTGGTATTGCAAATGGGTAGGTCGGGTTAGCGCAGCGTAACCCGACATCGGCCGCGCCAGCTCGAAGTGTGGTGTCGGGTTACGCCCTGTGGGCTAACCCGACCTACCGACCTCCGTGGGTGCACAAGCGCCGCCTCACCACCCCTGGGCCTGGCGCTTCGCCTGCTCGCATTCGTGGCGGAACATCAGAAACTGGCGCAGGCGGCGTGGGTCGATCTGGCCCGCTTCGGCGGCGGTCTGCAGCGCGCAGCCCGGCTCGGCGTCGTGGCGGCAGTCGCGGAAGCGGCACTGGCCCACGTAGGGCCGGAACTCCCGGAAGCTCGCCTCCAGGGCCTCGGCGTCGAGGTGGGCGAGGCCGAAGGTCTGCATCCCCGGGCTGTCGATGATGCCGCCGCCCTCGGGCAGTGGATAGAGCCGCGCGAAGGTGGTGGTGTGCTTGCCGGTGTCCAGCACCTCCGAGATCTCCCGGGTCTGGGCGCGGGCCTCGGGGATCAGGGCGTTGGTGAGCGTCGACTTGCCCATCCCCGACTGCCCGACCAGCAGGCTGGTTTCGCCCACCAGGCGCTCGCGCAGGGCATCCACGTCGCCCAGGGCCGACAGCTCGAGGATCGGGTAGCCCAGCGCTGCGAACGGGGCGAGCAGCGCACGGCTGTTTTCCAGGCCGGCGCTGATGTCGGCCTTGTTGAGCACGATCAGCGTTTTGAGGTGCTGGCTTTCGGCGGCGCACAGGCAGCGCGACAAGAACTCGTCCGAGAAGCTCGGCTCGGTGGCCACCACCAGCACCACCTGGGTCGCGTTGGCGGCGATCAGCTTCTGGCGCCAGGCATCGGAGCGGTAGAGCAGGCTGCTGCGCTCCTCGAGCTTGTCGATCACGCCCTGGCCGGGGCCGGTGACGCCCACCTTCACCCGGTCGCCGCAGGCAAACACGCTCTTCTTGCCGCGCGGCACGCACAGCAGGATCTCGCCGGTGGTGGTGCGCACTTCATATTGGCGCCCGAAGGCGGCGATCAGGGTTCCATCGAGTTTCATCGGGCGGCCTGCAGGCGCGCGATACGGATCGCGGCGGGGGGGTGGGAGTCGTAGATGCTGGAGTACAGCGGGTCGGGCGTGAGCGTGGAGGCGTTGTCGCGGTACAGCTTGACCAGCGCGCTCACCAGGGCGGCGGCCGGGGCCTGGCGGGCCGCGTAGGCGTCGGCCTCGAACTCGTGGCGGCGCGACCAGCGGCTCATCAGCGGGGTGAGCGGAAAGGTGAACACCGGCAGCACCAGCGCGAACAGCAGCAGCGTGGCCGCGGTGCCCTGGCTGGCCAGCCCCAGGCCCTCGAAGAACCAGGCCTGGCCGGCCAGGTGGCCGAGCAGCGCAAAGAAGCCCAGGCTGCCAGCGCCGATCACCGCCAGGCGCTTCCACAGGTGGTGGTGATGGTAGTGGCCGAGCTCGTGGGCCAGCACCGCCTCCACCTCGGGTGGGTCGAGCTTGGCCAGCAGGGTGTCGAAGAAGACGATCCGCTTGCTCCCGCCAAAACCGGTGAAATAGGCGTTGCCGTGGGCCGAGCGCTTGGAGCCGTCCATCACGAAGAGGCCCGACAGGCGGAAGCCGCAGCGCGTCATCAGGCCCTCGATGCGCGCCTTCAGCGGGCCGTCGTCGAGGGGCTGGAACTTGTTGAAGAGCGGCGCGATGAAGGTGGGGTACACCAGCATCACCAGCAGGTTGAAGCCCAGCCAGAAGGCCCACACATACAGCCACCACAGCCCGCCCATGGCCTCCATCAGCCACAGCACGAAGGCGATCAGCGGCAGCCCGATGACGGCCGCCAGCACCACGCCCTTCACGGTGTCGGCCACGAAGAGGCCCGGGGTGAGCCGGTTGAAGCCAAAGCGGGCCTCGAGCACGAAGCTGCGGTAGAGCCCAATGGGCAGCTCGATCAGCCACGACACGACGCCCACCGCGCTCACGAAGGCCACCCCGTGGGCCAGGCTGCCGGCCTCAAGGAAGCGGGCGCACAGATCGTGCAGTGCCTGCAGCCCGCCGCCCACGGTGAGCGCCAGCAACAGCACCGCGGAGACGACGACATCGACCATGCCCAGGCGCACCCGCGCCACCGTGTAGTCGGCGGCCTTCTGGTGGGCGTCGAGGCTGATCGTGGCGGCGAAGGCGCCGGGCACCGCGGCCCGGTGGGCGGCCACGTGGGCCGCCTGGCGCCGGGCCAGCCACAGGCGGCACAGCAGGCCGACGCCCAGGGCGACGAGGAACAGGGCGGAGAAGCGGGTGGAGGTCATGGGCCGGAGCGGATCGGGAAAAACGGGGGAGGGCAGGTCGATTGCGGGGCCAGTACAGGGCTGGAACAGGGCAGGCAGCCGCCCGGAGGGCGTAGAATCGCGCCTTTACCGCAAAAAGCGACTGGATTATGGCACAGGACCAGAATCACCTCATCTGGCTGGACATGGAAATGACCGGCCTCAACCCCGACAGCGACCGCATCATCGAGATGGCGATGGTCGTCACCAACAGCAAGCTCGAGGTGATCGCCGAAGGCCCGGTGATCGCCGTGCATCAGCCCGACGCGGTGCTCGAGGGCATGGACGAGTGGAACAAGAACACCCACGGCCGCTCCGGCCTGATCGAGCGCGTCAAGGCCTCGACCATTGACGAAGCCGCCGCCGAGGCGCTCTACCTCGACTTCATGCGCGAATACATCCCCTCGCGCACCTCGCCCATGTGCGGCAACTCCATCGGCCAGGACCGCCGCTTCATGGCCCGCTACATGCCCAAGCTTGAAGACTGGTTCCACTACCGCAACCTGGATGTGTCCACCCTCAAGGAGCTCTGCCGCCGCTGGCGCCCGGATGTATACAAGGGCATCGAAAAGAAGGGCGCCCACCAGGCCCTGGCCGACATCCACGAATCCATCGCCGAGCTGCGCTACTACCGGGAACACTTCCTGAAGGTCTGACGTTAAAGGTCTGACGTGCTCCCCTTCACCTGGCGCGCCTGGCTCCGCCGCCACCGGCGCCGGCTCATCGGGCTGGCGCTGGTCGTCGGCTTCTTCTATGCCCTGGGCTACTTCAGCCACCCGGTGACCTCGCCGCTGATGTGCAAGATCTACGGGTGAGGGCGCACCTACAGCCCACGACATACCGTCAGCCCGCGTAGGTCGGGTTAGCCCGCAGGGCGTAACCCGACACCCCCACCCCCAAGCCTCCCCCGCGGCGCACTGCCGCTTTGTGCCATGCGCATGTTTTTGTATCTGTAATGAGTGCGTTCGGGTAGCATCTGTTCCTGTCCCCGAGCTGGATAAAACCCCAGAGCAACGGTGTCTTCCCTCAACCCGCACCCAGGAGCAAAGCATGCCGCAGAATCTCGTATCCCTTCGTCTGTCTGCCGAAACGCTGGCAGCCGTCGATCAGGCTATCGGCACCCTCGAGGCGTTCAGCAAGCCCATGCGTACCCTTACCGCCGATGAAATCCGTGCCCTCACCAAGATGGGTGATAAATCGGCCGACTTCTGCCGGCAGACGGCGATGGTGCTGGAGCAGAATCAGGACGTCATCCCGGCGAGCTTCGACCTCGAAAAGATGCAGGGCGACCTGGTCGTCATCGATGCCCTGGACCGGCAGATCCTGCGCCTCAAGGAGATCATCGCAAAAATGGGGGACACCCGGATCGCCCTGGGCAGCGAGATCATGACGGCGGCCTCCGACGGCTATGCGCTGATGACGATGTTCGGCAAGGCGGAAGGCTTGAGCGCGCTGCAGCAGGCCATGAAGGTGCGGCGCCCCGGCCGCCCACGTTCGGGGCCCGACAAGGCCTGAAGGGCCGGCAAGGTTTTTACATGAAAGGCGGGAGAGATCCCGCCTTTCTGTTTTCTTGCATCATCATGGCCTCGAAAGATCCGGCTCACGGAATTTTTATTGTGCTCCGGTCCAGGAAAGATGCGGCCCGCTGATTTTTAAATCGGTTTGATGGATTTAAAAATTCGTCAGCCGGATCTCAAGGCAGGCAGCGCGATATTCTTGATCTGGATTTCGGATCTTTAAATCTGCCCGGGCCATCTTTAAATCTGCGTGGGTGATTTATTGATCCGTCTGACGGATTTTTAATAGCCATAGGGTATCCCGACGCAGGCCCGCCCTCGGCCAGCGATGAGCAAGTTACATTTCCGGGCCCCGCAATGAAAACGCCCCATGTGGGGCGTTGGGTTGGTGTTGCGCTGTCTGTCTGCACCGGCCTGCAGGAACGGGCCGTGGAGCGCCCGGGGGTGAGCGTATTCACCCCCCCCGCAGCCACTTGCGGCTGCTCTGCGTATCGAGCAGATCGCGCGGGCTGGCGAGGCCCTGGTGGCGGGCGCGGGCGAGGGCGACCAGGTGCAGCTGGGCGACGGCGTAGGCTTCGAGCAGCGCGTCGCGGGGGGCGAGGCGGTCGATGTCGAAGGCGCCCAGCCAGGCGTCCATGCGGGCCTGGCCGCCGATTCGTTCAGGGTAGAGGCTGGGCAGCAGCACCATCAGGTCGAGCCATTCGAGGGTGGGCTGGTTGCCCAGGTGTTGTTCGAAGGCGCGCTCGAGGGTGCCGCGGTTGAAGGGGGCGTTGAAGACCACCACCGGGGCGAGGGCGATGAAACGCAAGAGCCCGATGAGGGCGTCGGCCGGGCTGTCGCCGAGCCGCGCCTGGAAGGCGTCGTCGGGGTGGATCAGGCCGCGGTTGATGGCCACCGCGCCCACCGCCAGCAGGCGCTGGCTGGCGCCGTCGGCGGGGCCGGTCTCGGTGTTGACGACCACGTAGCGGGTTTCATAGTGGGAGCGGGCCAGGTCGGGCGCCGGCAGCTTGCCGGCGAGATCGAGGCTGGCCTGCTGCTCGGGGGTGAGGCCCGGGCCGCTGCCGGGCAGGAATCGGGAGAGCCAGTTCATGGGTCAGATCTGGTAGTCGAGCTTGAGACGGAGCTGGATCTTGCGGGCCTGCCGGAAGGCCTCCTTGAGGATGCGCCGGTCGAGCTCGTTGAGGTTGTCGGGCTTGACCCGGTTGTCGCCGGGGGCGCCGTGGTCGGTGTCGAGGTGCTGGTGGCGCAGGCGCAGGAGCTGGATGAAGTGGAAGCCGTCGGCCATCGCCGACAGCTCCTCGGCCGGCATTCCGATGCGCGAGCCGCCCTGGCGCAGGCGCTGCACGGTGCTGGTGGCCTCGACGCCGGTGCGCAGGGCGAGCACGCGGGCGGCGTCGACAAACAGGCGGGCGCCAAACTTCTTGAGGTCGATGCTGCCGGGGTGCTTGGGGTCGTCGTCGGTGACGAAGTCGCGGATCTTGCCCAGCGGCGGCGCCACGTCGAGGGCGTTGGCGGCCATCGCCTTGAGGAAGGCCGGGTTGCCGCCGGTGAGGGCGAGCAGCCAGTGGCGCAGGTTGTGGGCGAGCTTCTCGTCGCCGTAGAGCACCCGGAAGTCGAAGAAGATGGTGGCGTTGAGGAGGGCCTCGGGGTGGGGCTCGCGGATCCAGCTGCCAAACTTCTCGCGCCATTCGTCGACGGTGAGGCAGAGCTCGGGGTTGCTGGCCATGATGTTGCCTGTGCACAGCGGGAAGCCGCAGGCGGCGAGGTCGTTGTTGACGTCCTTGGCGAACTCGAGGAGGCGCAGCTTGAGGGGCTCCTTGTCGGCCCACTCGGGGAGCAGGTAAACGATGCCGTTATCCTGGTCGGTGGACAGTGTCTGCTCGTGGCGGCCCTCGGAGCCAAAGGCCAGCCAGGCGTATTCGACGCCGTACAGGTCGTGGCGGTTGAGGTTGAGCTCGAGGATGCGTCGGGTGAGGGCGTCGTTGAGGGCCGAGATGAACTGGGTGAGCTGCTCGGCGCCGATGCCCTGGGCGAGCAGGTTGAGGGCCAGCTGGCGGATGTCGCGGCTGGCGCGCTGGAGCGCCTCGATGTCGGCGGCGCTCTCGATGCCCGAGCGGATCTGGCGCAGGCTGATGCGCTGCAGCGCAAAGAGGTCGCGCTCGGAGATCACGCCCTTCAGCCGGTCTTCGGCGTCGACCACCAGGATGTGGCGCACGCCGTGGGTGGCCATTTCGAGGGCTGCGTCGTAGGCGGTGGCGCCGCCGCCCAGGGTGTGGGGCGGGGTGGTCATCACGTCGGCGATGGGGCGGGCGAGGTCGAAGCCGGTGAGCACGATGCGCTTGAGGATGTCGCTCTGGGTGAGCACGCCGACGGGTTTTTCATCATCGCCGGCCACGGCCATGCAGCCGACCTTGGCCTCGACCATCTTCTCGAGGGCGGCGCGGGTGGCGACGCCGGGGCCGACGAAGACCGGCGCCTTGCTCACCAGGTTGGAGAGCGAGGTGGTCATGGTTTGCTGCTCGGCGGCGCGCTGGGCAAACTGCACCTGCAGCTGCTCCCGCGACTGGCTCATCAGGCTCGCGATGTAGCGGGTGCAGAAGATCTGGAAGCTCGGGCTGAGCTCCTGGAGGCGCAGGAAGTCGGCCGCCGGGAGCTGGAAGCAGTAGGTGTCCTCGACCGCCAGGTGGCTGTTGGTGGACGGCCGCCCGGCAGAGATGGCACCGATCGGGAAGCCTTCGCCGGGGCCCAGGGTGAGGGTGGAATATTCGGTGACCGAGACGGCGCCCGTCTGGCGGGCCTGCACCTTGCCGCGATAGACGATGTAGAAGAAGCGCGGCGGGCCATCTTCGGGGACCAGGATCTCGGACTCGGCGGGGTAGAAGGCCGTGGACAGCCGCTCGCCAAGAAAGCGCAGGGCGTCGGGCTCCATGCGGTCGAAGGGGGCATGGCGGCGCAGGAAGTCGAGATGGGTACGGATCAGGGTGTCGGAGGCGGTGGTGTCCATGGGCGGCGCAGGGGGACGGAGCAAAAGCCCGAATCTACTCTGCCCATGCCCCGGCGTCATGATCTTGCGCAAAAAACTTTGCTTGAAGTGGGGTCACTTCGCGCCCGGCGTGAACATTGCCGCGGCGGCGGCGCTCGCCCGGGCTCGGCTACAATCGCGCGCTCCTCGTGTTCCCCCCATTTTCCCTTCTGTTGCCAGGACCCGCCATGACCGAATCCCTCTTGCCCACTGTCGAAATCCTCACCGGGCCCGCACCCACCCACGCGGTGATCTGGCTGCACGGCCTGGGCGCCGACGGCCACGATTTCGAGCCGGTGGTGGACGAGTTCGACGCCGACCGTCTGCCGCCCACCCGCTTCATCTTTCCCCACGCGCCCAAGCGGGCGGTGACCATCAACGCCGGTTACGTGATGCGGGCGTGGTTCGACATCTACTCGCGCGATTACGGCAACCGCGCCGAGGACGTCGAGGGCACCGAAGCCTCGGCGGCCCAGGTGGAGGCGCTGATCGCCCGCGAGAACGCCCGCGGCATCCCCGACGAGCGCATCGTGCTGGCGGGCTTCTCCCAGGGCGGGGCGATCGCCCTCCACGCCGGCCTGCGCCACCCGCACCGGCTGGCCGGGGTGATGGCGTTGTCCACCTTCCTGCCGCTGGCCGAGCGCCTCGCCGGCGAAGCCCACCCGGCCAACCGCGACGTGCCGATCTTCATGGCCCACGGCCAGGGCGATTCGGTGATCCCCCACGATTTCGCGCGGCAGTCGGCCGAGCTGCTCGCCGCCGCCGGCTACCCGCTGGAATGGCGCAGCTACCCGATGGAGCACTCCCTGTGCCTGCCGGAAGTACGCGACATCGAGGACTGGCTGGCGAAGGTGCTGGCGGCCTGAGCCGGCTTCAGGCTGCCGCTGCGGGGCGGCGCTTCAGCATGTTGTTGCCGATGAAGCTCAGCACCGTCTCGCCGCGCTGGTTCTCGGCCTTGTAGAGCAGCCGGGCGATGCCCCGGTCGGGCTTCGATTGCGAGGGGCGCACGTCGAGCACCTCGACGACGCTCTTCAGGGTGTCGCCGGGGCGCACCGGGGCCAGCCAGCGCAGCTCGTCGAGGCCCGGCGAGCCGATGCTCGATTCGGCAAAGATGCCGCTCTGGATGAACAACCGGAAGCACACCGCGATCGACTGGAAGCCGCTGGCGATGAGCCCGCCGTAGGGCGAGTCGGCGGCGGCGTTGGCGTCGAGGTGGAAGGGCTGCGGGTCGTAGCGGAAGGCGAAGTCGATGATCTCGGCCTCGGTGAGGGTGAGGCCGCCGCTCACGAAGCGGTCGCCAGGCTTCAGGTCGTCCAGGTAGCGGGTGTCCATGGGGTTTCTCCTTGATATTGAAAATGCTTGCCGTGCGGCATCTTAGCCGATCCCGGCGGTGGGGCGGGCCGCCGGCGGGCCGGGTGAAGGGTGGCGTCCGACTGTCAGGTTTTTTTACAGAGTGTTAAAAGCTGTTTTTAGGACTGTTGTTTTTATTGGATTTTTGTTCGCAGGCATCGTAATTGCATGAGCCCTCCCAAAAATAAGCTCCCCGGTTTTTCGCCGCGGGGCCACCAGACGGGAAGGAATGCAAAATGGCTGCGGTTTACGGTGAAGAGCGGGTCAATTACTACACGAACGACCACCAATATGGTGCCCAGGTGGCGGTGCTTGCCGGTGGGGGTTATGTCGTAAGCTGGGTCTCCCGCGGGCAGGACGGTAGTGACGACGGGATCTACGCCCAGCGCTACAACAGCGTGGGGATGCCGGTCGGTGCCGAGTTCCGGGTGAACAGCGCCACCGCCAATGCGCAGATCCAGCCGACCATCGTAGGCCTCTCCGACGGTGGCTTCGTTGTCGCCTGGTCCGATCAGTACGCCGACGGCAGCAGCTGGGGCGTTTTTGCCCAGCGCTACGACGCCCACGGCGTGGCCCGGGGCAGCCAGTTCCTCGTCAACCAGACCACCCTCTACGACCAGGGCACGCCGGCCATTGCCGCGGTCGATGGCGGCTTCGTCGTCACCTGGGCTTCCCAGTACCAGGACGATGGCGGCAGCTACGGTGTGTACGCCCGCCGCTACGCCAACGACGGCAGCCCGAGCGGCGCCGAGTTTGCCGTCAACAGCACTGTGAGCGGCAACCAGAACGAGCCCGCGATTGCGGCCTTCGACGGCGGCGGCTTCGTCGTCGTGTGGCGCTCCGAAGGCCAGGACGGCAGCGGCGGTGGCGTCTATGCCCAGCGCTTCGATGCCGCCGGCGCCGCGCTCGGCGGCGAGTTCCGGGTCAACACCACCACCGATTCCAACCAGTCCGACGCCCACGTGGCGGTGCTTGCCGACGGCAGCTTCGTCGTGGTGTGGGCCGATGACGGCAGCCACGACGGTAGCGGTTACGGCGTCTATGCCCAGCGCTTCGATGCGGGCGGTAACCAACTCGGTGGCGAGTTCCTCGTCAATGGGAGCGTGATCAGCAGCCAGTACCAGCCGGCGGTCACCGCGCTGGCGAGCGGCGGCTTCGTGGTCAGCTGGTACAACGATTATTACGACGCGAGCGGCACCGGGTCGGCAGCAGACGTTTACGTGCGTGAGTACGCCGCCGACGGCTCCCCGGTCGGCGCCGAGGTGAAGGTCAATTCGCCTAGCGGCAGCTACTACCAGTACGAGCCGGCGATTGCCCACCTCGGCAGCGACAACTTCGTGGTCGTGTGGCGCTCGGACGGCCAGGACGGCTCCAACGCCGGCATCTATCAGCAGCTCTTCGGCTCGGCGGCCGAGCTGGTGCGGGGCAACGCAGCCCCGGTGCTCGCCGATTTTGGTGGCACCGTCAGCTTCGACGAAAACGTGGTCAACGCCACGCCCCAGGTGCTCGACCCGCTGGTGAGCTTCTCGGCCCGGGCGGGCGCCAGCTTCGAAGGCGGCGTCGTCACCGTCTTTTACGTCAGCGGCGCGAGCCCGGCCGACCAGCTGTCGGTGCGCGGCACCGGCGACGGCGTGGGCGAGATCGGCGTGGCAGGCAGCGAAGTCCGCTACGGCGGCGTGGTGATCGGCGAGGTCTCGGGCGGCACCGCCGGCAGCGCGCTGCAGATCCGCCTGAATGCGGCGGCAGGCGCGGACGCCATCGAGGCGCTGGTGCAGGGCATCGCCTACGCCAACACCAGCTTCAGCCCCCTGGCCAGCCGCCAGGTGGGAGTCCGCATCGAGGACGGCAGCGGGGTGTCGACGGGCGGTGGCGTCGTCACGGTTAACGTGATTCGTGAAGAGGACGGCACGCCGGCCTTTGGCGGGGAAGATCCGGTCAATACCTATACCCAGGATCATCAGCTGAACCCGGCGATCGGCAAGCTGGCCGATGGCGGCTACGTGATCGCCTGGAGCTCCAACGGCCAGGACGGCTCCAGCTCGGGCATCTACGCCCAGCGCTTCAGCGACGCGGGCGTGGCGGTGGGCCCGGAAGTGCGGGTTAACAGCGCGACGGCCGGCGAGCAGAGCTACCCGCAGGTGGCGGGCCTGTCGGACGGCGGCTACGTGATCGTGTGGCAGGACAACGCGAGTGCCGACGGCTCCGGCTGGGGCGTGCTGGGCCAGCGCTTTGGCGCCGACGGCAGCCCGGCAGGTGAGGCCTTCGTGGTGAACACCACAACCATCGGTTACCAGTTCCAGGGCGCCATCGCCAGCTACGCCGGCGGCTTTGCGGTGGTCTGGGCGAGCGACAGCTACGTGCCGGGCGGCGACAGCGACGACATCTACCTCACCCGCTACGACAACGCCGGCAACGTGGTCGGCACCCCCGAGATGCGGGTCAGCGTCAATCCGGGCAGCGCCGACGCCCAGTCCGGCAACCAGTACCTGCCGCGCATCGCCGCGCGGGCCAATGGCGACCTCGTCATCGTGTGGCGCGACGACAACGGCAACGACGGCAGCGGCTACGGTGTGTTCGGGCGCAGCTTTGATGCCGCCAGCGGCGGCTTCGGCGAGGTGTTCCAGGTCACCACCGTCACCAGCGGCAACCAGTACGAGCCCGATGTGGCGATGTTCGCCGATGGTAGCTTCGTGGTTGTGTGGCGCGACGACAACGGCCTCGACGGCTCGGGCGCGGGCACCTTCGGCCGGCGCTTCGACGCCGCGGGCGCCCCGCAGGGCGACGCCTTCCTCGTCAACGAAAACGCCACCGGCAGCCAGTTCCAGCCCAAGGTGACGGCCCTGTCGACCGGCGGCTTCGTGGTCGCCTTTTACAACGACACGGGCGACTACTGGGGTGACACCTACATCCGCGAGTTCGACGCGGCCGGCAACCCGGTCGACAGCGATCGCCGGGTGCACAGCGACGAAGTCGGGGCTTACCGCTACCAGTACGAACCGGCCATCACCGACCTGGGCAACGGCAGCTTCGTGGTCGCCTGGCGAGCCGACAACAACGCCGATGGCAGCGGCATCTATCAGCAAGTCTTCGGCGACAGCGCTGCGCTTGGCCGGCAGGGCAACCCCGAGCTCTCCGGCTTCACCGGCGCGGTCAGCTTCATGGAAAACGCCGTCAACGGCGGCCTGCAGATCATCGACGCGGCGGTGAGCCTCAGCGACGTCGACTCGGCCGACTTCAGCGGCGGGCGGCTCGACCTCTACTACCTCAACGGCGGCGCGGCCGAAGACCAGCTCGGCGTGGTGGCCGGCGGTTTGATCAGCGTGGCGGGCAATGTGGTGAGCTACGCCGGTACGCCGATCGGCACCCTGAGCGGCGGTGCCAATGGTGAAAACCTGCGCATCGACCTGAGTGGCGCCGCCGCCACGGCCGACGCCGTGCAGGCGCTGGTGCAGCACCTGGGCTATGGCAACACCGACTTCAGCCCCAACGCCAGCCGCACGCTGGGCCTGCGCATCAGCGACGGGGATGGCGGGACGAGTGCGCCCAACGTGCTCACCCTCTACGTCGGCGACGAACTCGGCGGCACGCAGGCCCTTGGCGAGCAGGAGCAGGTCAATACCTATACGTCGGGTGAGCAGGTCAATCCTGCCATCGGCAAGCTCGCCGACGGCGGCTACGTGATCGCCTGGATCTCCAACGGCCAGGACGGCTCCGGCTGGGGCGTCCATGCCCAGCGCTTCAGCGCCGCGGGCGTGGCGGTGGGCCCGGAAATGCAGGTCAATACGGCCACCTACGGCGAGCAGAGCACCCCGCAGGTGGCGGGCCTGTCGGACGGCGGCTACGTGATCGTGTGGCAGGACAACGGCAGCGCCGACAGCTCCGGCTGGGGCGTGTTCGGCCAGCGTTTCGGGGCCGACGGCAGCCTGGCGGGCGGGCAGTTCGTGGTGAACACCACCACCCTGGGCAGCCAGCTCTACCAGGCCGTCGCCAGCTACACCGGTGGCTTTGCGGTGGCCTGGTCGGCAGACGGTAACGTGTCGGGCGGTAACGGCCACGACATCTACCTCACCTGCTTCGACAACGCCGGCAACATCGTCGGCACCCCCGAGATGCGGGTCAGCGTCAATCCGGGCACGACCGACGCCCAGTCCGGCTACCAATACATGCCGCGCATCGCCGCGCGGGCTGATGGCGACCTCGTCATCGTATGGCGCGACGACAGCGCCAGCGACGGCAGCGGCCACGGCGTCTACGGGCGCAGCTTTGATGCCGCCAGCGGCAGCTTCGGCGACGTGTTCCTGGTGAACACTGTCACCAGCGGCCACCAGTACGAACCCGACGTGGCGATGTTCGCCGACGGCAGCTTCGTGGTGGTGTGGCGCGACGACAACGCCCTCGACGGCTCGGGCACGGCCACCTTCGGCCGGCGCTTCGACGCCGCGGGCGTGGCCCTGGGCGACGCCTTCCTGGTCAACGAAAACACCTCGGGCAGCCAGTACCAACCCAAGGTGACGGCCCTGTCGACGGGCGGCTTCGTGGTCGCCTTCTACAACGACACGGGCGACTACTGGGGCGACACCTACATCCGCGAATTCGATGCCGCGGGCAACCCGGTCGACAGCGATCGCCGGGTCAACGCCGACAGCGGGGCGGCCTACCGCAGCCAGTACGAGCCGGCCATCACCGACCTGGGCAACGGCAACTTCGTCGTTGCCTGGCGGGCCGACAACAACGCCGACGGCAGCGCCAGCGGCATCTACCAGCAAGTCTTCGGCGACGGCGCTGCGCTGGCGCGGCAGGGCGACCCCGACCTCTCCGACTTCACGGGCGCCGTCAGCTTCATGGAAAACGCCGTCAACGGCGGCCTGCAGGTCATCGACGCGGCGGTGAGCCTCAGCGACGCTGACTCGGCCGACTTCAGCGGCGGGCGGCTCGACCTTTATTACCTCAGCGGCGGCACCGCCGCAGACCAGCTCGGCGTCGTCGCTGGCGGCCCGATCAGCGTGGCCGGCAACGTGGTGAGCTACGCCGGCACGCCGATCGGCACCCTGAGCGGTGGGGCCAACGGCACCAACCTGCGCATCGACTTCAGCGGCGCCGCCGCCACGGCCGACGCCGTGCAGGCGCTGGTGCAGCGCCTGGGCTACGCCAACCCCGACTCCAGCCCCAACGCCAGCCGCACGCTGGGCCTGCGCGTCAGCGACGGGGACGGTGGGGCGAGTGCGCCCAACGTGCTCACCATCACGGTGACGCCCGAGGCCGACGGCACGCCGCCGGCCTACCCGCAAGATCAGGTCAACACCCATTTCGCAGGCGAGCAGACCGGCCCGGCGATCGGCAAACTGGCCGATGGCGGCTACGTGATCGCCTGGACCTCCGCCGAGCAGGATGGCTCCAGCTGGGGCATCTACGCCCAGCGCTTCAGCGCCGCCGGCGTGGCGGTGGGCCCGGAAGTGCGGGTCAACACCGCGACGGCCGGCGAGCAGAGCTACCCTCAGGTGGCGGGCCTGTCGGATGGCGGCTACGTGATCACCTGGCAGGACCCCAACGGAAACGACCTCAGCGGCTGGGGCGTGTTTGCCCAGCGCTACGATGCGGCCGGCAGCGCCGAGGGCAGCGCCTTCGTCGTCAGCACCACCACTCTGGGCTATCAGCTGCACAGTGTGGTCGCCAGCCACGACCAGGGTTTCGTGGTGGCCTGGACGGCCGACACCAACGTGCCGGGCGGCAACGGCTACGACATCTACCTCACCCGCTTCGACAACGCCGGTAATGTGCTCGGCACGCCCGAGCAGCGGGTCAGCGTGAGCCCAGGCAGCGCCGACGCCCAGCCCGGCAGCCAGGATCTGCCGCGCATCGCGGCCCACGCCGACGGCAGCATGATGATCGTGTGGCGCGACAGCAACGGTAACGACGGCAGCGGCTGGGGCATCTTCGGGCGCAGCTTCGACGCCGTCAGCGGCAGCTTCGGCAACACCGTCCAGATCAACAGCTACACCTACAGCACCCAGATCGACCCGGACGTGGCGGCCCTTGCAGGTGGCGGCTACGTTGTGGTGTGGCGTGACGACAACGGGCGCGACGGCTCGGGCTACGCCACTTTTGCCCAACGCCTCGACGCCAGCGGCGCGCCGGTGGGCGGCGAGTTCCGCGTCAACGACAACGTGTCGGGCAACCAGTACATGGCCAAGGTCAGCGCCCTGCCGACGGGCGGCTTCGTGGTGGCCTTCTACAATGACACGGGTGAATACTGGGGCGACACCTACATTCGTGAGTTCGATGCCGCCGGCAACCCGGTGGATGGCGACCGGCGTGTTAACGACGACAGCGGTGCCACTTACCGCAACCAGTACGAGCCGGCCATTGCCGACCTGGGTAACGGTAACTTCGTGGTCGCCTGGCGGGCCGACGGTAACGCCGACGGCAGCGCCTCGGGGGTCTTCCAGCAGGTCTTCGGCGAAACGGTGGTGCGGCCTGGCGATACGCAGCCGGTGCTCGACGACCTGGCCCCGGCGGTCACCTTCGGGGTGGCCGACATGGCGGCCCCGCAAGTCATCGACAACGACCTTCAGGTGTCGGCCAACGCCAGCCTGGCGGGCGGCAGCCTGTGGGTGTATTTCACCAGCGGGGCAGGGGCCAGTGATGCGCTGTCGGTGCGCAGCGAGGGCAGCGGGGCCGGCCAGATCGGCGTCAGCGGCAGCCAGGTGAGCCACGGTGGCGTGGTGATCGGCAGCATTGCCGGCGGCAGCGCCGGCGCGCCGCTGGTGATCAGCCTCAACGCCAACGCCACGGCGGCCGCCGTGCGTGCGCTGGCCGAGAACATCAGCTACCAGTACACCGACGCCAGCGTGCCGGCTGGCACCACGCGCAGCGTGGCCTATCGGCTGTTCGACGGGGCGGGCATGGCCTCGGCCTCGCAGGAGATCGCGATCAGCCTGGCGGCCAGCGCGCCGGCGGCCAGCCTGGCCCTTAACGAGTTCACCCCGGTGGTCAACCTCACCGAGAGCCAGTCTCGCGTCGAGGCGGTGCTCGATGGCGCGGTGAGCCTCGTCCAGGGAGCGGGTAGCCTGGAAGGCGCGGAGCTGATGGTGTCCTTCGTTGGCAACGGTCGGCCGAGCGATGAGCTCGGCATCGTGGCCGACGGCAGCGGCGCGGGGCAGGTGGATGTCTCCGGGGCCAACGAGGTCAGCTACGAAGGCACCGTTATCGGCCGGATGAGCGGCGGGGAGCAGGGCAGCCCGATGTTCGTCGAGTTCAACGCGGCGGCGAGCGCCGAGGCGGTCGAGGCGGTCATCGAACACCTCAGCTACCAGAGCACCACCGAGGGGCCGCTGGCGAGCCGCGCGCTGGAGATCCGCCTGACGGACGCCAGCGGGGCGGCCACGGCCAGCACCGTCACCATCAACATCACCCCCGAGGCCAACGGCGCGGTGCCGCTCGCCGGCCAGGAGCGGGTCAATACCTACCTGCCCGGCGACCAGACCCATCCCGTCGTGGCCACCCTGGCCGACGGCAGCTACGTGGTGGTGTGGCAGTCCAACGGCCAGGACGGCAGCTACTGGGGCGTCCACGGCCAGCACTTCACGGCGGCTGGCGTGCCCATCGGCGCCGAGTTCCAGGTGAATAGCTACACCACCAACAGCCAGAGTGAGGTGGCGGTCACGGCCCTGGCCGGTGGCGGTTTCGTGGTGGCGTGGCGCAGCGAGAACCAGGACAGCAGCTCCGGCGGCGTGTTCGCCCAGGTCTTCAGCGAGGCGGCCGAGCGGCTGGGGGCGGAGTTCCGTGTCAACACCGCCAGCAACTACGACCAGACCCACGCGGCGGTGGTCGGCCTGGCCGACGGCAGCTTCGTGGTGGCCTTTGCCGACCAGGTGCAGGACGGCAGCAGCTACGGCAGCTTCGCCCAGCGTTACGACGCGGGCGGCAATGCGCTGGGCAGCTATTTCCAGCTCAACACCTACACGGCTTACGAACAATACCTGCCCGCGCTCGCGGCCCTGCGCGACGACCCGGCCACGGCCGGCAGCAACGAGACGGGCTTTGTGGCGGTGTGGCGCTCGCAGTACCAGGACGGCTCCGGTGCCGGCATCTTCGGCCAGCGCTTCAATGCCGCCGGCGAGAAGCTGGGCAGCGAGTTCCAGGTCAATACCAACCTCGTCGGCAACCAGTACAGCCCGACGGTGGCCACGCTGGCCAACGGCGATTTCGTGGTGGTGTGGTCGGATGAGTCCGATGCCTCTGTGCGCGGCCAGCGCTACACGGCGGGTGGTGCGGTGGTGGGCGGCGAGTTCGTCATCAATACGCCGGATTTCCCGTCGAACCATGAGCAGTATCCGCAGATCGCCGCGCTCGCCAACGGCGGCTTCGTGGTGGCCTGGGATGCGTACTACAACGTTACCGTCGGTGATTACTACAACGTCTGGGCCCAGCAGTTCGATGGGGCTGGCAACAAGGTCGACGGCCCGCTGCTGCTCAGCGACAGCGCGGCCTACACCCAGATCTACCCGGCCATCACAGGGCTGACCGGTGGCGGTTTCGTGGCGGCCTGGGCCAATACTCACCTGGATCAGCCAGGCGTGGGCGATTACGGCGTGTATCAGCGCCTGTTCGGCACGGCGGGGGCGCCCGAGCGGCCGCTGAGCCCGCAGCTGCTGGATCTTGAATCCGAAGTCAGCTTTGCTGAAAACGCGGTCAACGCTGCGCCCCAGTTGCTCGACCCGGGCCTGCGCGTGGTGGAAGGGGCGTCGCCCAGCTTTAACGGTGGCGTGCTCACGGTGGCGGTGCTGCAAGGCTACGGCGGCGGTGAAGGCTATGACGCCGAAGGCCCCGGGCAGGACGTGTTTACGATTCTCCACGAGGGCAACGGCGCGGGGCAGGTTGGCGTGGCCGGCGCTGTCGTCAGCTTTGGCGGGGTGCAGGTGGGTACGCTGGAGGGCGGCCAGAACGGCCTCGCCCTGCAGGTGCATTTCAACGCGGCGGCCACGGCCGAGATCGTCGAGCAGGTGGCCGAGCGTCTGGCCTACCGCAACGTCTCGTCGGCCCCGGTCACTTCGCGGCTGGTGGAGGTGGTGGTGAGCGATGGCCACGGCGGCCAGAGCGCAGCCCGCACCATCACCGTCAACGTGGCGGCCGAGACCGACGGTGGCGTGCCGCTGCTGGCGGGCGACACCCGCGTCAATACCTACACCACCGACAGCCAGATCTTCCCGACGGTCATCCATCTGTCCGGCCCGAGCGCGGGCCAGTACGTGGTGATCTGGCAGTCCAACGGCCAGGACTCCGACGGCTACGGCGTCTTCGCCCAACGTTACGACAGCAACGGCGCCGCCATCGGGCCCGAGTTCCAGGTGTCCACCACGACGCCGGGCAATCAGGGGGCCGACTCCGGCGTGCGCGCTGCTGCGCTGGCCGACGGCGGCTTCGTGGTCGCCTGGGAGGCACCCGACGGCTGGAGCCGCGGCATCTTTGCCCAGCGCTTCGATGCCACCGGCACGCCGGCGGGCAGCGAATGGCGGGTCAACCCCGCCGCCAGTTACGACCAGCTGCAACCCACGCTCACCGGCCTCGCCGATGGCGGCTTCGTGATCGCCTACACCGAAGAAAACGCCGACGGCAACAGCTACGGCACCTTGTTTGTGCGTTACGACGCCGCCGGCGTGGCCCAGGGCGCGCCGGTGCTGATCAACGAAAATCCGGTGTGGGCTGGCACGGCCTTCACGGACGGCAACCAGTCTTTCCCGCAGCTGGCAGCCCTCGCGGGCGGTGGTTTCGTGGCCACCTGGCATTCCAACGGCCAGGACGGCAGCGCCTGGGGCATCTATGCCCGCCTGTTCGACGCCGATGGTGCGCCCGTCGGTGACAGCTTCCAGGTGCACACCACGGCCCTCGGTAGCCAGGAGCGCCCCGACGTGGCGACCCTCGCGAATGGCGACTTCGTGATCGTGTGGACCAGCGACAACGACCCGGGCAGCGATGCCGAGGGCGTGTTCATGCAGCGCTTCACCGCCGCCGGGGTGCCGGTGGGGGCGGAGACGCTGGTCAACAACGGCTCCAGCGCCTCCCATTACGACGCCTACGCCCGCGTGACGGCCCTCGATACCGGCGGCTTCGTGGTCGCCTGGGAGGCGGGCGACGACTGGGGCCGCGGTTTCTACATCCAGCAGTACGACGCCGCCGGCAGCAAGGTGGATGGCCCCCAACGGGTGTCCCAGAACGGCACCAGCGACCAGAGCTACGGTGACGTGGAAGGCCTGCCCGGCGGGCGCTTCGTGGTTGCCTGGTCGGCCACCAACGATGACGCGGCCGGCGCCTGGGGCATCTACCAGAACGTCTATGGGGCCGCGGGTTCGGCGCTGCCGAACCGGGCGCCCGAGCTCGGCAATGTGGTCGCGAGCGTCGGCTTCCAGGAGAACAGCCTGGGTACGCCGCAACTCATCGATACCGCTATTGGCCTGTTCGACGGTGATTCGCCCGACTTTGCCGGCGGCCGGCTCACGGTCAGCGTGATCAGCGGCTATTCGAGCACCAACCAGGACATCGGCGACTATCGCGCCGACCAGGACAACTTCTCCATCCTCGACGAGACCACCGGCGGCAGCCCGGTCAATGTGATCGGCAGCCAGGTGCGCGTGGGCGCCACGGTGATCGGCACCCTGGTCAGCGACGGCCAGGCCGGCCGTGATCTGGTGATCGAATTCAATGCCAGCGCCACCCAGCCCCTCGTCGAGCGGGTGATCGAGCGGCTCGCCTACCGCAACCCGTCCTCCGACCCGGTGGCGAGCCGGCAGGTGAGCATCAGCCTGTCCGACGGTGATGGTGCCACCAGCACGCCGCAGGTGGTGCAGATCGTGGTGGCCCCCGAGGCCGACGGCGCACAGCCCCTGGGCCAGCCGGAGCTCGTCAATACCTACCAGACCTCCGAGCAGCTCCTGCCGGCCGCCGCCACGCTGGCGGATGGCGGCTACGTGATCGTCTGGCAGTCGGCCGGCGAGGATGGCTGGGACAACGCCATCGTCGGCCAGCGCTACGCGGCCAATGGCACGCCGGTGGGCAATGAGTTCAAGGTTAACGCCTACACGCCGGGCGCCCAGACCGCCCCGGCGGTCACCGGCCTCGCCGATGGCGGCTGGGTGGTGACCTACACCGACCAGTGGCGCGACGACAGCGGCTACTCGGTGTGGGCCCAGCGTTTCGACGCCGCGGGCAGCCCCGCGGGGGCCGAGTTCCGCGTCAATAGCTCGACCTCGGGCAGCCAGTACGACTCGGCGGTCAGCGCCCTCGGCGATGGCTTTGTCGTCGCCTGGTTCTCGGACGGCGAGCGGAGCGGCGAGTACTACGACATCTTCTTCCAGCGTTACGACGCGAGCGGCGTTGCGGTGGGCGTGGAAACCCGCGCCAACCAGGCTGTCGTCGGCAACCCCTACGCCTACCAGTTCGAGCCGGCCATCACCGGCCTCGCCAACGGCAACATTGTCGTCACCTGGCGCAGCGAGGGCCAGGACGGCAGCAACTCCGGCGTGTATGCGCGGCTCTTCGACGGCCAGAGCGGCAACGCCCTGGGCACCGAGTTCCAGCTCAACCAATACACCACCGACTACCAGTACGCGCCGCGCATCGCCGCGGTGGGCGGCGGTTTTGTTGCGACCTGGGTTTCCCGCGGGCAGGACGGCAGCGGCGACGGCATCTACGCCCGTCGTTACGACGCCGCCGGCAATGCCCTGGGTGACGAGTTCCGCGTCAATGAGGCCAGCTCCAGCGAGCAGCGCAGCTCCGACATCGCCGCCACCGGTGACGGCGGCTTCGTGATCACCTGGCGCAATTACGGCGGCGATGAGGTCTACGCGCAGAAGTTCGACGCCACCGGCGCCCGCGTGGACGGGCAGATCGAGATCAGCAGCGCCGCCACCTACAGCGACGACGCACCGGTGGTGGCCGGCCTGGCTGGCAACGCCTTCGCGATCGCCTGGCAGGGCTACTACGACAACAACAGCAACGGCATCTTCCAGCGTGTGGTGGGCGAGCCCCAGGCCTTCGCCCACAGCGCTGCGCCGCAGATCGTCGACCTCGCGAGCAGCGTGAGCTTCCAGGAGAACGCCCTCAACGCCGCACCGCAGCTGATCGACGCCGGCATCGGCCTCCTCGATGTCGATTCCACCAGCTTTGCCGGTGGCCGCCTCGACGTGAGCTTCCTCACCACCTACGGCGACCCCAACCAGTCCGGCATCCCGGGCCTCCGCGCCCAGGACCAGCTGGGCATCCGTCACCAGGGCATGGCCACCGAGCAGATCGGCGTGCTCGGCAACACCGTGTATTTCGGCGGTACGGCGATCGGCACGATCACTGGCAACGGCGCGAATGGCGGCTCGCTGGTGGTCAGCTTCAACGCCAACGCGACGCCCAACGCGGTGGAGCACCTGATCGAGAACCTCACCTACCAGAACTTCCTGTCCAACCCCGAGCCGAGCCGCACCGTGTCCCTGCGGCTGGCGGACGGCAGCGGTGGCGTCACGGCGCCGCTGGCGATCACCCTCGACATCGTCGCCAACCCCGACGGGGCGGTGATGTATGGCGCCGAGCAGGTCGTCAGCCGCGTCGCTGGCAGTGGCAACCAGGCCGGCGACCAGGCGAACCCGGTCATGGCGATGCTCGACGGCGGTGGTTATGTGGTCGCCTACACCGACACCAGCGGCCTCGACGGCAACGGCTACGGCATCTTCGCGCGCCGCTACGACGCCAACGACAACCCCCTGGGCGATCCCTTCCAGGTCAACCTCACCGGCCTGCACACCCAGGACGAGCCGGCGGTGGTCCGCCTGTCCGGCGGCGGTTTCGCGGTGGTGTGGACGTCCAACGATTATCTGGTGGACAACTCGGGCGACGGCGTCTTCATGCGCCGCTACCTGGCCGACGGCAGCCCGGCGCCGGAGGGCGAGGTGCTCGTCAATACGTCCATCAGCGGCAACCAGTACCAGCCGGCGGTGAGCCAGAGCCAGGACGGCGGCTTCATCGTCGCGTGGTATTCCGACGGCGAGCGCGACGGCTCTTACTACGATGTGTTCTTCCAGCGTTTCGACGCCAGCGGCAACAAGCTGGGCATCGAGACCCGGGCCAGCACCCCGGTGCCGGTGAACCCCTACATCGCCGAGTACGAGCCGGCGATCGCGCTGCTCAACGACAGCAGCGGCGACTTCGTGATCACCTGGACCGACAACACCGCCGATGGCAGCGCCAGCGGCATCTTCGGCCAGCGCTTCAATGCCGACGGCAGCGCCGACGGCGCGTCGTTCCGGGTGAACACCTACACCGACAGCAGCCAGGGCCAGTCCGCCGTGGCGGCGCTGGGTGGGGGCGCCTTCGTCGTGGTGTGGGCGTCCTACGGCCAGGATGGGTCTTACCAGGGCATTTATGGCCAGCGCTTTGATGGCGCCGGCACTCCCGCGGGGGCCGAGTTCCGGGTTAACTATTCGGTCTCCGGCGACCAGATCCGGCCTGCGGTGACGGGGCTCACCAACGGCGGCTTCGTCGTGACCTGGGACGACTACAGCAACGTGTGGCTGCAGCAGTACGACGCCAGCGGCCGCGCCATCGACAGCCAGGTGCCGATCAACAACGTCAGCACCGAATACGGCGCCGACGTGGTCGCCACCGCCGATGGCGGCTTCCTGGTGGCCTACACCGGTTATCGCGACACCGCCCATGGCGGCAACAACAGCTACGAAGTGCTGCTCCAGCGCTACAGCAACACCTCGCCGAAAGTCAGCGACGTGTCGGTGAGCGGCACTGAAGACACCGCCATCGTGCTCCTCGACAGCGTGTTCGCCGCCGGCTTCAGCGATGCCGACGGCCAGACCCTGGCCGCCATCCGCATCGTCACCCTGCCGGCCTCCGGGGCGCTCACGCTCGACGGCGTGGCGGTCGCGCCGGGGCAGGAGATCAGCGTCGCCGACCTGGCCGCCGGCCGGCTCGTCTATCGCGGCACGGCCGATTTTGCCGGCGCCGACGCCTTCCGCTGGACAGGCAGCGACGGCAACGTGTTCTCCACCCAGTCGGTGTTCACCAACATCACGGTGAACAACGTGAATGACGGCCCGCGCCTCGAGGCCGGCCCCAACCGCGTGGCCGACGAGGGCCATTACTTCTCCCAGAGCCTCGCGCTGGGCGACCCGGACGTGGGCAACGCCTACCGCGTCACCGTCGACTGGGGCTACACCCAGAACGGCAACCCGGTGACGAGCACTTTCACCACCACCAGCCACACGCCGCTCGTCGATCACTATTTCCCCGACAACGGCAGCTACACCGTCACCGTCACGGTGGACGACCAGCAAGGCCAGCCCAACAGCGTCGAGACCGACCGCTTCACGGTGACGGTCAGCAACATTACGCCGACCCTCTCGCTCTTTGGTGACAACACCGTCGAGCAGGGCCAGATCTACACCCTCAGCCTCGGCAACGTGGTCGACCCGGGCGCCGACAGCGTCACCCAATACAGCATCGACTGGGGTGACGGCACGCCGCCGCAGCTCATCGCCGCCGCCGACCTGCCCGCCAGCCGGCAGCTCACCCACAGCTTCGCCAGCGCCGCCGCGGTCACCATCGTCACCACCGTCACCGACGAGGACGGCAGCTTCGTGGCCGGCAGCAAGGCCATCACCGTCGCCGGGCCGGCCGAAGTCATCACCGTCGACGCGGGCAGCGACACCAGCATCGGGGAAGGGCGCCTCTTCAGCCGCACCGTCAGCTTCACCGACCCCGCCGACCAGGGCCCGGCCGGCCGCAGCGCCAGCATCAACTGGGGCGACGGCACGCCGGTCGAGGTCATCACCCTCGGCGCCGGCCAGTTCAGCTTCAACATCAGCCACGTCTTCGCCGACGACCGCGCCACCCCGTTCGCGGTGGACGTCACCGTGAGCGACGACGGCTTCCAGACCGCCACCGACAGCTTCAGCGTCGGTGTCACCAACGTCGCCCCGACCCTCGCGCTGATCGGCGACGGGGCGGTGAGCGAGGGCAGCCCCTACACCCTCACCCTCGGCCCCGTGCAGGACGTGGCGGCCGACACGGTCAGCGAATACCGCATCGACTGGGGTGACGGCAGCCCGCTGCAGATCGTCTCCAGCGCCGCCATGCCGGCTGGCCGCCAGTTTGAGCACACCTACGCCGACGGCGCCACCTCCGGCACCGCCCGCCAGATCGCCGTGACCCTGGTGGACGAAGACGGCACCCACCTCAACGCCGCGGTGCACCCGCTCGTCGTGCTCGACGTCGCTCCCACCGTCAGCGCCACCGGCGCGGCCAGCGTCGCCGAGGGCGCGCTGTACACCCTCACCCTCGGTCCGCGGGTCGATCCGGGCCTGGATAGCGCCGTGCTTTACCGCATCGACTGGGGTGACGGCAGCACCCAGAACCAATACACCGCCACCGAATACGCCGCCCTCATCGCCGGCGGCGGCACCGTGACCCACCGCTTCGCCGACGGCGCCAGCAGCCCCACCATCACCGTGCACGTCTTCGACGAAGACGGCGAGCACGTGGCGGCCAGCCGCAGCGTCAGTGTCATCGACGTGGCCCCGACGGCCACCGTCAGCGGCGCCGCCAGCGTGAATGAAGGCAGTGTCTACAGCCTGTCCATCACCAACCTGGTCGACCCGGGCGCGGACACCGTCAGCAGCTACCGCATCGTCTGGGGCGACGAAGCCAGCCCCGGCGACTACCAGCTCGTCACCGCCCAGGCCCTCGCCGCAAGCGGCGGTGTCGTCCAGCACACCTACGCCGATGGCGCCGCGAGCTACGTCGTCCAGGTGTCCGCCGCCAACGAAGAGGGCCTCTTTGCCCTCGGCACCCAGGCCGTCACGGTGAACAACGTCGCGCCGGCCATCACCGTCAGCGGCGCCGCCAGCATTGCCGAAGGCGGCAGCTACACCCTCACCCTCGGCCCGCGGGTCGACCCGGGCGCCGACACGCCCAGCCTGTACAGCATCGACTGGGGCGACGGCACCGCCCGCAGCGAGTTCAGCCCCACCGCCTACGACGCCCTCGTGGCCGGCGGCGGCCAGCTGACGCATGTTTACGCCGACGGCGCGAGCAACCCTGTCATCACCGTGCGCGTCACCGACGAGGACGGCGAGCATGTCGCCGCGGTCAAGGACATCGCCGTCGACAACGTCGCGCCCACTGCGGCGGTCAGCGGCGCGGCAACCACGGCCGAAGGCAGCGTCTACAACC
>NZ_BJNV01000010.1 GCF_006539865.1 Zoogloea ramigera
GCTGCCAAGGGGGGGGCAGGGGGGTCTGGCTACGGCGGGATGACGCGCGTCCACGCTCGCTGCCCGTCCAACCCCTCCCCGGCCCTCCCCTTGTCAGGGGAGGGAGCACTGGCTTGAGGTACCTCGCCTTGTCTCGCCGCGGGAACTTTGCCCACCGGCGGGGTTCCGACTTGAAACAGCCGGCGCGCCGTGCCGGCCCACCACCCGGAAAGAAGGAGGGCTCCATGAACCCCTTGCGCCGCATCCTGGCCACCACCGATCTGTCTGCCCCTGCCCGCCACGCCGCCGAGCGGGCCGCCCTGGTCAGCGCGGAGACCGCCGCCCAGCTCGACCTGCTGCACGTGGCCAATCTGGCGCCGCTGGAGCGCTTGCGCCAGCTGATGGGCAGCAGCCAGGCCGAGCTCGAAAACCGCGTGCTCGATGCGGCGCGGAGCAAGCTGGTCGACCTCGCCGGCCAGATCCATCAACGCTTCGGCGTCGTCGCCAACCCCCGCGTGGTGGCCGGCGCGCTGCTGGCCGAGCTGGCGCGGGAGTCCGACGCCCTGGCCGCCGGCCTGCTGGTGTGCGGCGCCAAGGGCGAGAGCGTGATCCGCCACTTCGTGCTGGGCACCACCGCGCTGCGGGTGCTCAGCACCACCCGCTGCCCGGTGCTGGTGGTCAAGCAGCCGCCCCACGAGCCCTACCGGCGCCTGCTGGTGCCCGTTGATTTCTCGCCCTCGTCGCTGCGCGCCATCCGCCACGCCCGCAGCATCGCCCCCGGCGCCGAGGTCGTGCTGCTGCACGCCTTCGACGTGCCCTTCGAGGGCAAGCTGCGCTACGCCAGCGTGGACGACGAGGTGATCCACCACTACCGCATCGTCGCCAAACAGGAGGCCACCCAGAAGCTCCAGGCCCTGCGCGACCTGGCCGGCCTGCCGGCGCTGGGCACCCGCCTGCTGGTGCTGCATGGCGACCCCACCTTCCGCATCATCGAGCAGGAGCAGGAATGCGACTGCGACCTGATCGTGGTGGGCAAGCACGGCGAGAGCGTGCTTGAAGAGCTGCTCCTGGGCAGCGTCACCAAGCACGTGCTGGCCGAATCCCAGGGCGACGTGCTGGTGTCGGTGTAGGCCGGCGACAGGCAGGCATTGGCGGGGTCGCGGGGCGGGGGGCGGCCGCGGCCGGTGAAGCCGAACTCCGGCGCGAACAAGGCCGTGTAGCCGTGAAAGGCGACACGGGCCGCGCCGCCCTCGAGCCCACGCAGGCGGGGGCAGGCGACGCCCTCTTGCAGAACCTGGGCGAGCGCGTCATCGATCACGCCTTGCATATTTTCCGAGCAGACTCTAGAAAACATAAGGGCATATCGCCGGTAGCCCGGCGCCGGGCTACGTGCCCTGTACCAACAGGCCTTGCCGCGCTGTCTTTAACAAGAACGCTGCACCGCCAAAGTGCTCATGCCGGTATGGGTCACAGCCCGCGGGCCCACGTCTGGCCCAGGCCAGGCTCGATGCGCTGCGGGATAGCGCGCGGGCATCGCCGCACGGCGACTCCATGAAAAACGAAATCGAGGAGATGAAATGGTTCGACCGTCCTTTGATAAAGCCTGGGCAGCCTCCAGGCAGATTTATGATGTTGCCGACCCGGCAAGCAAGGTAGCCAAGATGATTGGCGGCTATGTCGAGAAGAACATCAACAACTCGAACAGCGAGCAGAAGTGGAACAACACCTGCGCGGTCCGCATGAGCTACATCCTGAACCAATCTGGTTTAATCATTCCTGCCTTCCGCGGTCAGACCGTATCCGGCGCCGACAAGCGGCAGTATTTCTTCCGCGTCAATGACCTCATCCGCTTTCTGACCTCAAAATGGGGCAAGCCCGAAATCGTCGAGTTTCCACCGTCGGACGGTGGCTCGCTAGCCGGCAAGAAGGGCTTGATTCTGTTTGAAGTGTCGGGGTGGGACGACGCGCGTGGCCATGCGACCCTGTTCAATGGCAGCGTCTGCTACGACCACTGCTACTTCAACGAACCCAACGCCACTTACCGAACCGAACGCGCCAACTTCTGGAGCCTGCCGTGAAGAAATTCTGGCGTGGTGTTCTGGCGGCCCCCGCTCTCGCCATCGGCCTCGGCCCTGGCTTCGCGGCCGGCGACCCGCCTGCGTCGCCCCAGGCCGGAGCGCGCAGCTATGCCCAGAATTACAAGGACATGGTTCTGGCCAGCTGCATCGCCCAGGCCTACACGAACGACAAGAACGCAGGCACCGACGCGGGGAGCAGTGTCAGCGCGCTGAGGGACTGGACATACTACGACCTGGAAAAGAGCCCGGACGCTGTCAAGGCCCTGGTCGATGCCTATCTGGCGCGCGACTACCACAACCCGCTGGTCGAAGCCGAGATCAAGGGCGTCCGGTTCGACCTCCTGAAATGCCTGGACCTCTACCACAGCAAGGCGCTGGACAGGCTGGTCAAGCGCGTGGTCATCAACCCCGGGCGCAGTTACCGTCAAGACAACCCGGCGCCCGCAAAGCCCTGATGATCATCGGCCCGGATAGCCGCAAAAGGCGGCGGTTCGGCCTGTGTCGAAGCGCTTTGGTCTTGATGCCTCTGATGTCACGGACAGGGCTGGTGTCCGGACTCCGGGCGTGCCTTTGGCAAGCTTGCCGCCATGGGCTTTCAGGCACTCTGACTACAGGCGCCGAGCGGCCCGAGACCCGCGCCTGCGTGGCTCTTCAGGGCGCTCCCAGACGCCCGGCAGCGATGTGGACATGAAAAAGGCGCTCAAGCCGAGCGCCTTTTGGCTTGCGTCAGCGTTGCCTTACGCTTCGGGCGGCCTGGGTTTGTTGCCGCCTTTCTTGCGCTCGGACTTCTTCTTCATGCCCAGGGCGGCATATTCGTTGGAGTCGTCTCCGTACTGGCTGCACACCGAATCCTTGGCCCCGAGCATCTTCTGGTGGGCGCGGTGTTCGGTGTGGGCAAGCTTGTCGCGGGCGGCGTCGAGGGCGACCTGGGCGCGGATCAGGCCCGCCTGGTCGGCACCCAGCTCGTCGAAGGTGGCGGCGATCGCTTCGAGCTTGAGCTCGGGGTCGTGGGGGGCGTAGCCCTCGATGGTGGCGAGGGCGTGGAAGGCCTTGGTATCGTCGGCGACGACCTGGGCCGGGAGACGTTTGCCGGGCGTATTGCTCATGCTTTCCTCCGGGTGCGGGATATTGGTATCAAATATATTTGTTGCGCCTGGAAAATTAGCACCATGGGGTTTTTGGTGCAAGCAAATTACTTCGATATCATGGCCGGCGGGGCTGGCACGGGGCAGGGCCGCGCCCCGCTCGCGGCGACCGGCGGGGCGATACAGCCGCGGCGCGGCATGGCCTGGGCGGGTGGGGGCGTGGTGTCGGAGCACGCCACCGGGGGCGCGCTGCACGGCCTTGTGCCATGTTCAAGCGGCGACGCATCACGATCACGCCGCTGCGTTTTTGTGATTCGGGGCTGCACGCTACACATACGCCCCCGCGTGATGCGGGCAAGCGGGCGCGAGATGCGATCTCGGGCCGGCGTGCTTCGATCACGAGGCCGCAAGTTGGCACCAGACGGCCGCTAATCCTTGATTCGTCGCCTCATCATTCGAGAACGATAGCTAAAGCTCGAATCATGCGGCCTCGTTTTTCGAGCTTTAGCTATCGTGATCGTGAAACGATAGGGCTGGCTCGCATCAAGAGGCCTCGAATTGATGAAAAGTGCTATCGAATCACGATGTCGAGCGCGCTAATGACGATGTTGCAGGCACTCATCACGATCACGCGGGCCCGAGATCGTGATTCGGGCCCGCGTGATGGGGGCGGAGGGGCAAGATCCGCCCTCGGCCGGGGGCCGCTCAGGCCCGCTCGAGGTTGAGCTTGAGCAGCCGGCGCAGGATCTCGTCGTCGGCCATGGCGGGGCTGTAGTCGGACCAGCCGTAGGCGACGGCGACGGCCTGGTCGAGGGCCTGGTGGGCGTTGGCGAGCCAGGCCGGGCGCTGGTTGTAGAGGTTGGTGAGGGTGCGCTTTTTAAGCTCGGCCTCGTGGCCGGGGCGGGCCACCGGCCGCGCGGGGAAGCCGGCGGCGGCCTCCTCGGGGGTCACGACCCAATCCACCCAGTCGGCGGGGTTGAGCCAGTTGCTGCGCAGTGTGTCGAGCCGGCGGGCGGCGGCGGCGATGGCCTCGGCCGCCGCGCCCTCGGGGGCGCCAGCGGCGGTGTCGGCGGGGGTCATGCCGGCGGGGAAGGGGAAGGTTTCGAAGGTGGTGCTGGGGGTGTAGCGGGGGTCGTTGCCGACGCCCATCCAGGTGCACTTCCCCAAGGACCATAGCTCATGGAGGCGGGAGTGCAGAATGCCAAAGGTGGTGTCGTCCGAGCGAGCGATGACGACGACCTGACAGTCCGGCAGAACCGCTTTGTTCAACCAGACGAGAAGCCTGTGCTTTGCAACCCTAGCCGTGCCGATGAACCTTGGAAGACCAGCAAGCTTCAAGCGCATTGCAGGCATGATCTCCCCGTGACGCCACCAGTATTTTGCACGGGCAGGGCGGTTGTTCTTGACACGTTCAGGCTTGATGTTTTCGACGACGTAGTTGTAGGGCTCCTCGAACAAAGATGCGTCCTCTGCTCTCATGCTTCCGCCAAAGTCCACAATCCATCGGTCTGCAGGTCTACGCGTGATGTCGAGGCCATTTGCCCAAGGCCTTACAACCAGGGAATTCGATTCACCGTGAGGATTGGGGCGTGATAACCAGATGCGGGCCTGATCGCCAGGAATATCAAAAGGTCCGTTCTTCTGCGGACCAATGAAAGAAACGTCCAGGTTGTCATTTAGTCGCAGGGCACTTGTCAGATCGAGTCCGTCGCCCGCAGTGAGGTCTGTGTGGATGTGCTCCACTTCAACTCCATCCAGTTTGGGAGGAAGCACGGCATCCGATACGTGCCCGAAGGCAAGCAGCGACACCCGCACCGCGGCCCCCTCATTCACCCACGGCTCGTCGCTCCACGCCTCGAAGATCCGCGTCGTCTCGGCGATGCGGTCGAGCACCTTGCGGTTGGCGCCGCCGCGGATCGAGTTGGTGGCGACGAGGCCGGCGGCCTGGCACTGGCCGGCCGCGATCTGCTCGCGGGCCCGCTCGAACCAGTAGGTCACGAGGTCGGCGCCACCGGGGACGCGGCCCTTGTATTCGCGGCGCAGGCAATCGACGTAGGCGCTGCCCAGCTCGGCGCGCATCCGCTTGTCACCGAGGAAGGGCGGGTTGCCGACGATGACGTCACAGGTGGGCCACAGGACATTGCGGGCGACGCCCATCTCGCCGTGGATCTCCTCACCGGTGATCGGGTCGATGCCGTCCCAGTCGGTGCCCTGCTGGTAGTCGATTAGCGCGTCGCGGTTCTCGATGTGGTCGAGGCGGGCCAGGATGGGGTTGCGGCGGCAGTCGTAGCCGTGCTTGAGCATCCACTGGATCTCGCCGATCCACACCGTGACCCGCGCCAGCTCGGCGGCGTAGGCGTTGATCTCGAGGCCCAGCACGTTGTCGGGGCTGGTCTCGATGGTGAGCTGGCGGTGCAGGCCGAGGGCTTCGGCGTCGAGGTTGGCGCGGTGTTCGAGGTCTTTGAGGGCGCGCAGGCTGAGGTACAGAAAGTTGCCGGAGCCGCAGGCGGGGTCGAGCACGCGGAAGTTCCTGAGCCGCTCGAGATAGCCCAGAAAGATGCCCTGGGCGTCCTGCATGGCCTTCTGCGAACCCTTGCCGCCGGCCTGGTATTTGTCGATCAGCGGGGCGAGGCGGGCCTTGGCGGCGTTCCACTCGCGCTCCAGGGGCTCGACGAGCACCGGGCCGACGAGCTTCATGATGGTCTCGGGGTCGGTGTAGTTGGCGCCCAGCGGGGCGCGCACCTTGGGGTCGAGGCCACGCTCGAAGAGGGTGCCGAGGATGGAGGGCTCGATGGAGGACCAATCCATCTTGCTGGCCTTGAGCAGCGCGTCGATCTCGGCGGGGATCATCTCGACCACGTCGATGTGCTCGAACAGCCCGCCGTTGAAGTAGGCGATGTCTTCGAGCAGAAAGTCGCCGCCCGAACGCATGGCGCCAAACAGCTCGGCCACCGAGCCGGCGAGCTTGCCGGCGTCGCCCTGGCGCTTGTCGATGACGCGCTCGAAGAGCTTACGAGGGAGCAGGCCGATGTCTTCGGCAAACATGCAGAACAGGCACTGGATGAGGAAGTGGGCGACCTTCTGGGGGTCGTGGCCGCGCGTGGTCATCGACCGGGCGATGTCGGCGAAGCGGCCGGCGGCGTCGGTGGTGATGTCGAGCACCGTGCGGCCGGGGCGAAACTTTTCGGGGTCGGTGAACAGCCAGCGCAGCTTTTGCTGGTTTTCCGGCGTGCCGATGTCCTCGAGGCGGATGGTGTGCGTCTCGCTCGGGGTGCCGGTGAAGTGGGTGTGGATCTCGGTGAGCGCGCGGTTGCTCACCACCAGCAGCGGCGGGTTGTCGAGGGCCAGGGCGTAGGTCATGAGCTGGCGCAGCGCGCCGGCCAGGTCACCGCCGGGGCCCTTGTTCTCCCAGCCGAAGTGCCCGCGCATCCACACGTCCGCCCAGCCATGCCCGGCCCCTGTGCGCGTGGCGCCACGCTCGAAGCAGTAGTTGTCGGGGTCGGTGGGGGTGGGCACGCCGAGCATGGCGCACAGATCGAGAAAGAACGGCTGCGCACCGGCACGCTCGGAGAGGGGGTTGTGTTGCCACTTGGCGATGAACTGGGCGGGGGTCATGGGGGCGGGCGGCGAGGGCGACTAAATGAGGCCGGCATTGTCGCAGAGTTTGCGGGCGGGGCGGGCGGTGGGGAGATCGTGCCCGCTGCCCTTGCGCCTTCTCCTTGAGGAGGCTTTCCCGATCTCATGTTTTGGGAACAGGTTCTCGCGGAGGCGCGGCCGCTAATCAAACCCGTAACGACGAACGGGGGTGAGAGCAGACCTTGCTGATCGGCTAACGCAGTGATGTCTGGCGCTACTGGACAAACAAAACGCCCACCTGATGCCGAGGTGGGCGTTTTTACTTGCAGGCTGGAGAAGCGCCAGCGATCACGCCAGTTCGATACGCAGATTCTTGCCGAGGGCTTTGGCCGCGCTGGTGAGTGTGGTCAGGGTCAGGCTGGTGTCGGTCTCATCCAGCAAGCGGTTCAGCGCCGCGCGGCTGGTGTGCATCTTCTCGGCCAGCGCGGTCTTGGTCAGGTTCTGGGCTTTCATCTCCTGGGCGATCTGCCAGGCCACCACGCGTTTGATCGCCACGGCGGTGGTTTCCTGCAACACGGCCTCTTCCGCGAGGAAATCATCAAAGCTGCTGCCGATATGCGGGTTCATGATGCGCTCCTCAGTTGTTGCAGACGCCGTTTGGCGACGTCGAGTTCTTCGGGTGGTGTGGCTTGTGATTTCTTGATGAAACCGTGCAGCAACACCATCGTGTGGCCGACCACGGTGAACAAGACCCGGGCGATCCGATCGACAAGGTGAACGCGAACCTCCCAGAGGTCTTTGGCCAGCTTGCGTACCAGGGGCATACCCAGCGGCCAACCGAACTGCACCGTCTTGATGTCTTCACCGATGGTGCGCCGCTCGCTGCCCTGCAAGGACTTGAGCCATTCGCGTACCGGTTCATTGCCACCGTCGGAGGCGAAGAAGCGGACATCCAGGATGGGAGTATTCATGTCTGAAATGTACCAACATTGATACATAAAGACAATCTCTCACCTCTGCTGGAGTTGAGTCTGCAAATTTACGAATTACCGTGATACCGATCTACCCGGACATAGCTAAACAAAACGCCCACCTCGGCATGAGGTGGGCGTTTTTGGTTACTGCTTTACGTTAGCTACCAGCCGCTCAGCCGCAGGTGCCCACCGCGCCGCAGGCGGTGCAGAAGTCGCAGCCGTCCTTGCGGATCACCGAGTGGTTGCCGCATTCGTTGCACAGGGCGCCCTGCATCACCTTGGGGGCGTTGGTGTCGCGGGGGGCTTCGAGGATGCCCATCTCGCGGGTGGGGTAGCCGGCTTCGTCGAGCACGCCGAGCATGGCGTAGCGGTGGATGATGAGCGCGGCCACGTAGGCGACGGTGGAGGGCCAGTTCTGCTGGCGGCGGGTGCCGGGCACGAAGGCCATGAAGTCGCCGAGGGGCTCGGGGTAGTCGATGAGCTTGCGCAGCTTCATGCCGATCCAGGCCGGGTCCATCACGCGCATGTCGAGCGACAGGATGCGCGACAGGCCATCCAGGGCGCGCGGGTAGTTGCCCGACAGCCACATGGAGTAGGGGCGGGTGACGCCGTCGGGGAGAGTGATCTCCTTGAGGCCGAGCACGAAGTCTTCGCCGGTGGCCGGGTTCTGGATGTCGACCGTCCACGACAGGGTGCCGTCGGTGCCGGTTTTGGGTTCGGCCAGGCTGAACACGCTGTCGAGCACCGGGGTCGGCAGGTCGCCTTCGAGGGCGTTGAGCTTTTCACAGCGGTAGCGCACCACCTGGGCGAAGGCGGACACCACGCCGGGCATCAGCTTCTGCTCGCCGTGGGGCGGGAAGCGGAGCTCGAAGGGCTTCTCGCCGACGGTCTTGGCGAGGGTCTCGAGCTTGAGCTTGAGCCAGCCGCGGTCGTTGGCGCGCATGTCCATCGACAGGGTCTTGGCCACGGCGCCCAGGCCGCGGGGCTGGTCGGCGCCATTCACCCACACTTCGAAGGGGAAGGCGCCCTTGGCGGGGCTGTCCTCGGCCGGGTCCATGTGGCCCACGAAGAGCGCGAAGTTGCCCTGCGGGGTGTTGAGCATGTAGGTCCAGGCGGAGTTGCCGTCCGGCAGGTCGGGGCGGCCCGGCCAGCGCAGGGAGGAGAGCACCGGGGCCGGCAGGTTCTTGATGGACAGGCGGCGGTTGGTGTCGTCGGAGATCTCGACGTCCTGCGGCTGCTTCTGCTCGCTGCTCGGGGTGACCGACAGCACGGAGCCGAGGATGCTGTTGGGGCGATAGGTGGCGAGGCCCTTGAGGCCGGCCTTCCAGGCGTCGAGGTAGAGGTTCTCGAAGTCGGCGTAGGGGTAGTCCTCGGGGACGTTCACCGTCTTGGAGATGGAGGTGTCGACGTAGGGGGCGACGGCCGCGACCATATCCTTGTGGGCCTTGGCGGAGATCTCCAGGGCGGTCACGAAGTAGTCGGGCAGCTTGCTCACGTCGCCGCCCAGGTGGCGGTAGAGGCGCCAGGCGTAGTCCTCGACGGCGTGCTCTTTGAAGGTGCCGTCGGCGGTGCGCTTCTTGCGGGTGTAGGTGTAGGAGAACGGCGGCTCGATGCCGTTGGAGGCGTTGTCGGCAAAGGCCAGGCTGATCGTGCCGGTGGGGGCGATTGACAGCAGGTGCGAGTTGCGCAGGCCGTGCTTGCGGATCTTGTCCTTCACCTCGTTGGGCAGGCGCGAGGCGAAATTGCCGCCCGACAGGTACATGTCGGCGTTGAACAGCGGGAAGGCGCCGCGCTCCTTGGCGAGCTCGACGGAGGCCAGGTAGGCCTGGTCGCGCATGTATTCGCTGATCTTGCGGGCCATCTCGAGGGCGGCCTCGCTGTCGTAGCGCAGGCGCAGCATGGCCAGGGCGTTGCCGAGGCCGGTAAAGCCGAGGCCGACGCGGCGCTTGGACTGGGCTTCGGCGTGCTGCTGCTCGAGGGGCCAGTGGGTGGCTTCGAGCACGTTGTCGAGCATCCGGATCGAGGTCTCGATGGTCTTGCCGAAGCCGGTGAAGTCGAAGGCGGCCTTGTCGGTGAAGGCGTCCTTGACGTACAGCGTGAGGTTGATCGAGCCCAGGCAGCAGCAGCCGTAGGAGGGCAGCGGCTGTTCGGCACAGGGGTTGGTGGCCTCGATGGTCTCGCAGTAGTACAGGTTGTTGTCGCGGTTCATCCGGTCGAGGAACAGGATGCCCGGCTCGGCGTGGTCGTAGGTGGAGCGCATGACCTGGTCCCACAGCTCGCGGGCGCGCACCTTGCGGTACACCCACAGGCTGTCGTCACGCTGGTAGCCGCCGGCCGCCTTGATGTCGTTGGAGGGCTCGGCCTTGTGGGCGAGCTCGACGTCGCCATCGGCCTCGACGGCCTGCATGAAGGCGTCGGTTACCGCGATGGAGACGTTGAAGTTGGAGAGGTCGCCGTGGTCCTTGGCGTGGATGAATTCTTCGATGTCCGGGTGGTCGCAACGCAGCACGCCCATCTGGGCGCCGCGGCGGGAGCCGGCCGATTCGACGGTCTCGCAGGAGCGGTCGAAGACGCGCATGTAGGACACCGGGCCGGAGGCATTCGACTGGGTGCCGCGCACCATCGCGCCCTTCGGGCGGATCGACGAGAAGTCGTAGCCCACGCCGCCGCCGCGGCGCATGGTCTCGGCCGACTGGGCCAGCGCGGTGTAGATGCCGCAGCGGCCGTCGACGGATTCGGTGATCGAGTCGCCCACCGGCTGCACGAAGCAGTTGATGAGGGTGGCCGCGAGGTTGGTGCCGGCGGCGGAGTTGATGCGGCCGGCAGGCACGAAGCCGCGCTCCTGGGCCTCTAGAAACTTGGTCTCCCAGAACAGCCGCTTGTCTTCCGACTCGATGGCAGCGAGGGCGCGGGCCACCCGCAGGCGCACATCGGAGATGCTCTGCTCATTGCCCTTGGCGTATTTCTCGAGCAGGACCTCGTCACAGATCTCCTGCGGGAGGAGGTTGGCGGCGGTGGCGATCTGGGATTTTGCGTTCTTTGTGGTGGCGGTCATGGAGGCTCTCGTACCGTTCTGGTGTCTTATTGGTAGAAAAGTTTTTGCGGTGCGTAGCTTACCGCGAAGCCGCTTATTCATCAAAAATATTTACTCGTTTAAAAACATACACTTAAAAAAATCAATAGTGGGAATAAAATAAATTTTCTACTACATTTAGTATGTATCCAGCGCCTTAAAAATCAAGAAAAAAGTCGCACGAACGCACCCAGAGCCTTGATTTGTCGGGGAAATGGCGGGAGGAAGGAGGGTTTGGAGGGGTACCGGTGCGCCTGTTCCGGCACCGCTGCAGGCTACCGCCTAGCGTGAATCCGGGGTTCTGCCCGGCATGGGTTGGGCAACCGGCGGGGCGCCTCGCCGAGTGCGCGGCACAGCCCCGGCGCCCGGCGCCGGGTCAGGGTTTATCGCCCGCCGGCGTGTCGGCGTCGCTCAGCGGGTAGGCGTCGGCCACGTAGCCGGGGCCCTTCATCACCATCACGATGAAGGCCGACAGGCCCACCGTGAACACCACCGTCCAGTGCAGCACCACCAGGCTGACGCTGTAGATATCCACGCTCATCACGAGGCTGCCGGCCCCGAGGAGCGGGTTGAACAGCGCCGCCCCGCGCACCGCCAGCGAGGGCAGGGCCAGCAGCGCGGTGCCGATGAGCAGGGCCTTGGGCAACATGCGCAGGATCTGCCGCTCGCGGCCGGCGGGCGTCCTGGGGTGGCCCGGGAGTCTGTTGAAGAGGCGGCTCATGGCGGTCTCCCTGCGGGCGATTGACTAATGGCTGACGGAAAACGCGCCCAGCGCAAGGCACACGCAGGCCACGATGCTGAGCTGCCGGCGCAGCGGCAGATACCAGGCGGGCAGCGCGACGCGCCCGGCGAGCCGGTGGTCCTGCCAGATGTGGGCCACAAAGCCCGCCATCAGCAGCGGCGCGCCGAGCACGGGCTCCAGCATCATCGCCGGCCAGGCGATCAGCGCCGGCCAGGCGATCAGCGCCGGCACCACGCTCCACACGAAGCAGTTGCGGCGCAGGGCCTGGGGCATCGACGGCAGCGCCATCGCGAAGCCCCAGTGCAGGGCCCCGACGAAGCTCAGGATCACCGCGCCGTAGGCCACCAGCGCGTCGGCCCACACGATGCCGTGGTGGCGGTCGACAAAGGCCGTCAGTGCCAGCCCGATGAAGGGCAGCAGGCCGCCGAAGCCGAGCCAGGCGGCGGAGCGGGGGAGGGCGGGGTTATGCGGCGTGTTCATGGATGCACCTCATTTGACGAGCGGACGGATGCTTGCAAAGCCCCCGTCCATGGACCACACCTGGCCGGTCACCCGGCCCGCCTCGGGCGACAGCAGCCAGGCCATCAGCCCGGCGAGCTCGGCCGGGTCGCCGATGCCGGGCAGCGGATACTGGCGCGCGGCCGCCTCGCGGGCCGAATCGTTGGCGATGATGCGCGCCGAGGCCGGCGTCTCCATGATCCCCGGCGCCACCGCATTGATGCGCACGCCGGCGCCGGCGTAGGTGGCCGCAGCGCCGCGTACGAGCCCCTCCACGCCGGCCTTGGCGGCGGCCACCGCCTCGTGGTTGGGCGTGCCGATACGCGCCGCGGCCGACGACACCAGCACCGCCGCGCCGGGCTGGCCGGCCTTGCCAAGCGCGCCGACGAAGCCGGCCAGGGTGTGGAAGGCGCTGATCAGGTTGGCCTCCAGGCAGTCCCGAAAATCCTGCTCTTTCGTGCGGTGCAGCGCACCCAGCCGGATGTTGCCGACACAGTGGGCGAGGGCATTGGGCGTGAGGCCCGCCGCGGCGGCTTCAGCGAAGATCTGCGCCACCCCGGCCGGCGTCGAACAATCGGCCACCACCTGCAGGTGGGCGTTGCCGAAGGCGGCCTCGAGGCGGGCGGCGTCGCGGCTCACCACCACCAGCTGCCAGCCGTCGGCGGCGAGCCGCTTGGCGAGCGCCTGGCCCACCCCGCCCGCGGCGCCGGTAATCAAGGCAACGCTGTTCATGTTTTCTCCTGAATGTAATTTGTCTTGGACAAAACAATCTTACGCTCCTAAGATTAGGTCAATCAACCTAATTGTCCAGGCCATCATGAAGGAAATCGAGAGCGTCGCAGTCATCGGGGCCGGCCTTGCAGGCTTGTCCTGTGCCCGTCATCTGCAGCAGCAGGGCCTCGAGGTGCGGCTCTTCGAGAAGAGCCGCGGCGCCGCGGGCCGCATGAGCACCCGGCGCGGTGACGACTGGCAGTGCGACCACGGCGCCCAGTATTTCACCGCCCGCGACCCGGATTTCCGCGCCGAGGTGGCGCGCTGGCAGGCCCTCGGTGTGGCCGCCGTCTGGCAACCGCGGCTGGAGGTCTTCGGTAGCGCCGATCTCCACACCCCCGACGAGACGCTCGAGCGCTTCGTGGGCACGCCGCGCATGACGGCCCCGGCCCGCTCCCTGGCCCTCACCCTGGACGTACGCCCGCAGAGCACCATCTCACGCGTCGAGCGCAGCCCGGCCGGCTGGCGCCTGAGCACCCTGGAGCACGGCGTGCTCGACGAACACTACGACGCCCTCGTCCTGGCCGTGCCGTCCCCCCAGGCGGTGCCCCTGCTGGCGCCCCACAGCCCGGTGCTGGCCAGCCTCGCCGCGTTGGCCCGAATGCGCGCCGCTTGGGCGCTGATGCTGCGCTACGACGCGCCCATCGATCTTCACTTCGACGCGGCCTTCGTCAACCACGGCCCGCTGCGCTGGGTGGCGCGGGACAGCCACAAGCCCGGCCGCGGCCCCCAGGAAACCTGGCTGCTCCACGCCACGCCCCAGTGGAGCGAGGCCCACCTCGAAGACACGCCCGAGGCGGTGGCCGAAACGCTGCTGGCCGCCTTCGCCCGGCTCGGCGCCGAGGCCGCCCCGGCCGCCTGGAGCGCCCACCGCTGGCGCTATGCCGACACCGAAGCCAGCCTCGACCGCAACTGTTGCTGGGACGAAGAGGCGCGCATCGGCCTGTGCGGTGACTGGCTCAACGGCGGAAAGGTTGAAGGCGCCTGGCTCAGCGGCCGCGGGTTGGCCCGCCGGATCGGCGCCGCGGCCCCGGTGATCGCCGCCCGGCCATGAGCCTCGGCGTCGTCTGGTTGAAGCGCGACCTGCGCCTCTTCGACCACGCCCCCCTCGTCAGCGCGGCCCTGCGCGGGCCGCTGCTGTGCGTCTACATCGTCGAACCCAGCCTGTGGGCCGCCCCCGACGCCGCGCGGCAGCACTACGGTTTTTTGCTCGAGAGCCTGCGTGAACTGTACCGGGCCCTGCGCGAGCTGGGCGGGCGGCTGCATGTGATCACCGGCGAGGCGGTCGACGTGTTCGAACGTCTCCACCGGGCCCAGCCCTTCGACACGCTGTATTCCCACGAGGAGACCGGCAACTGGCCGAGCTTCCAGCGTGACATCGCGGTGGGTCGCTGGTGCCGCAGCCGGGGCGTGGAGTGGCAGGAGTTCCCCCAGTTCGGGGTGGTCCGCCGGCTGGCCGACCGCAACATCTGGCACAAGCACTGGGAGGCCTTCGTCACCCAGCCCTGCCTGCCGCCGCCGCAAGCCATCAGCTTCGCCCCGCTGCCCTGGCCCGACGCGCCTCCCCCCTGCGCCGACGCCCTCGGGCTGCCCCCCGCCGAGCCACCCCACCGCCAGGAGGGTGGGCGCAGCGCTGGGCTGGCGGTGCTCCACGCCTTCCTGCACGAGCGCAGCGGCCAGTACCGGGGCGGCATCTCGTCGCCCCTGTCGGCGCCCAGCGCCTGCTCGCGGCTCTCCCCCTATCTCGCAGCGGGCTGCCTTGGCCTGCGCGAAGTGGTTCAGGCCACCCGTCGGCAGCTGGCCGACCTCCCCCCCGAAGCCGACCGCCGGCGGGCGGGCCTGACCGCCTTCATCAGCCGCCTGCACTGGCACTGCCATTTCATCCAGAAGCTCGAGAGCGAGCCCGAGCTGGAGTTCCGCAACCTCCACCGCGGCTACGACGGCCTGAGGCCTGTGCCGGGCGAGGGCGACGGCTGGAACCCGGCCCACTTTGAAGCCCTCGTCAGCGGCCGCACCGGCTGGCCGCTGGTGGACGCCTGCGTGGCGATGCTCCACGACACCGGCTGGCTCAACTTCCGGATGCGCGCCATGCTGGTCTCGGTGGCCAGCTACCCCCTGTGGCTGCACTGGCGCCCGGTGGGCGAATGGCTGGCCCGCGCCTTCATCGACTACGAGCCCGGCATCCACTGGAGCCAGATGCAGATGCAGGCCGGCACCACCGGCATCAACACCACCCGGGTGTACAACCCCATCAAGCAGGCCCGCGACCACGACCCCAAGGGCCGCTTCGTGCGCCACTGGCTGCCGGCCCTGGCCCGGGTGCCCGACGCCTGGCTGTTCGAGCCCTGGCGCATGCCGCCCGACATCCAGGCTCGCTGCGGCGTGCGGGTGGGCGTCGACATCCCCCTGCCGCTGGTCGAGCTCGAAACCGCCACCCGCGAAGCCAAGGCCCGCGTGCATGCCCTGCGCGCCCAGCCCGAAGTGCGCGCCGCCAAGGCCGCCATCGTCGCCAAGCACGGCTCCCGCCGCCGCCCGGAGGCCCCCCGGCGCGGCAAGCGCCCACCCGCCGCCCAGCTCACCCTCGACATCTGAAGCCCATGCGCCGCAAATCCGACCTGCCCACCAAAACCTGCCCAGCCTGCGGCCGCCCCTTCGCCTGGCGCAAGAAGTGGGAACGCTGCTGGGACGAAGTCAGATACTGCTCCGAACGCTGCCGCCGCGCGGCACGGTAGCGAGGTAGGTCGGGTTAGCGCAGCGTAACCCGACGCGCCCATGCGGCAACGGCCTCGAGACGATGTCGGGTCACGCTACGCTGACCCGACCTACATGAGCACCGCCAAAACGCGGCGCTCCCACTCATCACCCTGTTCACCCCATGACCACCCTGATCCACTGGTTCCGCAACGACCTGCGCCTCGCCGACAACCCCGCCCTCAGCCACGCCGCCCGGCAGGCGGAGCGGGTGTTGCCGGTGTATGTGCATTCCCCTGCCGACGATGCCCTGACGCCCTGGGGCTTTCCCCGCCGCGGCGCCCACCGGCGGCGCTTTCTGCGGGCCGCGCTGGATGCCCTCCACGCCCGCCTAGTGGAGGAGGGTAGCGGCCTGCTCGAAATCCACGGCCGCCCATCCGACTGCCTGCCGGCCCTGGCCGTGCAGGTCGGCGCCGCCGGCATCAGCTGCGAGGCCATCGCGGCGCCCGAGGAAGAAGCCGAGCTCGCCGCGCTGCGCGGTGGCGACATCCCGGTGGAGAGCGTCTGGCAATCCAGCCTGCTCGACCCGGCCGCGCTGCCCTTTGCTGCCAGCCGCCTACCCGACGTGTTCACCGCCTTCCGCCAGGCGGTGGAGCGGGCCGGCCAGACGCCGCCGCCTCCGCTGCCCGTGCCGCGCCTGCCCGGCTGGCCGGCGGGCATCACGCTGCCCCCCAAAACCACCGAACCCACCGCCGCCTTCGAGGTGGATGCCCGCTCCTCCTTCCCCTACACCCAGCCCGCCTTCCACGGTGGCGAGGCCGCGGCGCTGGCCCATCTGCGCGCCTACTTCGGCAGCGACCGGCCCCACCGCTACAAGGCCACCCGCAACGGGCTCACGGGGGTCGGCTTCTCCAGCAAGTTCTCGCCCTGGCTCGCCAGCGGTGCCCTGTCGGCGCGCACCGCCTACGCCCACCTCAAGGCCTTCGAGGCGGAGCGGGGCGCCAGCGACGGCAGCTACTGGCTATGGTTCGAGCTGCTGTGGCGCGACTACTTCCGCTTCCTTCACCTCAAGTACGGCCGGCAGCTGTACCGCGCCGCCGGGCTCGGCAAGCAGCCCGTGCCAGGGCACGACCCCGCCGCCTTCGCCCGCTGGTGCCGCGGCGAGACCGGCGAGCCGCTGGTGGACGCCGCCATGCGCGAGCTCGCCGCCACCGGCTTCATGTCGAACCGCCTGCGCCAGCTGGTCGCCAGCTACCTCATCAACGACCTCGGCGGCGACTGGCGGGCCGGCGCCGCGTGGTTCGAGGCCCAGCTCATCGACTACGACGTGTACAGCAACCAGGGTAACTGGCTCTACATCGCCGGGCGCGGCACCGACCCCCGCGGCGGGCGCCGCTTCGACCCCATCAAGCAGGCCCGCGAGCACGACCCCGACGGCAGCTTCCGCAAGCTGTGGAGCCAGCCATGAACGCGCCCACCCTCCGCCTCATCCTCGGCGACCAGCTGAACCCCCTGCACAGCTGGTTCGCGGCGCCCAGCGACGACGTCATCCACGTGCTCATCGAGATGCGCCAGGAGACCGACTATGTGCTCCATCACGCCCAGAAGATCCTGGCCATCTTCGCCGCCATGCGCGCCTTCGCGGGCCAGCTCCGCGAGGCCGGCCACCGGGTGCATTACGTGGCCATCGACAACCCCTCCAACCGCCAGACGCTACCCGCCAACCTCGACGCCCTCATCGTCGCCCACGGCGCCGGCGCTTTTGAGTACCAGCAGCCCGACGAATGGCGCCTCGACGCCCAGCTCGCCGACTACGCCCGCGGCCTCAGCATCCCAGCCCGGATGGTGGATAGCGAGCACTTCTACACCACCCGCAGCGAGGCCGCCGAGCTCTTCGAGGGCCGCAAGCAGTGGCTGATGGAGCACTTCTACCGCGCCATGCGCCGCCGCCACCAGGTGCTGCTGGAGGGCGACAAGCCGGTGGGCGGCCAATGGAACTTCGACCACGACAACCGCAAGCCCTGGCCCGGCACGCCTGCCGAGCCCCGCGACCCGCGCCCCCGCCACGACCACAGCGCCCTGTGGCAGACAATCGAGGCGGCCGGCGTGGCCAGCTTCGGCAACCCCCAGGCCGGCAACCTGCCGTGGCCCCTCGACCGGGCCGAGGCGCTGGCCCAGCTCGACGCCTTCATCACAGATGCCTTGCCCCGCTTCGGCGACTTTCAGGACGCTATGAGCACCCGCGGCTGGCGGCTGTTCCACTCGCTGCTGTCCTTCGCCCTCAACACCAAGATGCTCAGCCCGCGCGAGGTGGTGGCCCGCGCCGAGGCCGCCTGGCAGGCCGGCCAGGTGCCGCTGGCCGCGGCGGAAGGCTTCATCCGCCAGATCCTAGGCTGGCGCGAATACGTGCGCGGCGTCTACTGGGCCCGCATGCCCGCCTACGCCGAGGCCAACGCCCTCGGCCACGACCGCCCACTGCCCGCCTGGTTCTGGACCGGCAAGACCAAGATGCGCTGCCTCGCCGAGTCGGTGGGCCAATCCCTCGAGCACGCCTACGCCCACCACATCCAGCGCCTCATGGTGATCGGCAACTTCGCGCTGCTCGCCGGCCTTGATCCGGCCGAAGTGCACCGCTGGTATCTGGGCATCTACATCGACGCCTTCGAGTGGGTCGAGCTGCCCAACACCGTGGGCATGAGCCAGTTTGCCGACGGCGGCCTGCTCGCCACCAAGCCCTACGTGTCGAGCGCCGCCTACCTCGACCGCATGGGCGACTACTGCAAGGGCTGCCACTACGACAAGAAAGCCCGCAGCGGCAGCCACGCCTGCCCCTTCAACGCCCTCTACTGGGACTTCTTCGACCGCCAGCGCGAACGCCTGGGCAACAACCACCGCCTCGGCATGGTGTACCGGCAACTCGACAAGATGGAAGGCAACACCCTCGACGCCCTGCGCACCCAGGCCGCCAGCCTGCGCGAACGGCTCGACAGCCTGTAGCCTGCTCTTTTGCGCACCCGGTGGAGTGTTCGCAGCGATCTCCGGCCGGAGCGGGCCTTGGTGCCGCGCACGCAAAGCCTTGGTGATGGCTGCACGAGTCCCCGTGACGCGTGCACATCCTTCTGTGACGGCCGCACATCCTTCCGTGAGGCGCACCAATGCTGTTGTGAGGCGTGCACTTCCTTCATGCAGGCGTCGCAAGGCTGTTGTGACGGCACACAACACGATTGCGATAGTTTGCAATCGTGTTGTCAGCCGTGCAGATAAGGTAAACAGCTATCACAACAGTGTTGTCGGGCATCACAACGCCGTTGTGATAGTTTGCAACCGTGTTGTCAGGCATGCAGATAAGGTAAACAGCTATAACAATCGTGTTGTCACGCATCACAACACGATTGTTATAGCTTGCAATCGAATCTGCACGCGTGCATGCAAGAAAAAAACTATCGTCGACGGCGTTGCGGGGGTGGTGCACGCTTGCAGGCAAGGAAAAAACTATCGTCGACGGCGTTGCGGGGGTGGTGTCGGGTTACGCTGCGCTAACCACGGACCTACGCAGGGGCAGCTGGGAAGGCCCGAGGTAGGTCGGGTTAGCGCAGCGTAACCCGACATCGATCGGGCAACCTCCCGTTATCTGCGTCCCGGCGTCGTGTCGCAGGCCTTGTCCTGGGGCACGAGGGTCATGTGGCCGGCGGCCGGGGCTTGGTGCGATGCCTTAAACTAGCGCACCCGATTCGCGTGCAGCCAGGCTGCACCACGCCGTCAGTTTAAGGAACCCTCCGTTGCTCTCCCTCAACAAACCCAAGCTCGACAACCTCACCAACGAAATCTGGAAGTCGGCCGAGCGCCTGCGCGGCAAGTTCAAGGCCTACGAGTACCAGAACGTCATCCTGCCGATCATCGTCATCCGCCGGCTGGAATGTGTGCTCATCCAGTGGCGCGAGAAGATGCGTGAAGAGGTCAGCGGCAAGCGTGCAGCACTCAAGCCCGCCGAGCTGGCCAAGCTGGTGAAGAAACTCGAAGTCAGCCAGTCGCACTTCTCCAACGCCACCGCCCACACCCTCGAGAGCCTCGCCGCTGAAGACCCGACCCTGCTGGAAGACAACTTCCGCGCCTACCTCAACGGCTTCTCCAAGAACGTCCGCGACATCCTCGACCACTTCAACTACCACGCCACCGTCACCCAGCTGGTCAAGAACAACCGGCTCGCCCCCATCCTCAACCAATACAAGCGCCTGGCGCTGGGCCCCGCGCAGCTCTCCAACCTCGAGATGGGCTATGTCTACGAAGAGCTGCTGCGGCGCTTCTCGGAACAAAGCGGCGAGGAGGCCGGGGAGCACTTCACCCCGCGCGAGGTCATCCGGCTGATGGTGGAGCTGCTCGACATCCCCACCCCGACCCATCACACCTCGATCTACGACCCCGCCTGCGGCACCGGCGGCATGCTCTCGGTGGCCAAGGAGCATCTGCTCGACCGCGCCCAGACCGACGCCGAGAAAAGACAGGTCGAAAGCTACGTCACCCTGCACGGGCAGGAGCTCTCGCCCAGCAACTACGCCATCTGCCGCGCCGACCTGCTGATCAAGCAAGACCAGGAAGCCCGGGTCTTTCTGGGCAACTCCCTGATCCCCCACGACAAGAGCAGCAAGGAGCCCGGCGACCAGCTGGCCGGGGCCAACGACCGCTTCGACTTCATGCTCAGCAACCCGCCCTTCGGTGTCACCTGGGGCGGCAAGGACGGCTACGAGGACGAAGCGCGCCGCTATGCCGCCACCCGCTACCGGGCCGGCATGCCGCGCACCAACGACGGCGCGCTGCTGTTCCTGCAGACCATGCTCGCCAAGATGAAGCCGGTGGACGCCGCCAGCGGCCAGGGCGGCAGTCGCATCGCCGTCATCTTCAACGGCTCACCGCTGTCCAACGGCGACTGCGGGCAGGGCGAGAGCGAGATCCGCCGCTGGATACTCGAAAACGACTGGCTCGACGCCATCGTGATGCTGCCCGACCAGCTCTTCTACAACACCGGCATCTACACCTACATCTGGCTGCTGCGCAACGAGAAGCCCGCCAGCCACGCGGGGCAGGTCATGCTGATCGACGCCCGCCGCCAGTTCGAGAAAGAGCCCAAGGCCTTCGGCAACAAGCGCAACCGCATCGCCGACGCCCACCGCGAGTGGATCGAAGCCCGCTACCGGGCCGGCTGGGCGGAGGGCTTCGAGGACGCCGACGTCAAGCTGTTCCGCACCACCGACTTCGCCTACCACAAGGTCGGCGTTGTCTTCTGGCAGACCGGCGCCGACGAGCAGCCGGCCATCATCACCGAGCCCTACGAGAAGGCCTTCACCGCCGCCAACATCGCCAAAGAGCAGGCCTTCCACGCCAGCGAGCTGAGCTTTGCCGTGCGCGCCCGCCACGGCGACACCGCCGCCGACATTGCCGCCGACATCGCCTTCACGCTGCAGCCCGACAGCAGCTTCAACGCCGTCTGGGGCCAGGCCGTGCGCGAGGCCTTCGCCGCCGAGCTGGCCGAGCTCACCCGGCCCATCACCGACACCCGCGAGCGCAACAAGGCCGTCAAGGCCTTCATCGACGGGCTGCAGCTTGCGGTCGTCTGGACCCACCGCCACTACATCGCCGACGACGAGTACATCCCCTTCGACCCGGCCGGCGAGCCCGCCGACTACATCCCCGCCTTCCTGGCGCGGGAGATCGCCAAGCCCATCATCCGCTGGCAGGACAGCCCCCAGCTCGGCTACGAGATCCTGCCCAACAAGTACTTCTACCGCTACCAGCCGCCGAAACCGGCCAGCGAACTGCTGGCTGAGTTCTGGGCGCTGGAGAAGGAGGCGGAGGGGATGCTGGAGGGGCTCAGATGATAAGGATTCCGGAAGATTGGTCTAAAGCGCTTCTCAAACGTCGGGTGCGCTTTGCGTATGGGGACTCGCTGGCTGCCGATGACCGCAACGACGGTAAGGTGCCCGTGTATGGCTCGAATGGTGTCGTCGGTTTACACGATCGTTCGATCACTGGAGCCCCCACTATTGTGATTGGACGCAAGGGTTCGTCTGGAAAGCTCACATGGAGCGACATTCCATGCTTTCCCATTGATACGACCTATTTTGTCGATGAGACACAGACACACGAGGACATCCGGTGGCTTTTCTATGCGCTGAGCAGTCTCGATCTGGATAAGATTAACTTTGATAGCGCAGTCCCTGGATTGAATCGGGAGCTTGCATATTCTCTACCGCTGCTTTTCCCTCCAATAGAGGACCAACGCCGCATCGCCGCCTACCTCGACGCCAGCTGCGCCGCCATCGATGCCGCCGTCGCGGCCAAACGCCGGCAGATCGGAACACTCGATGCCCTCCGAGAGAGCCGCATTGAGCGAGCGATTACACATGGCCTGCAAGAATCATCCATGCAGCCCGTTGGGCTGGATTGGATCGAGTCTCTGCCGATTCACTGGAAGGCTGTTCGGGTGAAGCGGGTGCTGGCAGCCATGGATTACGGAATATCCGTCAGCACCAACGATGAGGGGCGATTTCCGGTTCTCAAGATGGGGCACATCCAGAATGGCGAAATTGAGTATGCCAAGCTGGACTATGTGGACGACGTACCTGAGACCCTGCTGCTCGAGGAGAACGACGTGTTGTACAACCGCACGAACAGCCCTGATCAAGTTGGCAAGGCGGCCATCTTCAGAAAGACCAAGGGCGAAGCAATCACCTTCGCATCCTACCTGGTCCGCTTGAGGCTCAATCACCGCGTCTTGCCCGAGTTTTTCAATTACGTGGCGAACAGCGTTGCTTTTCTTGGGTTTGCCCGCCGCATGGCAATTCCATCAGTACAGCAGTCAAACCTAAATTCAACCCGCTATGGGCGTCTGTGGATTCCGTTGCCGCCACTGGAGGAGCAGCATTGCATCGTGAATTCGCTGAATGCGATGTCCCTTGAAGTCCACGCGACGCAGTCAGTACTGAGAAAGCAGATCGACACCCTCACCGCCTACCGCAAGTCCCTGATCCACGAATGCGTGACCGGCCAGCGGCGCATCGGCGAGGCCGAGCTGGCCGCCGCAGGGTTGGCGCCGTGAGCGAGGCGAAGTGCGTCATCGTGATCGCGGGGCCGAACGGCGCCGGCAAATCCACCTTCGCGCGGGAGTTCCTGCCCAACGAGGCGGCCTGCCCGGTGTTCGTCAATGCCGACCTGATCGCCGCGGGGCTGTCGCCCTTCGCCCCCGAGAAGGCGGCCATCCGCGCCGGCCGGCTGATGCTTGAAGAGCTGCAGCGCCACGCGGCGGGCGGTGCGAACTTTGCGTTCGAGACCACCTTGTCGGGCCGGGGCTATGCGCCGCTGATCCAGCGCTGGCAGGCCGCGGGATACCGGGTGCACCTGGTCTTTCTGCGGCTGCCCTCCGTGGATGTGGCCGTGGAGCGCGTGGCGGCCCGGGTGGCACAAGGGGGGCACGACATCCCCCCGCAGGTGATCGCCCGCCGCTTCGTGAAGGGTTGGCAAAACTTTGAACAGCTCTACCGGGGGCTGGTCGATACCTGGCAGGTGTTCGACAACTCGGGTGAGCTCGCCATGCTGCTGGAAGAGGGAGAACGATGATGAGTGATGCAGACAAACTGCAGGGGCATGCCCTGCCTGGCGTGGCCGAGGCCCTGCGGCGGGCGGCGCTGCGCGCGCGGGAGCTGGCCCGCCAGACCCACACGCCGGTGGTGGTTTATCGCAATGGCAAGGTGGAAAGCCAGATCCCGGACGACACGGCCCGGGCCGGAGGCGCTGAACGCAGGGAGGGGTGAGCCGTCTTGACGCCAGAACTCGAATTCCAGCAGCACATCGCCGACTTTCTCGAACGGGAGCATGGTTACGAGCGGCTCGGCACGAGCGCGGCCATCGACCCGGCGGAGGGCTGGATGGCCGATGTGCTGTGGTCCTTCGTCGCCGATACCCAGCCGCAGGCGCTGGCCACCTTGAGCGGGCAGTATGGTTCGGCGGCGCGGGATGAGTTCTTCCGCGCCCTTCGGGAGGCATCGCGGCAGATGCCGCTGTGGATGCTCCTGCGCAATGGGCTGATGGTGCGGGGCATAAGTTTTCGGCTGTATTACCCCAGGCCACGCTCGGCACAGAGCGCCGCCGCAGCCCACTACGGACGTAACCGGCTGGCCTTCCGCCCCAACTTCCGCTTCGGCGCCCGGCACGAGGAGATCGACCTGGTGCTGTTCCTCAACGGGCTGCCCATCGTGTTGCTGGAGCTGAAGCACGAGGCTGGCGCCCAGGGCTGGAACGTGCACACCGCGGTGTCCCAGTACGCCCGGCGCGACCACGCCCAGCGCATCTTTCAGCTGCCCTTCCTCTATATCGCCGCCGATACCTCGGAGGTGAAGGTGGCGACCGATCCGCGGCGGGAGGAGAACTTCCGCTGGTTCAACACCGGGCTGGCCAACCAGCCGATGACGCCGGGGGAGTACCCGGTGGAGTTTCTTTACCGGGAGGTGCTGGGCAAGGACAGGCTGCTGGAGGCCCTGGCTTTCTTTCTGGTGCATGTGCCGGCGCGAGAGGTGGAGGAGGGCAAGCCGGCGCGGCCGGCGTTTTCGATCTTCCCCCGTTACCACCAGGGCCGCATGGTGCGGCGGGTGGCAGAGGCGGCGCTGGCGCGCTTCGTGGAACATGGGGACATCGGCTGCAAATTCCTCATCAACCATTCGGCCGGCAGCGGCAAGACGCTATCGATCTGCTGGCTGGCGGACCGCCTGCATGGCTTGTTCAAGCCGGGTAGCGACGAGAAGCTGGTGGATAGGGTGATCGTGCTCAGCGACCGCAAGGCGCTGGACAAGAACATCCGCGACGAGCTGGCCAACTTTTCACACCTCAAGGATGTGGTGGGCCTTGCCAGGACGTCGGCTGAGCTGGAACGTTTTCTCAAGCAACAGACCTCCATCATCGTCACCACCCAGCAGAAGTTTGCCTGGCTGCTGGAGCGGATCGAAGACGACCCGCAGCTCAAGGCGCTGCGGGTGGCCTTTCTGATCGACGAGGCGCATCGCTCCCAGGAGGGGCAGATGGGCGTGGCGATCCGCTTGCCCTTCCGCGACCCGCAGACCCCCGATGGAGACGACGCCGTCAATGATGACGCTACCGAAGAGGACGAAGAGGACAAGCTGGCGCGCATCATCCGGGAGCATGACCGCAATCAGCTTTTCGTGGCCTTCACCGCCACGCCCTCCGCGGCAACGGTGCAGTTGTTCGGGGCTGCCTTCGACAACTACACCGAAGCCGAGGCCATCGAGGAGGGCTACATCGTGGATGTGGCCGAACGCATCATTGCGTACAAGACCTTGTTCCACCTGCATTGCCCGATCGCCAGGCCTGATCAGACATTTCCGCAAGGGGTGCTCGCCAAGGCCTTGTTGAACGTGGCGTTCCAGGATGAAGAGCTGATCCAGTACAAGGCCGAGGTGATGCTGCGCATCTTTGAAGAGCAGGTGAAGCCGCTGATCGGCGGCCGGGCCAAGGCGATGATCGTGGCGACCTCGCGGCTGGCCGGGCTGCGCTACTTCGAGATCCTCCAGGAGAAGCTCCGGGAGCGCGGCGCCGGGTTCAAGGTGCTGTATGCCTTTTCCGACTTCGTCCATCCCGTGACCGGGACGACGGTGACCGAGTATGCGTTGAACGGGCTCGGGGCCGGGGAGCTGATCGAAGACCGCTTTGAGGGCGACGACTATCGCCTGATGGTGGTGGCCAACAAGTTTCAGACCGGGTTCGACCAGCCCTTGTTGGCAGGCATGTTCCTCGACAAGGTGGTGACGGACCGCAACGCGGTGCAGACGGTTTCACGCCTGAACCGCTGCCATGAGGAAAAGCGCAATGTGGTGGTGGTGGACTTCACCAACAACGCCGCCAGGATCATCCAGGCCTTTGCGAAATATCGCGAGGGCACGCCTTACGCGCCGACCGAGCCCGATCAGACGCAGTGCGTGCGGCTGTACCGGGAGATCCTGGACGCGGAGGTTTTCACGCAGGACAACGCCCGATCGTTTGCCGTGCTGGTGGCCGAAGGAAACGATGCGGCGATCCAGGCCGAGGTGCAGTTGCTGCGCTTGCACTTTCAGGCTGTCGTGGTGGAGCCGGAGGAGCGCAAAGCCTTTGTCCATCTGCTGGGAAGGTTTGTCGGCAGCTTCCGCTTCTTGAACTGTTTCTTTTCTTACGATTACCCACTGCGGGAGTTCGTGGATTTCGCCGAGATGGTTGGGCCCCAACTCATCAAGGCGGGCACCGAGTCGGAATTGATGAAGCAGGTGCGGGCAACCACGGTCGTACGGGCGAGCGTCCAGGAGGCCGGGACGCTTACGCGGGCTGCGGCCGGGCCGCGAGCCAAGCCTCGAGGCGGCGGAGGTGGCGGCGGCTCACCTCCTGAGCGGGTATCCATCGATGACATGCTCGAAAAATTCCGCCAGCAGTTTCCCATTTCGGAGGACGAGGCGTTGTTCATTCGCCAGGTTACCGAAGAGAAAGCCCGCGATACCGACATTCGGGCTACCGTGCTGAGCCATCACGGCGACCCCATCTTTCTGGGCGAGGTGTTCCGCAAGCAGGTCAAAGCGATGATCCAGACTCGCTATGTCGAACTGGGGCGCTACGAAGAACTCACTGACGAGAAATACACTGACGACGGCGCCATTTTCGACATCATGGCGGTGACGGTGATTGGGCAGCAGGCAGGGGCCGTTCACTACTGATCGACGGTTTGCCCCACGCCGCCATCACCCCACCCCCGGGCTCGCCAGTCGCTTTTTCAGCCAGCGCATCAGCGCGCCGATGAGGGGCAGACGTTCGTAGAGCTCTTCGGCCGGGTCCCAGTAGTCGCGGTGCAGGCATACCAGGCCGTCAGTGTCGAAGCTGAGGTGGGTGACGCCGTGGATCACCACCGGGCGGCCGCGCAGGCGGAGGTGGAAATCCCAGCCGAGCATGGCCTCGCGGCCGGTGAGGAGGCGGGTGGTGACCTCGAAGCGGGGCGCCTCGACGGTTGTGAACATGTGCCGGAAGATGCCCGTGATGGCGGCGATGCCCACCACGTCGTTGAACGGGTCCTTGAAGCGGGCGTCGGCGGCGTACAGCCCGGCCAGCTGGTCGAGGGTGTCCGGGGCCAGGGTTTCGTAGAAGCGCACGATGCCGGCAAGGGCCGCCCGGCAGTTGCCGGGCTTGTGGTCTGACTGCAGTTTCATGAGTTCCATCGAGTTCCCCCGGAGGCCCTCCGGCCCCCGACACGCGCCCCCACACCCCTCGCAAACCGCTTACAGGCCGGTGAGCCGGTGGATCAGGGCAAAGTAAAGCCGCCTGGGCAAGAGGCGCAGCAGCTTCAGCACCATGGTGAAACGGCGGGGGAAGTGGATCTCGAAATCCCCCCGGGCGAAGCCGGCCAGCATGGCCTCGGCGGCGGCTTCGGGCGTCATCAGGGCCGGCATCGTAAAGTCGTTCTGGGCGGTCAGCGGGGTGGCCACGAAGCCCGGGTTCACCAGAAACACCGACACGCCCGCCGGCGCCAGGTCGAGGTACAGGGTTTCGGCAAAGTTGATCAGCGCCGCCTTGCCCGGCCCATACACGGTGGCCTTCGGCAAGCCGCCGTAGCCGGCCACGCTGCCCACCAGCGCCACCCCACCGCGCCCTTGCCGGGTGAACAGTGGCACGACCGCGGCCACGCCGTCCATTATGCCGAGCAGGTTGGTGTGAAGGGTGTCGCGGATCGCCTGCGGGGTGAGCTCGCCTGCGCGCAGGGGGCGGTAGGTGCCAGCATTGAAAACCACCAGGTCGAGCCGGCCCCAGGCCGCCAGCAGGCGCTCGCGCACGCGCTCGAAATCTTCGGGGCAGGTCACGTCCATGGGCTCGACCAGGGCCTCACCGCCGCAGGCGGCGGCGATGTCTTCGAGGGCCTCGCGGCGCCGCGCCGACAGGGCCACCCAGGCGCCGCGCGCGGCCAGCGCCCGGGCCAGCGCCGCGCCGATGCCGCTGGAGGCACCGACGATCCACACCCGCTGGCCGTCCCAGCGGCGGATCGGCGGGTTGAGGGGACGCAGGAAGCCCATCACCGCTTGTGGAACGACAGGGTGACGTCGCCCAGGTGGAAGCCCCACTTGCTCATCGCCGAGCGGTTGAGCATCACCTTGTCGTCCATCAGGAACATCCAGTCGTCGAAGTCCACGTGGTACACCTTGCCGTCCACCGGCAGGGCCATCACGTAGCGCCAGCGCAGCGCGTTGCCGGCCGCCTCGCCGCGGGCCTCGCCCACCACGTCGTCGGCGCGGCCGGTGTAGCGGCCGTCGCCCAGGTGGGTGATGGTCCAGACGCGGCGCTGGGTGCTGCCGTCGGAGTAGGTGAAGCGCTCGTCGAGGGTGCCGGTGTCGCCCTTCCAGCTGGCGTCGATCACCACCTTGAAGCGCTTGACGACTTCGCCGGAGCGGTCCTGGAAGACGCCGTGGGCGTCCAGCGTGCCGTTGAAGTATTCGCGCAGGTCGAGGGTGGGCGTCTGGCCGCGGTATTTGTCGACCTCGACGGTGGAGCAGCCCCCCAGCCCGAACAGGCCCACAAGGGCGGTGAGGAAGGCGGCAATGCGTTTCATGCTCGTCATGGTCTGGCTCCAGGTAGCGCGGCGGTGGCCGCATCGTCAAACGAAGGTGAAGGTTCGAGCCGCCGGCGCCAGGCCCACAGCAGCGCCATCGCCCCCAGCTTCAGCACGAGGGGCACGAGGGCATACACCGCGGCCAGCGCCGAGACGCCGCCGGCCTCGCGGCTGCCCGGGCTGTAGCCGAGCAGCGCCAGCAGGGGCAGGGCCAGCCCGGCGGCCAGCGCCAGGTTGGCCTTGGTCACAAAGTTCCACCAGCCGAAAGCGGCGCCCGACGCGGCTCGCGGCGCCTGCGGTGCGCCGGGCCGGGCCAGCAGATCGGCCAGCAGCGATGGCGGCAGCGCCAGGTCGGCTCCCAGCGCGAAACCCGACAGCACGCAGATCAGCCCGTAAGCCCAGGTGTCGCCGGGCCCCAGCAGGCCAGCCCAGGCGAACACCAGCAGCGCCAGGGCCATGCCGGCCAGCCAGGCGCGCAGTTTGCCGAGGCGCGCAGCGGCGGCCACCCACAGGGGCAGGCTGCAGGCGGCGGCGAGGAAGTACAGCGCGAGGAAGAGCCCGGCCAGCTCGGCAGCCCGAAGCACGTCGGCCACGAAGAACAACACGGTCGCCGAGGGCACCGCGGCGGCGATGCCGTTGAGTGCAAACACACCGAGCAGGCGTGCGAAGTCGCCGTCCCGCAGCGCCGCCGGCAGGCTGGCCAGCGACGTGGTGGCCGCCGACGGGCAGGCCGGTGCCCGCGGCGCGAACCCCAGGGTCCACGCCGCGCCACCGATCAGCAGTGGGATGAACACCCACGGCAACGCTGCCAGCCCGGCCGCCTCGCCCGCATCGCCGGCCAGCACGCCCGGCAGCACCGCGGCCAGCAGCACGCCGACCAGCGCGAAGCCCTCGCGGCTCGCCACCACCCGGGTGCGCAGCGCGGGTGTGGGCGCCACCTCGGCACCCCACACGGCGTAGGCGATGCTGGCCATCGAATAGCCCAGCGACACCAGCACCAGCAGCGCGAACAGCCACCCGAGGCCGGCCGCGGCCGGCGGGGCCAGCAGCAGCGGCAGGCTGACCGCGAGAATCACCAGCCCGCCCAGCAGAATGCCGCGCCCACTGCCCCGGGCCCCAAAGCGGTCGTTGGCCCAGCCGATCAGGGGGTCGGACACCGCATCCACCGCCCGCGCGGCGAGCAGCACCGCACCCACGCCGGCCAGCGGCAGGCCCAGGGCCTCGGTGTACAGCCGCGGCACATGCACATACAGCGGCAGCGCCGCGAAGGCAAGGGGCAGGCCCAGCGCGCCGTAGGCCAGCACCGCGCGCCGGGGCAGGCCGGCGGCCGTCATGGCTGGGCCAGCCCAAGCAGTCGCGCGCGGAGCCTGGGCTCGCGGGTGCGGGCGTCGAGCCAGATGCCGAAGAAGGCGCCGGCCAGCTCGGCGTCGTCGATGCGGGCGGTGAGCTGGCCCTGGTGCCAGAAGCTGGCGCCGCGGCCGGGCTCGTGGAGGCCAACCAGGGTGTCGCCGGGGGCCACCGAGGGCAGGGCCTTTTCGAGGAGGGGTTTCCAGCGGGCCAGGCGGCCCTCGTTGGTCTCGCCGAGCCGGCGGATCTCCTCGATGCTGGCCGTCACCAAGGCTTCGCCGGAGATGGCGCGGGTATAGCGCAGCGCGAGGGCGTAGGGCTTCTGCAGCGCCGGCCCGGCGCCGGCCGGCTGGGCGCTGTCCACCCACAGCGCGGCGTCGTAGAGCTTGAGGCCGAACCAGCGCATCTCGCCCGTGCCGGCCATCTGCAGCGCCCCCGCCGTGGCCAGCACCGGCCGGGGCAGGGAAACCGCCGCGGCCGGCTGGGCCAGCGCCAGGGCACTGGCCAGCAGCAGGGCGTGCAGGACGCGCGGGCAGGTCATCCGCGGCCGCCTTCGTCGGCGTGGGCGAACACGTAGTGATGTACGTCCACGTCGCCCGAGTTGAAGCCGGCCTCGCAGTAGGCCAGGTAGAAACGCCACATGCGGATGAAGCGCTCGTCGAAGCCCTGGGCCCGCACGGCGCCGAGCTGGGCCTCGAAGCTGCGGTGCCAGTGGGCCAGGCTGCGGGCGTAGTCGGGCCCGAAGGCAAAGTCTCCGACGATCGCCAAACCGGCTTTGCGGGCCTGCTGGCCGACGCTCTTCGGGCAGGGCAGCATGCCACCCGGGAAGATGTGGCGCTGGATGAAGTCGGTGCCGCGGCGGTAGCGGGCAAACAGGTCGTCGTCGATGGTGATGGCCTGCACCACGCAGCGCCCGCCGGGCTTGAGGCGGGCCGACAGTTGGGCGAAGTAGGTGGGCCAGAAGCGCTCGCCGACGGCCTCGATCATCTCGATGGACACGATGTGGTCGTAGCTGCCGCGCACGTCGCGGTAGTCGCACAGCTCCAGGTCGACCCGGTCGGCGTAGCCGCCGCGCTCTGCGCGCTCGCGGGCGAAGGCCAGCTGGGCCGGCGACAGGGTGAGGCCGAGCACCCGGCAGCCGAACTCGGTGGCGGCGACCTCGGCGAAGCCGCCCCAGCCGCAGCCGATCTCGAGGATGGTCTGGCCCGGCTGGGTATCGAGCTGGGTAAGGATGCGCCGGTACTTGCGCAGCTGGGCGGCCTCCAGGCTCTCGTCGGGGTGGGCGAAGACAGCGGACGAGTAGGTCATCGTCGGGTCGAGCCACAGGCGGTAGAAGTCGTTGCCCAGGTCGTAGTGGGCCTCGATGTTGCGCCGGGCGCCGCTGCGGGTGTTGGCCCGCAGCATGTGCGTGATGCGGTGGCCGATGAGGCGCAGCACCCGCCCGTGGATGGCGTCGGCCAGCACCGCGCGGTTCTTCGACAGCAGGGTGAGCAGGGCGGCCAGGTCGTCGGTACACCACTTGTCGTCCATCCAGCTCTCGGCGAAGCCGATGTCGCCGCGGGCCAGCACCTCGTCGAAGACGGCGTGGTCGCGCACCCGCAGGTGGGCCACCAGCGGGCCGTGGCCGGTGCGCACGCGCACGCCGTGGGGCAGCTCGACGGCGAGGGCGCCGCCCTCCAGGCGGTCGAGCATCTCTAGCGCTAGCCGGGTGGCCCTCGGCAGCTGGAACAGGCGCAGGCTGGAGAGGGGCAGCAGGATCGGGGCGAGGCTATTTTCCAGGGAGTTCATCAGGTCGTCTCCTCGAGCGGGGGCGCGGGTTTGCGGTGGAAGCTGACGCGCTTGGCGGCCAGGCGCAGGGCCTGCCAGTGGATGCGGGCGATGACGCCCAGCGTAAGAAAGGGGTGACGCAGCAGCCACTTGCCCATCGCCCGCCCGTCGAGGGCCTGGGCGCGGCCGGCGAGGCAGGTGCCGAGCTGGCGCTGGCCATCGTCCCACAGGTCGATGTGCACCACGTGGGCCGGGCCGCGGGTGTCGAAGCGGAAGCGATATTCGCCCCGCAGCGGGAAGAAGGGCGACACGTGGAACAGCTTGCGGGCCGTGAGTTCGTCGCGGGGCTGGATGGGCGCGAGGTCCGGGTGGTGCACCAGGTAGTTGTGCCGCTCGCCGAAGGTGTTGCTGACTTCGGCCAGCACCACGCGCAGCGCGCCATCCCGGTCGTGGCAGAACCAGAAGCTCACCGGGTTGAACACGAAGCCCATCACCCGCGGCATGGTCTGCAGCATCACCTCGCCATCGCACACCGCGGCCAGCCCGCGCTCGGCGAGGATGCCGCGCAGCCACGGCAAGAGCGGCGAGCCGTCGCGCCGGCCGTGGTCGCGGGTGCGCACCGAGAACACGTTGAAGCGGTCGATGCCCAGCAGCGGCGCGTGGATCTCGCCCAGGCGCGACAGGGGCAGCCGCACGAAGGCGGTCGGGTAGGTGAAGCGATTGTGGGCCTGCACCAGCCGCTCGTGCATGACGGCGCCGAAGCATACGGCGGGCGCCAGGGCGTCGGGGGCGGCAGGGCGGGGGGAGGGCATCACGCGGCCTCGCGCAGCAGGCTGGCGGGCGCGGCTTCGGCGGACGGCTGCCAGGGGATCTCGGCCCCCAGCGCCCGTGCCACCACCAGCGCCGACTTGAGCCCGTCCTCGTGGAAGCCGTAGCCGGTCCAGGCGCCGGCAAACCAGCTGCGCTGGCGGCCCTGGATGGTCGGCAGCGCGGCCTGGGCGTCAACGGCAGCCTGGTCGAACACCGGGTGGGCGTATTCGATGCGGCGGATCAGCTTGTCCCGCGCCGGCTCGGTGAAGGGGTTGAGCGACACCACCACCGGCGTCTCGAAGGGCAGCGGCTGCAGGCGGTTGATGAGGTAGCTCACCGACACCGGGCGTTCGTCGGGCCGGCCGGCGCCTGCCAGGTAGTTCCAGGCCGACCACACTTTGCGGCGGCGCGGCAAGAGCGCGGTGTCGGTGTGCACCAGCGCGAGATTGGGCTGGTATTTGACCGCGCCCAGGATGCGCCGCTCATCAAGGCTGGCGCCCGCGCCCAGGATGGCCAGGGTCTGGTCGCTGTGGCAGGCGAACACCACTTCGTCGAAGCGCTCGGCGCCGTCGCGGCAGCGCAGCCACACGCCGTCGGGCCGCCGATCGACGCCCAGCACCGGGGTGGCCACCTGCACATCGTCGAGCTCGTCGAGGATACGCCGCACGTACTCGCGCCCGCCGCCGGCGACGGTGCGCCAGCGGGGCCGGTCGAAGATCTGCAGCAGCCCGTGGTTGTGGCAGAAACGCGCGAAGGTGGCCAGCGGGTAGTCGAGCATGGTGCGCGTCGGGCACGACCAGATCGCCGACGCCATGGGCAGCAGGTACCAGTCGCGGAAGGCGCTGCCGTAGCGGCCGGCAGCGAGGTAATCACCCAGGCTCACCGGCGGCGCGTCGCCTTCGGCGGCCATCCGGGTGGTCTCCCGGTTGAAGCGCAGGATGTCGGACAACATGCCCAGAAACGCCGGCCGCAACAGGTTGCTGCGTTGGGCGAACACGGTGCCCAGGTCGGAGCCGGCCCATTCGATCTCTGGCTCGGCGAGGCTCACGCCAAAGCTCATCTCGCTCTCCACCGAGGCCACGCCGAGGCACGCAAACAGCGCGCACAGGTTGGGGTAGGTGCGGTCGTTGAAGACCAGAAAGCCGGTGTCGATCGGGTGGCGGTGGCCCTCCACCGCGATGTCGATGGTGTTGGTGTGGCCACCCACGTAGTCGCCCGCCTCGAACAGCGTCACCCGGTGCCGCCGCGACAGCAGCCAGGCCGAAGCGAGGCCTGCGATGCCGCCACCGATCACTGCGATGCGTTTGGGCACAACGCCTGCCCGGTCGAATTCACTCATGTTCATGTCTGTGGCTCCGGCCGTGTCAGGGTTTTGCGACGAGCAGACGCTCGATGGTGGTCACCAGCAGCGCGTTGTCGGGGGACACCTCGCTGGGGAAGCTCTTCACCGTGTTGCCGCTGCGGTCGATGAGATATTTGTGGAAGTTCCAGCGCGGGCGCTCGCCCGTCAGGTCGCCCAGCTGGCGATACAGCGGGTTGGCGCTGCGCCCCACAACGGTGGAGCGCGCAAACATCGGAAAGCGCACGCCATAGGTGAGCCGGCAGAAATCGGCGATCTCCTTGTTGGAGCCGGGCTCCTGGTTGCCGAAGTCGTTGGACGGGAAGCCCACCACCATCAGCCCGCGCGCCTTGTATTTGTCGTAGAGGTGCTCGAGGCCCTCGTACTGGCCGGTGTAGCCGCAGAAGCTGGCGGTGTTCACAACTAGCACCACCTTACCGACGTACTGGCACATGGAGCGGGGCTTTTCGTCCTGCAGCCCGGGGAAGGTGTGATTGAGGAGGGCGGGGCAGGCCGCGGAGCCCTCGGCCGAGGGCGTCGCGGCGGCGGGCGCCAGCGCCGTCTTCAGCATCACCACGGCCGCAATCAATGCGCCGATGACGAGGCTCAGGCGTTTCATCGGGCGGCTCCTTCAGGCGGAGGGGCGAGGCTGGCCTGGCGATGCAGGAAGAGTTTGTAATCGAGGCTCTCGTCGACATAAGTGTCCTGGACAACGGCGTTGTCCGGGTGAGGGCGTGCGCTGAGCCCCTGCGTCTCGGCAGAGCGGGCGATCACGACGCTGGAAACGAGGGCGAGCAAGACCAGTCCGGCGGTGGCGGCGGGCTTTGCGTGGTTGCGGATGGCTTTTGATTTCATCGTCTTTGTCCTGGACAATGCGTGATTGCAGTTCTACCATAGAGCCGTGTCGTTCCGATGTCAAGCCAATGCAGATTATTTGTCCAGGACAACAATGAACAACGCACTGAACAACGCGGCCGCCCTGTGTATTGCGGCAGTGGAGCGTGATACCGGCCTCGGCAAGGACACGCTGCGGGTCTGGGAGCGTCGCTACGGCTTTCCCAAGCCCGACCGTGACGCCAAGGGCGAACGCCTTTACCCGGCCGACCAGGTTGAGAAGCTGCACATCATCCGCTGCCTGCTCGACCGGGGGCAGCGCCCGTCAAAGGTGGTGGGAGCCTCGACCGAAGAGCTGCGCGCCATGCTGGAGGTGCCGGACGAGCCCAGGGCCGCCGACGCGCCCGTCGGCGGAAGCGATCTGCTGCAGTACGTGCGGCTGGGGCGCACCGTCGAGCTGGCGGTGAGCCTGCGCAAGGCCTTGCTGCGGCAGGGGCTGCAGCGCTTTGTGGCCGAGACCGTGGCGCCGCTCAGCGAGGAGGTCGGCGCGGCGTGGATGCGCGGCGAGATCCAGATCTCCGACGAGCACGCCTACACTGAGCAGATGCAGAACGTGCTGCGGGGCGCCATCGGCAGCTTCGGCCCGGCCGGGGAGCGGCCGCGGGTGCTGCTGAGCACCTTGCCCGGCGAGGACCACGTGCTCGGCCTGCTGATGGTGGAGGCGACCCTGGTGTCCGAGGGCACCGCCTGCCTGTCGCTGGGCGCGCGCACGCCGATGGCCGACCTGGGCCGCGCCGCGGTGGAGAACGCCATCGACGTGGTCGGAGTGTCCTTCAGCGGAGCCTTCCCGGCCCGCCAGGCCATCGACCGGCTGCTCGAGCTGCGCGCCATGCTGCCGCCGCAGATAGCCCTGTGGGCTGGCGGCGCCGCGGTGCGCGGCAAACAGAAACGCCTGCCCGGCGTGCGAGTGGTCGCCGACCTGGACGACACCCGGCAAGCCCTGGCCGAATGGCGCAGCGCCCATCTTCCCGCGCGGGCCTGACGCACGGCACGGCACAGCGCAGCCGCGCCCATCCCTTCACCTTTTCACGTTGATCACTGTGAATCCAGCCATGCACCCTTTGCGTAAAGCCGCCGTTTCGGTTCTCCTGTGCCTCGGCGCCACCCAGGCCCTGGCCGAAACGCCATCAACCCCGCCGCCCCTCGCCAGCGTCGCGTCCCTCGACGTGCAGCGTTACATGGGCAAGTGGTATGAAATCTCCCATTACCCCAACTGGTTCCAGAAGAAATGCCAGGGCGCGTCCCGGGCCGAATACGCGCTGAAGGACAACGGAGAGGTGCAGGTGGTGAACCGCTGCCGGCTCGAGAACGGCGAGACCAACGTGGCGAGCGCCGTCGGGCGGCAGGTGGGCGGCGCAGACTCTGCCCGGCTGAAGGTGAGCTTCGCCCCGGCGTGGCTGTCGTTCATCCCGGCGGTGTGGGGCGATTACTGGGTGGTCGATCTCGACCCAGAGTACAGCCTCGTCGCGGTGAGCGAGCCGAAGCGTGAATACCTGTGGGTGCTCTCCCGCACGCCCCAGGTGGACGCGGCCCGCTACACCGCGCTGCTGGCTCGCCTCGAGGGGCTGGGCTTCGATGTCTCGAAGCTGGTCACGACGAAGCAGATGGATTGAGGGCGGCCCCTTCGCCGCCCTTTCTTTGATGATGCGTGGGGCTCGCCCCACGTCTCTCGCCCCACGTCTCTCTCGCCCCCCACTGCAGGCCCGGCCCTGGGGGCGCTCAGTAGGCGTTCGGGTCCTTGTGCATCAAGCCCACGGTGCGCAGGATGATCCGCAGGTCCAGCCCGAAGGACCAGTGGCGCAGGTATTCGAGGTCGTAGTCGATGCGCCGCTTCATCTTGTCGAGCGTCTCGGTCTCGCCCCGGCAGCCATTAACCTGGGCCCAGCCGGTGATGCCCGGGCGGACCTTGTGGCGCACCATGTAGCCCTTGATGAGCTTGCGGTAGGTCTCGTTGTGGGCCACCGCGTGGGGCCGCGGCCCGACGATGCTCATGCGCCCCTGCAGCACGTTGATGAACTGGGGCAGCTCGTCCAGCGAGCTGCGCCGCAGGAAAGCCCCGAGCGGCGTCACCCGGCGATCGTTGGCCTGGGCCTGGGTGATCCGGTCGCCGTTCTCGCACACCGTCATCGAGCGGAATTTATAAACCAGGATGCGCTCCCCATCGAGGCCGTAGCGGTGCTGGCGAAACAGCACCGGCCCCGCTGAGGTGGCCTTCACGGCGATCGCGATGGCCACCATCAGCGGCGAGATCAGCACCAGGATCATGGCCGCCGCCACGAAGTCGAAGGCCTGCTTCACCACCGCATTGAGGCCCGTGAAGGGCGTCTCGCACACCGCCACCACCGGCACGCCGCCCAGATCGTCCATGCGCGCCTGGATCAGGTCGGTCATGAACAGATCCGGCACGAAATAGATCGACACCGTCGTGTCCCGCAGCTCATCCAGGAGCTGCAGGATGCGCGGCTGGTTGCTCATCGGCAGCGCGATGTAGATCACATCCACCGCGTGGCTGTGGACGTAGTCGGCCAGCTCGCGGATCCGCCCCAGGCATTCGATGCCGCCGCGGGCGTGGCGCTCGGGCTGGCGGTCGTCGAAGAACCCCAGCAGGCGCTTGCCGGTGCTGCGGGAACGCTCGATCCGGTCGGCCACCGCCAGGCCCGCCGGGCTCGCCCCGACGATCACCGCATGGCGGAAATAGCCTGCCCGCGCCATCACCAGCGGGGTCAGGGCGTGGGCCGCGTGGCGCAGCAGCGCCGAGGCCAGCGGCCCCAGGATGAACCAGCCGAGCAGCACCCGCGAGTCGTAGGCCTTGCCGTAGCCCGTCGCGAGGCCGGCCAGGGCGAGGCCCGAAAACACCATCAGCGCCTTCACCCAGCTCCCCCGGTAAAGCGCCCGCAGGCCGCTGTCGATGCGCATCGGAGACGGCTGGGCGAGCAGGAACACCGTCACCGCCAGCACCACATAGGCCGGATCGCCGGCCACCCCGTGCAAGGCCGCAACGGCGAGCAGGCTGCCGCTGAAGGCGATCGGGTCGAGGAGGGCCTCGAAGAGGGAGACGAGGGACAGGTGGGGCTTCAGGCCCGACGCCTGCCTGTCGATGGCGACCTGCATGGTGATTTTTTCTTTATTTAGAGTTCCGCCGGAGTGTCGAGGAATTTACTGCACTCTAGACAACAAAAACGTCAAATTTCTCATCGTCGTGAAAATATTTGCAAAAGTGTGTCTTCCGGGAAGCCTCTTTTGCAGATTGCGTAAAATTTCGCTTGATTTCGGGTGTGCGTCCCTCAAGATGCACAAACTCGCAATTTTGGTTGGCGGATTTGGGTGATTTTGACGTTCGTGTCGGAGGTTTATTGCTGTTGCTCGGGACGGGCTTGCCGGCCCTGGCGAGCGATGTGCCGCCCTTGCGGGTGAGCACCCTGCTGGGCGAAGCCCGGCGTCCGGTGACCTTGTTCGAAAGCGATGAGCTCGATCCGCCCGAACTGGGCATGAGCCGCAGCCTCGGCGAAGCGTCGCAGCAAATGCAGCAGATGGCGGCCGTGGAGCAGGGCAGCGAGGCGAGCGACGTGCCGCTGGGCAAGGGGATCGGCACGCGGATCAGCGCCAGCGAGACCCTGGCCTACGACAGCAACCTGTTTCGCCTGAGCGGCCCTGCGGCGGCGCGGGCCGCGGGCCTCGCGGGGATGGGCAGCTGGGCGAGCCAGACCCGGCTCGGGCTGGGGCTGGAGAAGTCCCGGGCCGGGCAGCAGTGGGTGCTCGACTACGAGCTGGGGGTGCACCGCTTCGGCAGCTTCGGGTTTCTCGACCACACCACGCAGACGGCCATCGGCCGCTGGCGCTGGACGGCGGGGCCGGACTGGAAGGGCGAGCTGTCGGCCGAGCGCCGGGAGGCGCTGGACGACTTCGCCTACTACCGCAACCAGCGGCGCAGCGTCGCACTGACCCAGCAGGCAACGGGAAGCGCCTTCTACCACCTGGGCGCCGGCTGGCATCTGGGCGTGCAGGCGGGGCAGGGGAGCCGGCGCTACCCGGACGGCGCGCGGCCGGGCAACGAAATCGATTTTGCCGGGCTGGACACGGTGCTGCGCTACGCGCCCGAGTCCGGCGCGGTGGTGGCGGTGACCCGTCGGCGGGCCAGCGGCAGTTACCCGAACGTGCCCACCGGCAGCGGTGCGCTGGCCGAGACGAGCTTCGACCAGGACGAACTGTTCGCCGAGGCGACGCTGCCGCTGAAGAGCGGCACCCGCCTGCAGCTGCGGCTCGGCAACGTAAGCCGCAGCTACGGGCGCTACGCCCAGAGCGATTTTTCGGGCCGCAACGGGCTGGCCGGGCTGGACTGGCAGCTCACCCCGCGGACGCGGGTGAGCGCAGCGCTGCGCTACGACACCGAGCCGGCCCAGGACTTTGTATCCAGCTACGTGGCGGTGCGCGGGCTGCGGCTGGGCAGCCTGTGGGAGTACTCGCCGAAGCTGCGCGTCGAGGGCCGCCTGGAATGGCGCGACGCGGAATACCGGGGCGACCCGGGCTTCGGGGCACGGGCAGCGGCCCGGCGCGAAGACAAGGGCGTGCTGGCCGCACTGGCCGGCAACTGGCAGATCGGGCCGCGCACGCGCGGCGTCGCCACGCTGATGCGCGAGCACCGGGGCTCCAGCGCAGCGGGGCTGGATTTTGACTATTGGACATTGAGCGGGAGTCTGCAGTGGGTGTTTTGACGGCGCGCTTGCGCACACGTTTCTGGGCCGGCCTGGTGCTCTTCGGCCTGACGCTCGTCGCGCTGGTTCCGGCGGCCCGGGCCGACGAGGGCCCGGCCCTGGAATACCGCCTCGGGCCCGGCGACGGGGTGAAGATCAGCGTCTTCCAGAACCCCGACCTCGGCCTCGAGACCCGGGTTTCCGACACCGGGGCGATCAGCTATCCGCTGGTCGGCAGCGTGCAGATCGGCGGGCTCACCGTGGCGGCCGCCGAGCGGGCGATCGCCGACGGCCTGAAAAAGGGCGGCTTCGTGCTGCAGCCCCAGGTGACGCTGGTGATCCAGCAGGTGCGCGGCGCCCAGGTGGCGGTGCTCGGCCAGGTGGCCCGGCCCGGGCGCTACCCGCTCGAGAGCACCGCGATGAAGGTCACCGACGTGCTGGCGCTGGCCGGCGGCACCGCGCCCCAGGGGGCCGACCGGGTGATCCTGACCGGCGTGCGCAATGGCCGCCGGGTAAGGGCCGAGATCGACGTGGCCGACCTCTTCGTCGCCTGGACGCCCGAGAAGGACGTGGCGGTGATGGCCGGCGACACCCTCTATGTGCACCGCGCGCCCCAGTTCTATGTGTACGGCGAAGTCCAGCGCGCCGGCGCCTACCGGGTCGAGCGCCAGATGACGGTGCTGCAGGCCCTCGCCCTGGGCGGCGGCCTCAGCCCCCGCGGCACCGAGCGCGGCATCCGCATCCATCGCCGCGGCGAGGACGGCGCCGTGCGCGTGACCAACCCGCAACTCAACGACCCGGTGCAGCCGGACGACGTGATCGTCGTCCGCGAGGCGCTGTTCTGACCCGGACACCCCCATGGGATTCACGCAAGTTCTCGCCGTCCTCAAGTCCCGCCGCCGGGCGCTGTTTGCCGTCTGGGGCGGCGTGGTGGTGCTGGCGCTCGTGGTCAGCCTGGTGCTGCCGCGCCAGTACCTGGCCTCCGCCGAAGTGGTGGTGGAGCCCCGCGGCGGCGACCAGCTGGCCAGCCAGCCGGGCAGCAGCGGCACCACGCCGGGCTTTCTGGCCACCCAGGCCGACATCATCGCCAGCGAGCGGGTGGGCGCCCGCGCGGTGGCCGCCCTCAAGCTGGCCGCCGATCCCCGCTGGGCCGGGCGCTGGCAGAAGGCCTCGGGCGGGCAGGGCGATGCGAACCGCTGGATCGCCGGGCGCCTCAAGAAGAACGTCAAGGTCAGCCCGTCCCATGAGAGCAACGTGCTGACCCTCACCGTGACCGCCGACGACCCGCGCTTTGCCGCCGATTACGCCAACGCGCTGGCCCGCGCCTACCTCGAGACCGACCTCGAACTGCGCGTCGAGCCGGCCCGCCAGTCGGCCGTGTGGTTCGACGAGCACACCCGCCAGCTGCGCGGCGAACTCGAAGGCGCCCAGGCCCGGCTGGCCGAGTTCCAGCGCGCCAACGGCCTGGTGGGCGACGACAAGCTCGACCTCGAGAGCGCCCGCCTCGCCGAGCTGTCGACCCAGCTCACCGCCGCCCAGGCCCAGACCAGCGAAGCCAGCTCGCGCCAGCGCCAGGGCGGCGGCATGAACGACGTGACCGCCAGCCCGCTGATCCAGGCCCTCAAGGTGGACCTCGCCCGCCAGGAGGCCAAGCTCATCGAACTCGCCGGCTACCTCGGCGAAAACCACCCCCAGTACCAGCGCGTGAAGGGCGAGGTGGACTCCCTGCGCGCCCGACTGCGGGCCGAATCCGGCCAGGTGGCGGCGGTGGTGGGCACCAACAGCCGCATCAACCAGGCCCGCGAGGGCGACATCCGCGCCCGGCTCGACGCCCAGAAGCAGCGCGTGCTCGAGCTCAAGCGCCAGCGCGACGAGATGGGCGTGCTGCTGCGCGAGGTCGACAGCGCCCAGAAAGCCTATGACCTGGTGCTGGCCCGCCTCACCCAGACCAGCCTGGAGAGCAAGTCGCGCCAGGGCAACGTGGCCCTGCTGTCGTCGGCGGTGGCGCCCACCGAGGCGGCCAGCCCGCGGCCGCTCCTCAACCTGGGGCTGGCCCTCGTCATCGGCGGCCTGCTCGGGGTGGCGGTGGCCATCGTGCGGGAGCTCTTCGACCGGCGCATCCGTGGGGCCGACGACCTGGCCGAGGCGCTCGGCGCGCCGGTGCTGGCCGAGATCGGCAGCGGGGCTGATGCATCACCGGGGCTGCTCGGCGGCCTCTTGCCGGCCGCCCTGCGTCGGGCCTGACGAGATGAGGGGGATGGACATGAAACATTTTCACGGCCACGGTGCCGCTGCGAGTCACGCGGCAGGGCGGATGGCCTTTCCGCACCTGGGCGAGCTCCTGGTTTCGGGCGGCGTGCTGCCGGCCGAGGCGGTCGGCCGGGTGATGGCGCGCCAGCGCGAGCTCGGCGTGCCCTTCGGCGAGGCCGCGGTGGACCTCGGCCTGGTGAGCCAGGCCGACGTGCAGGTGGCCCTGGCCCACCAGTTCGACTACCCGGTGCTGCCGGTGGGCGACCAGGGCGTCTCGCCCGAGCTGGTGGCGGCCTTCGAACCCAACTCCGGGCGCGTCGAAGCCCTGCGCCAGCTGCGTAGCCAGCTGGTGCTGCGGCGGGCGGCCAACCCGCAGCTCAACACCGTCGCGGTGGTCGGCGCGGGGCGGGGCGAGGGCCGCAGCTGGCTGGCCGCCAACCTGGCCGTGCTGTTCTCCCAACTGGGCGAGCGGACCCTGCTGATCGACTGCGACCTGCGTTTCCCGCGCCAGCAGAGCCTGTTCCGACTGGCGCCGGCCGGCGGGCTGGCCTCGCGCCTGGCCGAGCGCGGCGAGAAGGGCGCGATCCTGCCCCACCCGCGCTTCGCGCAGCTGTCGGTGCTGCAGGCCGGCATCGTGCCGCCCAACCCGCAGGAGCTGCTGGCCCGCCGGGCCTTCGGGGCGCAGGTGGCGGTGGCCCGCGACACCTTCGACATGACCCTGATCGATACCCCGGCCGCCGAGGTGGGCGCCGACGCCCAGCTGGTGGCGGCCACCTGCGGCAGCGCCATCGTGGTGGCGCGGCGCCACGCCAGCGCCCACCCGCGCCTGGCCCGGCTGGGCGCGAGCCTGCGCGACGCCGGCGTCACCGTGATCGGCGGCGTGCTGCTGGATTTCTGATGATCGCCATGCCCTCCGCCTCCCGGCACCCGGCCAAGCCCACCGCGGCGCGCTTCGAAGCGCGCGTGACGCGGGCTTTCGCCTGGGCGCTGTTCGGCGGGCTGTGGGCCAAGCTGCTGGTGGCCGTGCTGCTGAGCCAGCCGACGCTGGATGCCGAGGTCGACTCGGTCTACAACCGGGCGGCCGACCTGCTGCTGCTGGGCGGGCTGTTTGCCGCGCTGCTGGCCTACGCCGACGACATCCTGCGCCACTCGCCGCGGCTGGTGGTGGTGGTGATCCTGGGGCTGGCGTCCTTCCTGATCACCGAAGCCCTCACCGGGCTCAGGCTGCAGACGGCGATCTTCGAGTACCTCAAGATCGTCACCCCGGCGCTGCTGTCGCTGGTGCTGATGCGCCTTTATGCGCGCGATGCGGCGCTGGTGCTGCAGCTGTGCCGCATCACGCTGACCCTGGTGTGGTGCCTGGCGTGCTTCGCGCTGGTGTTCCTGCCCGCGTCCCTCAACCGGGGCGGCGAGAAATTCTGGCCGGTCTATTTTGCGTCGCTCCACACCGCGTCCTACCTGATGGTGGTCTGCGCGGCCTTGTCGCTCTATCTCTTCGAGGCTGGCCAGCTGGGGCGCCGCCTGCTGATCGGGCTGGTGGCCTTTTCGTGCGTGCTGGTCTTCTACGGCTGGGGCGTGCGCACCTCGATGGTGGCGGCGCTGGCCTTCGGGCTGGTGTACCTCGGCCAGCGCAGCCGCGTGCTGCCGCTGGCGGTGCTGCTGGTGGTGGCCTTCGGGCTGGCGGCGGCGCTGGTGCCGCTGCTCTTCGGCATCATCCATCTGCCCACCTGGGACGAGATGGTGGAGATGTCGTCCGGGCGTGTGTCGATGTGGCTGCAGAAGGCCGCCATCCTGGCCGACAGCAGCCTGGCCGAATGGCTGTTCGGCCACGGCGAGGGCTCCGACTGGATCGTCTCCGAGGTGTGGTGGTGGAGCGCCAAGGATTCGCACAACGACTTCATCCGCCTGCTCAACCAGCAGGGCCTGGTGGGGCTCGGGCTGGTGCTGGCGATGCTGGTGACGTGGGCCGGCGTGTTTCCGCCGGGCGTGGCGGCGCCGCTGCTGGCCGCGCTGGCTGCGTCCACGGCCTTCAGCAACGGCATCATGTTCCGGCCCCAGGCCAGCCTGGTGATGCCCCTGGCGCTGGTGGCCGCCACCGCCGCGTGGCAGCACCGCACGGCGCGAGGGGCCAGCCAATGAGCCGCCGTGCCCAGCTGCTGCAGCGCGTCGAGGTGCTGGCCGTCACCGCCGCGCCGGGCGGCCAGCGGCTGCTCCACTTTGCGCTGGTGCAGGCGGTGTGCGGCACCGAGGCGCTGGGCCGCTTTGCCAACGACCTCTCCATCGCGATGATGCTGGGCCTCTTCTCGGCAGTAGGCTGGTCGGCCCTGGTGCTGGCCCGCGTACCGGTGGCGGCCCGCAGCGCGCCGGTGATGCTGGGTCTGGCCCGCGGCGCCGGGCTGTTCACGCTGCTGGCCTGCCTGAGCCTGCCGCTGCTGGCGTGGGGCGACTGGATCTTCGAGCCCGCCTGGACCGCGCTGCTGCTGGCCGGCTGGACGGCCTACACGCTGGCCCGTCACTACGGCCTGGCGCTCGGCTCTTACCGCTGGCTGCTGGCGCTCGAAACGCTGCTCGTCGTGCTGCTCGTGGCGGGGCTGGGGCTCTTTGGCGACGGCCGGCCGTGGCTGGCCTACGCGGCCCTGGCAGTGCCGACGGCGCTCTTCGGAGCAGTGGCTCTGGCGCTGCTGGCCCTGCGTGCCAAGGGCGGCGACGCACGCCTGCCGGCGGGCAGCCTGCGCACCGCTGGCGAACAGGCGGCCCTCAATTTCGTCAGCGGCGGCATGTCGATGGTGCTGGTGCCGTGCACGGTGCAGGTGGCCGGTGCGGCCTATGGCGGCCTGGTGGCCCTGATCGGCAGCCTCACCAGCGTGCTGCTGCTGTTTCCGCGGGCGCTCAGCTTCAACGCGCTGCCGGCCCTGGCGCGGGTGGTGCATCACCAGGGCGTGGACGAGGTGCGCAGCGTGCTGGGCAGCCTGCGCCGCAACCTGCTGCGGGTGAACAGCGGCCTCAGCCTGCTCGCCGTAGCAGCCTGGGGCGTGCTGGTGTGGCAGGGGCAGCGGGCCAACTTTGCGCTGGCCGGTGCGAGCGCGATCTTCCTGCTGCAGCTGGCGAGTTTTTATGTGGGCCAGCTGGTGCTGCCCGAAGCCAATTACCTGCAGACCGTCGAAGAGACGCGCCTGCCGCTGCGGGTGAATGTCCTGTCGCTGATCCTGTTCGTGCTGGCCTGCGGGGGCGTGATGGCCATCGTGCCCCCCGGCGCCGACGCGGTGATCGGCCTTTTTTCCGTTCTTCTTGGTGCCACGCTGACGCGCAACCTGCTGTTGCGCCGTGCCGTGCTGCGCCGTGCCCCGGAGGTTTTTGCATGAGCCCCCTCACTCTTTCCCGTACGCCGTCGTCCGCCCTTCGGCTCGCCATCTTCGTGCCCGGCGGGCCGGTGCCAGCCTGGGTCGCGCGGCTGGTGGGCGACTGCACCGGGCTACCGGACATCGAGCTGGTGGCGCTGCTGCGTGACGGTGTGGCGCTGCCCGAGGCCGACTGGGCCGACCGGCTCGACGGGCTGGTGTTCGACCGGGGCAGCTCGCCCCTGCGCCTGGTGCCGCTTGAGGCACCGGCCGGCGCGGCCGAATGGTCCGGCGCCGACGCCAACGTGGCGGCCGGCTGGCTGGCCGGGCAGGGCTGCGATGTGCTGGTCGACCTGCGCCTGTCGCCCTTCGCGCTGGCCCCCGGCCCGGCCCACCACTGGACGCTGATGCTGGCCGGCCGGCCGGCGGTGGACCCGCTGGCCGGCGCCGCGCCGGTGGTGGACGGCGAGGACAGCACCGAGATCCGCCTCGAGGCGGTGGCCGACGGCGCGCCTGTGGACGCCTCGCTGGGCGCCTCGTGCAGCTTTTCGATCCGCCGCAACCGCCGCCGGGCGATCGCCAAGGGCATGGGCATGGTGCGCCGGGCGCTGCTGCGCCTGGCCCGGGGCAGCGCCGGCGAGGGCACGGATGCCGGCACGCCGGCCGCCGCCTGGGTGCCGGCCGAGGCGCCCGCCGCCGCCGCGCGCTTCACGACGCTGCTGCAGCGGGGGGTGTCCCGCTCGGCGCTGAAGGCGCTGCACCGCGATCAGTGGGGCATCGCGCTGGCCCTCGGCGAGGCCATCTGCCTCGACCCGGCCCGGGCGCGCCTGATCTACCCGCCCGCCGACCGCTTCTGGGCCGACCCGATGGTGTGGCCGGCCGAAGGCGGGGGCTGGTGGGTGTTCATCGAGGAGGTGATCTACCGCGAAGGCAAGGGCACGCTGCAGGCCATCCGGGTGCACCCCAACGGTGACTGGGAGCCGCCGGTGCCGGTGATGCGGCGGCCGTGGCACTTGTCCTACCCCTTCGTCTTTGAATGGAACGGCGAGCTGTGGATGGTGCCCGAGAGCGGCGCCAACCGCACGGTGGAGCTGTACCGCTGCGTCGGCCTGCCCGACCGCTGGGAGAAGGTGCAGGACATCTTCACCGGCATCGACCTGGTGGACGCCACCCTGTTTGCCCATGACGGGCGCTGGTGGCTGCTCGGCAACGTGAGCGAGCCCGGCGCCGACAAGCACGACGAGCTGCACGCCTTCCACGCCGAAACGCCGCTGGGCCCATGGCTGCCCCACGCGGCCAACCCGGTGGTGGCCGACGCGCGCTTTGCCCGGCCGGCGGGGCCGGTGTTCATGCACGAGGGCCGGTTGCTACGCCCGGCCCAGGTGTGCGTGCCCGAATACGGCCACGCATTGAGCCTGCAGTGCATCGATCGCTTGACGCCCAGCGAATACGCCGAGCACACCGAGGGCCACATCGCCCCTGGCTGGCGGCCCGGTATCGACTGCGTGCACACCCTCAGCCACCAGCCGGGCCTGACGGCCTTTGATTTCCTGGTTCGCCGGCCGCGCTTTGCGCCCTGGCGTCTCCCCCAGTCCGCGCCGCTCACCGCGGCCGGCAACGACGAGGGCACGCCAGCATGAGAATCCAGATGATGGGTTGCGCCGTGGACAACCTCGACATGGAGGAGAGCCTCGCGGTGGTCGAGGGCTTCATCCGCTCCGGGCGGCCGCACCAGCACGTGGTGGTGAACGTGGACAAGATCGTCAAGGCCAGCCGCGACCCGGGCCTGCGCCGGATCATCAACGACTGCGACCTGATCAACGCCGACGGGATGCCGGTGGTGTGGGCCTCACGCCTGCTCGGCAAGCCGCTCAAGGAGCGCGTCACCGGCGTCGACCTGTTCGAGGCACTTATGGCGCGGGCCGCCCAGAAGGGCTGGCGGGTGTTCCTGCTCGGCGCCCGCGAGGAGGTGGTGAGCGGCGTGGCGCGGCTGTACCCGGCGCGCTACCCGGGCCTCACCATCGCCGGCTACCGCAACGGCTACTGGAGCAAGGCCGAAGAGGAAGAAGTGGTCGCCCAGATCAGCGCGGCGCGGCCGGACATCCTCTTCGTGGCGATCAGCTCGCCCACCAAGGAGGCCTTTCTGGCCCGCTACCAGGCGGCCATGAAGGTGCCCTTCGCGATGGGCGTCGGCGGCACCTTCGACGTGGCGGTGGGCCACGTGAAGCGTGCGCCGGTGTGGATGCAGAAGGCCGGGCTGGAGTGGTTCTACCGTTTCCTGCAGGAGCCGCGGCGGATGTTCCGCCGCTATTTCATCGAAGACATGGCCTTCGTCGCGCTGTTTGCGCGCGAATGGGTCCGCCGCTAGCCGACGGGAGACACCGCATGGGCATCGAAGACTGGGGCTACCGCTGGCTCAAGCGCTACATGGACGCCCCCCAGTGGGTGAAGGCCCCCCTCGGGCGGCTCTACAGCCTGCTGCCCGACCGCCTGCGCCACGGCCGCGACTTTCCGCGCTACCGGGCGGAGGCTGGCCTGCAGTCGGCCGACGACATCGCCCGGCTGGCCGACAGCCGCCTGCGCGAGACGCTGCAGTGGGCGGTGGCCACGGTACCGGCCTACGCCGCAATGGCGGCCCAGTTCGCCCTCGAGATACCGGCCGAAGAGCTGCTGGCGCTGTTCCCGCTGATGACCAAGCTGGACTACAAGCGCGACCCGGAGCGCTACATGTCGACGGCCTGCAGCGAGGCCGAGCGCCTGCCCATGCAGACCAGCGGCTCGGTGGCCGAGCCCTTCCGCTTCTTTCTGCACAAGGGCGTCTCGCGGGCCAAGGAGAGCGCCTACATCGAGGCCTTCGGCCAGCGCATCGGCCTGACGCGCCAAGACGTGGTGCTGTCCCTGCGCGGCCGCAACATCCGTGGCGCCAGCGCGGAAGGCGGCTCGCTGCACAGCTACGAGCCGATCAAGCGGATGTTGTGGATCAGCCCCAACCACCTGGACGCGGCCTACATGCCGCTCCACGTGGAGGCCGCCGTCACCCACCGGGTAAGCTTCATCCAGGGCTATTCGTCGGCGGTATATGAGCTGGCCTGCTGGCTGGAATTCCACCCGGCGCCGGGTTTCACCGAGGCGGTGCGCGGCGTGCAGCTGTTCTCCGAGAGCGCCGACGAGGGCATGGTGGCGCTCATCGAGCGCGTCTTCGGCTGCCCGGTGCTGGTGCACTACGGCCACTCCGAACGCGCCGTGATGGCCGGCTCGATGCCCGACGATCACCGCTACTTCGTGTGGCCGCTGTACGGCCACGTGGAGCTGATCGACGAAGCCGGCCGGCCGATCACCGAACCCGGCGTGCAGGGCGAGGTGGTGGCCACCGCCTTCGACAACAAGGTGATGCCCTTCATCCGCTACCGCACCGGCGACCTGGCCATGTGGTCGGCCGGCCCGGCCCACCCGGCGCTGCCCGGCTACCCGGTGCTGGAGCGCATCGACGGGCGCAACAACGACTATTTCGTCGGCCACGACGGGCGGCGGATTCCGGTGGCGTCCCTCGGCGGGCTACGTCCGCCCGAGTTCCTGCAGGTGGAGGCGAGCCAGTACGAGCAGTTCGAGCCGGGGCAGCTGATCGTCCGCCTGCAATCGGCGGTACCGCTGTCACCCGAGGCGCTGGCGGTGCTCGACCGCTACTTCCGCACCAAGCTACTCGGCTGCGTGGAGCCGGAGCTCCGCGTGGTGCCGCAGATCGAGCGCACCGCCCGGGGCAAGCGCCGGCTGATGATCCAGCACATCAAGGCCGAGGAGGGCGCGCGTGCCGCGTGACGCCGCCCCGGCGCTGGTGATGCTCGGCCCCGACCTGCGGGCCCGGGGCGGCATCGCCTCGGTGCTGCGGGTCTGGCAGGAGGCCGGCCTCACCGCCGGGCGGCCGGTGCTGCACCTGGCCACCTACGTGGACGGCGGCGCGCTGGCCAAGCTGGCGGCGCTGGCGCTGGCGCTGCTGCGCTTTGGCGGGCTGCTGCTCACCGGGCGGGTGGCGGCGGTGCATGCCCACTCGGCCTCCAACGCCAGCTTCCGCCGCAAGAGCCTGTTCCTGGCGCTGGCCCGGCTCGCCGGCAAGCCCTATGTGTTCCACCTGCATGGCGGCGCCTTCGACCGTTACCACGCCGGCCTCTCAAGCCTGGAGCGGGCCTGGGTGCGGCGCAGCATCCAGGGCGCGAGGGTGGTCCTCGTGCTGTCGGAGAGCTGGGCCGACTGGCTGCGGCAGGCCATCGGCCACCCGGACGTGCGCGTGCTGCCCAACCCGGTGCTGCCGGCGGTGCTGCCGACGGACGTGCCCCGCGAGGCGCAGACCCTGCTGTTCCTGGGCCGGCTGGAGCCCGAGAAGGGCGTCTTCGTGCTGGTCGAGGCCCTAGCGCGGCTGGCGCCCGCCCACCCGCAGCTGCGCGCCGTGCTGGCCGGCGAGGGTGACGTGGACGGCGTGCGGAAGGCCGCCGTCGACGCCGGTGTGGCAGGGCGCGTCGAGCTGCCCGGCTGGGTCGACGGCGAGGCCAAGGCCCGCCTGCTGGCCCGGGCCGGCATCTTCGTGCTGCCGTCACGCTTCGAGGGCCTGCCGATGGCCCTGCTGGAAGCCCAGGCCGCCGGGCTGCCGGTGGTGGCAACGCGGGTCGGCGGCATTCCGCAGGTGGTGCGCGAGGACAACGGCCGCCTGGCCGAGCCCGACAACGTGGCCTCACTGGTGGTGGCGCTGGCCCCGCTCCTCGACAACCCCGCCGAGGCGGCCCGGATGGGCGCCCGGGGGCGTGAGCAGGTGCTGGCCGGCTACGGGGTCGCGCGGGTGCGCGCGGTGCTGGACGCCGCCTGGGCCCGGCTCGCGACGAAATAACTTACGAGCGTCCGGACAAATGTTTTCGAGTCATTCTGCCCTCTACCGAAGCGTCGCCCCCGCGCTGCAGGAGCGCCTGCTGGCGGCGCAGAGCCATCTGCGCGCCCTTCTCACCGAACAGGCCAGCCTGCGCCGGGCCCGCCGGGCCCTCGAGCAGAGCCAGTGGCTGCCGCCCGAGGGCTGGCAGGCCCTGCAGCTGGAGGAGGCGCGCAGCCTGGCCCTGCATGCGGCCCGGCGGGTGCCCTATTACCGCGAGCTGTTCGGGCGGCTGGGCGTCGACCCGCTGGCCTGGCGCAGCCTCGATGACCTGCACGCCTTGCCGGAGCTGTCCAGGGACGACGTGATCGAGGCGGGCGCCAGCCTGCTGGCCGAGGGCGGCCCGTGGCTGCGCTTCAAGGGCTCGACCAGCGGCACCACGGGCCGGGCCATGCTGGGCTGGCGCGACCGGGCCTCGATCGCCGTCGAGCAGGCCTTCGTCGAGCGCCAGGCGGCGTGGGCGGGCTATCGCCCGGGCGAGCGCCGGGCCTGGCTGCGGGGCGACCCGGTGGTGCCGGCGCACCAGTCGGAAGGCCCCCTGTGGCGCCTGAACCGGGCGGAGAACATGCTGATGCTGTCCTCCTACCACCTGTCGCCCGGCAACGGCGCCGCCTACATCGAGGCCCTCGAACGCTTCGACCCGGTGCTGCTGCAGGCCTACCCCTCGTCGATCAGCTATCTGGCCCGCTGGCTGGAAGAGCACGACCGGGTCTATCGGGGCCCGTCGCTGCGGGGCATCGTGACCTCGTCGGAAACCCTCAGCCCGGCCGACCGGCAGGTGATCACCGAGCGCTTCGGCTGCCGGGTGTTCGACTGGTATGGCGCCTTCGAGCGGGTGGCCGCCATCGGCACCTGCGAACACGGCAACTACCACGTGCTGGAGGACTACGGCTGCGTGGAGTTCGAGCCCAACGGCGACGGCACCGCCAACCTCATCGGCACCGGCTTCGGCAACCGCAGCATGCCGCTCATCCGCTACCGGGCCGACGACGTGGTGGTGCCCGCCGACCCGGGCTACCGCTGCCCCTGCGGGCGCAGCTTCCGGGTCGTGGAGCGGGTGCTGGGGCGGGTGGACGACGTGATCCGCACCCCCGACGGCCGCCACGTGGTGATGCTGGACTGGATCTTCGCCGGGCTGTTCGGGCTGATGGAGGCCCAGGTGGTGCAGGAGAGGCTGGACGAGGTGCGCATCCGCATCGTCGCCGGCAGCGAGTTCGGCTTCGCCGACGAGCAGGCCCTGCTGGCCCGGGCGCTCGAGCGGCTGGGGCCGCGGGTAAGGATTCGAATCGAGCGCGTCGCGCAGATCGAGCGCACGCGCAATGGCAAGTTCCGGCAGATCGTCAGCCGACTGAGTGGTGAACAATGAAAACAATGCCGTCCTTCAACCAGGTGGAGTGGTACTGGAACCGCCTGCGCTGCATGTCCGTCTCCGAGATCATGGGCCGCGCCGGCAAGCAGGCGAGCCACGCCATGGCGCGGCGGCGCGGGCCGGTGAGCGTGCCCCAGCCGCGCTTCGAGCGGGCCGGCGCACGCTGGCTGCCGCGGGAGATCCCGGAGAGCGCCGGGCAGGCAGTCGCCCGCGCCAACGAGGTGTTGTCGGGCCACTGGCGGATCTTCGCCCGCGGGGCGCTGCCGCTGGGTTTCCCGCCCGAGTGGAACCGCAACCCCGACAAGGGCGCGCTTCTGCCCATGCACTTCGGCAAGGCGATGTCCTTCCGCGACCCCGCCGAGACCGGTGACATCAAGTACCTGTGGGAGCCCAACCGCCACCTGGAGCTGGTGTGCCTGGCCCAGGCCTGGCAGGTCACCGGCGATTCGCGCTACCTCGAGGCGATCGGCACGGCCCTCGACAGCTGGTTCGTCCAGTGCCCCTATCCCCTCGGCGCCAACTGGTCGAGCGCGCTGGAGGCGGGCATCCGCCTGATCAACTGGGCGACCGTGTGGCAGCTGATCGGCGGCCTGCAGTCGCCGCTGTTCGCCAACCCGCTGGGCAAGGTGCTGCGTACCGACTGGCTCAATTCGGTGTGGCGCCACGCCGAGTTCATCCGCGGCCACCGCTCGGGGCACTCGTCGGCCAACAACCACCTGATCGGCGAACTGGCCGGGCTGTTCGTGGCGGGCGCCACCTGGCCCTTCTGGGAGGAGGCCAAGCTGTGGCGGCGCAGCGCCCGGGACGGCCTCGAGCACGAGATCGCCACCCAGAACAGCGAGGACGGCGTCAACCTGGAGCAGTCCAGCGCCTACCAGCAGTTCGTGTGGGATTTCCTGCTGATGGCCGAACTGGCCGCCCGGGCCACCGGCAAGCCCTTCTCCGAGCGCTACCGGCAGCGCCTCGAGGCGATGGCCGAATACGTGGCGGCGATCATGGATAGCGGCGGCAACGTGCCCATGTTCGGCGATGCCGACGACGGGCTGGTCTCGGGACTGTCCCTTGGGGCCGGCGGCTGTCCCTTCCAGAGCCAGCTCGCCACCGCGGCGCTGCTCTTCGCCAATCCGTCCCTGGCCCGCAAGGCGGGCGTGGTCGACCTGCGCACCCGCTGGCTGCTGGGCGGCGAGGCCTGCGCCCAGTTCGACAACCTGCTGCTGCGGGCGGCGCCGGCCACGGTACGCAAGGACTTCCCGGAAGGCGGGATGTTCGTGCTGGGCGCCAACCTCGACACCCCCGACGAGTTCCGCGTGGTGGCCGACGCCGGCCCCCTGGGCCTTGGCGGCATCGCCGCCCATGGGCACGCGGACGCCTTGTCGTTCACGCTGTCGGTGGCGGGGCGGGAGTTTCTGGTCGATCCGGGCACCGGCACCTATCACGGCCCCCGGGCCTGGCGCGACGGTTTCCGCGGCACCGCGATGCACAACACGCTGTGCATCGACGGCCACGACCAGGCGGTCTCCGGCGGCAAGTTCATGTGGGTGCGCAAGTACCGCAGCACGGTGATCGAGCGCGGCGGCAACCGGGTGCTCGACAAGCTGGTCGCCGAACACGACGGCTACAAGCGCCTGCCGGGCAAGCCGGCCCACCGGCGCAGCTGGGAGCTCGACAAGCTGGGCGACGTGCTGGTGGTGCGGGACGAGATCAGCGGCTCCCGGGCCCAGCTGGTGGCGCTCAACTGGCACTTCAGCGAGGAGTGCAGCGTCACCTGCACCCCCGACGGCCTGCTGGTGGCCAACGGGCCGGTGAACCTCGAGATCGTTCTGCCGCCGAACGGCGAGGTCAGCCTGCTCCGCGGCAGCGACTCGCCCCTGGCTGGCTGGGTATCCCGGGGCTACGACCGCATCGTGCCCAGCACCACCGTGACGTGGCGCGGCCGCATCGAACCGGGGGAAGAACTGGAGACGCGGATCAAGCGCGTCTGAGTGCCCCCAGGGTAGGGCTCCGCCCCCGGGGGCAAAGCAAACCTGGGTTGGCCCTGCGTTTCCCTGAAAGGGCGCAGCGCAGCGGGCTTCAGTTGCCGCCCTGGGCGGGAAAGAACAGCGCGATCACCGCGCCGAGCCCTTCTTCGGCCTCCGCCCGGATGTCGGCGATCTGGGCAGGCTCGAGCTCCAGCATCGCGACACTCAGCGGGTCGAGCAGGGCCAGGGCTGCCTCGTCGGGGGTGTCGTGTTCCCGGGTGGCGAGGACCTGGTTGGCCAGGTGGAGCAAGGCCGCCTCGTTGACGTGGGGGCCGGCGAGGGCCGGCATCAGCTGGGCGCCGATCGCCTTCGCAAAGCCCCCCGGCAGCCGCCAGGCCGACGCCAGCGCCGCACCCACCTCGGCAAAGTTGCAACCCACGATGCGGGCCTCGGCGTCCTGGATGGGCTCCTTGTCGCGGGCTGCGCTCTCGAGGGCCGCGGCGCTGGGCTCGGGCGCCACCTGGAACATCACCAGATGGCCGATATCGGCCAGCAGCCCCTCGACGAACATCCGCTCCGGGTCGCCCATGCCCAGCCGGCGCGCCGCGGCCCGCGCGACGAGGCCGCGGAACACCGAATCGCTCCAGAAGCGCCCCATGTGCATGCGGGCCGGCCGGATGCCGTTGAAGGCTGCCACCACCAGGGTGCTCAGCACCAGATCGTGGATCTGCTGCATGCCCATCAGGTTGACCGCCCGGGAGACGGTCTCGACCTTGCCCGGAAAACCATACAGCACACTGTTCACCACCCGCAGCACGCGGGCGGTGATCGCCGCATCGCCGGAGACGGCCTCAGCGAGCTCGAGCACCGAGCTGTCGGGGTCGTCGAGCAGATCGCGGATTCGGTGATAGACGGCCGGCAGGCTGGCAAGTTTTTCGACACAGGCAACGAGTTCTTGGGGTGTGGACATGATGGCTATAATCAGCGGGCGACAAGGCCATTTACGGCAGGTGGGCAGAGTGCTTTAGGGCGGCGCCGCGAGCCTTGGCCGGGGCGGCAGCCGTCGTGACATAAATCCTCGTTCTCAGCAAGTCCTGTGCCGGTTTCGGCAATCGGACACGGCCACTTGACGATTTACCAAAGAGGAAGCCGGCTGGCCTTGCTATGCTCCTTTGCGACGATCCCCTGACGGCTTGCCGAGGGGCCTCGTGAAACCTGGAGAAAAGAGTCCTTGATGAAACTACTGAGCTGGAACATCCAGTGGGGACGGGGCGCTGACGGTGAGACCACGCTGCGGCGAACGGTGTCCGCCATCCGTACGCTGGGCGATTTTGATGTGATCTGCCTTCAGGAGGTGGCCGTCGGATTCGCCGGCCTGCAGGGCGGCTCGCCCGTGGATGGGGTTGCCGTGCTGGCGGCGGCCTTTCCCGGCTACAGCGCCCATTTCGCCGAGGCCGTCGACATGCCCGACGGCCAGGGTGGGCGCAGCCTGTTCGGCAACCTCACGCTGTCGCGCGTGCCGGTGGGGCAGGTGTTCCGGCACAGCCTGCCGCGCCCGCCCGAAGAGGGCGTGCCGAGCATGCCGCGGGTGTGCCTCGAGGTGATCGTCGAGGGCCCGCAAGGCCCCCTGCGGGTGATGAACACCCACCTGGAGTACTACTCGCGCATCCAGCGCATGACCCAGATCGCTGCGCTGCATACGCTGCAATGCGACGCGGTCCGTCTGGCCGCCATGCACCCCGCTGCCGAGGGTGAAGACGCCAAGGCCGGCTCACCCTTCGCGACGCTGCCGAGGCCGGCCTCGGCGGTGATCTGCGGTGACTTCAATTGCGAACCGGGCAGCCCGGAGTACTACCGCATGACGGCTCCCATCAGCGCCGATGTGTCGGGCTGGGAGGACGCCTGGCGAGCCTGCTACGGCGACATCGCACACCTGTGCACGGTTGGTCTGAACGGTGCGGAGTGGCCGGATCGAGCCTACTGCTGTGATTACTTCTTCGTGAGCGCCGACCTCGTCGACCGCGTCGAGGCGGTGGCCGTCGACCAGAACACCGCCGCCTCCGATCACCAGCCCATCATCCTCACCATCGGCTGAAAGCGGCCGGCGAGGCATGCCCCGGCACGCCACCGGGACAACACAGGGTCGCCCCAAGGCTTTCTTGATCCCCGACGGTGAGCGGGCTGGGTGAAGGCCGGCCCTGGGGCAATCAGAGCTGGACCAGCTTGTCCTCGTAGCGCCGGGCGTTGTGCACGTAATTGGTGGCGCTGGCCTTGAGCTTGGCGATTTCGTGGTCGGTCAGCTCGCGGATGATGCGGCCTGGCGAACCGCACACCAGCGAACGGTCGGGAATGACCTTCCCTTCGGGAATCAAGGAATTGGCGCCGATCAGGCAGTGCTTGCCGATCACCGCGCGGTTGAGCACCACGGCATTGATGCCGATCAGCGAGCCTTCACCCACCGTGCAGCCATGCAGCATGGCCTTGTGGCCGATGGTGACGTCACGGCCGATGTCGAGGGGCACGCCGTCGTCGGTGTGCAGCACCGCGGCGTCCTGGACATTGGTGTTTTCGCCGATGGTGATCGGGTCGTTGTCGCCCCGCAGGATGGCCCCGAACCACACATTGACGTTGCGTCCGAGATGGACATCGCCAATCACCGTGGCATTGTCTGCAATCCAGACACCCTCATGCAGTTGCGGGCTGTGGTCTCCGAGGCGGTAAATCGGCATGTATTTTTCCTGTTTTTGGTTGAGTTTCGCCCGTGCCGCCGAATGGCCAGGCGAAGAGCGCGCCATAATATCAGGGTAATGATCGAGTGCAAGGGAAAAGCGCCCGCGCTGCCGCTTTCCGCAAGGGAACCAAGGGCTTAGTGGGCTTCGGAGGCGGTCTTTCGAGTGCCACGCCCCCCACGACAACAGGAGAAAAAACCCATGACCGGCCAGAATTTCGTGCTTTTCGAGCAGCGTGAGGCCATCGTCACGCTCACCCTCAACGCCCCCGAGGCCCGCAATGCGCTCTCCAGCCAGGCGCAGTGGGACGCCGTGGTGGCCGCCTGCGAGCGGGTGCAGGCCGACCCGACTGTGAAGGTGGTGATCCTCACCGGCGCCGGCAGCGCCTTCTGCGCCGGCGGCAACGTCAAGGATTTCCGCGACAAGCGCGGGCTGGCGGCCGGCAGCGGGATGGAGATCCGCGACAACTACCGGCGCGGCATCCAGCGCATCCCGCTGGCCTTCCACCGCCTTGACGTGCCGACCATCGCCGCGGTGAACGGCCCGGCCATCGGCGCCGGCTGCGACCTCGCCTGCATGGCCGACATCCGCATCGCCTCCGAGAAGGCCAGCTTCGCCGAGAGCTTCGTGAAGCTGGGGCTGATCCCCGGCGACGGCGGCGCGTGGCTGCTGCAGCGGGTGGTTGGCTACGCCCGGGCCGCCGAGATGAGCTTCACCGGCGAGCTTGTCGGCGCCCAGGCTGCGCTGGCGATGGGGCTGGTGTCGCGGGTAGTGCCCCACGAAACCCTGCTCGACGAGGCCAATGCCCTGGCCGAGCGCATCGCCGCCAACCCGGGCCAGGCCCTGCGCATGACCAAGCGCCTGATGCGCGAGGCCCAGACCAGCCGGCTCGACTCCATCCTCGAGCTCTCCGCCGCCTACCAGGCCCTCACCCACGGCTCGGCCGAGCACGACGGCGCGGTGGCCGCCTTCCTCGACGGCCGCAAGGGCTGAGCGATGGGCGCCGACCTCGCCGAGCTGAGCCGCCTCGTCACCGCCTTCCGCGACGCCCGCGACTGGGCGCAGTTCCATTCCCTGCGCAGCCTCATCGTGTCGCTCAACCTCGAAGCCGGCGAGCTCCTCGAGCTCACCCAGTGGAAGGCCGACGACGAGATCGAGGCGCTGCCGGCCGATCTCCACGGCCGCGAGGCGCTGGAAGATGAATGCGCCGACGTACTGATGTACCTGCTGCTCATCGCCGACCGGGCGGGCATCGACCTGGAGGCCGCAACCCGCGCCAAGCTCGTCAAGAACGAGGCCAAGTACCCGGTCGAACGTTTCCGCGGCTCATCCCGCAAGTACGACGCCGCGGGCTGACCTCCGCCGCCCGGCCGCCCACGCAAAACCGGCGGCCGGGCGGTCGAGGTGTTAGCATCGCGCCCCTGATCTTTCGTTTCTGCGCCGCTGCGCCAACGCCATGCTGAGTTATCGCCACGCCTTCCACGCCGGCAACCACGCCGACGTGCTCAAGCACTTCGTGCTCGTCCAGTTGCTCGAATACTTCAACCAGAAGGACAAGCCCTACTGGTACATCGACACCCACGCCGGGGCGGGCTGCTACGCGCTGGACGAGGCCTTTGCCCGCAAGAACGCCGAGTTCGATGAGGGCGTCGCGCGCCTCCTCGGGCGCAAGGACGTGCCCTCCGAAGTGAAGAGTTATCTCAAGGTGGTGCGCGACCTGAACAACAACACCGGCAAGCTGCGCCTCTACCCGGGCTCGCCGTGCTGTGCCGCGCCGCTCTTGCGCGCCGACGACCGGATGCGCCTGTTCGAGCTCCACCCGGCCGACTGCCGGCTGCTGCGGAAAACGTTCGAGGACGAGGGGAGCAAGGCCATCGTGCTGGAGCAGGACGGCTTCACCGGCATCAACGCCTTCCTGCCGCCCCCGACGCGCCGCGCGCTGGTGCTGATCGACCCGCCCTACGAGGTCAAGACCGATTACCGCACGGTGGTGGCCATGCTCAAGGAAAGCCTGCGCCGCTTCCCGACCGGCACCTACATGGTGTGGTACCCGAAGCTCCACAGCATGCAGTCCCGCGAGCTGCCCGAGAAGCTCAAGCGCCTGCCCGACACCAAATGGCTGCATGTGAGCATGGACGTGCACAAGCCGGCCGACGATGGCTTCGGGATGCACGGCAGCGGGCTGTTCATCATCAACCCGCCGTGGACACTGCCGGCCACCCTGAAAAAGGTGATGCCCTGGCTGGTCGAGGTGCTGGGGCAGGACGAGGGCGCGTCGTTCAAGCTGGAGTTCGAGATCGCCTGATCACCCGGCGGCTTTGCCCGGGTGAACGAGCGAGGGGCCTGCATGACTGCAGGCCCCTCGTGTTTTTACTGCGCCCGGCGGACGCTGCTGCAGCTTACAGCAGGTTCATCTTCTTGGCGGCTTCGGTAAGCTGACCGCGGAAGTCCGGGTGGGCGATGCCGATCAGGGCCTGGGTGCGCTGCTTGGCGCTCTTGCCGCGCAGCTGGGCCACACCGTACTCGGTCACCACGTAGTTGATGTCGTTCTTGCTGGTGGATACGTGGGTGCCCGGGGTGAGGGTCGGGACGATGCGCGAGATCGTGTTGTCCTTGGCCGTCGAGGGCAGCACGATGAAGGCCTTGCCGCCCTTGGAACGGTTGGCCGAACGCACGAAGTCGGACTGGCCGCCGGTGCCGGAGTAGGGCAGCGGGCCGAGGCTCTCTGAACCGCACTGGCCCAGGAAGTCGATCTCCAGCGTGGCGTTGATGCACATCAGGTTGTCGTTCTGGCCAGCGATGTACGGATCGTTGGTGAAGTCGACCGGGTGCATCTCGACCATCGGGTTGCGGTGCAGGAACTTGTAGAGCTTCTTGGAGCCGAGGGCGAAGGTGGCGACCATCTTGCCGGGCATGAAGTTCTTGCGGCGGTTGGTGACGGCGCCGGCCTCGAGGAGCGTGAGGATGCCGTCGCCCACCATCTCGGTGTGGATGCCGAGGTCGTGCTTGTGGGTGAGCTGCATCACCACGGCGTCGGGGATGCCGCCGTAGCCGATCTGCAGGGTCGAGCCGTCTTCGATCATGTCGGCCACGTACTTGCCGATGGCTTCCTGCACCGGCCCGATGGTCGGCAGGCCAACCTCGAGCACCGGCTCATCGTTCTCGACCAGCGCGGTGACCTGGGAGATGTGGATGTGGCAGTTGCCGAAGGCGAACGGCACGTTGGGGTTCACCTCGACGACGACGGCGCGGGCCTTGCGGATGGCGGCCATCGTGTAGTCGGGGGCCAGGCCCAGCGAGAAGTAACCGTGCTCGTCCATCGGCGAGACCTGGGTGAACACCACCTCGGCGGGCATCAGGCCACGGTCGATGAGCTGCGGCATCTCGGAGAAGTAGCTGGGGTAGAAGTCACCCACGCCCTCCTTGAAGCCCGGACGCGTGGCGCCGCTGAAGAAGTAGGCCACGTGGCGCACGTTTTCGGCGGTGGTCGGGTCGAGGTAGCCGAACTTGCGCACGGCCAGGATCTGCGACACCTTGACGTCGCGGAAGTCGCGACGGTGCTCGGACAGGGCGTTGAGGAGCGCCGGCGGCTCGGCAACGGCGGTCGGCACGACGATGGTGTCGCCGTTATGAACATTACGGATCGCCTCGGCGGCGGTGACGCGCTTGGCTGCGTACTGGGCGTGAACTGTCATCTGTTTTTTTCCCTCGTGGCTGTCTTATAAAAGCATCAAACCATACTTTCTCAGCATGGTGAGTACTGAATTGTATCGCTCCCCCGTGCCCCGTCGTCTGGCCTGGGTCAAGGAATGCACTTCTGGAAACCCGCCGTCGTCACGGGCTCGCCGAGCGATCGCGGCCAAGGCAGGTGCGATGGCGGCTGTCGACCCGCTCGGCGAACCAGGCGGTGGTGAGCTTGCGCTGGATCTTGGGGCTTTTGAGGTCGATCCGGGGCATCGCCTCGCGGGGCTGGCGGCTGCCGGCCCGGGCATCGGCCGCGGCAAAGACGCGGCTGTAGAGGCTGGTCTGGGCGAAGGCGGCGCTCTTCTCGAGGCGCAGGTCGCGCTTGATCTCGGCCGGGCTGAGGCCGAGCCGGGGGACGAGCTCGAGGAGGGCGCTGAAGGTGGCGCTCGGCTCGTCGGAGGGCTGGCCGCCCTGGTAGCGCAGCAGGTCGCCGTCGAGGGTCAGGCTGCGCCCGCCGAGCTGCGCCACGGCGGCCTGGAAGGCCACGTTGCGGCTGCTGTAGCGGCCGGCGTTGAAGTCGGCGAAGCGATACAGGGGGCGGCTGTAGGGCGCGGGGTAGTCGAGCAGGATCGCGATGCCGAAATAGAGGCCTCCGCGGCGGGTGAAGACTTCGTTGCGGACGCTGCCACGCCGGGGATAGGGGTAAGCCTTTTCGCGCACCTGTTCCTCGGCAAACGCCACGCTGACCTGCATCGGGCCGCCGGTGCGCACCGGGTTGTAGCCCCCGAGCAGGGCTTTGCCGTTGGGGAGTTCGGAGATCATGTCCTCGAAGAGGGCGTTCATCTCCTTCTCGGTGCGCAGGGCGTCGATGCGCGCCTTGTAGCTGCGCCCGTCGGGGGAGGTCTTGAGCATGGCGGCATCCACCAGCAGGCGCGGCAGGTGCAGGCGCTCGCGGCGGACGTCGATCTCCTTCCAGACGATCTGGGGCAGGCCGGGCACCACCGGGTCGGCCTGGAAGGTGGATTCCTGCTCGATCACCGCCACGGCCGCGCAGATGTTGTCGGGCGTTGGCGGGATCTTGAGCGCGGCGAAAGCCGAGAAGATGTCGGCCGCCCAGCCGTCCCGGTCGCGCACCTGGGGCGGCAGGAAACCCGCGACCCGCGCCCGGCCCTCACGCTCGGAGGGGTAAGCGGGCTGCGGGGCCGGCCTGGCCGGGGTCGTCGGCGGGGCGACAACTGCGGGCGGCAGTGGCGGAGGCAGGCCCGGGGCGGGCGCGGAGGGCTGCTGCCGCGGCTGGGTTTGTACCGGCGGGCTGTCGGGCAGGCTCGGCGAACGGCGAGACTCCACCGGACCGGTGGTGGCGCAGGCCGACAATAGCACGCCCAGGCCTGCGGCGATGCCAATGCGCAGCGCTCCGGCCGTACGTGGAGCCTTCAAGATTTTGCGGCGTCCTGTTCGGCCTTCGCCAGCCGGCTCAGCGTGCGGGTGTAATAGGCTGCGTAGGCAAGACCGACGAAGGCCATCAGGCCGGTCATCAGCAGCGCGCCCTCGACGGGCTGGCCCGCGAGGACGTTCACCACGAAGGAGTAGCCGAGGACGAGGGCCGCGGCAAAGCCGCCGATGATGCGGATCAGCGCAAAGGTCTTTTGTTGCTTGGGAGTCGGACTGGCCATTGGATCTGGAAATGGAATTGAGGCTGCAGATGTGGAAAGGGCGACGCGGATGAATCGGCTTCGATTCTCCCACATCGCCCGGCGGGCGGAAGCGCCTGCAGTTTACAGGACCACGCGCCCCAGCCAGTAGCCCGCGGCGGCGATCAGGGCCGAGCACGGGATCGTCAGGACCCAGGCCCACACGATGCTGCCGGCGATGCCCCAGCGCACTGCCGCCGTCCGGCGCACCGAACCGACACCGACGATGGCGCCGGTGATGGTGTGGGTGGTGGACACGGGAATGCCGAGGGAGGTGGCCAGGAAGAGCGTAATGGCGCCACCGGTTTCGGCGCAAAAGCCGCCGACCGGCTTGAGCTTGGTGATGCGCTGGCCCATGGTCTTGACGATGCGCCAGCCGCCGAACAGGGTGCCGAGGCCGATGGCCATGTAGCACAGCACCACGACCCAGTTGGGCACGGGGTCGTTGGTGCCGGTGACGCCCGCGGCGATAAGCAACATCCAGATGATGCCGACGGTTTTTTGCGCGTCATTGCCGCCGTGCCCCAGGCTGTAGAGCGCCGCAGACACCAGCTGGAGGCGACGGAACCATTTGTCGACACGGCGCTGGGTCTTGTTGCGGCATATCCAGGCCACCGCGACCAGGATCAGCGAACCCAGCACATAGCCGAACAGCGGTGAGATGACGATGAAGGCCACCGTCTTCATGATGCCGGAACCGATCAGCGGGTCGGTGCCGGCCTTGGCGATCGCGGCACCGACGATGCCGCCGATAAGCGCGTGGGACGAGCTCGACGGGATGCCGTAGTACCAGGTGACGATGTTCCAGGCGATGGCGCCGAGGAGGGCGCCGAAGATGAGGTAGTGGTCAACCACCCCGGGATCGATGATGCCCTTGCCGACGGTGCCGGCCACCTTGAGCTGAAAGATGAAGAGCGCGATGAAGTTGAAGAAGGCCGCCCAGGCAACCGCCTGGTGGGGCTTCAGCACCCCGGTGGAGACGACGGTGGCGATGGCGTTGGCGGCATCGTGGAAGCCGTTCATGAAGTCGAACAGCAGGGCGATGACGACCAGCCCGGCGATGACCCAGAACCCGATCTGTACGTGTTCCATGGCGATGCTCAGGCGTTTTCCAGCACGATGCCTTCAACGATCTTGGCGACGTCCTCGCAGCGGTCCGTGATGGATTCGAGCTGCTCGTAGATGGCCTTGAGCTTCATGACCTGCAGGGCGTCCCGCTCGTCGCGGAACAGCCGGGACATGGCGCCGCGCATGATGCGGTCGGCGTCGGTCTCGAGCTGGTCGATCTCCTGGCAGGTTTGCAGGATGGCGCTGGCGTTGTCCATGTTGGAGAGCAGCCCGACGACGATCTTGACCCGGTTGCAGCACGACAGGCTCACGTTGGTGAGCTGGACGGCTTCGGGGGTGATGCGCTGGATGTGGTAGAGCGTGGTGCACTCGGCGACGTCCTGGATGGTGTCGAGGATGTCATCCATGGCGTTGATGAGGCTGTGGATCTCGTCGCGGTCGAGGGGGGTGATGAAGCTCTTGTGGGCCTGGGCGACGGTCTCGTGGGTGATCTTGTCGGCGGTCTGTTCGATCGTCTCGATGGCGGAAATGTGCTGCTCGGCCCCGGCGAGGTCGTCCATCAGGGCAACCAGCTGGTGGGCGCCGAGGACGATCTGCTCGGCGTGGTCGTTGAAGAGTTCGAAGAAACGGCCCTCTTGGGGCAACAGGCGTCCAAACATGGCGTCGAGTGTTACACGGTGATGAATGTAACGTGACATTTTACCAGAGCCCCCTTTCCCGTGTGGCTTGCTCCATGGGCTTCTCCGGGGTCCAGTCATCCCGCCCCGTGCCGTAAATACCAAATTGGGCAAAGTCTGGAAGGCGTCCTGCCAGAAGGACAGGCTGCCCGGGAGAGCGACATGCCGCTGGGTGGATTGACACTGTCGGAGCTGATCGGGGCCTTGAGCCATGCCCTCGACATCACGGAAGGCCAGGCAGAGGGGCACTGCGTGCGCAGCTGCTGGATAGGCATGCACGTGGGGCGTGCGATGGGCCTCCCCGACGAGACGCTGTGGGAGCTCTACTACACGCTGCTGCTTAAAGACCTGGGCTGCAGCAGCAACGCGGCGCGGATCTGCGAGCTCTACCTCACCGACGACCTCTCGTTCAAGCACGACTTTAAGACGGTGAATGGCAGCCTGCCCAAGGTGCTGAAGTTCGTGATCGGCCACACGGGGCTGGGGGCTGGGCTCACGGAACGCTTCAAGGCGATCGCCCATATCGTCCAGCACGGCGACGAGATCGCCCAGGAGCTGATCCAGACCCGCTGCACGCGGGGCGCCGACATCGCGCGGCAGCTGCGCTTCGGCGATGGCGTGGCGGCCGGAATCCACAGCCTGGACGAGCACTGGAACGGCGGCGGGCGGCCGGAGCGCCTGAAGGGCGAGGCGATCCCGGTGCTGTCGCGGATCGCCCTGCTGGCCCAGGTGGTGGATGTGTTCAACGTGTCCGATGGCGCCGACGCAGCCTGCTGGGAGGTGGAAGACCGCTGTGGCAGCTGGTTCGACCCGGCGGTGGTGTCCGCCTTCCGGCGCTGCGCGGCAGACCCGGCGTTCTGGGAACAATTGTCGGCGCCGAGCCTGGAGGCGGCCGTCTTCGCCCTGGAGCCGGGGCGCTTCGTGGTGGCGCTGGACGAGGATTACCTCGACGAGATCGCGATTGCCTTTGGGCAGGTGGTGGACGCCAAGAGCCCCTACACGGCCGGGCACAGCGCCCGGGTGGCGCTATACACCGAAGGGATCGCCGCCGAACTGGGGCTCGACGAGCAGCGGCGACGCTGGCTGAGGCGCGCAGCGCTGCTCCACGACATGGGCAAGCTGGGCGTCAGCAACGCGGTGCTCGACAAGCCGGGCAAACTCGACGAGGACGAATGGGCGGCGGTGAAGCGCCATGCCCAGTACACCGAATCGATCCTGTCGCGCATCGACGCCTTCGGCGAGCTGGCCCAGGTGGCCGGCGCCCACCACGAGCGCCTCGACGGGCGGGGCTACCCCCGCGGTCTGCAGGCGGCCGAGATCAGCCTCGAGACGCGGATCATCACCACCGCCGACATCTTCGATGCGATCACCGCCGAGCGCCCCTACCGGGGCGCGGTGCCGGTGGCCAAGACGCTGGCGATCATGCGTGAGGAGGTGGACAAGGCCATCGACGCCCGCTGCCTGGCTGCGCTGGAGCGGATCGTCGATAGCCTGGGCCTGGGCTGAAGCAGGCGCGGAGCCCGCTCAGGGCTTGGGCTTGCGGGCCTTGAAGCCGCAAGCGGGCTTGTCGAAGCCGCCTTCCTTGCGGAAAGGCTTCTTGGGCGGCGCACCACGGCCGCCGCGCTCGCGGCTGGCCTCTTCGGGGCTGGCGAGGCGGATGTTCAGCAGCTGCTGGCGCACCCGGGCGCGGCGCAGGATCTGGAGGACATCATTGGGCAGGTCGGATGGCAGCTCGACGGTGCTGTAGTCTTCGAAGAGGTTGATCTGACCGATGAAGCGGCTCTCGATGCCGGCCTCGTTGGCGATGGCGCCGACGATATCCTTGGGGCTGGCCATGTGCTCGCGGCCCACGTCGATGCGGTAGCGGGCGAGGCGGCCCTCGGCGTAGTCGCGGCGGCGCTCGAGGATCTCGCTGCGGTTGTCCCGCGCTTCGCGGGTCGGGCGCTCAGGCTTGCCGCCGCCGGCGAGCTGGGCGATGTCGGGCCGGCCGGTGTCGGGCATCTGCAGCGGCCTATCCTTTTGGGCCAGGAAGGCCAGCGCAGCGGCGATCGTGTGGACGTCGGCGTCGTGCTTTTCTTCGATGGCGGCGATCACGTCGAGGAAGAAGCCGAGGTCTTCCGAGGCCAGGACTTCGGACACCTGCTGGCGGAAGGCTGCCACCCGCTTGTCGGCCACGGCCTCGCGGCTGGGCAGCTTGAGGGGCTCGATGGGCTGCTTGGTGGCGCGCTCGATCTGGCGCAGCAGGTGGGTCTCACGGGGCGCGACGAAGAGGATCGCGTTGCCATTGCGGCCGGCCCGGCCGGTGCGGCCGATGCGGTGCACGTAGGCCTCGGTGTCGTAGGGGATGTCGTAGTTGATGACGTGGCTGACGCGGGGCACGTCGATGCCGCGGGCGGCCACGTCGGTAGCGACGACGATGTCGAGGGTTTCGTTCTTGAGCTGCTCGATGACCCGCTCGCGCAGCTGCTGGGTCATGTCGCCATTGAGGCAGGCGGCGGCGTAGCCGCGGGCCTCGAGCTTCTCGGCGAGCTCGACGGTGGCGGTCTTGGTGCGCACGAAGACGATGGCGGCATCGAAGTCGTCCTCGACCTCAAGGATGCGGGTGAGGGCGTCGAGCTTGTGCGGGCCGGCGATCTGCAGGAAGCGCTGCTTGATGGTCGACACGGTGGCCGTGGCGGCCTTGATCTTGATCTCCTTCGGGTCGCGCAGGTAACGGTGGGCGACACGCCGGATGGCGTCGGGCATGGTGGCCGAGAACAGCGCGGTCTGGCGGGCCGTGGGCGTGTGCTCGAGGATCCATTCGACGTCGTCGATGAAGCCCATGCGCAGCATTTCGTCGGCTTCGTCGAGGATCAGCGTGGTGAGGCCTTCGAGGTTGAGGCTCTTGCGCTCGAGGTGGTCCATGACGCGGCCGGGCGTGCCGACCACCACATGGGCGCCGCGCTGAAGCTGGCGCAGCTGCACGACCATGCTCTGGCCACCGTAGATGGGCAGCACATGGAAGCCGGGCATCTTGCTGGCGTAGCGCTGGAAGGCCTCGGCCACCTGGATGGCGAGCTCGCGGGTGGGGGTGAGGACGAGCACCTGCGGGTTGCGCTGGTTGATGTCGACCTGGTCGAGGGCGGGCAGGGCAAAGGCAGCGGTCTTGCCGGTGCCGGTCTGGGCCTCGCCCAGGATGTCGTGGCCGGCGAGCAGATGCGGGATGCAGGCGGCCTGAATGGGCGACGGGGTCTCGTAGCCGATCTCGGCGAGGGCGGCCAGAATGGGCGCCTGGAGATCGAGCTGGTCGAAGCGTTCGATGGTTGCAGTCATGGGTGCGGGACGCGGGCCGGGTGAAGGGTGAAGCGGTCTTGGGCCCGGGAGAAAGAGGCGGCTTCAAATAATCGTTAATTTTACCGGAAGCGCGCCTCGCCGTCCCGCTGGCCGGCTTACGGGCGTTTGACGACCGCCGCGTCCTGCCCGAAGAGGACCTTTCGGGCGGCTTCGTCCATCACCGGGGCCGGGTTGATCTGCGCCGTGAGAGCGTAGGCGCGGGCGGTGGCCGGCCGGGCGCCGATGGCCTCGAACCAGCGCTTGAGGTGGGGAAAGTCATCGAGGTTCTGGCGCTGCTTGTCGTGGGGCACGACCCACGGGTAGCAGGCCATGTCGGCGATGGAGTAGGCGTCGCCGGCGATGAAGGGGCGGTCGGCGAGGCGCTTGTCGAGCACCGAGTAGAGGCGGGCGGTTTCCTTGACGTAGCGCTCGATGGCGTAGGGCACGGCCTCGGGAGCGTACTGGGTGAAATGGTGGTTCTGCCCGGCCATCGGCCCGAGCCCGCCCATCTGCCAGAACAGCCACTGAAGGGTGTCGATGCGCTGCCGCGGGTCGGCGGAGAGGAAGCGGCCGGTCTTTTCTGCCAGGTAGAGCAGGATCGCGCCGGATTCAAAAACCGAAATCGGCTCACCGCCGCCGGTGGGCGCGGTGTCGACGATGGCCGGGATGCGGTTGTTGGGGGCGATCTTCAGGAAGTCGGGCTGGAACTGCTCGCCCTTGCCGATGTTGATCGGCACGATGCGGTAGGGCAGGCCGGCCTCTTCGAGAAAAAGAGTGATCTTGTGGCCGTTGGGGGTGGTCCAGTAGTAGAGGTCGATCATGGTTGTCCCGTTGTCTTCAGGCGGAAGGGCGGCGCCCGGCGGAGTTCAGGCCTGCTCGGCGCGCACGGCGTCGGCCCAGCAGTTGGGCGTCTCGAACAGGCGCACCCGCTCGAGGCGCAGGTGGTTGCCGTAGATGTCGCGATAGGCCGGGTCGAGGATGCGGAAGGCCTCGGCGGCGAGGTTCTCGGCCGTGGGCACCACGTCGAGGATCACCGTCTTGTGGCCAGGCATGCTCTGCAGGAAGGCGACCACCGCCGTGTCGCCCCGATAGGCGAGGAAGGCGTGATCCCAGACATCAACGACCTGCTGCTTGGCGATCGCCTTGACGTCGCCGAAGTCCATCACCATGCCGTTCACTGGCGAACCGTCGCGCTTGATGGTGTCACCGGACAGCGTGATCTCCAGCGCGTAGCGGTGGCCGTGGAGGTGGCGGCACTGGCTGGCGTGGTCGGGAATGCGGTGGCCCGCGTCGAATTCCAGGCGGCGAGTGATGCGCATGGGAACACCGGAAAATGGAAAATAGAGCAGCTATTATACGCAGCCTCGTTTCAACGCCCGGACCCGCGGCATGAACTCCAGTCAGCAGATGCTCACGGTGAGCGACCACAACCGCAGCTTCATCCACATGACCTACGTTTACCCCGTGGTGTCGCGGCGTGCCGGCGGCGTCTCGGTGGGAATCAACCTCAACCCCAACAACGCCTGCAACTGGCACTGCGCCTACTGCCAGGTGCCGGGCCTCGTCCGCGGCGCAGCGCCGGAGATCGATCTGGCGCAACTTGAGGGCGAGCTCCGGAGCTTTCTCGACGAGCTGCTCCACGGCAGCTTCATGGCCGACCACGTGCCGCCCGAGGCGCAGGTGATCCGCGACATCGCCTTTTCGGGCAACGGCGAACCCACCAGCAGCAAGGCCTTTGCCGAGATCGTCGAGCGGGTCGTGGCGATCCGCGACGTGGCGGGGCTGGCTGCCGTCCCGATCCGCCTGATCACCAACGGCAGCCTGGTGGATCGGCCCTACGTGCAGAAAGCCCTGCAGAGCCTGGCGGCGGCCGGCGGCGAGGTGTGGTTCAAGCTGGATGGGGGCAGGGCGGAGGAGTTCATGCGCATCAACGGCGTCGACCTGGCGCCCGAGGCCCACGCCCGCCGACTGGCGCTGTGCGCATCGCTGTGCCCGACCTGGGTGCAGACGTGCATGGTCCGCCGGGACGACGAGGCGCCGTCGCAGGCGATGATCGATGCCTACTTGGCAGCCCTCGATCTGGCCGGGCCGGGCGCCTTGCGTGGCGTGCATCTATATGGCCTGGCCAGGCCCTCGCTGCAGCCCGAGGCCGGGCACTTGCAGCGCTTGGCGCTCGACGAGCTCGAGCAGATCGCCCTGCGCATCAAAGAAAAAGGGCTGACCGTGGTGGTCAGCCCTTGAGGGAACGACGCCACGCGCAGCTTAGTGGGCGACGCGCTCCTTGCGCTTCGCGCGGGCTTCCTTCTTCAGGGTCTTGAAGAGTTCGGGGTTGGTGGCCTTCAGGTACTCGACCACTTCAACGTCGTCCTTCTTGATCTTGCTGATATCGACCTGCTCGATGTGCACCAGGCGCAGCAGGGCCTGCACGGGGCGGGGAATGTTGCGGCCGCTTTCGTAGCGGGAACCGCCACTTTGGGTCACGCCGATCTTGGACCAGAACTGGGATTGGTTCATGCCCAGCTTACGACGGATTTCACGCACATCAACTTTTTCGGTGGTCTTCATTTTTGCAGTCCTCAAGGGGTTTTTAGTCTGGTAGCCATAACAACGGTCTAGTCGTCTATGTCTATAACTTTCGTTATATGTCGAAAAGTATAGATCACTACTCGTGAGACATACAATGCCCTACTTGCAATGATTAGGGTTTTCCACACAGATTTCTTGTGACGTGATACACGCAATCTCGGGAAAACACCCCCTCAGCACGGGAAGCTGCAAGATTTCGAGTTATCCGCTAAGATCATGCGCTTTCCACATCCACGTCTTTAGAAGTCAAGATGGCGCTCATAGTTCAGAAATATGGCGGCACTTCCGTCGGCAACCCCGAACGGATCAAGAACGTAGCCAAGCGGGTCGCGAAGTTTCACGCCCAGGGGCACAAGATGGTGATCGTCCTGTCCGCGATGAGCGGCGAGACCAACCGCCTGATCGCGCTGGCCAAGGAAGTCAGCTCGGCCCCCAGCCCCCGCGAGCTCGACGTTGTGATTTCCACCGGCGAACAGGTCACCATCGGTCTGCTCTGCATGGCCCTCCAGGAGCTCGGCATCAACGCCCGCAGCTACACCGGCGGCCAGGTGCGCATCCTCACCGACGACGCCTTCACCAAGGCCCGCATCCTCGACATCGACGGCGACAACATCCGCCGCGATCTCGACGCCGGCTCGGTGGTCGTTGTCGCGGGCTTCCAGGGCGTCGATGAAGCCGGCAACATCACCACCCTCGGCCGCGGCGGCTCCGACACCACCGGCGTTGCGCTGGCGGCGGCGATCAAGGCCGACGAATGCCAGATCTATACCGACGTGGACGGTGTTTATACCACCGACCCGCGCGTCGTGCCGGAAGCCCGCAAGCTGGACACCATCACCTTCGAAGAGATGCTCGAGATGGCCAGCCTCGGCTCCAAGGTGCTGCAGATCCGCTCGGTGGAGTTCGCCGGCAAGTACAAAGTCAAGCTTCGGGTCCTCTCCAGCTTCCAGGAGGAAGGCGAGGGCACCCTGATTACCGTTGAGGAAGACAAGAACATGGAACAGCCGATCATCTCCGGCATTGCTTTCAATCGCGACGAAGCCAAGATCACCGTGCTGGGCGTTCCCGACAAGCCGGGCATCGCCTACCAGATCCTCGGCCCGGTGGCCGAAGCCAACGTGGATGTCGACATGATCATCCAGAACGTCGGCCACGACGGCACCACCGACTTCTCGTTCACGGTGAACCGCCCCGACTACGACAAGACGCTGGGCATCCTCGAGAGCGTCAAGACCCACACCGGCGCCCGCGAAGTCCGCGGTGACCGCACGATGGCCAAGGTGTCCATCGTCGGCGTCGGCATGCGCTCCCACCCGGGCGTCGCCTCGCGCATGTTCCGTACCCTGGCGGAAGAGGGTATCAACATCCAGATGATCTCCACCTCCGAGATCAAGATCTCCGTCGCCATCGACGAAAAGTACCTCGAACTGGCCGTCCGCGTGCTGCACCGCGCCTTCGGTCTGGACCAGGCAGCAGCCTGATCCAAATAGTTCTTGCGTAGCGGCTGTGCGTTGTCTATAATGCGCAGCTCTTGCGGAGAGTTGGCCGAGAGGTCGAAGGCACTCCCCTGCTAAGGGAGCATGCGGGCACAAACCTGCATCGAGGGTTCGAATCCCTCACTCTCCGCCAAGAACGACATGGGCCCCGAAAGGGGCCTTTGTTTTTTCTCGGGTTTCTTGTAATTCAAGGGGTTGCAGACGACCCCCGAAGGCTTTCTTGGGAACTTCGCTGGGAACATCCAGCTAAAATCCAAGGATGAAAGCCGACAAGATGACTCACCCCACGCTTGAACGTCACGGCGAGCAATGGCGCCACAAGAAGCGGATTCCCGCAGACGTTCTCCCGCACTTCGGCGGGGTCAAGACCCTCACGTTTTCCACGAAGACCCCTGACGCACGAGAGGCGCGGGCGGAGTGCCTTCGCTGGCTGGCCGACCTTTCGGCCCAATTCCAGGGGCTTCGTCGGGTGGCCGAGGGGGGAACCGCCGTTCCCGTTCGCCCGGGTCTCACCCCGCAGGAACTCGGTGAGGTGCTGGCCGAGGAGGTTGCCCGCTTCAAGGCAGAGAAACTGGCGGCCGATGCTTCGGCGGCAGGGCGCCGGCTCCTGGCTGAAGGCGGAGCACTCTCGGCTGAATATCGCCTGTCCGTCATCGGCATTGACCGTGATTCCGCTCGGCTGGCTGTCCAGGGCGCGTTTCCCGGTGTGTTGGACGAGTTCGAGGCGTTGGCGCTCCGTCGCATGGCCGGCGTAGGCGTCCCGCTTGAGAAGTCATCGTCGGAGGCAACTGACGCGGCGCTGGCGTTCGCCGAAGCGTGCCTTGAGGTTGCGGAGGTCGTGAAGCAACGCGCAGCCGGTGGCTTTGATTCCACGCCCAATCCTCAACCACGTCCCGCCCTCGCTGCGCCCGAGCCCGTGGCGACTGACGCCGCTCCGCTGCTCTCTGTCGTCAAGGCTGCCTTCGTCCAGCAACACGACCCCAAGGCTCCCGTGACGAAGAAGTATGAGGCGGTGCTGCCGCTGTTCATCGAGTTCATGGGCGACGTGCCGGTTTCCCAGCTTCGCCAGAAGCCCGTCACAGAGTTCTTCGACATGATTCAGCGCCTCCCGCCGCGTTGGCTGGACAAGCGCCGCCAGACCGGCAAGACCGTCCAGGAGCTTGCCGCGATGGACTGGCCGGAGCGCATGGCCGAAAAGACCTTCGACGACACGTACAAGATGGCGCTGCGGTCGTTCTTCAAGTATGCCCGCGTGACCTTCGGGGATGACGGCTGGCCGATTCACTTGACGACCGAGGGCATCAAATACCGGGGAACCGAGGAGGAGGGCAAGAACCGTCAGCGTCCCATGCGTCCCGAGGAGCTTCGGCGGCTATTCGAGGGCCCCGAGGCCGTGGCCTTTGCTGCGGACCCGTCGCAGGCTTCGGCTTACTGGCTGCCGCTCCTGGGCCTCTACACGGGCGCCCGGATCAATGAGCTGTGCCAGTTGAACCCGCAGTGCGACATCCGGGACGATGACCCGCAGGCGTCGGGGGTCTGGTTCCTCGACATCACGGAGGAGGGCGAGGCTGCCGAAGGCGTGGATAAATCAGTCAAGAACAAGACCTCGAAGCGCCGTGTTCCCGTTCATTCCGTTCTCGTCGGCCTGGGCTTCGTGGATTACGTGAAGCGGCTCAAGGATGCGGGCGAGGCTTTGCTGTTCCCGATGTGGGCCCCCGTGAAGGGCAGGGCGGCGGGCGGCGCTGAGCGGTGGTTCCGGCTCCACTTGCAGACTCTGGGGCTGCGTGACGAGACCCGGGGCGCCCGTCTGGTCGGCTTTCACGCATTCCGCTCGACCTTCATGGCCCGTGCGGAGGAACTCAATGAGCCCCGCGCCGATGCAATCTCGGGGCACTCCCGGGAGGGCGAAAGCGCCGTGAAGCGCGGTTATCGAGGTGAGACGCCGCTGCGGGTCAAGGTCGAGATTCTGGAACGGATCACGTTCGATGTGGCGCCGCCCCGGCCGGGCCCTTGAGCACTCCGTGGCCTCCGCTGTGCAATTGCACACAGGTAAGGATGCACACACCGCGGCCCGGTCAGTCGTCGATGCCGATATCGTCGTCTTCTTCGTTCAGTGTCCAGTGCTCTCGAAGGAAGTCCGGCAGGCCTGCATCGTAGATTTCCAGGGCTCTGGCGAAGGCCTCGCGGCGCTGGTGGCCGCGCTTCCCCAAGTGCTTGGCGAGGATGTTGGCGAACTGCTGCGCCTCTTTCTCGATTCGGTCGTCCCAGTCGATTTCCTCGACCTCCTGGCCTTGGGCAAGCATCCGTGCTTGGTGCCAGTTGAGTTCGCTCGGGTCGCGGTCGGGGTGCAACTGGGCGAGCTTTGCCCGGACCTCGCGCATTGTGGCGACCGTGCGGACGCTGGCGCCGGATAGCTCTGCCACCTTGGCCTTGGAGAACGAGGTCTCCGCGAGGGTAAGCCGCCATGCGGTCTCGGTCTTCTCACGACTGCTCATGGTGAGCTTGTCGCGGGTGTTCCCTTCGGCCGCTCGGGCAGCGGCCGCTTCAAGGGGGCCGCTGAAGACCTCGACCGGAACGGCATGATGGCCCTTGCCGGCGCTACGGTAGGCTGCAATCCGATGATGTCCGTCAATACAGGCCCACCACTTACCGTCCCACCAGACGGTGATGGGGGCCAAGTCCTTGCCATGCTGGGGCGCCTTCGCCAATTCCTTGATATGCGCCTCGCTGACGTGCTTCAGGGGCTGCCGATGTTGGAACACCGGAATGTGGAGGCGGATTTCCTCGGGGCTGAGGTATTGCGGTGGCGTCTCCGGGGCCGGGTGGCCCTGCATGACCTGTGCCGCCAGTGCGTTCAATGCGGCCAGAAAGCTCGGCTCTTCTTTTACTCTCACTGCAAGTTCTCCAGGGCCTCGACAAGGGCCGCTTGTTGGTTCTTGGTCTACTCGTTCTCTCGCTGCTCCAGGCGGGCCACATAAAGCCCCGCCACGCCGAAGGCGGCCTTGATGTGTTCTGCGATGACCGCCAGCGTCCGGGGCGCCACATCGCGATAGACGCGCTTCGTCCGCTTTGCCTTGTCGTCCCAGTAGGTGCCCGCGTTGGTGTCGGTCAAGGCCCGTGCGCGTCTCGCTAGCTGGGCATCGAAGGCGGCATCGGACTTGAAGCGCCTGGGCTGCTCTTCCTGCATGAGGAACAGGGCGAGGACGGTCTCCGTCAGCGTCTCCACGGGCACCTCGCGGGCCAGCTTCACGAGTTCCTGGCCGGCTTCCCGCTCATGGGACATGAAGGCGCGGCCTCGCAGGGCCTCCGCCTCCTGGGCCTTGGCCGCGTCGATGACCACGCCCCAGCGCTGGGCAAGGATGCTCCAGGCCTGATTGCCTTGGTTCTTCTCCATCCGCAGTCTGACCCTCTGGCGGTAGGGCGCGAGTTCTTGAACGGTGACACCGGTCTGCTCGGGATGGCCGTGACGGCGCCGGATGGCCTTGTGTCGATTGCAGAGGGCGCCGAAGCCGGCTGCCGTCTCGGGGCACTGGGAAACGCTACAGGGTCTGCTCATGGGCTCCTTCGCGGGGAAATTCGTACCCGTCCCCTGGCACGGACAGGCACGGAAAAGAATTGAAGTAGTGACGGTGCTCGCGGCTGTTGGCTCGGCGAGCTGTGGGCGGTCAGGTTTGCGGCGCCTTCATGAGCCGCTGGAGGGTCGATAGCGCAATGCCCAGCTCCGCCGCGACCTTCCGCCAGCTCATGCCCTGGCTGAACAGGTCGGCAGCCTTGGCCCGCACGTCGGGGGCTGTCTTCGGCGGCCGTCCCAGCTTGAAGCCCTCGGCCTTCTTCTGGGCGAGCTTGGCCTTCGTCCGCTCCGAAATGATTTGCCGCTCGAACTGGCTGATGGCCGCGAGCATGTTCAAGGTGAGCTGCGACTGAGCCGAGCCGTCGAGCTTGCCCAGCCCCAGCACTTCGAGGGTGATACCGGCTTTGGCGAGGTCTTCCACTGTGGCGATCACGTCCAGCACGTTCCGGCCCAGCCGGTCGAGCTTGGCGACGACCAGCGTATCGCCAGCGGTCAGGCGGCTCCGAAGGTGCGCAAACTGGGGGCGCTCAAGGGCCGGCACTTTACCCGAGACGCCGTGCTCCACATAGACCCGGTCCGGCTCGATGACATGGCCGGCGTTGGTGATTTCACGAAGCTGCTGCTCCGTGGTCTGCTCGGTCGTCGAGACCCGTAGGTAGGCGAAGGTGGGCATGGCGTGCGGCTCCCGTCTTGTATTTAAAACGGGGTGCATTGTGTCGGTACGATGTACCGCCGTCAATACCGTGTTTGTCGGTACGGTTTGGCTGTACCGGATTTTGTACCGGCCAACGGTTATATTTCAGTACAAAACGGCGAGGTTCGGAGAGGGACCGGTCGGGCGCTCGGGGGAGGGCTGACGTGGCCCTCGATTCAGGTACGACTGATCTTTAGGTAGACACTCGACGTTTGCTGACAGAGCGGTGCTGTGCGGGGGCGAGGGGGGGGGAAGACTAGTCGCTCTCGAAGAGGGCTGGCCTCTAAGAAATTTCCGCCGAAATTCCTAGGAGAAATCCATTATCTTCCGCTTTGCTGCTAGCTAGTGGGTTCGCTCATCGTTATGTGGTGGTGGAGCCTTCCTGGTGGTATACTTAAACAGTATCTTTTGATGTCTTCGTCCTTACTGCCTCGGACAGCTTCGCCACTAGGGAACATATGACACTGCGAGACCAACTGAGCGAACTTCTCCCGGGTCTTCTGCCTGAAAACCCCGACAGTGCCGTTAATGGAACGTCTCTACTGGAGGCCGTTCGCCCGAGGCTTCAAGGTGAGTATACGGAAGCGACAATTCGACAGCACTTTTCGGTGATGGCTGGTGATCCGACATCTCCAATAGCGCGGGTGTCTCAGGGACACGGTTACTATCTGCGGGCTGCTACCCCAGTTGTGGAGGCTCAGGATGCGGTGTTGACTGAGGTTGGCGTGGTTGAGCAACCTGCCGAACAAGATGGCGGGAGGTCTAGTCAGCGGGAGGAGAAATTCCGCGCCTTGTTCATCCGTTATTGCGAAATTGGAAATCGTTTCCCTGTTCACATAGAGCATACCACTGCTGCAAGGCAGCCCGCAGGCGTAAACAAGTGGAAATTCCCGGATGTAGTTGTTCTGGACTGGGATGTGGGACGTATCTCTGATGCGGGCTATCAGATTGATCGTGGGCTCTTGGAGGTTAAGCGCAGCCTTGGGGACCAACCGTTCCGTCTTACGAGTGTCGAATTGAAGGTTGGACTAAGTTTGTCGTCGTTCCGCGAGAGCTTTTTTCAATGTGTGAGTAACTCAAAGTGGGCGCATCATGCGTATTTGGTTACTGCCAATGCGCTTCAAGATGAGACGCTCGTGAGGGAGCTACGAAGGCTGGGAACGTCATTTGATATTTCGGTTCTATCCTATGGGCTATCGAACGAGGTGTTGGACCAGTTGCCCAATGCGGAGGTGATTCTGCGCAGTAATGACCAAGAAATTGAACGGCTTGCTGCTGCTATCTCGATTTCCCGCGTGTCGTCTGGTCGGGCTCGAGAGGCTCTTGACTGGGAACACATTGAGGACGTCCGGACTCAAAGCGGGGATATTAATGACGTATTCGTCTGGATATCTCGTTGTCTCATTGATGGTCGTCCTTACGCTTTTGATGACTTTAAGCAGATAGCCCAGCTTGAGGCTGGATACAGGTAGAGCACCTCCAGTTATTGATGTGGGGTTGATTTCGTGACTCTTCGTGGGTACATTGTTGGGAACATTTCCGAGCGAGGCCTTCGGAAACCCGCGTAGATACTGGGATTGCGGCACTCTCTGCACAATCCCTCACTCTCCGCCAAGACCTAGTTTCAAGCGCAAAGCCCTGAGAAATCAGGGCTTTTTGCTTTTCTACGGCAGCCTGGAATGTTGAGGGTGCTTGATCGGCTTGCTCAGCCACCCCCAGTACTCATCAATAAGCAGGTTTCAGGATGCGCTACAGGCTGGTGCGGGCCAGGAAGCGCTTATAGCCGAGATCACAGTCGCGAACGTGATTCAGGACCAGATCCCTGGCGAGCTGGGGCAGGCCGGCGATGTCGAATCGATCATGAATCGTCGCGTAGAGCAGGTCGGTCAGACGGCCGCGAAGCGCGTCATGCTCGGCCTGATGTGTCTTGAAATGAGGGTATCCGAACTCGCGCAGGACGCGCTCCTCGGTTTCGAAGTGTTCGTGAACCAGCGCGGCCAGGTCGTTCAGCAACGCGATGAGGTCGCCTTCGTTCATGCCGTCCGCACTCCCGAAAAGCCTGTTGCAGAGCAGCAGCAGCCTTTCATGCTGTGCATCCAGAATGGGGTGACCGACACTCAATGCGGGAGACCAAGCAGACTCGGGTGACATAACCGGCGTTCCAAAGACTAAAGCTGATTGATTTTAGCCCCACGCACAGGGCGAAAACCGGTACTTGTTGCGCCGCAGAACATTTTAACGGTTTATTACAATCGCCTTGATCCTGTCTGCTCGGCAGGCGTTCAGATGCTGTACGCAACCTTGCGGCCAATCCCCGCCTGGCGCCGGATTCCGGCCGCCAACGATCCACTCCCGGAGTCTGGCGAGCAGCTGATCGAGCCCAACAGGCGTGCCCAGATGGTCGCTCAAGCCCGCGGCGAGGCATTGCCCGTGGTCCTCGAGCATGACGCTGACGATCATCTCAATGATCCTGGAAATCGCGGCCGGACGCGTCCGATCGGCTCGACAACGACTGCGCACCTTGATTGGTGTGCGTTTGAAACCGCAGCGATCCCGCGCATCTCGTGGGCCCTTCGCTAAAGCTCCCGGGCGGCGTGCCGTTCTTCCATAAAGCCCCTGCAGATGCACGATAATAGGCTTGTTTGCCCCGGAATCCGGTTGTTGGCTGATCGTTGGCGCGTCGCCCGGGCAGGGGCCCATGAGCAAACAATTCACGCTCGGTTGCACCGCCCGGATGGATCCAGATGCCCCCAGTTTTCAGTAGGTTTTCGCTCAGCAGACGTTTGTGGCTCGTGCTGCTCGTAGCGATCGTTCCGCTTGCAGCGCTGACCTTCCACGATTACCGGGCAAATCGTGCCAAGGCGGTCGAGGACATCGAACTCCACGCGAGGCTGCTGGTGCAGCGGGTGCAGGTGGAGGAGGCTGCGGCTCAGCGCCAGGTCCGCCAGCTGCTGGCCTCGATGGCGATGGCCAACGACATGGCCGGCCTCGACCCAGGCGCCTGCAATGCGCTGGCCCAGCGGCTTTCCAGGTCGGTGGACGACATTTCCAACCTCGGTGCGGTCACGGCGGACGGCAAGGTCTTCTGCAGCTCGCTGCCCGATGCACGGCCCGTCGATGTGTCGGATCGGGTCTGGTTTCATGACGTCCGTACCGCACCGGGGCTGACCCCCGGACAGTTCGTGATCGGCAAGATGTCGGGCAAGCCTGGCATCACGTTTGGCTATCCGCTGCGTGACGGCGCGGGAAACTTCCTGGCAGCCGTCTTCGCAGCGACAAACATCCGCTGGTTCGACCGCCTCACCACCAGCTATCAGCTGCCAACCGGGTGGACATCCGTCCTGTTCAGCGCCGACGGCGAAGCCATCTCGCGCTTCCCCGAGCCTGAAAAGTGGCGCACCGCCAGATTGCCGGAAGAAAGCCGACGGGCGCTGGTGGCGGCGATCAAGGCAAACCAGCGTCGCGTCCTGATGACCGGGCTGGATGGCGTAGAGCAGCTGTTCGTCCTCGAGCCCGTGCGCATCGCCAACAGCGCTCTGATCGTAAGCGTCGCGGCCCCGATAAATCAGGTCGTCGCGCAGATCGACCAGGGCTTGTGGCTGAGCTTCAGCCTGCTCGCGGTCACAACGCTCGTCTCATTGCTGCTGGCCCGTTACCTGCTGCACCGTTTCGTGGAAAACGGCATCAAGAGGCTGAACACCGCCGCGCAAGGTGTCAGCGCCGGGCGCTTCGACACCCGCCTTCCCACCGCCGACCTGCCCCCCGAGTTCGCGCATCTCAACGCCAGCTTCAACGCGATGGTCCAGGAGCTTGAGCGCAGGGCAGGGCAGGAGCACGCCAATCAGCTGGCCCTCAAGCATCTGAACCACGACCTCGAGGCGCGGATGAGCGAGCTCGCCCAGAGCGAATCCCGCTACCGCCGCTTCTTCGAGAACAGCAGTTCCGTGATGCTCATCATCGACCCACACGATGGAGCCATCATAGACGCCAACAAGGCCGCGTCCCGTTTTTACGGCTGGTCACAGCGGGAGCTCCTGGCGATGAACATCTCGCAGATCAACACCATGACCCCGGACGAGCTGCACAATGAAATGCAGCGGGCCCACGCGACTGCGACGAGTCACTTCAGCTTCCGGCATCGCCGCGCCGACGGTTCGATCCGGCATGTCGAATCCTTCTGTGGGCCAATCGACATCGGTGATCGCCGGCTGCTTTACTCCATCGTCCATGACGTCACCGAGCGGCACAAGGCTGAAGCCGAACTGCGCAAACTCTCGATGGCCATCGAGCAAAGCCCCGAGAGCATCGTCATCACCAACCTCGAAGCCACGATCGAGTATGTCAATGAAGCCTTCGTGAGGGCGACCGGCTACCAGCGTGAAGAAGTCATCGGCCAGAACCCGAAGATCCTCCACTCCGGCCAGACCTCGAAGGAAGAACACGCGGCCCTGTGGGCGGCGCTGTCAAAAGGGCAAACCTGGAAAGGGGAGTTCATCAACCGGCGCAAGGACGGCAGCGACTACGTCGAGTTTGCGGTGATCAGTCCGGTCTTCGACACCGACGGGCAGGTGACGCACTACGTCGCCGTCAAGGAAGACATCACCGAAAAGAAACGCCTGGCCGTCGAACTCGACCACTACCGGGAGCACCTGGAAGAAGTGGTGATGTCCCGGACCGAGGAGCTCGAACAGGCCAAGACGCAGGCCGAGGCCGCAAACCGGGCCAAGAGCGCCTTCCTGGCCAACATGAGCCATGAGATCCGCACCCCGATGAACGCCATCATCGGGGTATGCCACCTGATGCAGCACAAGCCGGGGCGTAACGACGAGGATGTGGAATATCTGCACAAGATCGACACCTCGGCCCGGCACCTGCTCACCATCATCAACGACATCCTCGATCTGTCGAAGATCGAATCCGGGCGGCTCGAGCTCGAGAAGGTCGACTTTTCGGTAGCCGCCGTGCTCGACCAGGTCCGCTCCATCATCTCCGAATCGGCCCGATCCAAGCAGCTCGCGGTGGAGGTCGCCTGCGAGTCGGCGCCCCTGTGGGTGCAGGGCGACGTCACGCGGTTCCGGCAGGCCTTGCTCAATCTGGCCAGCAATGCCGTCAAGTTCACCGCATCCGGGTCGATCGTCATCCGCGCCCGCCTGGTCGCCCAAGCGGCCGGCACGCTCACCATCCGGGCCGAGGTCCAGGATACCGGGATCGGCCTAAGCAAGGACGCGCAGGCCAATCTGTTCCAGAGCTTCGTACAGGCCGACGCGTCAACAACCCGCCGGTTTGGCGGAACGGGCCTCGGGCTGGCGATCACCCGCCGCCTGGCCGCCTTGATGGGGGGCGAGGCGGGGGTCGAGAGCGAGCCCGGCGTCGGCAGCACATTCTGGTTCAGCCTCACGGTGGAGGAGGGGCGCAGCACCAACACCACCGCCAGCGAGACACCCGACACTGCGCAATTGATCGAGAAGCTGCAAGCCTGTGCCGGACGATTCCGCCTTCTCGTCGTGGATGACGAGGATATCAATCGGGAGGTCGCCATCGAACTCCTCAAGTCGGCCGGCCTGCAGGCCGACACCGCGGTGGATGGCATCGAGGCGTTGGAGAAGGTGAAAGCCACCGACTACGCGCTGGTGCTCATGGACATGCAGATGCCGCGCCTCGACGGCGTCGAAGCCGCCCGCCAGATCTGCGCCCTCGCCGGGCGGCCGCGCACACGCATCATCGCCATGACCGCCAACGCCTTCTCCGAAGACCGGGCGCGTTGCCTAGCCGCCGGCATGGTGGATTTCGTCACCAAGCCAGTCGACCCGCAGATGCTCTACGGCGTCATCCTCAAATGGCTCAACGAACCCGCGGCGCTGGCCGGCGAGCCCCAAAACCCCCATACTGCGCCAGCCGCTCAGCAGCCCCATTTCCCGCAGCCCTGCGCCTCGGCCGCCCTGCAGGCGCTCGCAGCCAGCCCCTTGATCGATGTGGATTACGCCCTCAAGAACCTGGGCGGCAAGGAAGCGCTGCTGCTGCGACTCGTCAAGCAGTTCGTCCTGTCAAACGGCAACGCCCTCGACACCCTCAAGGCGCACCTGCAAGCAGGCGACCGGGTTTCGGCCCGGCGTGTCGCGCACTCCCTAAAGGGGTCGGCCGCCACGCTGGGAATGCGCGCCTTGAGAGAGAGCGCCGCAAGACTGGAAGCCGCCTTGATGGACGGCGGCGAACTGGAGACGCTGGTGGACGATCTCGACAGGCGCCTCCAGGAGGTCATCGCCACACTGCAGCCCATCAGCACCTGATCGAACCCGAACGGGCGCGCCCAAGCACGCGCCCGCAATCAAATGAACACTCCGCCCAACAGCCCGACCACCGACCTCCGTTTCTCCCGCACCCTAAGCAGCAACCGCGTCTGGCTCGCCGCCGGCCGTCGGGCGATCGTGGCGGGAGAAAATCTTCGGGTTTTCGGGCACATCCCCGAAACCTGCCTCGGTCAGCAGGCCCACTGGCGCCGACGGACCAGCGAGGCGCGGGACGCCGCCGAACAGGAGATCTTGCGGGCCCACGGCGCGCACCTCGAGCAGGCCCTCGAGGCCGCGATCGCCGAGATCGAGGCTTACCTCGAAACCTGCCGCAGGGAAGGCCTCCAGCCCAACCTGAACAAGCTGCGCGAAGACTGGGCCAGCGGCGAGATGGACCTCACCCGCGTGGGCAAGGCGCTACGGCAGTCGCTCGACGACATGCAGGCCCGGCTGCGCCACCGCGATCTGGCCGAACAGATCGGCCGCACGGTCAGACTGTCCGACTACCCGGACACCTTTCCGGCCCGCCGACGCCCGCGCCGCCTGATCGCGGTGCTCGGCCCGACCAACTCGGGCAAGACCCACGACGCCTTCGAACGGCTGGCGACGGCCGCCTCCGGCATCTACCTGGGCCCGCTGCGGCTGCTGGCCCTCGAGGCCTTCACCCGCCTGAATGACGAGTTCGGCGTCAGCGCCTCCCTCATCACCGGCGAAGAGCGGCGCATCGTCGAGGGCAGCCGGGTGACGGCCTCCACCATCGAGATGCTCGACCCGACCCGTGAGATCGACGTGGCGGTGATCGACGAGATCCAGATGCTCAGCGACCCCGACCGAGGCTGGGCGTGGACCCAGGCGGTGGTGGGCGCCAACGCCCGGGAGGTCTGGCTGCTCGGCGCCCTGTCGGCGGAGCCGGCGATCCAGGCCCTGGCGGCCCGGCTCGGCCTGCCGCTGGAGGTCCGCCACAAGACGCGCAAGCACCCCCTCGTCGTCGGCCACGCCCTCGCCAACAACCCCGCCGGCGCGCTGCGCAAGGCCCGGCGCGGCGACGCCTTCATCGTGTTCTCCCGGCGTGACGCGCTCAACCTGCGCGACGACCTGCTGGCCCTCGGCAAGCCGGTGGCCTGCATCTATGGCGCCCTGTCGCCCGAGGTGCGCGAGCGCGAGGCCCGCCGCTTCGCGGGCGGCGACGCTGACATCCTGGTCGCCACCGACGCCATCGGGATGGGCCTCAACCTGCCGATCCAGCGGGTGGTGTTCACCGCCGTTCACAAGTACGACGGCGTCAAACGGGCCGAGCTCACCCCGTCGCTGCTCCAGCAGATCGGCGGCCGGGCAGGGCGCTTCGGGCACCAGGACGAGGAGGGCGTCGTGGCCGGCCTTACCCCGGCCGAGCACGGCATTGTCACGGCCCTGATGAAGGCGCCCCAGCCGGCGCTGGCCCCGGCCGGCTTCCAGATCACCGCCGGCAGCGCCTACCTCGAACAGATCGCCGACATGTCCGGAGACCGCCGGCTCGAGGCGCTGCTGTCGCTGTTCCTGCTCCATGCCGATTGCGGCGACGGCTTCTTCACGCCCTTCGTGCCCGAAGAGCAACTGGCCCGCGCGGCCCAGCTCGACCGCATGAAGCGGCTCACGCTGCAGCAGAAACACACCTTCTCGATGGCCCCGATGGCGTCCCAGAACGAGACCATTGACGGCGTCTGGCGCGACTGGGCCTACACCGCCAACCAGGGCAAGCCGATCCAGCTTAACTTCCTGCCCGCCTCGGCGCGCAAGGCCTCCCTAGAAGACGCCGAGACCACCGTGCGCCTGCTGGCCGCCTACCGCTGGTTCGGCTACCGGCTCCCCGAGCTGTTCATCGACCACACGCTGGCCGACGAGAGCCTCGCGCCGTGGATCAGCGCCGTCGATGGCCACCTGCGCAGCCGCTACAAACAGGGCGTCGGCGGCGGGCGGAAAGGCGTTCCCAGCTGGTACTGGCCGCAAAAGCGCTGAAAGCCGCGCAAAGGCACGAAGCGGCGGGGCATGTTGGCTACAATCGACGGCTCGACCCACACGGAGCATGACCATGCACATTGCCACCCCGTTTTTCGCCGTCGCCCTCCTGGCCTCCGCCGCCGCGTTCGCCGCGCCGGCCACTGAAACCCTACCGTCCGGCGTCAAGATCGAGCACCTCAAGCTCGGCGAAGGCGACAGCCCGACGGCCTCCAGCCAGGTCATGGTGCATTACCGGGGCATGCTGCTCAACGGCACCGAGTTCGACAGCTCCCACAAACGCGGCCAGCCGGCCAGCTTCGTCCTCAACCAGGTGATCCCGTGCTGGACCCAAGGCGTCCAGAAGATGAAGGTCGGCGGCACCGCCAGGTTCACCTGCCCGCCGGAAACCGCCTACGGCTCCCGCGACCTCGGCAAGATCCCGCCCAACAGCACCCTCAACTTCGAAGTCCAGCTGCTCGGCATCCGCTGAGCGGCGGTTTCACCCCTGCGCCGTGCCCACTTCGGCACGCTGCAGGGGCAAGGCGAGCGTGCACGCCCAGCAGATCGCCAGCATCACCGCCGAACCGACCAGCCCGTACAGCAGCCCGCCCCACTGGTACAGCAGTCCGGACAGCAGCGTGCCGATGAAGCGCCCCAGCGCATTGGCCGCGTAGTAAAAACCCACATCCTCCGCCGCCTTCTCCGACCCCGCATAGGCCAGGATCAGATAGGAGTGCACCGACGAATTCACCGCAAAGGCGACGCCGAACACGCCCAGCCCGGCCACCACCACCCATTCGAGCCGGGGCGCGTCGAAGGCCACCGCCAGCGCCAGCGCGACCGGCACCAGCGCCAGCGCTGCCGACCACCCGCGGGCGGCCGGCACCTCGGTGGAGAGCCCGTCGGCGCTACGCTTTACCACCTGCGGCGCCACGGCCTGCACGAGGCCGTAGCCGATCGTCCACAGGGCCAGAAAGCTGCCGACCATCGTGAAGGTCCAGCCCCGGGAGTACAGAAACACCGGCACCCCGACCACGAACCACACGTCCCGCGCCCCAAAAAGCACCACCCGCGCCGCCGCCAGGGTGTTGATGCCCGGGCTCTTGGCAAACAGCTCCTTCGCCGATTTCGACGCCTTGCCCTTGCCCATCAGCGGCGGCAGCGACGTCAGCACCCCCGCCAGCACCAGCGCCAGCAGGCCCGCCATGACCCACAGGGATTGGCTGAAGCACAGCGTCTCGAGGAGCAGCCCACCCAGAAAGAAGCCCACGCCCTTCATCGCGTTCTTGCTGCCGGTGAACCAGGCGACCCACCTGAAGAGCTGGCTGGCGCTTTCCTCCTTTGCCGCGGCGGCGGTCACCTTGATCGCCGACTTGCTGGCCGTCTTGGTGAGATCCTTGGCGACGCCGCACACGCCCTGGGCCGCCACCACCCACGCCACCGACATCAAGGCCGTCCAGCCGGGCTGCAGCATCGAGAGCAGCGTGAAGCCGGCGATCTGCGTGACCAGGCCCACCGCGAGCATCCGCGTGATGCCGTAGCGCGTCGCCAGCCAGCCGCCGATCAGGTTGGCCACCACGCCGGCCGCCTCGTAGAGCAGGAACAGGAAGGCCAGCGTGAAGGGCGAATAGCCCAGCCGGTAGAAGTGCAGCAGCACCAGCATCCGCAAGGCGCCATCGGTGAGGGTGAAGCCCCAGTAGGCGGCGGTGACGATGGCGTAGTTGCGGGCAGCGTGCTGCATCAGATCCCCACTGATTCCATGTGGCAGGCCAGGTCCACCATCCGGCAGGCGTAGCCCATCTCGTTGTCGTGCCAGGCGTAAACCTTGAGCAGGGTGCCATCGGTGACCATGGTCGACAGCGCATCGACGATGGCGCTGCGGGTGTCGCGGGCGTAATCGACGCTCACCAGCGGGCGCTCCTCGTAGCCCAGGATGCCGGCCAGCTCGCCCTTGGCCGCGGCGGCGAAGAGGCCGTTCACCTCGTCCGCCGTGGTGGCGCGCTGCAGCTCGAACACGCAGTCGGTGAGCGACGCGTTGAGCACCGGCGCACGCACCGCGTGGCCGTTGAGCTTGCCCTTCAGCTCCGGGTAGATCAGCGCGATCGCGGTGGCGCTGCCGGTGGTGGTGGGGGCCAGGCTCATCATCGCGCTGCGGGCGCGGCGCAAGTCTTTGTGGGGTGCATCGACCACCAGGTTGGTGTTGGTGGGGTCGTGGATGGTGGTGATCTGCCCGTGGCGGATGCCCAGGTTCTCGTGGATCACCTTGACCACCGGCGCCAGGCAGTTGGTGGTGCACGACGCCGCGGTGACGATGCGGTCCCGCGCCGGCTGGTACTGCTCGTGATTGATGCCCACCACGATGTTGAGCACACCACCCACCTTCACCGGCGCGGCAACGATCACACGTTTGGCACCCCGGTCCAGATGGCCCTGCAGGGTCTCGGGGGTGAGGAACTTGCCGGTGCATTCGAGCACCACCTCCACGCCCAGCTCGCCCCACGGGATCTCCGCCGAGCCGGCGTGGGCGCTGAAGCCGAGCCGCCTGTCATCGATGCGGATGCAGTCGTCGCCCTCCGCGGCGATGTCGGCGCGCCACTTGCCCTGCACGCTGTCGAAGGCGAGGAGGTGCGCCGTGGCCGCCGCGCCGCCCTTGAGCTCATTGAGGTGGACGACCTCCAGCCGGTTGCCCGCCCGCGGGTCGTCGGGCTGACGCTCGGCCGCGCCCATGGCGGCGCGCAGCGCCAGACGGCCGATGCGGCCCATGCCGTTGATGCCAACTCTCATGCTTTCCTCACGATTTGATATTTTTACAATGATCGAATTGTTTCATCCGATCATTGCAGTTCCGTTACACCCAAGCCAGCCTGTCGGGACCGGGCAAATTAATTCCATACTTCTCGAAGTGTTGTATATTGACGCAATGGAAACCAAGACCGCAACCACGATTTTCGAGTCACTGTCGTCCGGCTGGCGCCTCGAGGCCTTCCGGCTGCTCGTCAAGAAGGGCCCGGAAGGCATGGTGGCCGGCGACATCGCCGCGGCCCTCGATCTCGCACCTTCCAGCCTGTCCTTTCACCTCAAGGCGCTCACCCACGCCGGCATGGTCACCGTGGAGCAGGAGGGCCGCTTCCTGCGCTACCGCGCCAACCTTCCCCTGATGGCAGAGCTGATCGCCTACCTGACCGAGGAGTGCTGCGCCGGCGTGCCCGGCCAATGCGCCGAGGCGGTGGGCGCGAAGGCCTGCATCGACAAACTCGCCTGCTGAAGGGCCCACCGAAGGCCACGACTCGGCAAATAGTTTTTGGTACAAGATTTCGATAGTTGTAAAAAAATCAAAGTTTTCAATTGGCAGGATCTTACGCACCGTGAGCGCGCCGGTAACTCACCCATCGGCAAGGCTTTCAAGCTGAAACCCTGATTTTTAGAATGGAGTTCAAGATGTCCGACAAGATCTACAACGTGCTTTTCCTGTGCACCTCCAACTCGGCCCGCAGCATCCTCGCCGAAGCCATCCTGGACGAAGTCGGCAAGGGCCGCTTCCGGGCCTTCAGTGCCGGCAGCCAGCCGGCAGGGCAGGTCAGCCCCAGCGCGCTTGAGCTGCTGCAGCGCCACCGGATCAGCACCGAAGGCCTGCGCAGCAAGGACTGGAACGAGTTTGCGGGGCCCGATGCGCCGCATCTGGATTTCGTGTTCACGGTATGCGACAAGGCCGCCGGCGAGGCTTGCCCGGTGTGGCCCGGCCAGCCGATGACGGCCCACTGGGGTGTCGAGGATCCGGTCGCCGCGGTGGGCTCGGCGGACGAGATCCAGCGCGCCTTCTCCCAGGCCTTCATGCTGCTGCACCGGCGCATCTCGCTGTTCGCGAGCCTGCCGCTGGCCAAGCTGGAGGGGCAGGTCCTCAAGCGCGAGCTCGACCAGATCGGCCAGTCCGCGTCCACGCAAGAGGCCTGAGATGGGGCGCTTCGAACGCTACCTGAGCCTGTGGGTCGCGCTGGGCATCGCGGCCGGGGTCGGCCTGGGCCTGCTGGTGCCGGGCGCCTTCCACTTCATCGCGGGGCTGGAGCTGACCCATGTGAACCTGGTGGTGGCGGTGTTCATCTGGGTGATGATCTACCCGATGATGATCCAGATCGACTGGCACGCGGTTAAGGACGTGGGCCGCAAGCCCCGCGGCCTCATCCTGACGCTGGTCGTAAACTGGTTGATCAAGCCCTTCACGATGGCGGTGCTGGGCGTGCTGTTCTTCCAGTACCTGTTCGCCCCGTGGGTCGACCCGCAGTCGGCCAGCGAGTACATCGCCGGGATGATTCTGCTGGGGGTTGCGCCATGCACCGCGATGGTCTTCGTGTGGAGCCAGCTGGTGAAGGGCGACGCCAACTACACGCTGGTGCAGGTGTCGGTGAACGATCTGATCATGGTGTTTGCCTTCGCGCCGATCGCGGCCTTCCTGCTGGGCGTCACCGACATCACGGTGCCCTGGGAAACCCTGGTGCTGTCGACGGTGCTCTACGTGGTGCTGCCGCTCATTGCCGGCATGGCCACGCGCCACGCCCTGGAGCGCCGCTCGCCCCGGGCGGTGGGCGACTTCGTGGGCCGGCTCAAGCCCTGGTCCATCGTCGGCCTGATCGCCACCGTGGTGGTGCTGTTCGGTTTCCAGGCCGGCACCATCATCGCGCAGCCACTGGTGATCGCGATGATCGCGGTGCCGCTGATCGTGCAGAGCTACGGAATCTTTGCTGTAGCGCTGATCGGTGCGCGCCTGCTGAAGCTGCCCTTCGACGTGGCCGGGCCGGCCTGCCTGATCGGCACCTCCAACTTCTTCGAGCTAGCCGTGGCGGTGGCGATCTCGCTGTTCGGCCTGGAGTCGGGCGCGGCCCTGGCCACAGTGGTAGGTGTGCTGGTCGAGGTGCCGGTGATGCTGTCTCTGGTGGCCATTCTCAACCGTGGCCGGCACTGGTTCGACTACCCGGGGCGCCCACGGCCTGCGGGCCGGTGACGACCTCCGTGGGAGGGCGGGCGGCGGCGTGACGGCCGGCGTAAGATCAGGCCAGACCCTCCCGCGCCGCCCTTGCTGAGGTGATCATGACCGTACCGTGTTTGCTCGCCGCCTGGTCTGCCCACGAGGCCGAGCTGCGGCGCTACCTGCGCCACTGCCTGGCCGATCGGGACGAGGCCGACGATCTGCTTCACGACCTCTTCCTGAAAGCCTGCCGGCAGGGCGAGGCATTTTGCGCCGTGAGCCAGCCCCGCGCCTGGCTGTTCGAGGTAGCGCGCAACACCGTCCTCGACCACCTCCGGCGCCGGCGCCCGACGCTGCCACTGCCACCCGATCTCGCCGCCGCCGAGCCCGCCGAAACCTGCGACGCGCCGGTCGACCAACTCGCCCAATGCCTGCCGCGGGTGCTGGCGGAGCTGTCGCCGGAAGACCGGGAGGCCGTCAGCCTGTGCGACCTGGGCGGCATGTCGCAGGCGGCCTTTGCCGAGCTCAAGGGCCTGTCGCTGCCGGGGGCCAAATCCCGGGTGCAGCGGGCGCGCCGGCGGCTGCGCGAGCAACTGTCGGTGGCGTGCCAGGTAAAGCTCGACGGGGCAGGGCAGGTGTGCTGCTTCGTCCCGCGTCCGCCGATCGATTGATTTGGCTGACGGCGCTGCATCCTTTGGCGAGCCGCCGCGTCTTCATGGCAGGAGATACATAGTCCCAACGACACCCTCGACCGGCGAGACCATCATGGACACCCTGCTTTTCTCGATCTTGCCCGTGCTGCACGGCGGGCTCGGCAACCTGGCGGCGTATCTTGCGGCCCACGTGCTGCTCTGCCTGCTACCAGCCTTCTTCATCGCCGGGGCGATGGCGGCGCTGATCCCCAAGGAGACGGTCACCCGCTTTCTGGGGCGAAACTCCAGCAAGGTGGTGTCCTACCCGGCAGCCGCAGCGGCCGGCTCGCTGCTGGCGGTGTGCTCATGCACCATCGTCCCGCTGTTTGCGGGCATTCACAAAAAGGGCGCGGGGCTGGGGCCGGCGATCACCTTTTTGTTTTTTGCGCCGGCGGCCAACATCCTGGCGCTGGTTTACACCGGCGGCGTCATCGGCCCGGATCTGGCGATCGCACGCTTCGTGCTGTCGCTGGTTTTCGGGATCGGCATCGGCCTCATCATGGCCCTGCTCTTCAGGGCCGACGACGCAGCCCACGACCAGGCCACCGACAGCGCCTTCGGCGCCGCTGGCGCCCAGGGCATGGGGCGGGCCGCGCGGCTCTTTCTGCTGGTGTGGATCGCCCTGCTGCTGGCGGGCACCCTGAAGCTGGGCGTGCTGACCGGCAGCTGGCTCCAGTTCGAACTCCCGGTGCCCGCCGCCCAGGCATGGCAGGCGGGGCTGGACCAGCTGGTTCCCTTCGACGCCGCCAAGGGCGAGGAGGGCGTCTCGGTGCAGGGCGTGGTGCTCATCGGCCTGCTGCTGGCGATCGGCTTGAGCGCCTGGCGCGGCATCGAGAACATCCAGAACGGCGCCAACCGATGGACCGGCATCAGCCTGGCGCTGATCGCCGTCACGCTGCTGCTGGCGGCGCTGGCGATCCGGGCCACGCCCACCGGGCTGCGCATCGGGCTCACCGGCAAGTTCTTCGGCGTGGCCCTGGCGCTGGCGGTGCTCCTGCGGGTCGGCCGCCGGCACATGTCGGAGGACGAACTGCAGGACTGGCTGTGGGAATCCTGGCGCTTCGTGAAGCAGATCTTTCCGCTGCTGGTGGCGGGCGTCTTTGTCGTCGGGATGGTCCGGGTACTGATCCGCCCCGAATGGATAGAATCCCTCGCCGGCGCCAACACGCTGCAGGGCAACCTGGCTGGCGTGGCCTTTGGCGTGTTCATGTATTTCCCGACTCTGGTGGAGGTGCCCATCGCCAGGATGTTCCTCGACCTCGGCATGCACCGCGGGCCGCTGCTGGCCTACCTGATGGCCGACCCGGAGCTCTCCTTGCAGAGCATCCTGATCATCTCGGCCATCATCGGCCGCCGCAAGGCCTGGACCTACGTGGCGCTGGTTGCCCTGTTCAGCACCGTCGCCGGGCTCACCTACGGCGCCTGGATGGACGGCACCCCGCTTTTCGTGCTGGCGCTGGGGCTGGCCGGCTTCATCGCGGCGCTGACGGCGTTGCTGTCGCTGGCCAGCCGCCGGCAAACCGCTTCAATCAAGGGAGTCTGATCATGTTGAGCATCAAGATCCTCGGCCCCGGCTGCGCCAACTGCCGGAAACTCGAACAAATCGCCCATGAAGCCGTGGCCGCCCTCGGCATCGAGGCGGAGATCAGCAAGGTCACCGACATGCAGCAGATCATCGCCTACGACGTGCTGAAAACGCCCGGGCTGGTGATCAACGAGAAGCTGGTGTCGTCCGGGCGGATTCCCACGCCCCAGTCGGTCGCCGAGTGGATCCGCGCGGCCGGCTGAAGCAGGCGCCTTGTGCGGGCTCCGGGACTTGGGTAGATTCGCGGGAAATTTTTGGCACAGCCGCGCCGGAAGCCGGTGAATGTAAAAACCGGCGCCGGGCGTGTCACCGCGTTTAAAGACGTCGGGCGGGTTCCGCGCATCGCCGGAAACGATGGAACCAGCCCCCGAGCATTTTCAGCGCCCGCCCGCAGGCTTTGCGCTCAGCGCGAAGCAGGGCGGCGCGACGACCCGTAGAGAGCATGAGAACAAACCTTAAGGTCCCCTTCGCCGAGAAGGACGAAGCCAAGAAGCTGGGCGCCCGCTGGGATGCGGCGCGCAAGCTGTGGTACGTGGAAGGCAAGGCGGATCTGACCCCGTTTGCCCGCTGGTCGCCCAGCCCCCACGACGGCGCCGCGGCGGCTCCTGCCCCTGCAAAGGCGGCTGGGCGCAAGATGGAGGCGAGCAGCCTGGTCATCGTCGGCAGCGGCTACCGCGCCTGCCCGCCCGTCTGCGAGTGCCCGCCCTGGGAGGTCTGCTCCCGCTGCGAGGGCGTTTCGTTTTCAGCGCCGGCGAGCGCGAAGGCGCCGGTTTGAACCCCCAGCCAGCGAGCATCCGATGGACGAACTGATCGCCCAGCTTCAGCGGCTCTACCTGCCCGACACACCCGCTGCCGCCCTGACCACCATGCTGCGCGGGGAGAGCGAGGCGAGCGTCGATCTCGTCGGCCCCGGCGGGCTGGTGGGTGCCCTGGTCATCGAACTCGACAGCGGCTTCTGGACGCAGGCTGCGCAGCTTTACGAGGGCGTGCAGACCGAGCTCGATCTGCCGGCCCCGGCGGTTTCGGTGTCGGGCGGCAAGGCTTACGGGCTGTGGTTCTCGTTTGCCACGGCGGAGCCGCTGGCCCGGGCCGCGGCATTTGCCGAAGGCCTCCGCCAGCATTACCTGGCCGAGGTGCCGACCACGCGGGTCACGCTACACCCCCAGGCTCCCCTCAAGCTGGTGCCGGCCCACCAGGGCGATGGCAGATGGTCGGCCTACATCGACGCCAGCCTCGGCAGCATGTTCGTCGACGAGCCCTGGCTGGAGATGGCCCCGAGCCCGCACAAGCAGGCGGAACTTCTGGCTGGGCAGGCAAGCATCAAGCCCGACGTCCTTGAAAGGGCGCTGGGCATCCTGCAACCGGCTGCAACCAGCGCGCCAGCTTACACACCCACCGGGGAGACCGACGGCGTCCATCAGGAGCCCGTTGGCTTTCTGCTCGCCATCATGAACGATGCTGCGGTGGACACCGGCCTGAGGATAGAGGCCGCCAAGGCGCTGCTGCCGTATTTCCGCAAGGCGCTCGACTGAGCTTTCGCAGCCCCGTCGGACTCGAAAGAGATCGGCTGCAGATCCGCCCAGCCGAATTTTCCCTTTGACTCTTCGAGCCCTTGCAGGCCGCTAGACCGGTGGCTCGCCCTGATGGAAACCCTGGCAGGGCCGCAGCTCCGGGCGTGAGTCGGCGTCCCCCATGTCTTCCCGCCAGCGCTCGGCGTCGGCGTCCCGCCGGGGCGGGAGCTCGAGGCCTTGTGTCGCCAGGCGGGCGAGTCTTGACGCGCAGCTGCTCTCGCTGATCCAGCGCAGCAGGGCATCGAACACCGTGAGCTTCGCCTGCCCCACCGGGCCGCCTAGCAACGGTAATCCGGGCGGCGATACTCGCGCATCACGCGCTCCTGCTCGGCGAGGCTGCGCGAGCGGTTCAGCTCGGTCTGCCGCACCCCGAAGGCGTCGCGCGCAGCGGTCGTGTTGCGGGCCGCCTCGATGGAGCGGATGCAGCGCCAGCGCACACCAGCCCGGGTCGTGACCTGCCGCATGTTTTCCGGGCGGTGGTAGGACATGCAGTGATAACAGTAGATCTTGTCCATCATCTGGGGCTCTCCGTGGGGGGAATCTCGCTGCCGTGCTACGGGTCGGGCAACAGCATGCGCATCCGAGGTTGCAGAAGCATGACGTTCGCCACGCCGGCAGGCCCGCGGTGGCAACAGCCCGGCCTGTCATATTGGCGGCACCTTTGCGGGGCTAGACTGACAAGGTCCACGGCCTGAAGCGGGAGAGCCTGCATGCACTACGGAGAGCGCGAGCCCCCCGAACTGGTTGAACTTGAACGCCTGGTGAGCGCCTTCGGCGACATGCTCGAACTGCGGGTGATGTGCGAGGTGAGCGCCGGCGCCCGCAACTTTCCGGTGTATGCCATCACCCTTGGCAACCCGGCGCCCGGCGTGCCGGCGGTGGGTTATTTCGGTGGCGTCCATGGGGTCGAGCGGATCGGCTCGGCGGTGGTGCTGGCTTTTTTGCGCAGCGTGATCATGCGGCTGCGCTGGGACGAGACGCTCCACCACCAGCTCGAACACCTGCGGATGGTTTTCATGCCGGTGGTGAACCCCGGCGGGCTCGCCAGGGGAACGCGGGCCAACCCGGCCGGCGTCGACCTCATGCGCAACGCGCCGCTGGATGCCCGCGACCCGGTGCCATGGCTGCTCGGCGGCCAGCGGTTCAGCCCGTGGCTGCCCTGGTATCGCGGCCGCCAGGGCGAACCCATGCAGCCGGAAAGCCAGGCCCTATGCCAGGTCGTCGAAGGCGAGCTGCTCAGCCACGACTTCAGCATCGCGGTGGATTGCCACTCGGGTTTCGGCACCAGCGACCGCATCTGGTTTCCCTACGCCAGCACCCGCCTGCCGATCGCCCACCTGCCCGAGATGCACGCGCTGGCCGAGATCCTCGACCAGACCCAGCTTCACCACCCCTACGTGTTCGAACCCCAGAGCAGCCAGTACCTCACCCACGGCGACCTGTGGGACCACCTCTATCAGCGCGCCGGCCTCGAGCCGGCCTGCATCCACCTGCCCCTGACCCTCGAGATGGGGTCGTGGCTATGGGTCAAGAAAAACCCCCGGCAAATGCTGTCCCTGCTGGGCTTCTTCAACCCCCTCATCGCCCACCGCCACGCCCGGGTCTTGCGCCGGCACATCCATTGGCTGGAGTTCATCGGACGCGCCGCCTGCGGCCACCGGGGCTGGGTGCCGACGGGCCCCGAACGGGCCCGCCACCGGGAGCTGGCCCTGCGCCGCTGGTACGACATGGGAGGCGTGAGTGATGCCGACTAAGGATCACGGCCACATCTGCCGCCCCGACATCGTGGGTAGCCTCCATCGGTCGGGCACATGGCTGCTGCTGCGCGGCCTGACCCGCGAGGCCGGCCATTGGGGCGACTTCCCGTGCCAGCTGCAGGCCGCCTTGCCGGAGGCGCGCATCCTGGCCATCGACCTGCCCGGCAACGGCACGCTGCATCGGCAGGCCAGCCCAAGCACCATTCCGGCAATGGTCGCCGCCTGTCGCGCCGAACTCGCCACCCGGGGCGTGGCCGGGCCCGTGCATCTGGTGGCCATGTCCCTCGGCGCGATGGTGGCCGTCGCCTGGGCGGCCGCGCACCCGGATGAGCTTAGCGGCAGCGTGCTCATCAACGGCAGCCTGAGGGGCATCAACCCCCTGCATCAGCGCCTGCAACCGGCAAGCTGGCTGCCGCTGATGTCGGTCCCCCTGAAACGGACGGCCCGGGATAAGGAGGCGGCGATCCTGCGCCTGACCAGCCACAGGGCCCCCCCGGATGTGCTCGACGACTGGGAAAGGCTCGCCGGGCAGCACCCCGTGTCGACACGCAACGCCTTGCGCCAGCTGCTCGCCGCAGCCCGCTTCAAGGCCCCGACATCGCAGCCTGGAGTGCCGATGCTGGTGCTTTGTGGCGGGCAGGATGCACTGGTCTCGCCGGAATGCTCACTCGCCATCGCGCGGCGCTGGGATCTGCCTGTTCATCTGCACCGGGATGCTGGCCATGACCTGCCGCTGGACGACGGCGCCTGGGTGGCGGCGCGGATCAAGGACTGGGCGGCATGGCTGGATTCAGCGCCCCCTCAGCCGCCACGGGCCGGATGAAGCAGGCTGGCAAAGCTGGCGCGGGCCAGCCCAACGCGAAATTGCTGGATCGGGGGCGGGGCTATCGTTAGAATGCGGGCCTCGTGTGCGGACGTGGCGGAATTGGTAGACGCACCAGATTTAGGTTCTGGCGCCCATGGCGTGAGAGTTCGAGTCTCTCCGTCCGCACCACTGGCAGAAAAGCCTCTAGTACGTGACTGTACATTCCCTCGTGGCCCGCTTCAGGGCCCTCTGTGAAGCCCCGGCGGTCCACCGATCGCGGCGGGGTTCAATCTTGCGTGTGTCCGGAGCCCGGACACACGGCGCCTCACCGATACCATGTCTCGTCCCCAGCACCCGGGCTTCGTTTGCCTTGCCCGGGCCGGGCAGACGCGCCTGCCGTCCGGCGTCGTGGCTCGCAAAGCCAACGCCGAGGCGGGGTTCGGAAACCCGGGCACAAATAAAAAGCCCCCGGCGAGGGGATGCCGGGGGCCAAAATGCCTTGCTTGCTCAAGGCCCCGCTCAGGGAGGTATCGCGGGAGACGGTTCGTCACCATCTGCCTGTTTAGTCCATGAAGCCTGGGAAGAAGTTCCCGCGGCAATTCGTTTCCAGATGTAAGTGCGTGAGACATTCATGAAACCAGTCCAGTCGGCTTTTCCCGCAACCCGCATGCGCCGCATGCGCCGTGACGATTTTTCCCGTCGCCTGATGCGCGAGCATCGCCTCTCCGCCGACGACCTGATCTACCCGGTCTTCGTGCTCGAGGGCGAGAACATCGTCCAGCCGGTGGCCTCGATGCCTGGCGTCAGCCGCACGTCCCTCGACGGCCTGCTGCGGACGGCCGAAGAAGCCGTGTCGCTGGGCGTGCCAGCGCTGGCGCTGTTCCCGGTGGTGGAAGACAGCAAGAAATCCCTCGGCGCCGAAGAGGCCTACAACCCGGACGGCCTCGTGCCGCGGGTCGTCCAGGCGCTCAAGCAGCGCTTTCCCGAGCTCGGCGTGATCACCGACATCGCCCTCGACCCCTACACCAGCCACGGCCAGGACGGCCTGATCGACGAAGCCGGCTACGTCCTCAACGACGAGACCCTCGAAGTGCTGGCCAAGCAGGCCCTCTGCCACGCCCAGGCCGGCGCCGACGTGGTCGCCCCCTCAGACATGATGGACGGCCGGGTGGCCCGCATCCGCGCCGAGCTTGACCAGGCCAACCAGATCTACACCCGCATCCTGGCTTACTCGGCCAAGTACGCATCGAGCTTCTACGGACCTTTCCGCGACGCCGTGGGCTCGGCCGGCAACCTGGGCAAGGGCAACAAATACACCTACCAGATGGACCCGGCCAATTCCGACGAGGCGATCCGCGAGGTGGCGCTAGACATCTCGGAAGGCGCCGACATGTTCATGGTCAAGCCCGGCATGCCTTATCTCGACATCGTGCGGCGGGTCAAGACCGAGCTCGGCGTGCCGACCTACGCCTACCAGGTGAGCGGCGAATACGCGATGCTGAAGGCCGCCGCCGCCAACGGCTGGCTCGACGAGAAAGCCTGCGCCCTCGAATCCTTGCTGGCCTTCAAGCGCGCCGGTGCCGACGGCATCCTCACGTATTTCGCGCTGGATGCGGCGCGCTGGTTGAAGGAAGGCTGAAACAGGTAACGCGAGAGGAGGGCGTCAGCCCTCCGGCAGCAGGGTGCGGGCGCCCTCGAAGCGGGCGGCGTAGTAGCGGCTGTCCATGCGGTCCACCCTCACCTTGCCGCGGCTGTTGGGGGCGTGGATGAACCTGCCGTCCCCCAGGTAGATGCCCATGTGCGAGTACGACCGGCCCAGGGTGTTGAAGAACACCAGATCGCCCGGCCGGATCGCGTGGGACGCCACGGGGCGGGTGCGCTCGGCGATGCCGGCGGCGTTGTAGGGCAGCTTGCGGCCGCTTACCTGCTCGACGATGTAGCTCACCATCCCGCTGCAATCGAGCCCGGCTTCCGGGTTCTTGCCGCCGAAACGATAGCCCGTGTCCAGGAGACCGAGCGCGTAAAGCACGACCTCCTGGGCGTGGTCGTCGCTGGGCAGGGCAAACCAGTTGCGATTTGCCGGCGCGCCAGCGTAAGGCTTGCCGGGGTAGGTGGCCTGGCGGATCGGTGTCTGGCCGCAGCCAGCCAGAAGCGCCGCAAGCAACAGCAGCGCCGCGCGCCGTTCAGGCCGTGAGGCGGAAGGTAACCGGGCCATGATTCACCAGTGAAACAGTCATTTCGGCGCCGAACTCGCCGGTCGCCACCATCGGGTGACGGCTGCGGGCAAGGGCGACGACTTCGTTGAACAGGCGCTCGGCCTCGTCCGGGGGCGCTGCCGGCGTAAAGCTGGCGCGGGTGCCCTTGGCCGTATCCGCGGCGAGGGTGAACTGGGACACCAGCAGCAGCCCGCCGCCGGTATCGGCAAGGGAGCGGTTCATCCGCCCCTCGGCGTCGGCAAACACCCGGTAGCCCAGCAAGCGCTCCACCATCCGCGCGGCGTTGGCGGGCTGATCGCCACGCTCGACGGCCACAAGCGCCAGCAGGCCCGGCCCGATCTCGCCGACCGTGCGCCCGCCTACTGTCACCCGGGCTTCGAGGACACGCTGGATGACGCTGATCATTCGAAGAGCTCGATCTCACCCGTGACGTTGACCGTGACCGGGCTGTCGCCGGCCTCGATGGGCGCCGGCGCCGCATCGGCGGCCATGGCGGCGCGGGCGTAGGCCACCATCGGCCGCGGCGGCTGGGCATTGCCGCTGTTCACGGCCACGCGCTTGATCTTCCATTTCTTGTGGAGGCTGCCAGCCACCAGGCGAGCGCGGGCTTCGAAGGCCGCCAGGGCGTCGGCGATGGCCTCGTCCTCGGTCTTCTTCCAGGTTTCGGGGGAGGGCGCAGCGTTGAGGCCGGCCACCGCCATGGTCTGCTGGAGCTTGCCGATGAGTTCGGACAGCGGCGCCGCCTCGCGGCTCTCGAGGGCCAGCGTCGAGCGCATGCGCCAGCCTTCGATGTTGCGGCTGTTCTTGCCATAGACCGGGTAGGTGTTGCTGCCGGCGGTGCGAACCTTGACGGCCGGGTAGGCACGCCCGGCTTGCACGGCCTGGGCGATGACGGCATTCACCTTGCGGGCGAGCTCGGCCGGGTTGCTGTCGCTCGCCTCGTGATACACCTGGGCGCGAAACTGATCGTTGGGCGCGCTGCGGCTGCTTTCCACCGAGATCTCGGCGGTCGGCAGGGCTGGCGCTGAAGCTTCCGCCGCATGGAGCGGCGAGGCGAGGAGGCCAAGGACGGAGACGAGAGACAACAGGGTGCGTTTTTGCATGGGTGCGCTCACCGGATGAATGTCAGATTTATAACGCGGATTTCGCCACACGGCCCGCCGAATTGCAAAGGCCATCGACCAAATCGCCCTTGGGCCGATCGCAAAGTGTGGCCGAAACGCTGTTTCCTGCTTGACGCGCCGGGCACCACGGCGGCAGCATCCGCCGCTTTGCACCTGAAGGGGGTTGTCGATGACCGTAAACCCGCGCTGGATCGGAGCAGGGCTGGTGGCCCTGTCGGCCCTGTCCTTCGGGGCGATGGCGATCTTCGCGCGCTTCGCGTTTGCCGGCGGCGTGGATGTCACGGCGCTGCTGTTCTTGCGTTTCCTGATTGCCGGCGCCCTGATGGCAGGGGTGATGATCGCCTCGCGCCGCCCCTGGCCCACACGGCGCAACACGCTGACGCTCGCGCTGATGGGCGGTGTCGGCTATGTGGCGCAGGCCCTGTGTTTCTTTCTTGCCCTCAAGCACGCCTCGGCGGGGCTGGTGGCCTTGCTGCTCTACCTTTACCCCTTTCTCGTCACCTTGCTCGGGGTGATTTTTGCAGGCGAGCGGCTCACATTGCTGCGCGCCCTCGCCGTGCTGTCGGCGCTGCTGGGCACCGCGCTGACGATAGGTGCGGGCCTCGCCGGGAGCCCGCTTGGGATCGGGCTCGGCGTTGCCGCGGCGATGATCTATTCGATCTACATCATCGTCGGCAACCGCGTGCTGAAGGAAGAAGACCCGCTGGCGGCGGCAACGGTGGTGATGCTCGCCGCGGCCGGCGTGTTTGGTCTGCTGGTGCTTGGCGGGACACCACATTTTCCGCAGTCCGCCACCGCATGGGCTGCGGTGCTGGCAATTGCGCTCGTCTCGACCGTCGTGGCGATGGTGGGCTTCTTTGCGGGCATCAAGCGTCTGGGCGCCGCCGACGCGGCGACGCTGTCAACCCTCGAGCCGGTCGTGACCTTTGCGCTGGCAGCGATCTTTCTGGACGAGCCGGTGACCGCATCGCAGATGGCCGGCGGCGCGATCGTGCTCGGCGCCGTGATCGCCCTGGCCCGTGGCCAGGCCGCACCGGATCAGGACAAGGGTTCGACGAGCTCCCGGTAAGCGTGCCAGGTGGCATGGCCGACCACGGGCATCATGACCACCAGGCCGATGTGGAAGCTGAGAAAGCCGATGAGGGTCAGCGTGACGATCAGCGCTGCCCACACCAGGAGCGGCAGCGGGTTGAGCATCAGCGCCCGGAGGCTGGCCAGCATCGAGGTGATGGCGTCCTGGTTGCGGTCCAGCATCAGCGGGATGGACACCACGCTCAAGGCAAACACGAACAGCGCAAAGCCGGCCCCCACGGCCACGTACACCAGCAGGAAGTCGATGTTTTCGAGGGCCAACAGCTGGGACAGGAAACCGTCCAGGCTGGGCATCTCCTGGGTGTAGAACATCGCGAAGATGACCATCGAGGCCCGCGCCCAGATCAGGAAAACCACCGTCAGCACGCCCGCAAAGAGCGCGATGTTGCCCAGGTTGCGCCGCCACACGGTCAGCGTGGGCAGAAGCACCCCCGGTAGCCCGAGCTCGCGGCGACGCGACAACTCGTAGAGCCCCATCGCAAAGAAGGGCGCCACGAGAAAGAAGCCCGTGGTGACCGCCGAGGTGTAGGCGTAGGCGTGGGCGAAGACGAAGGTGGTGAGCAGCCCCATGGCCGTGAAACAGAAGCCATAGAACAGGCTCGACCGGGCACAAGCCCGGAAATCGGCAAAACCGAGGCGTATCCAGCGGAACGGCGCGCCGATGCCGATGACACGGACGTTAGGAAAAGGGAGCGCAGCCTCTGCGCCCGGGGAATCTGCGGGGGTATCTTGCTGAGCCATGTTCGTCTCCGTTGTCGTTTTTGGGCTTATGGCTGGCGGTATCCGGATCAGCTATTCATCGGGACACACTCATGAAGAGGGCTGCGCGCCGGCAAAGTTCCACAAGGCATCGAGAACGGCGCCGGGCGCCTCGGCCATCATCGCGTGGCCGGCGCCCGACAGCACGACCCGGTGGACTTGCGCTGCGTTGCCGAGCGCCTGCACGAGGGGCCCCAACGCCTTGGGCGGGGTCATGCGGTCGAGGTCGGCGCTGAGCAACAGGGTGGGGCAGCGCACTTTGGCTGCCGACTCGAAACCAGCGGCGTAGGCATTGCAGGCGCTCATGTCACGGTGGAGCACGCCGGGCGCCTGGCGCTGCATCAGGCGCTGGTTGAGGGCCGTGAGGTTGACGCCCGGCACGCTGCTCGCACCGAGCTGGCTTTGCGGAGCGTAGGACCACTGGTTGATCATGCCGTGGGCACGCTCGCGGGCAGACAAGGTGGCCTCGAGCAGCGGCGGCGCCACCGGCATCGGAAACACCGAGCCGACCAGAGCGAGCCGCGTGATGCGATCGGGCGCCCGGGCCGCGGCTTCAAGCGCGATGAGCGAGCCCATGCTGTGGCCGACCAGCATCGCCTGCTCACAGCCGAGCCTGGCGAGCAGCGCGAGGATCCAGTCGGCGAGCGCCTCGATGGATTCGAGGGCGGGGCCGGCCGAGCGGCCGTGGCCGGGCAAGTCCGGCGCGATGACGTTCCAGCCGTGGGAGGCGAAGTAGCGGGTCTGCAGGGTCCAGACGCTGTGGTCGTGGCCGGCGCCATGGATGAATACCGCGGTGGGGCGGCCCGGCTGCAGCGGGCGGCCGCCGGTGTAGCAGTAGCAGGTGTCGTCGGAGAGATTCAGGTTCATGGTGTGCACCTCAGGCAGTGGCCTTGTGGGCAGCCTGCAGGCCGCGATCCAGGTCGGCGATCAGGTCGGTAGCGTTCTCGAGGCCGACCGACAGGCGGATGGTGCCTTCGCCGATGCCGGCGGCCAGCAGCGCCTCCGGCGACATGCGGAAGTGGGTGGTGCTCGCCGGGTGGATCGCCAGCGACTTGGCGTCGCCCACATTGGCCAGGTGCGAAACCAGCCGCAGGGCTTCGATGAAGGCACAGCCGGCCTTGCGGCCACCCTTGAGGCTGAAGCTGAAGACACCCCCGCACCCCTTGGGAAGCAGGCGAGCCGCCAGTGCGTGGTCGGGGTGGCTGTCGAGCTCGGGCCATGACACAGCCTCGACGAGGGGGTGTTCCGAGAGGTGGCGCACCAATGCCCGCGCGTTGGCGACGTGGCGTTCCATGCGCAGGCCGAGGGTCTCGATGCCCTGGAGGATCTGGAAGGCGTTCATCGGTGACAGGCAGGCGCCGAAATCCCGCAGCCCCTCCCGGCGCGCCCGCAGCAGGAAGGCGGCAATCGGCGACTCCTCGGCGAAGTCCATGCCGTGGAAGCCCTCGTAGGCTTCGGTGAGGGTGGGGAAACGCCCGCCCGCGGCCTCCCAGTCGAAGGCGCCGCCATCCACCAGCAGGCCGCCCACGGCAACCCCGTGGCCACCGAGAAACTTGGTGGCCGAGTGCATGACGAGGTCGGCCCCCAGGTCGAGGGGGCATTGCAGCGCCGGGGTGAGCAGGGTCGCATCGACCAGCAGCGGCACCCGGGCCTCGTGGGCGATCTCGGCGATACCCGGCACATCGAGCACCTCGAGGCCCGGGTTGCCGATGGCTTCGCCGAACAGCAGGCGCGTCTCGGGGCGGATGGCCGCGCGCCAGGCGCCCTTGTCGCGGGGTGCCACAAAGGTGGTCTCGATGCCGAACCGGGGCAGGGTGTAGGCCAGCAGGTTGTGGGAACCGCCGTACAGCGAGCGCGAAGCGACGATGTGCCCGCCGCTCCCCATGAGCGTGGTGATCGCCAGCATCAGGGCCGCCTGGCCGCTGGCGCAGGCGATCGCGCCGACACCACCATCGAGGGCAGCAATGCGCTCCTCGAGCACCGCATTGGTGGGGTTGGAGATTCGCGAATACACATGCCCGGCCCGCGCCTGGTTGAAGAGCGCAGCGGCGTGGTCGCTGCTCTCGAACACGTAGCTGGTGGTGAAGTGGATGGGCGTGGCCCGGGAATGATGGAGCGGGTCCGGCGTCTGGCCGGCGTGCAGGGCGAGCGTGTCGGCCCCGGCGTTGCGCTGGATTGGCATGCGGGATTTGAGAAGGAACGGGGTGGAGGGAGGAGCCCGGGGTAGGTGGGCTCAGGCGGGCTCGTCAGGGTCCATCAGATGCTGGATGATCGCGATCCGGTCTTTCAAGAGCAACTTACGTTTCTTGAGACGCCTGAGAAGCAGGTCGTCTCCAGCCGGTGGCGCTACGGTGATCTGGGCGATGATGGCATCGAGATCCCGGTGCTCGGTGGTGAGGACAGCCAGCCGCGAGGCGAGGCTGCTATCGTCGGCGCAGGGCGGAGTGCTGTCATTCATGTCGGATCGGACTCCGAAAGGGAACGGCTGCAGGCTGGATTGACTGCAATAATATTAGGCTTGGAGGGCGCGAAATACAACGCCATGACGCCCCCCAAGGCACCCGAGGCGTGGCTTGGGGTTTGCCACGCGGCGGTCCTATCAGGACGGCCCGAAATTGCAATTGCACGAAATAATAAGAAAAAGACAATAAAGGGCTTGCAAGAGAAAAAGGTTTCCCTTTAAAATCTTGCGCTTTACTGCATTTCTTTCAGGACTATTACAAGATGGCCAATTCGGCACAAGCCCGTAAGCGCGCCCGTCAAGCAGTCAAGGCCCGCGCCCTCAACATGAGCCTGCGTTCGCGTCTGCGTACTGCCATCAAGGCTGTTCGCAAGGCGGTCGTTGGCGGCGACAAGCAAGTCGCTCAGCAAGTCTTCGTTGCCTCCCAGCGCACGATCGACAGCATCGCCGACAAGAAGATCATTCACAAGAACAAGGCTGCCCGCCACAAGAGCCGTCTGTCCTCCGCCATCAAGGCGATGGGCGCTGCTGCGGCTGCCTGATCTTGACCGTTCGGGCTGGCGCGCCCTGGCGCCCACCCAACCCGAACGGGGCATGAAAAGATCGCCCGAGTTGTTTTGCGAGCGATTTTTTTGTGCGTAGTAAAAAGATCTAAATGGTTTTCATTTAGATCTTGACGAAGGTAAAAAGGCAACGTATAGTTCGCCTCCTTCGCACCGAGTGCCTTGGTGGTGAAATTGGTAGGCACGCTATCTTGAGGGGGTAGTGACGCAAGTCGTGCGAGTTCGAGTCTCGCCCAAGGCACCAAAAATCATGTTCTCCTCTGAACGTGGGTAGTGAAAGAAAAGCCGGCTCTGCCGGCTTTTTTCATTTCTGCGCCTGCAGCGCAGCCAGAAACTTGCGCCGGGCGGCCTCCAGTTCGGCCTTCGAGAAATCATCCACCAGACGCAGGCAGGTGCCGTAGAAGCCGTCGAAAGCCGCGATGACGCGGGCCTCGTCCACTTGCCGGGTAGGCGCGGCATCGACGACCGGCGCTGCGCCGTCCACCGGCTTCAGCACCGCGTAGCGGGGGATCAGGCGCTGGCCGCTGCCGTCTTCGGCGCTGGCGGTCATCGGGCCCGTCTTGCTGAAGATCTTGCCTTCGAATTCAAAACGGGTGCCGAGGGGGATCTGGGTGAATTTCATGGTCGGACGTTCTTTTAATCGGTTCTCGCACGCGGCCCACGCCGAAAGGTCGGGCGGGGCGATCGTGACTGAAATGAAAAGGCCCTCCGCGACTGCCGCCGGCGAAGGGCCCTGATTACATCGGCCTGCGCTTGTTCAGCGGGCGATGGGCTTGTAGCGGATACGCTTGGGCTTGGCGCCTTCGTCACCCAGGCGCTTCCGTTTGTCTTCCTCGTATTCCTGGTAGTTGCCGGCAAAGAAAGTCCATTGGGACTCGCCCTCGGCGGCCAGGATGTGCGTGCAGATGCGGTCGAGGAACCAGCGATCGTGGGAGATGATCAGCGCGCAGCCGGCAAATTCGAGCAGCGCGTCTTCGAGCGCCCGCAGGGTTTCCACATCGAGGTCGTTCGACGGTTCGTCGAGCAGCAGCACGTTGCCGCCGGCCATCAGGGTCTTGGCCAGGTGCAGGCGGCCGCGCTCGCCACCCGACAGGTTGCCCACCAGCTTCTGCTGGTCGCCGCCCTTGAAGTTGAAGCGGCCGATGTAGGCCCGGCTGGGGATCTCGGACTTGCCGATGGTGAGGATGTCGGCGCCGCCGGCGAGTTCGTCGAACACGGTCTTGCTGCCATCAAGGCAATCGCGGGACTGATCCACATACGCGATCTTGACCGTGGGCCCGATCACCACGTCACCCGAGTCGGGCTTGTCCTGGCCGGTGATCATCTTGAACAGCGTCGATTTACCGGCGCCGTTGGGGCCGATGATGCCAACGATGGCGCCCGGCGGGATGCTGAAATTGACCTTGTCCATCAGCAGCTTGTCGCCGAAGCCCTTGGTGACGTCGGTAAACTCGATGACCTTGTCGCCCAGGCGCTCGCCCACGGGGATGAAGATTTCCTGGGTCTCGTTGCGCTTCTGGTATTCGACGCTGGACATCTCCTCGTAGCGGGCCAGGCGCGCCTTGCTCTTGGCCTGGCGGGCCTTGGGGTTGGAGCGCACCCACTCGAGCTCCTGCTTCATCGCCTTCATGCGGGCGCCTTCCTGCTTGGCTTCCTGCTCGAGGCGGGCCTCTTTTTGCTCGAGCCAGCTGGAGTAGTTGCCCTTCCAGGGAATGCCCTGGCCGCGATCGAGTTCGAGGATCCACTCGGCGGCGTTGTCGAGGAAGTAACGGTCGTGGGTGACGGCCACCACGGTGCCCGGGAAGCGGCACAGGAACTGCTCGAGCCAGTCGACGGATTCGGCGTCGAGGTGGTTGGTGGGCTCGTCGAGCAGCAGCATGTCGGGGCGCGACAGGAGCAGCTTGCACAGCGCCACGCGGCGCTTCTCACCGCCAGACAGGGGGCCGATCTTGGCGTCCCAGGGGGGCAGACGCAGCGCGTCGGCGGCGATCTCGAGCTGGGTTTCGATATCGGCGCCGCTGGTGGCGATGATGTTCTCGTACTTCGCCTGCAGTTCGGCCAGCTTGTCGAAGTCGGCGTCGGGCTCGGCGTAAGCAGCGTAGACCTCCTCCAGCTTCTGCTTGGCCTCCATCACCTCGCCGAGGCCGGACTCGACCTCTTCGCGGACGGTCTTGTCAGCGTCGAGCCTGGGCTCCTGGGGCAGGTAGCCGATGGACATGTTGGGCTGCCACTGAACCTCGCCGTCGTATTCCTTCTCGACGCCGGCCATGATGCGCAGCACGGTGGACTTGCCGGCGCCGTTGAGGCCGAGCAGGCCGATCTTGGCGCCGGGGAAGAAGGACAGGGAGATGTCCTTGATGATCTGCCGCTTGGGCGGGACAACCTTGCTGACACGCAGCATGGACATGACGTATTGGGCCATGGAGTACTTTCCGGAGATGCAAAAATCGAAGGCGCAACTTTACCCCACTTGGCGCAGCCATGCGGGGGTGACAACCTTCAGCAGGTCAAAGGAGCGCGCGCCGCAGCGGCGCTTGCCGCGACGAGGGTGCCGAGAATGGAGTCCTGCGCCTCCCGCGACATGAAATAGGGGTAGAGGGTGCGCGCCTGGGGATCGGCGGAGCCGCCGAAACGGGCGATCTGGTCGTCCATGTGGCCGAGCTCGAGATGCATCAGCACCGCCGGCGCGTCCACCCGCGGGCAGATCCGTTCGCTGCCGATAATCCGGAAACCGAGCATGCGGCGGTAGAAGGGCGCATGGCGGGGGTGAACCTCGATGACCACGTCGGTGGCCCGGTGGAGCAGGCGGCCGTGGATGTACACCAGATGGAGCAGGGCGCCTAGCACCTCCCGGGAATTATGCTGGGTGTCCATGGCCAGCCGGGTCAGCTCGCACAGGCGGGCACCCTGCTTGCGCAGCACGGCGATCTCTTCGGGATAGAGGGTCTCGGCGAGAATGCCCGCGTCGCCGTCGAGCCCGAGGGTCACCGTGCCGAAGACATCACCTTTCTCGGAGGCCAGCAGAGTGATCCGATCCGGGCGGTCGGTATGAACGGCACTCTCCACGAGGTTGAGGCCCCGCCAGCTGTACATCCGCTCGATGAGCAGTCGCAAGGCCTGCTTGTGGCGCAGCGGGTCCGCGCTCTCGACCGTGTAGCTGGAACGGATGTGCGCCCCGCCGACAGGGTCTGTCGGAGTGGCCAGCAGTGGCACGGGGAGGGCGCGTTGTTTATTCATTGCGCCTATTCTGAGGCGCCTCACCCTTTATGGCCGTGCGAAGGAAATCACACCCGCCCGTGCTTCCTGCCAAAGCCGGCGCATTTCGCGCTGCATCGAGGAACTACTTGGCACCAGAAGTGCCCGATTCAGGCAGCAAACTGAAGGCGGGCGAGCCTTGCGTAGAGCCCGTCGGCGGCGACCAGCTCGTGGTGTTGCCCCTGCTGGACGACCCGCCCGCCGTCGAGCACCACGATGCGGTCGGCCCGCTGCACGGTGGCCAGGCGGTGGGCGATGACGAGGGTGGTGCGCTGGCGCATCAGGCCCTCCAGGGCTGTCTGCACCATCCGCTCGCTCTCTGCGTCGAGGGCCGAGGTGGCCTCGTCGAGCAGCAGCACCGGCCGGTCGGCCAGAATCGCCCGGGCGATCGCGATGCGCTGGCGCTGGCCGCCCGACAGCCGCACGCCCCTCTCGCCCAGGTCGGTGTCGTAGCCCTCGGGCAGGCGCTCGATGAACTCGTCGGCGAAGGCCGCCACGCAGGCTGCGCGCACCTCGGCCAGGCTCGCATCGGGGCGGGCATAGCGCACGTTCTCGGCCACGCTGCCGGCAAAGATCACCGCCTCCTGGGAGACCAGCGCCATGCGCCCGCGCAGGGCCAGCGGGTCGGCCTCGGTGAGGGGCAGGCCGTCCATCCGGATCACCCCAGCCTCCGGGTCGTAGAAGCGCAGCAGGAGCTGAAAGACCGTGCTCTTGCCGGCGCCGGACGGCCCCACCAGGGCCACCGTTTCACCTGGTGCCACATGCAGGTCGAAGTCGGCCAGCGCCGCCGTGTCGGGGCGGGCCGGGTAGCGGAAGCTCACCCGCTCGAAGCTGATCGCCCCGCGCGCCGGTTCGGGCAGCGGCATGGCCCGTGCCGGCGCCTGAATGGCAGGGCGGGTGTTGAGGATCTCCAGCAACCTTTCGGTGGCCCCGGTGGCCCGCTGCAGATCGCCCCAGACCTCCGACAGCGCGCCCACGCTGCCGGCAACGATGGCCGCGTAGAAGACGAAGGCCGACAGTTGGCCGGCGGACAGCTCGCCCGCCAGCACGTCATGCCCACCGACCCACAGGATGAAGGCGATCGCCCCGAACACAAGCACCAGCACGCAGGCCACCAGCAGCGCCCGGTTGGCCACCCGCTGGCGGGCGGTGGCGAAGCTCTGCTCGACCAGCTCGCCGAAGGCCTGCCGGTCGGCCACCTCATGGCCGTAGGCCTGGACGATGCGGATCTCGTGGATCGTCTCGTCGATGCGCTCGCCAAGCGCCGCGACGCGCGCCTGGCTGGCCCGGGCGAGCGCCCGCACCCGTCGGCCGAAGATGATGATCGGCGCCACCACCAGGGGCACGCCGCCTACCGTCAGCAGGCTGAGCTTGAGGCTGGTGGTGAACAGCATCACCAGCCCCCCCACCAGCAGCAGCGCGTTGCGCAGGGCGATCGACAGACTGGAGCCGATCACGTTCTCGATCTGGGTGGTGTCGGCGGTGAGGCGGGTGATCACCTCGCCGGTGCGGCCGGCCTCGAACCACGACGGCGGCAGCGTGAGCAGGTGGTCGAAGACCCGCCGCCGCAGGTCGGCCGTGACCCGCTCGCCCAGCCACGACACGTTGTAGAAGCGGACGTAGGTGGCCAGCGCGAGCACCAGGATCACCCCGACCATCGCCGCCAGCGAGCGGTCCAGCCAGGCCGGATCGCCTGCCGAGAAGCCCTGGTCGATGACGGTGCGCAGCCCCTGGCCGACCGCCAGCATGGCCGTCGCGGCCACCACCAGGGCCACAAGGGCGAGGATCACGCGGCGGCGGTAGGGCGCCAGGAGTTCGACGAGAAGACGGAGCATGGAATCCGGCAGGGCCGGTCGCGGGCTGGATGAGCGCCCGATTTTACGGTGACTTGGCCTGCATCCCGGCACAAGGTGGGCTGAAAGGCCGTGTTGCCCGGTAAGCTATGGTCTTTAGTCCGATGAAAGCCTCATGCGCCATGTTGTCCACGCTTCCCCTCACCGCCGGGGTTACCCTGTTGATCGTCCTGCTCATGTTCGGCACCGCCTTCGCGGTGGGCAAGGGACGCCACCGCTACGGCATCGAGGCGCCGGCGGTGAGCGGCCACCCGGCCTTCGAGCGCCTCTACCGGGTGCAGATGAACACCCTCGAATGGGCCGTGATGACCTTGCCCTGCCTGTGGATCTGCGCGGCCTACGTGAATGACGCCGTCGCGGCGGGCCTGGGTGGCGTGTGGCTGGCGGGGCGCGTCGGGTATGCCGTCGCCTACGCGCGGGAGCCGGCCCTGCGAGCGAAGGGCTTCACGGTGGGCGCGCTGGCCTTCGGCGCCCTGGGGCTTGCCGCCGGCGGCGGCGTGCTTTGGAACTTGCTGGGGTACTGACGATGAAGATCAAAACGCTGATTGTGCTGGCCACGCTGGGCGGCGCTTTGCCGGGCCAGGCCGCGCAGCCCCTGCCCGGGCTGGGCGCCGACGGGGCTGGCCTGACGGTCTCGGGCATCTCGTCCGGCGGCTACATGGCGGTACAGTTCCAGGTGGCCTTTTCGAAGCAGGTGCGCGGCGCCGGCATCATCGCCGCCGGCCCCTACGACTGCGCCGAAGGCAGCAGCATCCGCGCGCTGGCCCACTGCATGTCGCCCTCGGCCTGGGCGCCGCCGCCCAAGCCCGACGAGATCCGGCCGCGCATTGAATCCCGCGCCCGTCTGGGCCTCATCGACCCGCCCGAAGGCCTCGCCGACGACCAGGTGTGGATGCTGGGCGGCGGGGCCGACCGCACCGTCGAACCGCCGGTGATGGATGCGCTGGAGGCCTTCTACCGCCAGTGGGTGCCGGCCGATGCGCTGCGCCGGGTGAGCCTGCCCGACGCCGGCCACGCGATGATCTCGGTGGCCGACGGCAAACCCAACGCCTGCAACACCTCCGAGCCGCCGTACATCAACCGCTGTGGCGATTTCGACGCGCCCGGCGAGCTGCTCCGCCACCTGCTGGGCAAGCTCGAAGCCGCTCGGGCGCCCGAGCCGGCCTCGCTCCAGGCCTTCGACCAGCGCCCCTTCATCAGCGGGCTGCCGGCCGACGTCAGCATGGCGGAGCAGGGCTTCGTCTATGTGCCGTCGGCTTGCCGGGCCGGCGGCTGCCGGGTGCATGTGGCCTTCCACGGCTGCCAGCAGAGTGAGGACAAGATCGGCCGGCGCTTCGTGGAAGGCGCCGGCTACAACCCCTGGGCCGAAGCCAACCGGCTGATCGTGCTGTACCCGCAGACCATCGCCAGAAACGGCTGGGCGGCCGGCTCCTACCGCTGGGTGCTCAACCCCAAGGGCTGCTGGGACTGGTGGGGCTACAGTTCGGTCGACTACGCCACCCGGAACGGGCCGCAGATGGCCGCAGTGCACAAGATGGTGGACCGCCTGCAGGAGAAGCCCGGGAAATAACGTGCGTCTCCTGCGTAGGTGGGCGCCTTACTTTTCGACGAAGGCCCGCTCGATCACGTAATCCCCCGGCGCACCGATGTGGGGCGAGATCTTGAAGCCGCGAGCATCCAGCATCCTGCAGCAATCGTCGAGCATGGCCGGGCTGCCGCAGATCATCGCCCGGTCCACCGCCGGGTCGAGGGGCGGCAGGCCGATGTCCTCGAAGAGCTTGCCGCTCTCCACAAGGTCGGTGACGCGGCCCTGGTTGCGGAAGGGCTCGCGGGTCACGGTGGGGTAGTAGATGAGCTGCTCACGCACCTGTTCGCCGAAAAACTCGTTTTGCGGCAGCGCCTCTTCGATGAACGCGCTGTAGGCCAGTTCGGAGACGTAGCGCACGCCATGCAGCAGCACCACCTTCTCGAAACGCTCGTAGGTTTCCGGGTCCTGGATGACGCTCATGAAGGGCGCCAGGCCCGTGCCGGTGGAAAACAGGTAAAGGTTGCGCCCCGGCAGCAGGTCGTGGAGCACCAGGGTGCCGGTGGGCTTCTTGCTCACGACGATCGGGTCGCCCGGCTGCAGGTGCTGCAGGCGCGACGTGAGCGGGCCATCCGGCACCTTGATGCTGAAGAACTCCAGGTGCTCCTCGTAATTGGGGCTGGCGATGCTGTAGGCGCGGGTCAGCGGCCGGCCTTCCACCTCGAGGCCGATCATCACGAACTGGCCGTTCTCGAAGCGCAGCCCCGCGTCGCGGGTCACCTTGAAACTGAACAGGGAATCGTTCCAGTGGCGGACATCGATGACGGTCTGGGTACTCAGCTTGCTCATGGTCGGGCCTTGAAGAATGAACTTGATGGCACGATTGTAGGGTGGCAATAAATCCATAAAATGGATTGTATTAATATATCTATTCTATAAATCAGATATAAAACCGATGCGATACACCCTGCGCCAGCTGGAAATCTTCATCGCCGTCGCCCGCCACGAGAGCGTTTCCCGCGCCGCCGACGCACTGGCCCTGTCCCAGTCGGCAACCAGCACCGCCCTGGGCGAGCTGGAGCGCCAGTTCGACACCCAGCTCTTCGATCGCATCGGCAAGGCCCTGCGCCTCAACGAGCTCGGCCACGTGGTGCTGCCCCACGCGGTGCAGCTGGTCGAACACGCCCGCGAGATCGAATCGATGCTGGCTCGCCAGACCGACTTCGGCCCGCTGCAGATCGGCGCCACCCTGACGGTGGGCAACTACCTGGCCACGCTGATCGCCGCCGATTTCCTGCGCCGCCACCCGAGCGCCCGGGTGGGCCTGTCGGTGCATAACTCGGCCACCATCATGCACCAGCTGCTCCACTATGAACTCGACCTGGGCCTGATCGAGGGCACCTGCCGCCACCCCGACCTCCTCGTCGAACCGTGGGTGGAGGACGAGCTGGTGGTGTTCTGCGCGCCGGGGCACCCGCTGGCCCACGGTCGGCCGGTGGAGCTGGTCGAGCTGGCCGCCCAGGACTGGATCCTGCGGGAGGCCGGCTCCGGCACCCGCGAGACCTTCGACCAGGCCCTGCGCCACTTCAGCGGAGAGCTGCGGGTGCGGCTCGAGCTGGAGCACACCGAGGCGATCAAGCGGGCCGTCGAGAGTGGCCTCGGCATCGGCTGCATCTCCCGGCTCGCGCTGCGTGAGGCATTTCGGCGGGGCAGCCTGACGGCCGTCGAGACACCCGGGCTGGACCTGCGGCGGCAGTTCCAGTTCGTCACCCACCGGCGCAAGCACGTCACCGCCGGCATGCGCGAGTTCATCACCCTGTGCCGCCAGATGACGGCTGGCGCGGCGCGCAGTGATCTGATCGAACTGCCCTTCATCCCCTGAGCTGTGCACAAGCCCCCAACAACCCACACCCGGCGTGGGCAAGGCTGTGGAAAAGCTGTGCGGGGCGCTGTCATGTAACGGACACAAAAGGGTTTTTTCGGGCTGCCTAAAAATAGAGCAATGCTCTTTAAAGCGCGTGGCGAATAGCTTTTAACTATGCACACAGAACCGGGGATAAACTGTGGATAAGCTGTTGACGGAAGTCATAACAGCCTGATTTTTAAAAAAAACAGCTCGCCGCCTCAAAATGGTGCAGTGCACTCCAGGCTGGTGCTACCCTGGTTTTCTCCCCAATGAACGTGGGCAAGGGTGTGGAAAAACTGTGGGAGTAGCAGGCAAGGCCTTAAAGCGTAAGGCTTTTATCGCACTGCACAAAAATGAGGCAGTGGCTGCGTGTCACAGTGCAGTTAAAATCGTGGCCCGCCGCTCCTGCACTCCGACAACCCCTTCCTTGCCATCCTCTTTTCCGGCCATTGTCATGATCACTCCCGTCCTCTACACGATCCAGGCCGTGCAGCCGGCCGCGCACCTGTTCGAAGTCAGCCTGAGGCTCGCCGAGCCCGATCCGGCCGGGCAGGTGTTCAGCTTGCCGGCGTGGATTCCCGGCAGCTACATGATCCGCGAGTTCGCCCGCAACATCGTCAGCCTGTCGGCCGAGGCGGGGGGCAAGGCCGTCCCGGCCACCAAGCTCGACAAGCACAGCTGGCGCTTGCCGGCCGGCATCCAGGGGCCGGTGACCCTGCGCTACACCGTGTATGCGTGGGACCTCTCGGTGCGCAGCGCCCACCTCGACCAGACCCACGGCTTCTTCAACGGGACCAGCGTCTTCCTGGCCGCCCACGGCCATGAAGACGCGCCCCACCGGGTGGACATCCGCCCGCCCAAGGGCCTGGAAGACGCCCGCTGGCGCGTCGCCACCAGCCTGCCGGAAGCTGTGGGCGAGAAGGGCGCCGCCGAGCGCTACGGCTTCGGGCTTTACCGGGCCGACAGCTACGACGACCTGATCGACCACCCCGTCGAGATGGGTACCTTCACGCTGGGCGAGTTCGAAGCCTGCGGCGTGCCCCACGCAGTGGCCATCACCGGCCGCCACGATTGCGACATGGGCCGCCTGCTGGCCGACCTGAAGCCGGTGTGCGAACGGCAGATCCGCCTCTTTGGCGAGCCCGCGCCGATGAGCCGCTACGTCTTCCTCACCACGGCCGTCGGCGACGGCTACGGCGGCCTGGAACACCGGGCGTCCACCGCGTTGCTGTGCAGCCGCGCCGACCTGCCCCACGTGGGCATGGACGAAGCCACCGACGGCTATCGCCAGTTCCTCGGCCTGTGTAGCCACGAATACTTCCACACCTGGAACGTCAAGCGCATCAAGCCGGCCGCCTTCGTGCCCTACCGCTTGGCCGAGGAGAACTACACTCGGCTGCTGTGGGCCTTCGAGGGCTTCACCTCTTACTACGACGACCTGATGCTGGTACGCAGCCAGCGCATCGGGCTCGACGACTACCTCAAGCTGCTGGCCAAGACGATCACCCAGGTGCACAAGGGCAGCGGCCGGCACAAACAAAGCGTCGCCGAATCGTCCTTCGAGGCGTGGACCAAGTATTACCGCCAGGACGAGAACAGCCCCAACGCGATCGTCAGCTACTACACCAAGGGCGCGCTGGTCGCGCTGCTCCTCGACCTGCGCCTGCGCGCCGAGAGCCACGGCGCCCGCAGCCTCGACACCCTGATGCAGGCCCTGTGGCAGCGCCACGGGCAGACCGGCATCGGGGTGGCGGAGGACGGCATCTTCGCGCTGGCCGCAGAGCTCGGCGGCGAGGCGCTGGCGGGCTGGCTACAAGAGCTGGTCGAAGTCACCGCCGAGCTGCCCCTCGAGCAGGCGCTGCGCCGTGTGGGCCTCAAACTGGCCTGGGAGCTGGCCAGTCCGGCGCCCGGCATCGGCGTGCGGACGGTGGCGGAAGGCGAGATGTTGAAGATCGCCAACGTCTTCGACGGCGGCGCGGCCCAGGCGGCGGGGCTGTCGGCGGGGGACGTGCTGGTGGCGATCGACGGCCTCAAGGCCACCGCCGGCAGCTTCGACAAACTGCTGGCCCGGCGGCTGGCCGGCGACAGCGCCAAGATCCATGTGTTCCGGCGTGACGAGCTGATGCGCTTCGAAGTCGAGCTGCGCGCCCCGCTTGCCGATACAGCCAAGCTGGCCGTCGACCCGGACGCCAGAGCCAACGCGATCGCCCTGCGCGAGGCCTGGCTGGCCTAGCCGGCCGGCGGGGCCGTTGCCCGCGACACCACCTGCAGGTAGGCCCCGAACAGCACCGAGGCCACCACGGTGCTCGCCACCGCAGCCTGCCAGAAACCTGCGACGCCCTGGGGCGGCAACGCCCCCAGGCCATGGAAGGCCAGCCCGTAGCCGCCCGCCAGGCCGATCCCCCAGAAGCAGAAGGTGTGCACCAGCATCGGCCCGAAGGTGATCTTGTAACCCCGCAGGGCGTGGGCCGCGACGGTCTGGACGGCGTCGAAAAACTGATACAGGCAGATGTAGACCACCAGTGACACGGCCAGGCCGAGCACCGCGGGGTCGGCGGTGTAGGCCGCCAGAATGGGCTCGCGGAACAGCCACACGGCGATGCTGACCAGCGTGGACAAACCCGTTGCCAGCCCGATTCCAACCTTGGCCGCATGCCGCGCCCCGCGGCCATCCCGCGCGCCGACGGCGCGGCCGACCAGCACCAGGGTGGCGATCGCGATGGCCAGCGGCAGCATGTAGATCAGGGCCGACAGGTTGCCGACGATGCGGTGTCCGGCCACCACGTCGGCGCCGAGCCCCGCCACCAGCAGGGCGATCAGCGTGAAGGCGGTGATCTCGACGAAGCTCGAGAAACCCATCGGCAAGCCCAGGCGCAGCAGCTCGCCGATCGCCCGAGCCCGCGGCGGCTGCCAGCGGGAGAACAGCCGGTAGGGCGCATAGGCCGGCTCCCGCAGCACATGCACCAGGGCCGCCACCAGCGACAGCCAGGCGATGCAGGCACTGGACACCGCGCAGCCAACGCCGCCCATGGCTGCGCTGCCCAGGTGGCCGTTGATCAGCACCCACGAGAGCGGGATATGCACCGCCGTGGCGGCCAGGCTGATGAACATCAGCACCCGGGTGCGCCCCAGCGCGTTGGTGAAGGCGTAGAAGGTGCGGTACAGCAGCACCGCCGGCAGCCCCCAGGCGATGGTGCCGAGGTAGTCGCGGGCGCGGGACTCGACGCCTGGGCTCATGTGGCTGAGCTGCATCAGCCAGTCGGGGTGGCGCAAGAACAGCACCGCCGGCAACGCCAGCCCCAGGGCCAGCCAGAAGCCCTGCTGCACCGAGGGGCCGATCTCGTCGCGGCGCCCGGCGCCCACGTGGTGGGCCACCGTCGGCGCCACCGCCTGCAGGATGCCGACCATCAGCATGACCACCGAGATGTAGATGCCGCTGGCCACCGCGACGGCAGCCAGGTCTTCGGTGCCGTAGCGCCCGGCGAGCACGGTGTCGCTGAGCATCTGGGTCATCGACGAAAGCTGGGCGATCAATACCGGCCAGGCCAGCTCGACGATGCGACGGGTGAGGGAGGAGGATTTGGTGCGCATGGGTTGATCAGTTTAGCCCGTCGGGACGGCAGCCCGCGGGCGATGGGCGGTCAGGCGAAATAACCATGGAGAAACCAGCCGTGGGGTGCCCGGCGCTCCCGGAAGACCCACACCAGGCTGTGGTCCGGGCGGCGGGCGACGAAGTAGTCACGACAGACGTCGGCCGCCTCGCCGTCCCACCAGCCGGACTCAATGCGCTCGGGCCCGGCGAGCAGCGCATCTGGCGCAGGCTGGGAGATCGGGCGGGGCAGGGCCAGCAACCACAGCGGGCGCGGGGGCGGGGCAGGGCGGCCGGCCTGGGCTCGGGGTGGGTTCTGCAGGGGCACATGGTGACGCCAGGCTTGTTCGGGGCGGTGGTCGGAGTGCACAGCCAGGCAGCGCACCGAGCCGTCGCCGAGCCGGGCCTTGAGGGTGGCGAGCAGCAAGCCCGGGTCGGCAGGCCGGGTGCCGTCACCGTCAAAGAGATCGGCACCGGGCGGGGCCAGGGGCTGAGGAGCGTCTGCCTCCAGGCGCAAAGCCTCGACGGGCGCAACGAGGGGCAGGCGGGACAGATGCTCGCGGGCCAGCAACTGGCAGCGGGCCATGTCGCGGCACAGGGCGCCCAGGATGATCTCGATGCGGGTTTCGGCCTCGTGCTTGTTGCGCTCGTGTTCGAGCACCAGGGTGAAGGCTTCAAGCCCGCCGTGACGGGCTTCGAGCCAGCCCGACAGCCCACCCAACAGACGGCGCAGGCCGAACAGCAGGCTCTCCACCTGATCGGTGGGGGCGGGCAGGGGCAGACGGCCGGTGTAGCGCTCCGGCGGGGCAAACCAGGGGCGAGGGTCGGGCGTCTGGCCACAGGCCCGATCGAGCAGGTCGATGACCTGCCGGGCCTGACGCCGGGCCAGGCCACTCCGGGGCAGGCGGCGTACGTCACCCAGACAGGCCGCCCCCACGCCGGAAAGGAGCTCAAGGGTGGCGGCATCGAGCCCGCCACCATCGGCCAATGCGGCGAGGGGCAGGGCATCGATGGCGGCCAGCAGCGCCGGGCCTTCACAGACCTGGCTGCCGGGCGCAAAGCGGGCCAGCCAGCAGGCGGCGAGGGGCGTGGGCGCAAAGGCAAGGCGCCCATCGAAACCGAGCTCGCCGAGACCACCGAGAATGGCCTCACACAGGGGCGGCACGCCCCCGAAGAGACGCAGGCTGGCCTGGACTTCCAGCAGCACGGCGGAGGAGTCGAGGCTGATGGAGGGGGTGAAACGCGCCGCCCAGCTGGCGACTTCGACCAGGGCGGCGCGCTCGAGGCCAGGGTCGCGGTCGACAAGCAGCAGCGCGGGGGCTAGGGCCAGAGCGCCGGCGCGGCCCAGCCCCGGCTCCACGCCGCACGCCACTGCCGCCGGACACGCCCCCACCACCCGCTGCCGGGGCCGGGGGCCGAGGACGGCCAGCGGCGCGCTGTCACTGCGCCCCCGGGTGAATACCTGCAGGGCCAGGTCGGGAAGGTAGAGGGCGCACCAGAGCATGAACGGAAGCCAGGCCGGCACGGGAACCCGGCCGGGGAGAGAGCACAACAGGTGCCGACCGAGGGCCTGACGACTGCAAACCAGCGGCCGCGAGCCCGGGCAGTTGGATGGCGATGGGATCGGTCAGCGGGGGGCCACGACGCTTGAGGATGCGCACCTCCACCCCGCCCGGGAGAGCCGCGAGGGCCAGCCTCAGCGCGGCCGGCGAAGGCTGGCGGGCAAGGCTATCGGGGCGCAGCAGGACGAGGGGCGTGGTGTTTTCTTCGGCAGCCAGCTGTAGGCGACGCAGGGCGCCCATGTCGGCATCTGCAAGCCACAGCAGAACGACGTCGCAGGAGCCCGAAGCCAGGGCCTGGCGGGCCGCCCAGCGGGCGTGGGCAGGGCTGGCCGCCTCGACGAGGAGCAGACGCTCGAGCGGCACCCCGGCGGCGGCCAGGGCCGGCGCGTAGAGCGGCTCAGGCGGCGCGATGCAGACCGCCCAGCGCTGGGGGCCGACACGGGCCAGCAGGGGCAGCAGCAGGCTGAGCTCGCCGACCCCGGGGTGGGGCAGGAGGAGTTCGGTGAGGGCTCCCCGAGGCCAGCCACCGCCCGGCAGCACTGCGTCCAGTGGGGGGTGACCGGTAGGCAGGCCAGGGGCTGCCGGCGCAGCCAGCCGGTCGCCACGCCAGACCAGGCTGTCGAGCCGGGCGGTGGGGTCGTGGGCAATGGAGGCAGGAGCTGACATGGCGGGAAAGGGTAAAGGCGCAAGCCAGAGGGCAAAGATGAGCCCGGACCGACCTTCGGGCTCTCAAGGAAACGCAGGGCCACCCCACGTTTCCTTACCCCTGTGGGGAGGCGGGCAGACCGGCCCGTTCAGTTTGGTTGGCGCTTGGGTGTTCGAGCCCGTCTCTGAGTACAGAACGCACGGCCGCCGTGCTGGTATTCCCGAAGCCCGAACGCTTACGCGCCCCGGCTCAGAGGGATTCGCTGCGGATCAAGCCGACGGCGAGCCCTTCGATCTCGAGGGATGCGCTGCGGGTGTCCACGACGATGGTCTGGAAGTCCGGGTTGGCGGCCTGCAGTTCGACGATGGGGCCCTTGCGCTGCAGCCGCTTGACGGTGACATCATCTTCGACACGGGCAACCACCACCTGGCCGTTACGGACTTCACTGGTACGGTGCACTGCGAGCAGGTCGCCGTCGAGGATGCCCGCGTCGCGCATGCTCATGCCGCGGACCTTGAGGAGATAATCGGCGCGGGGAGAGAACAGCCCCGGATCGACCTGATAGCGGCCCTGCACGTGCTCGGCCGCAAGGATCGGGCTGCCGGCAGCAACCCGCCCGATCAGGGGCAAGCCGAGGGCCTCCATGAGGCGGATGCCCCGCGCCCGGCCTTCTTCGAGGGTGATGGCGCCTTTGGCAGCCAGGGCACGCAGGTGGGTTTCGGCGGCATTGGGGGAGCGAAAACCAAAGGCGGTACAGATTTCAGCCCGGGTGGGCGGGCGCCCTTCCAGCTCGACGGTGTCGCGGATGAGCTGAAGGATTTCCTGCTGGCGGGGGGTGAGATTGTCGGCCATGATGCGCTCCTGTTAATAGTATGTATTTTTATACAGTTTTGCCCAGGAGGCAAGGTGGTGGATGCTCACAAACCTGAAAAGGCCGTCCGTGACAAACCGCAAAAATAAATGCCGAAATGCTTGAGCCTCGGTGAGCGGTGGTCTATCCATTCATAGACATGCCTTGTTACGCTTGAGCGTGTGAGCAGCGGATGCACCAGACAATAAGAGCACGACAAAAAACGCTTACCCGTCGAACCGCCAGAACAGCCGTGCGCCATGAGCAGGTGCCCGGCGCCCCCGAGGAGGAGATCTTCCATGCTTGTCAGCCCCCAGCACGCTTCAGGTAGAGTTATCAAACCGGCTCGGTTAGAATCTTCGACCGTACCAGCGGCCCTGTGCGAAGGCCAGCCCGCTCCGCTCTTTTCCCTGCCCGATGCCGACATGGAAATGTTCGATCTGGCCTCGGTGCTGGGTTCCCATCATGTGGTCCTGTATTTCTACCCCCGTGACAACACCCCCGGCTGCACCCGTCAGGCCATCGATTTCAGCGACCACGACGCCGACTTCGCGAAGGAAAAGTGCATCGTGATCGGCATCAGCCCCGACGATTGCCTGACCCACGCCGACTTCCGCGACGAGCACGGCCTGTCGGTCGAACTGCTCGCCGACGAAGAGGGCGAGGTGTGCAAGCTGTACGGAGTGTGGCAGTCGGAGACGCGCGATGGGGTCATGAAGCGCGGCGTGCGCCGCTCGACCTTCATCATTTCGTCCGACGGAGTGCTGAGGCATGTGCTGCACGATGTCACCCCGCGGGGCCACGCGGCAGAGGTCTTTCAGCTGGTAAAGCAACTCAACTCAAGGAAACTAAATGGAAATCGCCAAAAACACGGTCGTCACGCTTAACTACACGGTCAAGGACCCGGACGGCAACGTCATCGACGACGGCCACCACCCCCTGGTGTATCTGCATGGCGGTTACGACGGCATCTTCACGGTGATCGAGGAAGCGCTGCACGGCAAGAAGACCGGCGACAGCCTGCAGGTGAAGCTGCTGCCCGAAGATGCCTTTGGCGAGTTCGACGAAGAGCTGGTGCTGGTGGAAGACGCCTCCCTGTTCCCCGACAACATCGAGGTCGGCATGTCCTTCGAGCGCGTCGGCGAAGACGGCGAGGAAGAGATGATCTACCGCATCACCGACATCGCCGACGGCAAGGTGGTGGTTGATGGCAATCACCCCCTGGCGGGCACCGCGCTGATCTTCGACATGACCGTGCAGAGCGTGCGCGCGGCCAGCGCCGAAGAAATCGGCCACGGCCACGTGCACGGTGAAGGTGGTCATCACCACTGAGGCATGCAGGCCGGCCCAAGAAGCCGGCCCCCCGCCTTGACCGGAACGGACCGCCCTGACGGTCCGTTTTCTTTGGGCCCGGTTCGGCCCCTTGTTTTAAAACCGGAAACGGCAGCCGACAGCTTGAATCAGCCTGAAAAACCGCAGGGGCAACAGCGTTTTTCCCTGTTCTGGCTGTCGAGGCTCGAATCTGCGGTAAAGCAGCTCTCATCGCGATGAACCGACTGGAAATGGACACTCCGCCGCCGCTGCTCAGGGTCGACAACCTGCAAGTGGAACTGGGGGCGCCGGCCCGGCCCGTGCGCCCCGTGGATGGCGTCAGCTTCACGCTGCCCGCCGGGCAGACCCTGGCCCTGGTGGGCGAATCGGGCTGCGGCAAGTCGATGACCGCCCTGGCGTGCATGCGCCTGCTCCCCGCCGGAGGGCGGATCGCCGCCGGCAGCGTGCACCTGGGCAGCGCGGCCCTCCACGCCCTGCCCGAGACGCGCATGCGCGACATCCGCGGCAACCACCTGGCGATGATCTTCCAGGAGCCGGCGACCAGCCTCAACCCGGTCATGACCGTGGGCGACCAGATCGGCGAGGTGCTGGTCCGCCACCGGGGGCTGCACGGCCAGCCGGCCTGGGACGAGGCCGAGCGCCTGCTCGCGGCGGTGGGCATCCCCGACCCCCGGCGGCGCCTCTCCGAATATCCCTTCCAGCTCTCCGGAGGCATGAAGCAGCGGGTGATGATCGCCATCGCCCTGGCTGGCGACCCCCAGGTGCTGATCGCCGACGAGCCCACCACGGCCCTCGACGTGACGATCCAGGCCCAGGTCCTCGACCTGCTGGCCGAACTCCAGGCCCGCCGCGGCATGGGCATGCTGCTGATCACCCACGACCTGGGCGTGGTGGCGCGCATGGCCCACCAGGTGGGCGTGATGTACGCGGGCGAGCTGGTGGAGACCGGCGCCCGGGAGGCTTTTTTCGCCGAGCCCCTGCACCCCTATTCGCGCAAGCTGTTTGCCGCGCTGCCCACCGCCGCCCAGCGCGGCCGCGCCCTGGACACCCTGTCGGGGCAGGTGCCGCGCCTGGGCGAGAAGCGCAGCGGCTGCCGCTTTGCCGATCGCTGCCCCCAGGTGCATGAACGCTGCCGCAGCACCGAGCCCGCCATGCACACCGTCGGCCCCCGCCAGGTGCGCTGCCATCTCTACGACCCGGCCACGGGCGCCCAGGAGTGGGCGGAGCCGCCACGGCCCGCCGCCGAAGCGCCGGAGCAGGCCCCCGCGCTTTCGGGCAAGGCCCTCGACGTCGAGGCCCTGGAGGTGCACTTCCCGGTCCGCAAGGGGCTGTTCCGCCGCGTCGTCGGCCATGTGAAAGCCGTTGACGGCGTATCGCTGCAGGTGCCCGCCGGGCAGACCCTGGCCCTGGTCGGTGAATCCGGCTGCGGCAAGACCACCGCCGGCAAGGCCCTGCTGCAGCTGGTGCCTGCCAGCGGCGGGCGGGCCCGCTACGGCGGGCAGGAGCTGCTGGAGCTGAGCCCACGCGAATGGCAGCCCCTGCGGCGGGAGCTCCAGATGATCTTCCAGGACCCGTTCAGCTCCCTCAACCCGCGCATGCGGGTCGGCGAGATCCTGGAAGAGGGGATGCTCGCCCTGGGGGTCGAGCCAGACGCCGGCGCCCGCTCGGCCCGGATCGACGCGCTGCTCGCCCGGGTGGGCCTCGACCCCGCCATGCGTGACCGCTTCCCCCACGAGTTCTCCGGCGGGCAGCGCCAGCGCATCGCCATCGCCCGCGCGCTGGCCGTCTCCCCCAGCCTGATCGTCTGCGACGAGCCGACCAGCGCCCTCGACGTGTCGGTGCAGGCACAGATCCTCAACCTGCTTCGCGAGTTGCAGGCCGAGTACGGGCTGTCCTACCTCTTCATCACCCACAACCTGGCGGTGGTGGACTACCTGGCCCACCATGTGGCGGTGATGTACCTGGGCCGGATCGTCGAGCGGGGCAGGGCGGAGGAAGTCCTCGGCAACCCGCGCCACCCCTACACCCGCATGCTGCTGGCCGCCGTGCCGCGCCTTGACGCCGCCAGCCGCACTACCGACGGCCTCACCCGGGGCGACATGCCCTCGCCACTCAACCCGCCGCCCGGCTGCCATTTTCACCCCCGCTGCAGCGAGGCGGCCGAGCGCTGCCGCACAGACTATCCCGAGGAGCGCTGGATCTCGGAAACCCGCGTGGTCCGCTGCCATCTGGTGAACTGAGGGTAGGCTGGCAGATCCGTCAACCCAAAGCAATGAGCGCCCGGAGGCGCTCATTGCGGGGTAGATCAGCGCTGCTTCTTTGCCGGCGCCGCTGGTTTGGCCGGTGCAGGCCTGGCCGTTGCCCTGGGCTCGGGCCGGGCAGCTGCTGTGGCTTTCCCTCGGGCTGCCGGCGGGGCGTCTGCCTTGCCCTTGCCACGACCGCTGCTGGCCGCGGGTGCGGCGCTCACCGGCACCTTACGCTCGATGACCACCGTCCGGCCGCTCTTGCCCCGCACCGTGGTGCGCTGGATCAGGGCCCGCGGCGGCGGCGGCTCGACGGCACCCGGCTGGGGCCGATTCGGAAGGAGGTTGGAGAGGGTGATGCGGTCGCCCTCGCTTTCGGAGGGGACGATCAGCGTGTAACCGGTACCGATCCGCGCCCGCGGCGACAGCCCATTCACCTGACGCAGGCGGCTGGCTGAAATGCCCAGCCGGTCGGCCACACCTTCAAGCGCTTCGCCCTCGCGCAGCTCGTATGTCTTCCAGCTGGCGCTGGCCGGGTCGTGCCGCTGCAGGTTGACCAGGAAGGCCTCGACCTTGTCGGCCGGGATCACCAGCGACATGGAACCGTTGCTGGGCAGCACCGGGCGCTTGTAGCCCGGGTTGAGGGCCAGGATCTCATCCACCGAGGTTTCGGAAAGCCGCGCCGCCGTGGCCAGATCAAGCGCGACCCGGCTCTCGACAGTGACGAAGTAGGGCCGGTTGGGAATGCGGGGCAGAGTGAGGCCGAAGAGTTCGGGCTGCGCGACGATGTTTTTAAGCGCCTGCAGCTTGGGCACGTAATAACGCGTCTCGCCCGGCATGTTGAGGTGCTGGTATTCGGTGGGCAGGCCTGCCGCGCGGTTCTTGGCCACAGCCCGGCCCACCGCGCCTTCACCCCAGTTGTAGGACGCGAGGGCCAGATGCCAGTCGCCGTGCATCTCGTAGATGGTCTGCAGGTAGTCGAGGGCCGCGTTGGTGGAGGCGATCACGTCGCGCCGCTCATCCACCCACCAGTTCTGCTCGAGCTTGTAGCTTTTGCCGGTGGACGGGATGAACTGCCACAGGCCGGAGGCCTGGGCCGACGACAAGGCCATCGGGTTGAAGGCGCTCTCCACCATCGGCAGCAGGGCGAGCTCGGTGGGCATGCCGCGCCGCTCGAGCTCGTCGACGATGTGGTAGAGGTAACGCTGGCCGCGGGTGAAAATCTGGCGCAGGGCCCCGGGGCGGTTGATGTAGTAGATCTGCCGGTCGGTGACGAGGTCGGTGTTGAGGTCCGGCATCGAGAAACCCCGCCGGATGCGCTCCCACAGATCGTCGGGCTCGGTGGTGAGGTCGATGGTGGGCACCCGGACGTGCTGCTCACGGATCTCGAAGACCACCTGGGGCGCCTGAGCCTCGGGCGCGACATCAAGGGTGCTTGCCTGGACGAGCCCGGGAAATGCCTCATCGGGGCCGTCTGCCATCAGTGGCCCAGCCCCCAGAAGCGACAGGAGCAGCGCGATAACTCTCGGAAACATCGGGTTTTGTCGCGCAATAAGCAAAAACGTGATTTTATCCGCCCTGCGCAGGAGGGGTCAAACCTGCTTCCATGCGTCAAACGTCCTTCAGCATCGCGTCGGGCGTTACGTTTACCTGCCGGAATCCGCTACAGTACGGCCCCTGAAGCAGGGCCAGCGCGGCCTTGCCAGACATCCGCCGTCCATTCACCACCGAGCCGAGACCGCTTTGAAAGCACTGTTGATCGAGGACACCCTGACGAGTGCCACCCTGGTGTCCCATCAGTTACGCAAGATCGGCATCGAACCCGTCCTGGCCCGGGACGGCGAAAAAGGGATCGAGCTCTTCAAGAAAGAGCACCCGGACCTCATCCTCCTCGACATCATCATGCCGGGCCTGGACGGTTTCGAGGTCGCGCGGCGCATCCGCCAGCTCGAACAGGCGGGCGAATGGACCCCGATCATCTTCCTGACGGCACGCACCAGCGACGAGGACCTCGAGAAGGCCATCGCGGTCGGTGGTGACGACTACCTCATCAAGCCGGTGTCCGAGATCGTGCTGGCGGCAAAAGTCCGCGCCATGCAGCGCATCGCCCAGATGCGCCACGCACTGCTGATCCTGACCCGCAAGCTCGACGACGCCAACCAGGAACTCACCCGTCTATCGTCGCTGGATGGTCTCACCGGCATTCCCAACCGGCGGCAGTTCGACGAAACCCTGCTCCGTGAATGGCGCCGCGCCTGCCGCCAGGGCAAGCCCCTGTCGATGCTGCTGTGCGACGTGGATAGTTTCAAGCAGTTCAACGACGCTTACGGCCATCAGGTGGGCGACGAATGCCTCAAGGCGGTGGCACGCTGCCTGCAGGCCACCCTGCGCCGCCCGGCCGACCTGGTGGCCCGCTACGGCGGCGAGGAGTTTGCGGTGATCCTGCCCGACACCGACCTGGGCGGAGCGTTGCTGGTGGCGGAGGCCATGCGCGCCGCGATCGAGGGCTTGCGCATCACCCACCGGCACGCCGGGCCGGCCACCGGAGTCGTGACTATCAGCGCAGGCGTGGCAACCATGGTGCCCGCCCGTGGCCACACCGACTCAGCCGTGCTCATCCGGCAGGCCGACGAAGCGCTCTACCGGGCCAAGGATGGTGGACGCAATCGCATCGCGTCCACAACCCTGCGGCCACTCAATTAATCAGAAACTGTTTTTCCATTCCCGCACGGCCGCGAACACCTCGACCGGCGAGCCCAGCGGGCGGCCGGCCCGGGCTTCGGCCTGGCGGGCGACCGCCGCCTCGTGGCTGCGCAGGAAGGGGTTGGTGAGGAGCTCGCCCGACAGCAGAAACGGCACGGTGGGCTTTTGCGCGGCCCGTATCGCCTCACAATGGGCGATACGCTCGGCGATGGCGGGGTTGCCCGGCTCGACGGCAGCCGCAAAGGCCAGGTTGGACAGGGTGTATTCGTGGGTGCAATACACCTGGGTGTCACCGGGCAGGGACGCCAGCTTTTGCAGGGAATCGAACATCTGCGCCGGCGTACCTTCGAAGAGCCGGCCGCAGCCCGCCGCAAAAAGGGTGTCGCCGCAGAACAGCGCCGGCGCCGCGTAGTAACCCACATGGCCCGCGGTGTGGCCAGGGATGTCGAGCACCCGCAGGCTGAGGCCGAGGGCCGGGACCGACACCTCGTCACCTTCGCCCACCGGGTGGGTCAGGCCCGGGATCGTCTCCAGGGCCGGGCCATACACCGGCACCGCAGCATGCTCGAGAAGCGCCAACACCCCGCCCACGTGGTCGGGGTGGTGATGGGTGACGAGGATGGCGGCCAGGCTCAGCCCCTCGTCGGCCAGGTAACGAAGGACGGGAGCGGCATCGCCCGGGTCAACCACGACAGCGTGGGGCCCGACGCGCAGCAGCCAGATATAGTTATCGCGAAACGCGGGAAGAGGGATAATCTGCATCCTTGAATTGTAGCGCCATCCTGCCCGCCAGGCAGCCGTTCGCCCTTCGTCCCTGCCGATGACCCAGCCTGAATCCTTCCCCGGCCTGCACGCCTGGTTCGACACGCCGCTGGGGCGCTACGTGACAGCCTGGGAAACAGCCCGCTTCGATGCGCTGGTGGCCGACATCTTCGGCTACAACGCGCTGCAGCTCGGCGCGCCGGAGTTCGACTTCCTGCGGGCCAACCGCATGCCCTTCCGCTTCACGGCCGGCAGCGGCCGGGTGCAGGTCGAGACCGACTACACCGCGCTGCCCTTTGCCGCCGCCAGCATCGACCTGGTGGTGCTGCCCCACGTGCTCGAGTTCGCCAGCAACCCGCACCAGGTGCTGCGCGAAGTCGAGCGGGTGCTGGTGCCCGAGGGGCAGGTGGTGATTGCCGGCTTCAACCCGCTGAGCCTCTTCGGCCTGCGGCGACGGCTGGCCGGCGAGGCGACAGGCTACCCGTGGCACGGGCAATATCTGTCCCTGCGGCGCCTGAAAGACTGGCTGGCGCTGCTCGGCTTCGAAACCGGGCTGCACGCCTCGGGCTGCTTCGCACCGGCGGTGGATCAGGAACAATGGCTGCACCGCCTCACCTGGCTGGACTGCGCCGGCGAGCGCTGGTGGCCGATAGGCGGGGGCGTTTACATCATCCAGGCGATCAAGCGGGTGCATGGCATGCGCCTGATCATGCCCAAGTGGGACCGCCGGGCCGCCGGCCGGGCGCTAGCCCCACTCATACAGAAAGCGGGTGGCCCCACCAAGGGGTGCTCGCAGAAATCGACCGACGAGAGAAACAGTGGACGAGATTGACATCTATACCGACGGAGCCTGCTCCGGCAACCCCGGCCCGGGCGGCTGGGGCGCGATCCTGCGGGCTGGGCCCCACGAGAAGGAACTGTGGGGCGGCGAACCCGCCACCACCAACAACCGCATGGAACTGCTGGCGGTGATCCGCGCCCTCGCGGCCCTCAAGCGCCCGGTGACGGCGCGCGTGCATACCGACTCCCAGTATGTCCAGAAAGGCATCTCCGAGTGGATCCACGGCTGGAAGGCCCGGGGCTGGAAGACCGCCTCGAAGGCGCCGGTCAAGAATGAAGACCTGTGGCGCGCCCTCGACGCCGAGGCGTCGCGCCACCAGATCAAGTGGCTGTGGGTGCGTGGCCACGCCGGCCACGTGGAAAACGAAAGGGCCGACGCCCTGGCCCGCCGCGGCGTGGAGGCCGTGCGCAAGACCGGCAAGCTCGTCGAAGCAGGAGAAAGCAAGGCATGAGACAGATCGTTCTGGATACCGAAACCACCGGTCTCGACTGGAAGACGGGCGATAGGCTGATCGAGATTGCCGGCGTCGAGATCATCGACCGCAAGCTCACCGGCCGCCACTACCACGTCTATGTGAACCCCCAGCGGGACATCGACGCGGGCGCGGTGGCGGTGCACGGCATCACCCTCGACTTTCTCGCCGACAAACCGCTCTTCAAGGACGTGGCCGATGAGTTTTCGGCCTTCGTCGCCGGCAGCGAGCTGGTGATCCACAACGCCGCCTTCGACGTCGGCTTTCTGAACAACGAGCTGGGCATGCTCGGCAAGCCGGTGCTCACGGCGATCTGCCCGAGCGTGATCGACACCCTCAAGCTCGCCAAGGAACAGAACCCGGGCAAGAAGGCGTCCCTCAACGCCCTGTGCTCGTTCTACGATATCGACAACACCCACCGCACCCTGCACGGCGCGCTGCTCGACGCCGAGCTGCTGGCCGACGTGTACCTGGCCATGACCCGCGGCCAGGAGAGCCTGATCATGGCCCTCGACGAGCCGGCGCCCCAGCTAGACGATACCGACGGCGGCACCACGCTGACCGAGCGCCCCCCGCTGCGCGTGCTGCGGGCCAGCGCCGAGGAAATCGAAGGCCACGACAAGGTGCTCGGCGAGATCGCCAAGGCCAACAAGGGGCATTGCCTGTGGCTGCCGCCGGAGCCAGCCCCGGCAGCCTGAACGGTCAAGCGGCACGCGGACGCAGGCAGCAGAATCCTGCCTGCGCTACCGCGCTGTGCAGCTGACTGCATGCAGTATCGCAATCGTCCCTGACTATCGCGACACGGATTGAGCGCTTGCTTATGAAAACTCAACGAAACCGATGAATTCGAGGACGTACTCGCGGGGGTCGGCCTTGAACAGGATCGCAGCGACTGTCTACCGGGCCTCATTCTGCTGCCGGGCCCGGGCTTCGGGGCGGGCGCCGCTGGCAGCACCGAAGCCCCACTCGGCGAGGAGCGCCATGCGGCCAGCAGGGGGAAGCCCAGCCAGATCTTCCAGTGCTTACTGCTCGGCA
>NZ_BJNV01000011.1 GCF_006539865.1 Zoogloea ramigera
ACGTGACTTGATGCTGCTCCCAAACAATGCCGACAACTTGAGGTTGAACGGAGTGAATCTCAGTATTTGGTGTTTTCCAAGCGTGCCGCTCTTTTTCAACAGACTCCCGAACCAACGCGGAGCAATCGGAAGGCTCAAGCACAGCACCTGCGATGAACGGACGGCTAGATGATCTTGATAGCCGAGTTTCACTTCGATGAGGCTTGATCGAATTGGAAAGCGGAAAATAAAGGTGTGATACGGTCGTTTGCTGCGACCGGCTAGGCAATCGATCTCGCTCGAGAAATGTTACGCCATCGGCGGTAAGCGCAAGCTCTGCGAGCCGAAGATCCATATAGTCTTGCGATGTTGGGCCGCTCAAGACGCCCATATAGATCAGATTTTCAACGCTTGGCCCGACCAGTTCAGTGGCCGAAGCCACGCCAAGTTGATGCTCAAAAATTTGAGACAGTGTCATGTCAGCGAGCCCCGGGGTCGCCCGATAGCTACCGCATAGCTTCATTACCGTCCGCTCAAATACTGTCGGCGTACGCACGGTCTGGTACGTCACCTCCGACTCCACTTCGTAGAGCGGCATGCCGACAGAGAAAGAACCCAACTTCATCGCTGATTACCTCGATTGCCGTTGCTGGGTCGCGGCGTGAACTTGCGCTGACCAGGGTTATCGTTTCGCATGAGTCGGCTCGCCGGAATCAGACGGGCGTCTCTATCCAGCTGATCGAGAATGTCCTTATAGACCGTGCGTGTCGTTGAGCCCTCCTGATCCATATGCGGTAGCGTTACCTCATATGACTCGTACATGCTTCTTGCACCAAAAACAATCAGTAGCTCCTGCGCTCGAGAGAAGGCCACGTTGATGAACTCGTATCGTGCGACATTCGCACGGCTAGACCTGCGCCTTGCCATACCCTGACTTCTGGTGTCGATTCCGTCATTGCGAACCAGACTAACCAGAATGATTGGCTTCTCCTTACCCTGATACCGTATTACGGTGTTGACCTCTACATCCAGGCATTCGAATTGCCCGGAAGGTTTGACCGTACGGATCGCCTCGCAGATTAACCGGCATTGCCGCGCGTAGAAGGAAACCACGCCGACTTGACGCCGCTTCTGAGCTGAATATCCAAGAAGGGCACTCTGCTTGTCGAGCTGAAGCAATGTGTGGGCAATCAACTGTGCTTCGAGGCGGTTGCTACGCGCAGGTTTACCCGCTGCGTCCATGTCCTCCTTGTGGATCTGCCCTTCCAAATTGCGAGATGTATCCACCCACAGGACGTGGTCACCCTCGTGAACGACTTTCTCCTTTTCTGCACGAGGAATTTCTGAGGACGGCAAACTGATGTTCTTGGGAATTCGATTGCCCCCACCATCAAGCGCGGGCTTGACGATAGATTTCCCATCTGCGTCGACCAGAACCAGCCCATGATTGCGATCGTAATTCGGGAACTCTAGCCCGCAGGTCAGGCGGCGCTCATAGAAATGGTTCACCATTGTCATGATCTGCGGATGCATACGGAACTGAACCTCGAGGCGTGCGCGTATCGCATCGTCTGCCGCTTCAAAGTGCGACTTGAACAAGGATGCCGTAACCATCTTTTCGAATCGGTGCAGATTTTGCCGGGTCAAAGCCGTTCGACTCTCTTGCTCGTCTTGCTCCGCCTCTTCAACCACGTCGCTGAATGTCTGGGCATCTGCCCCCTCCTGAAACAATGGTGGAAGCTGACGGTGATCACCCACCAAGATCGAGCGCCGCGCACGCATTAGAGGCAGCAGCATCTCCAGAGGAGTCGCCTTGCTGACTTCATCGATGATCGCAACGTCAAAACTTACCTGACCAGAGTCTTCGAGCGTTTGTTCACGTTCATTGCATGTGATGGCGACCACGTTGCACTGCGGCACATAGACTTCTTTGAAGTGCTCCCAATCAGACTGAGCTGAAGCAGGTCTGCGAAGATCATTCACCCAGTCCTGGATCAGTTGCCCCCACACATACTGCTCATCCTTCTGATTTTGTATTTGTTCCTCCAGCGTACGGACCTCGCCTTGGCGAACCAAGATTTCTTGGCTGAGCAAGGCAGCGACATCGATCGGGTTGTCGTTCGCGGAGTTTTCTGCTGCCTGCGCAAGAAGAAGCTCTGATGCACGAGCAAGGGAACTTGTCAGAGACTGATTTACCCTCGGCTCTGTCCTGATGTGCTGCTCGAGCTCCTGTTCGCGCTGCCGCCACTCAGATTCATCGATTTCCGGAACCTCACAGAGATCAATGAGCCTGTACACCTCTGCAATCAGTCGTTCCAAAGCCTGATCAATGGCCGCATTGCTGGTACGCAATGCGGCCAAACGATCGGCAAGCTCTGCGCCGACCTGTTCTGCGTTGTCGATGGCGGCACACCAGCGATCAGCGTCCACGAAGAGATCGCTGTACAGATCGGCACTCAGCCCACCGGCAGAACTGTTTCGAAGTTGCTTGATCTCCTGACGCTTGGCTCTCCAGGCTGAGACCAAGCTATCGTCATCGTCAACCCGCTCAGCTAGGGCCTTTTCTTCGGCCTCCAGTTCCGCAATGCGAATAGCCACATCAGGACTCTGTAGAGATCGGGGCCCCGCCGCATACAAGCGAGCCACATCCTTCTCCAGTTCCTGTTCACGTGTCCTCAACTTGCGCCAACACCTCACCAGTCCTGCAAGCATTTGAGGACGTTGTTGTGGCACGGCGTCCCAATCGGCCTTCGAGACCGGGAGTTTTGTTCGCGCTGCCGTCAACCCGAAGAGGCTGAAAGCTAGCTCTGATGACAGTGGTTCAGGCAGCGGGCACCCATCTGCAACATCCTCTTCGCCTGTCACCAAGAATTCCCTTAGGGTCGAAAGGCGGTTCCGCTTTCGTTTCGCGTCCTCGTGCTTCTGTGCCTGCTCCTGCAGCCTTTGCCAGGCCAAGTCTCTCTCAAGCTTTGCCCGGACACGACCTTGCTCATATAGATCAATACCTCTTTGTGCTTCGACAATGTCGCGGCGCACATATTCGGCTCTGTTCAGCCAGGACTGAAGCTGGCTCATCCGATCGGCAGTTTCACGCCAAGGCTTCAAGAATCGGTCGCTCGCATGCTCCGCCAGGGATGAGTAATACCGGGACAAAGCCGCTTGCTGAACAAAGGACTTTCCATCACCAGAGACTTTATCCAGGTCGCGTGCTAAACGAATGACCCGCAAATCAGGATGTTTGCCGAGCCGTTCTAGAGCGTTGTCAACGGCCGTGTGGGCTTGACTGGCCAGCAGTACGCGCTCACCGCGACGGGCCAATTGCATGATGGCTTCTGCGATCACGGTTGTCTTCCCTGTACCCGGCGGCCCTTGAATCAGGCACAGGTCAGGCGCGGTCAAGATCTTCTCGACTGCATCTTTCTGGAACGGGTTCAGATCATCTCGGAACCAGTGCGTGATCGATTCTTTGGCCGAAGGCTTCTTAGCTTGTCGGGCATCAAACAGGTAGGAGGAGAGGTAAGGGGCATAGCCTCCCTGATCTTGCAAGCGCTTGATCGCCATTTCATGGCGGCGAATCAAAGCAAGATCACCCGCAGCCGATACGGACAAGAACCCTTGCTCGGGGATTCTGGAAAGGATCATCTGGCGAATGTTTGCCAAGTCTTCCGCAACTGTTAGCTGATTCTGGTCGTCTTCAGAGAGAGCAACCACGACTTCAGCGAGGTGTGGCTCATTCCATTCGCAGTCCTTGATCTTGTCCTTGTGTGGAGCGATCTTCGCCATCGCCTCAGGTTGGCCGAGCTCAAAACCTCTCGGAGCACGCTTTGCCCCTTCCCGATCGCTGATTCGAAAGGTCCAGGGATCGACAGACACATTAAGGTCAAATGCCATCACGTCTTGACGTGAGAGCGACCGATGAACTTCACGCAGGGACTGCTCGCTCTCGCCAATCACTCTGAAGACGATCCTGTCCTCTTGCCACTCGCGCTGAATGAACCTCAACCCACGGGTTTTCTCCGACACGAGCTTGCGCTTCCACTTCAGGAATTCGGTCCAATCGACCAGTTTCTCCCGGGTGGTGATTGAAATGGGAGGTAGCTCGAATGCCAACTCGCGGGTCAAGGCATTGTTGTTGCGTTGGATTCGTGGCGGCTGCGGGTTGTCCTGATACACCACCACCGAAAGGCTGCGCTCGTAGCTGTGCCCAGGCGCATCAGCGACTTCAAACAAGTCCTGAACCATGAACACAGGGCTGGGAACGCGAGTCGGCCAGAAGCCCCTTACCGCCAACGAACATCCCCTGGGAAACGGCCAGGGCTGCTCCGGGTTGATGACCGGGCGAAGAGCAAGGCTCAAGTTATCGTCAGGGCGGTTCTCGATACTGAGGTTTGCCGCGTAGTACTCCATCGGCATGCCATGTGGGAAAAGCAAATTCAACATCCCCTCGATGCGATCGCCCCCAGTGAGGAAGTCCCGGAGCTGAGGATGTCGGCGAGCCAGTTCTCCTACCGTGCGCGAAACGCGTTCGCGATTTCTGTCGTCAACCCATATGTACAGATTGGCCATAACAAACAAAGTCCTCCCAGACCCAACGGCTCAGCTCCCACAAGGTGTGGGGTGGCTTCCGCGCTTTTTCTATAGGTTGTGTCTGTTCTTGATGAATAGATACCGTCAAGGACAGCGCGTAGTTCAGTCCTTCACGGCCACCCGGGTTGCCCCACCGTGCTGCGTAACCCTGGGTCTGCACCGAAGCTTGACGGCCCCTTTGGAAAACGACTCATCCGTCGCCTTGCTTGACCACACATAAGCCTCTCCGGCTTTCAGCAGGGCCATGCGCTCTGGCGTCAGGTTGCCGAGTGCGGCGTTGGCTTTCTGGATGTGCTTTAACCAAGCAGGCGAATTGAACTTGTGCATGATGATCTGGCTGGACAGCTCGATCAGGCTGACAGGCACAGATGGTGGGTCTTGGCTTGCGACCATGATGCTGACGCCCTTGTGCCGCATCTCTCGGACCACTTCGATGAGCCCGGCAACCAGGTCGGGACTCTCGATGTATTTGTGGGCCTCATCGAACACCACCAGCTTGTTGAAGCTGCGCCCATCGATGCGCGCATCTGCGAACAACTGCAAGAGCACGACGAACAGTCCGAGGGCTTCGTCCTTCTCGATGAATTCGTCCCGCAGGTCCACGATGATCAGTCGACCTGGCCTCACCACCTCAGTGAGCGAGGTTCCGTCGTTGATGTACTCAGCGGCCAGGTCGAGGCGCATCCGAGCCAGCTCCTTGAGGTGATCAGGAACCGACGATGCATCGATGCCTACACGCAAGCCCTCAAGGGTGATGTCGTCGCGCATCGCCTTCATGATGCGCATGATCTGACGGATGTACGTGGCTTGGTTGCCTACGGCGCCCATCAAAAATTTCCAGTGCGAAGCCTTCAGCTCTGAAGCCGAGAACTGCAACGGACGTACTTCGATGTCGGGGTACTCGGCCTGACGCTCTTCGATCTTGTCGGCTGGTACGAGAAGCAAGACATCTGCGAGTGCCCTCGGCTCCGCGCCATATACCTCCTTCAGCGCGCGAACCTGATCTTCCACCGAGTTCGCTCCCACCATCGACGTGAACTCGGGCTTGTAGTCCATCGTCGGGCTGTAGTGGAAGATCACCGTGGACAGCGGCTCAGGCAGGCAGTTGATACCAGGGATCTGCAGCGAAGCCATCTCTGCCACACTGCCCAAGGTGTAGCTCTTGCCGCCGCCCTGAACGCCGAACAGGCTGATGGTGTGGGTCTGATTGAGGTCAAGTGCCACCTTGCGCCCAGACACTTCACCAATCAGGCCGTACTGCGGTGTTGCTCCCGTGGCACCGAGCATGATGTCGTAAGCCACGCGGCTATAGATAGCCTCGCCATCTTGAGTCTGCGGCCGTTTAACGGACGCACTCAGGGGAGCCTCCTCCCCCGCAATAAGAACCGATGCGGGTGCCGGCTCCACAGTTGCTGTCGCATCCGGTTCGTCTACTGGCGGTGGTGGCGTGTCAGTGCTTGCAGCCTGCACGGAGCCAACTGGCTCGGGAGCCGCCAGCACCACGGGGGCAGGTTCTGGCTCACGCACGTGCACGCTTGAAGCCACCTCATGTTGCGTGTACCTGAACCTCGGACTGTCGTCCCACGCGAGTGTTCGATCCCGTGGCGGGCTGAGGAAGGCTGCCGTTTCAAAAGTAGGAACGGCAGGCGCCAATTCCCTGCGACGAAGCAGTTCTTGCGTGACCTCTCGCGCTGTGTCAGCAGAGCGCGCGTACTGGACGCTAGCCACCGTTTCGGTGTCAGTCACTGCAGACTCCACCAACTGTCGAATCAAATCACTACCGATCCGATAGAACTCGATGCCGTTTTCATGCTCGGCGGGCTCAGTCCCTGGCTTGCTGAAGTCAAACACCACGGCACTTCGTGTGAACTGCAGGGTGTAAGGCCGCTCATCAAGGCGTCGCAGGAAGTAGTGAGCCTCTTCGGCGGCTTCTGGCAAGACCACGCCATAGCGTTCGGAGCGGTCTAGGTAAAAGCCCAGCAGTGCAGCAAGATCGCGATTCTTGATGGGGCGGTCAGGCCGATCTACGTCAGCCATCCTGGGGTCGAAGTGATAGGCCAAGACGTGCTCGGACTGAGCGATCTGATCAGCGATGGACGCCTTCAACTGCGCGTAGGCAGCCACATCACCTACTTGGCTGTAGCACTTCACTTCGACCAGCCGACATGTCACCACACGGCTTGCTGGGTCGAGGTCGAACAGGGCAAGGTCAGTCCGACGGAAGCTGACTTCATCGCCCATTTCCTCAGCGCTTTGCTTCAACGCCTTGTACAACTCCAAGTGCGCGTCCAACGGCACGACGACCTGGTTCTGGAAAACGCCTTGGTGTTCGAGGAACAAACGCGAGAGCGCCAAGCCCATCGCCTCGGCCCGCTGGGATGAAGAGGACAGTAGCTTCAAGGCCAACCGTCCGGACAACGATCGAAGCTGATCCAGCATCACCAAGGCATGTCGGCCCGTGTTGGGCAGCCCGTACTCCCCCAAGATGGGAATCAGCAACGACTCAAGCTCAGCAACGGAGCGCGAGGTGATCGCCAATCGATGGCTCATGGCGCTCGCCATGTCGGGCGAGTGGTCAATCAGATAGTCTGGCCGCGTGGCATGGCGACGATGGTCGAAGAACTCGATCCCCAAGTTCCGATCAATCGTGAGCACCCAATCACTGACCTCATGAACCTGATGGAGCATGGCACGCTCGTCTGCCGACAGGCTCAACGCCACAACAGGGCGCGCATGCGGCAGGTATTGACTGCGAGCAACTGTCGCCACTGCGACCGAGACAGCACGGGAAACACCACCCATGAGGTCGGATAACGCCTCTGCTCCCTCCAGCGGCTGCGCCGCGCCATGAAGCGGACGACGCAGCCAAGTGATGGACTGCTCATCTTCCAGATAGTCCACTTCGAAGGGCTGAACCAGACCATGGACAAACGAAGAGTCGTCACTGTCCTGAACATCAACTGCTCGAATTTCCTCAGCAGGGAACAAGTCAAACAAGAAGGACAGATGCGCCGCATGCAATTCCGGATCCTCACGGAACTCCTTGATCGCACGAATGGCCAGTCGCAGCTTGGGGTGCAAATGACTGTTGGTCGGCGTCGAAAAAGCGTCTGCTTCCTTGGCACTCGTTCCCGAGTCTGGCGACAAGAGTTCCAGCAACGCTTCCCCGGTCGAAGGGGCTGCAGGATCAAGCACGAAGAGTCGGATGTCGTAACGTAGATCGGCGAAGTCAGGATGTCGCTGGAGTGCCAGCAGCACCTCGGCCATTGCGCCTGCGCGCCCCGCGTTGAAGGCGTTAATCGTCAGCGTCTCCACATACGGGTGCTGGACCAGATAACGCTGCACACGCGCGGCAAGATAAGCGCTATCGATGGTTGCCCCGCCGATGGCTGGCTCTGGCAAGCCCAAGGCAGCACAAACCTCCCCAATCAGGCCACGAGGATCCTTTTCATCGGTCGCTGCGTACAAGGACCAGAACGGGTTGATGTTGTCCACAGCCAGCGCTGTCCGCCCCAGCTCCTCACCGAAGGGAACAACCGGCGGAAATGCCGCTGGCGCAAGCTGCTTGATCACTGCGTCACGTGTCGGGATCACAAACTCTTTGTTACTAGCCCGGCTCTGCTCCATCCAGGCCTGGCCGAGATGGCTCCATGCAACATGCCAGTTGGCACGCAAAGGATGCGTTGGCCCCAACAGCACAGCATCTCGTCGCCTACCTTGGTAGTCTTCCAGCACGAGGGCCACTGAATCGATGGTGAGCGCGTAGCGAAGCTCATCCATCGCTTGCCGCGCAACGGCCGTCTCTGTGGAGCTGGCACGTGCAAGTGCTGTGTCGATCCAAGCCAAATAGGCGGAAGCATAGTTCTGAGCTGACTCCTGAAGGGACAGAAGATCGCTGGCCTGCATGATCAGCCGTTGGTCTCCCTTGAGCACTGCGGCGAAGAATGACTGCCGAGCCTCTCGGAATCGAGTGACCTCGTCCGGGACTGGCCACTTGAATGACGTCGTAGATCGGGTGGCAACACCCGAAGCGCTTATCGAAAGTCTCAAGCGGTTAAGACCTTCCGGGTCTTCAAGAAACGCGCGCTCCAGGTTCGCCAAAAGGCTGGACACCAAGACGTTCGCCTTACCCTCCTTGCCCAGGCGAATCTCCAAGGTTTCGCCGCTGGCCATGGCCTTGCTACTGCGCTCCACCCAGCCGCAGCCGGTCACAGTAACGGTTCCAGGATCACGATCCTGAGTCACCGCCGCAAAACGTGCACGCAGCAATGCATGCATCAAGCTAGCCTCACGCGGGACCGCACGCTGCGGTGGTTCTACCTCGACCTCGTCGTCGGTAACCACGTAAAAGAGGTCACTTTCGTTGGGGCTGGCGTGCGTCTCAGCTGCATCCGTGTTGAACCGGATGGGATTGCCTTCTCCGTCCGCGAGCGGGATGCGATCACCGTCCTCGGTCTCTGCATACACCCGCACGTAGTGCCAGCCTTCCTCCCAGTCGATCTTGCCAATCGACGAAAAAGCAATCGCGCCGGAGTCGGTTCCTTTGGTCCAGGCGGCCTTTCGTCTACGCAGGCCTGTCGGACCGTTGTCGCGCGACACAACCTCTGCCACAAACCGCGACAACCCTTCGACCTTGGACGGCACCGGGTCAACACGGAAAGAGACACTGAACTTCTTGAGCCCGGTTTTTGAGATGGGCAGCACCTTGTGCCCGATCAACTCAGCCAACCGGGGGTCTTCGTTGTCATCCTTTACCACGGGCAAGTCAGGCAGTGCGACATCGCCGATGTAGATGGCGTCGGGGTTAACTCCGCCGTCCTCGAACAACCATTTGTTGAACGCAAGTGGCCAATTCACACGGTCACGAACGATGGCTTGCGTCCACTCCTTGGGATTGGAGACGCCGATGCGGGAGAAGAACTCGCCAAGCTGCTTGCAGAACACAGGGTCCAGCAAGCCCAACTCAAGCGCGCGAACGCGCTCCGTCTTGGTAGACCAGGTCACGCGCTCAACGCACTCTCGGTTGCGCGCCACCCGCGCAGGTGCGCGCTCGGACTGTTGGAACAACTCAAAGTCCGGCACCAGAGCAAGTTCAAAGAGCGCTGCCCCCATCGCATCCGGATCAAACTCATTGATCTGGCAGGTGAGCAGGTAACGAGCGACAGCAGCGTCATCGGCGTACCTCCACCGGCTGTCACGCCGCCGCAACTCGCTCAAGCAGGCCTCCACGGCCATCCGCAAGTTGGCAGGAACTTGAGCCAGCAACTGCCCATTCAGCTCCGCATACGCGCCATCGATCGAAACCTCTTCGAACGTCGCGACGCCAAAGGAATCTTCCGCTGAAGCACGCAGGTCATTCGGAACGAAGACAAGCAACGGGGGGCGAAGCTCATCGTTCGGTAGCGGATTCCGCAGCTCAACCAGCTTGGTGCTGCTGACAGCCATGTCAGCAGCCATCGCTCGCAAGCCTTCGTCAGCCAGTACCACGACGTTCGCTGAAGGCACGGCAGCCCGCAGGCCACCAGCCAAGCGAATCATCAGCTCCCGATCCAAGTCGGTGACCCGCATGCAATGCCCAAGCTCGCGAGCGGCAAGCAACTGGGATAGCTTTGGAAGCAGGACCGATTCCAGCGCGGCGTTCAGCTCTTGATTGGTGAGTTCACGCAGTCCCTGACTCATGCGCGCGCTCCTTCGTTTCGTTCTGCAATCGTGTAGCGCGGCACCACGGTCTGAGTCACGTAGGCATCAGACAAATCTCGATAGAAGCCAATCTCACGGAGGCGTCCGGTGAATGCCTGCACATTGCTGCGCAGTGCCTTCCGTTCGTCGATGGTCGGAGCGCTGAACCCCTCACCGGGCGGCAGCTGATCGATGTAGAGCCCATAACGTTCACGCAAGAACGACAGCAAGTCGTCGATCCGCATCTCGCCGGTGAAGTAGCCTTGGTCCCCACCGGGTCGCAACACTGCGATCTGCAGCAACACTTCCAGCAGGCGACTCTCCAGCGCAAATCGCCGAGGTGCGTTCCGCGCGCGGGTCTGCGCAAGCAGCGCCCCCGACTTGTTCTTCAACATCGTCGCATCCAAAGACTCGATGATGTACTTCCGATGAAAGGCACCACGCAGTGCCACCAGAATCTCGATGTAGGTCTCGAAGTCCGAGAGTCCCATCTTTGTGATGGCCTCGACCTCTGCGTCAAGGCCCGCATCTCCCTCAGACAAGGATTCCAGCAGTCCGGCCAGGCGCTCACCAAAGAACTTATCTCGCTCTTCCGCGAACGGCTCTCCTTGCAGGCCGTAGAGTTCGCCGACCGAGAACACGGAATTCAAGGGCCGGATCAGTTTCCCTCTCCGAACGAGGTGCTCAGAAAATTCGTCTAGCTTCTTGGCGACGAAGTACGCTCGCACAAAGCTAGGAATGCGCCGGTAGTAGCCATCTGCGCTGCGCTCTGCCAGCGCTGCTGTGGAGGACTCTGAGCTACCCGACAGATCAACGAACAAGCCGAGCTTGTAGGGGCAGTCACCCTGAGGCTCGCGTTGCTCGCGGGGCTTCATAGGGCATGCCGATTCGGCGCACAGCGAGTTGGCCCCCTCCAGCTTCTGCCAGGCAGGCAGCAGCTTCAGCAGGCGAAGGTGGTACAGCGCCAAGTGGAACGACAACAGCACCTTCAGGTACTCCACCATCACTGAACGCGGCATGAAGGGCTTGTAGAACAGAAGTCGCTGAATGTCTTCGGCCATCAGATCGGCTGAGCCGATGCATACAGGCGCAAACCGATCTCCGCCCGCGCGCGTGTCCGCCGTGTCCTTTCTCTGCGACAGAAAGTGCAGCAGCGTCGCTGTCTCAATGTCTGTCAGCGCCTTGTCGTTCAGCTCTCTTGTGAGCTTGTCGAACCCGTCGAAAAAGAAGCCCTTGAGATGCTCGATGGCCTTGTGGCCGGCGAGGTGGCGCGCGTGGTGCAGCATCTGATAAAGATGCTGTGCAGCCCCGTAGTCACGCGAGTGCTTCGGGTTGCGAAAGCGATAGGTATAGCCATGCAGCGGTCGCGGCCCTGCCACGGCGGCGTTTTTCTTGCCGCGGTTCACGATGTCCATCAGGTGGGTTTCAACCCAACGCTCCACCATGTCTCGGTGCTGGGTGAAGCCCAAGAACTTGTCGCTGGCATCCAGGATGTCATCAACGAACTTGTCCACGGTCAACTCGCGCTTGTCGCGGAAAACGCTCGGATAACCCCCATGCTCCAGCCGCTCGAACAAGCCCGTGAGCACCCGATCCATCTCGATGGTCTTGAAGTCGAGATAGCTGATCTTCGGGAGTCGGAACTCCCTGTCCTTCTTCTGCAATGCCATCAGTTCCCCCTGGCGCCGCTCTCTGCGGCTTCTTCTTGGCGAGCGCACCCCACAGGGCCGTGCAGCAAACGCATCTCCACCCGACCATCGTCATGGCGGGCCAAGCGGTAGAAGTCGTGCCCCGTGGTGGTCAGCAGGATTTCGCGGTAAGGCTGAGCGTTGAGACTGTTCTTGAACACGCCAAGGCAGAGATAGAACCCTTGCATCTCCTCAACGCTTGGCCGGTAGCCTTCATTCAGGCGTACCAACATCTCGAATACGTCGAGGTTGATGATCAACTCACTGCTGATGGCGCCTTGGCCTTGGCCCTGGTACTTCAGCAATAGACCTGTCGGCAGGTGCTCAACGAAGCGTGCCTTGGCCGCAAAGTCTTGTACCTGCAACCCAAAGCCCTCCACTGGGAAGAGCCGGTAGCTGCGGACCGTACCGTGTTCGACCTGCCGCAACTGCAAGGCCAGGCTGGCGCCCAGTCGCTCGGGGCGCTGCAACCCCTCCCCACGGTTGATGGCATGCAGGATTTCGCCGGTGAGTTCGTCGATGGGCATCTCGCCACGAACAATCTCCACCATGCGTTTGGCAGAGCGATAGGGCAGCATCTTTTCCCAGCTGGCGTCACGCCGCTCAAAGAAGTGCTTGCGGCGTGCCATGGCCACGTACTCGCGATGCTTGCGCGCCCGGTGGCGAACTGACGAGTCAGACACGCCACGCGGCAGATCGCCGAACAGGCGCTTCAACACCTCGAAGTCAAACTGCCCTCGGCGCTCGAAGCGGAACAGGGCGCGGTCATCCGGCTGAACAAAATCCAGGCCTCGGTCGAAGCGGGGGTCCTCCTGCTTGCCAACATCCAGATCGCTCAGCAGCGTCAGCAGCCGGTCCGAGGTGGCTTGCCCGCCACCCATCCAGCTGTTGAAGTAGAAGCTCCGGGCCACGTCATCATGCTTGCCCGATGCGTACAGCGCATGAATCTCGCCACAGTCGCGGTTGCCAATCAGCATGAACGACAGCGCTGAACGCAGGTCGCGCATCGTGATGTGCAAACGCCCGCGTAAGTGGGCCATCGTGTAAAGCGTCTTGAGGCGTTCCAACAAACGCGGCCCGGCAATCTCATCCTGGAAACTGCGCGCGTTGTGCAAGGCGTAGCAACTGTCTTTCAAGTCACACAGCTCACAAGCAGCCCAGTTCTCCGGGCGGACGATGCTTCGCAGCGTGCGCTCCAGAATCGATCCATCCTGAGTATTGTTAGCGTCGTCGGCCACAACGCTGCGCAGGTTCAGGTTCACCACCGCCACGCCAGACTCCGCTTCCCCTGTGGCAAAAGCGCGCCGAACCAGGGCCGTGAGCGCCGGGAAATCTCGTTCATGCGCAGCGAGGAAGTCCACCAAGCGACCTTCGTTGATCGCAATCAGTCGTGTCTCTTGGGGCCTCCAGGTTGCTGCATCGTTGCCCTGGAACGGAGCCAGGAAGTCCAGCAACACCTGGTTGTTGTCCTTGTTGCCCTCGTCTTGGCTGCCGTCGTAGTTGATCAGGTAGCGCTTGCCCTCCAGGCTCAGCTCGCTGCCGTTTGCCAAACCACGATTGACGGCCCCGCCGCGCGCTTCGACCTCTTTCTCCAGGCGTTGCAAAAAGGCTGTCTTGCCATCACCAGCGTTGCCAGAGATCAGCACGAGTCGGAACTCACCCTGCAGCACAGCAGGCAACAAGGCACGGTCCAGCGCGGTGTCCACATAGGCTGAGAACCCAAGCGCGTCCATGCCCCGCGTACCCGCATTGCTGCGCCGGCTTTGGCTGTAGAGCGTCAGCAGGTGTGAAACGAACGCGTTGGAGTTGGGTGCCGATTCAGCCAAGGCGGGCTGCCCGCTACTCACAGCCGTCACCATAGCCGCCAGGCTGACAGTCTGCACTCGACGCGCATGGCGAACTTCTGCCAGCGCATCGCGGAAATCGACGGCCGTGTGGAAGCGCTCTGCCCTGCGCGGCGCAATGGCCTTGAGCACCACGTTCACCAACTCCGGCGCCAAGTCGGCAAAGCCCGACAGTTCGCGAGGGTCCGGCGCAGGCTTGTTGATGGGCGGCTCCGTGGTGTCCCACGGGTAGCGGGCGGTCAATGCCTCGTACAAAGTCAGGCCCAGCGCATACAGATCGCGGTCTGCGCGCTCGCCGTTGTGCGGAATGACCTCAGGGTCAAAGTCCGGCGGCAAATAGCGCCGCGAACCCCCGCCGCGCGACTCCTTGTCGTCGGCCCGCACTGACACGTTGAAGTCGATGATCTTGGCGCCCTTCTGCGTCCACAAGAGGTTGCGTGGCTTGATGTCGCAGTGATGGAAGCCCTGCGCATGCAGATGCACTAGGCCCTCAATCACCTGCTTGCCCAGCTCCAGCGCATCTTCAGGGGACAGCAGGCGGTCGTGGATCATGTCGCCAACATCGGCCCCTTCCACGTACTCAAACACCAGGAAGGGGATGTCCCGCCCTGGAATCACATCGGCATCGAGCACACGCACCACATGGGGGTGCTCGGGGATGTGCACCAGGTGGCGGTACTCCTTCTTCAGGCGCTCCAGGGTCGAGTGCCGGTCACTGACGATGAGCTTCACCGTGCGGGCCACGTCGCCCAAGGTGTCGATCACCTTGTAGACCACACCGAAGCTGCCTCGCCCGAGCTTCTTCTCCACGATGAACTTGTGGGTCAGGCGATGGCCTGCCACCAAGTTCAGGTAGTCGGTCTGGGCATCATCGACTTCAGTAGCCTCGGGCTTCGGAGCCTCTGCAGCTTGGCTGGCCACTTGCGCAACGGGCTGCAGCAAAGCATTCAGAGCAGCCAGCGCGGCAGATGCGGTCAGCCGCTGGTGCTCATCAAAAGCGCACAGGCTCTGCAGCCACGCGTCAAAGGCTTCGTTCAGTTCCGGTCGCAGTGCCGAGGGCTTGTTGAGGAACTCGCCGACCCGATCCCACACCGTGGTGGGTTCGCCCGCGAAGGGGCGCTCTCCGGTGAAGAGTTCGTAGAGGATGACCCCAGCGGAAAAGATGTCTGATGCGCTCGACGCGGCACCCGGCTCCCGGAACGCTTCCGGCGCCACATAGGCTTTCTCCACCAGATCAACAATGTCCGTCGCAATCGTCAGGCTGCGGTCCACACCGGGCTTGGCGAAATCGAAGTCGGTGATGCGTGTGGTGCCGTCCTGGCCAATCAAGATCGCGCCCGGCGTCAGGTTGCGATGAACCACACCGTGATGGTGGGCGTGGGCCAAGGCCGCCAACAGGTCTTTGGCCACGCGCCACTTCTGGTCCAGCGTCAGCGCCAACTGAGGACGAGCCATATGCACGGTCAGCGCTTGGCCCGGTGCATCGTCCAGGATCAGGATGAAAGACTTGTCGTCATCGGTCGGGAAGAAGTCCCGCGCCGCGACGATGTTGGGATGCAACGGCAGCTTAGACAGCGCCCGGTAAGCATTGGCAATGCGGTTGACCTGCGCCTTGCGCACATCCTCAGGCTGGTAAGGGTCTGCCTGGTACACCCGCAGGCGGGCCGTGCCACCCGCGAACGCGTTCTCGGCACGAAACTCGGTGTAGGCCTCCGCCGCCCCGAGCTTTTCTTTCACCTGCCAGTGCCCAAAGCGCTGCACGGCTGAAGCGGGCTTCACCACCTTCAAGGCATGCAGAATCAACCCCTGCTGCTGCAGGATGTTTTTGGAGAAGCGCACCGGGATGCGCGTGGCATCTTTGAAGTAACGCTCTGCGTCCTTCAGCTTCACCACCCGGTCTGCATCCAGCTGCTCGCGGTCATTCAGGTGAGCATCAGGCGCGGTGAGCAGGATGGCGGCATCGACATAGATACCGTCCAGTTCATTCCGACCGGGATTGGCCTGAGTCACCAAGCCCTTCACCGTGCGCGCATGACCGCGCAGCTTGCCCATCGGCGACGGATAGGGAGCGCGCCCCTCGGGGTACCACTTGCTGCCGTACACATCGATGGTGCCGCGCGTGCCCTTCACGTCGATCAGGTAAAGGGCGTGCGGGGTCAGCAGCGCGATGTCGATCTCAAAGCGCTCGCCCTGCCGCTCGATCTCGAAGTTGTGAAGCAGAACGAAACTGTCTGGCAAGCGATCCCGCAGGTAAGCGATCGCGCTGCGCTCTGCATCGTTGACCGGCTGGCCTATTGGGATCACTTTGGCCATCTCACTTCTCTCCTAGAACTCTTGCTTCCAACATGTCTCGCGCTTCGCGCTCCCAAACGCAAGCTTGATCTCTCAATTCCCGTGCGCGAATCGCAGGGGCGCCGATATATTCCCGGTCTGTGCGCGAAGGCCAAGGCACTTGAATTCGCTTGACGCGTTGCTCATCGGTGTGAGGAATGCTGGACCCAGCTGCTTCTCGCGAAAGCAATCTAACTCCATGCTCGCTAGACAGGAGTGTGAACAGATAGCCAACGTCGCTGTCGTCTTCAGGGACGATCCGAATCATGTTGTTGCTGCAGGAGAACCCGTCGAGATAGCTGCCGACCATCACCGAGCGTCCAATGAGGCCTCCCAGTTGACCGGCCTCCTGCACAACGATCATTCCTTTCCTGAGCAGCAGGCCGTACTCAGCGGCCACGCGCTTCATCAAGTACTTGTCTGAGGTAGGGGCCAGCTCGAACACGTCCCCTCCCGTGATGTAGGGACTGCCAAACTGAGGATCGGACGCATAAAGTCGCTTGAAGATACCTGGAATGAAGACCTCTGCAATCTCTCCCAGCTGGTGATTTTCGGTCGCACCGTCTAGTGCAATTCGTGACTCTGAATTCCTGGCACTGTAGTAATACGCGTCCCCTCGATCTTTAAAGACTTCGCTTGAAACCATTGCGACGTCTGGTTTTGGTAAAGAGGCAACGGGTGTTGGCTGCTTCAGCCCGAGTCTCTTGTACAGGCGATTTGCGGCTTCGCGGAGCGATTCCACCGCCTCCGCACGTGCGCGGGCAGCGGCATCTACTTTCGACGCAATTTCGTGTTCGGTCGGAATATCAAATCTTGGAACCGGCAGGTCGGCGATGTGTTCCGGCTCAATGTGCTGAATGATGGCGCCATATGTGCCAGAGACGACCAAAGGCACGCCGTAGCGGCTGGAGAGGAATGCGTGCAGATAACCCGGTTGAATAGCGTCAGGATCTGGGACGACCTTCAATACGTCCTGCGACGACCAGACGCCCGCCATATCTGGCCGCACATAGGACATCCGGCCGATCGTTCCGGAGCACGAAATCATCGTCATCCCTGGCCGCAGTCGAAGATAAGACAACCGTGAGGACTTCGCATCCTTCGCGCGCAGCAGTGAGAGCGTACTCAGGTCTGCGAGCAAGAGGGTGCCGCTGCTAATAAATGGCACACCGTGCTCAGGCGACTCAACATAATTGCGCTTGAACATCGGTCCGTTGTAGATGCCACCTGCGTATCCTTTAGTGAGGGTTCGCAAAGCGTCTTTGCGAACATTCAAACGCCGCAGAGCATCCCTGGCTTCTTGAGCGCCAGACATATAAGGGTTGCAATCGAGTCGTCGGCCGCCTTCGTCAAGCCAACCGGACCGGACAATGCGTGCATTCTTGAAGCTCGTGAAGGTCATACGGCGACCTCCAGGGGGAACCATGCAAGAAATGCTGCGTGCATCTCGGCAAAAGCCGTATCGGTACACCCCTTGATCGAGATGTGCTCAGCCAGCTTCTGGTAGATCGCAGAAGAGCGAGGTTGCCGGGTCTGCTTCAGCACCCATTCGGCGGCCTCCTTCGGCCGCGTTGGTTTGGCGGCGTTTGCAGGCCACCATCCGCTCTCCGCCAGATGCTGGCGCAGCGACTTGTCGCCTTTGTAGCGAAGCACGTCTGCCACCTGCGGCTTGTCCTGCCACAGCCAGTTCTCTAACTCGGGGTCGATGGCTATCACTTTGACCGCATCCTCAGCCCAGCCACTGGCCACCAGCTTGGCCGTGATGTGGGCAACGATGGCATCCTTACCAGGCGAGCCGTCCCATTCGCAATCCAACACCACGAGGGCGCGATGGTGGCTGTTCTGGTAAGGGCGCAACAACTCGTGGCCCTTGGTGTAGACGCCAGGGTCGTTGCCGCCTTCGTCCACCAGCAGGTCAGCACCGACATCAGTGTTGATCTCGAAGGGCGAGCAACCGAGACTCAGGTGCCAAGCCTCGCGCTTGAAGTAGCCACGGAAGGTGGCCGCCATATTGCTGTCGGCCACCAGGATGACGCACGGTCGCTTGTTTATCATCCCAGCACCCCCGCTGCGAACAGGCTGCCAAGATCGATGCCACCTCGCCACTCTTGCAGGCGAGGATGATCCGTCCCGGCGACCATCTCCACACCACCCTCGCTGGCCAGTCGTGCACACAGCAATTGATCCAGCTTGGCGCGCGCTAGCACGACCGGCGAATGTGATGACACCCAGACTTGGCTGTCGTACATGGACGAGAGCGATTGCAAGACCGCTTCGATGGCACGGGGATGGATACCGTTTTCTGGCTCCTCGGTCACCAAGATGGCCGGCTGCTTGCTGAGGTAGGGCAGCAGCGTCAGTGTGAGGATGCGCAGGGTGCCATCCGACAAGCCGGGTGACGGCACTTTGAAGTCGCCCTTGTAGCTGACCACGAAGTAGGCGTGGTGGTCGTCCTCACGTTCACGTACTTCGATGTCAACGACCTGCGGCAACGCGGTTTGCACGTGGGCAATCCAGTCGGCATAGCGCTCGCTGCGGTAGTTGGCAGGAGCACCCTCAGGAGCCCCCTCCCGCTTCAAGTCCAGCGCGAGCCATGGCACGTTTCGACCGTCCGCTGTGATCGCTTTGGGCTGACCTGGTGGGCAGGCAAACCGCATTTCCTCCCAGTCAGGATTGAGAAACACCGTTTCTGTAGTCAGTAGACTATGCAACCAACGTGACGCGGGATACTCATGCTCCGACTCAAAGAGCATCCGCGGCATTGCAAGCAAGGTATTGCCAATGCCGACTTTTGTGGAACGAGTTCGAGCTCCTGGTGGCGGAACTTCTGGCGTAAATTCAGCCGTTTGGCCAAATTCGCGCTGCAAGATCATTCGCCAGCCCTTGCCCTTCCGTTCGCCCACGCGAACGCCCTGATACCCAGGCTCCTCACGATTCGGTTTGAAGGCCTCCGGGAAGACGAAGAGGAACTCCTGAACCACATGCAGATCTCGATCTTCAGAGACTCTGAGCCCTAGCTCATATCGGATATGTGAAGGCCAGCGCTTTTTGTCGATGTCCAACGCGGATTGAGTTTTTTGCCGTTGAGCCTTACTCAATCGTTGAAACATACCTTCGACGAGTTTTGACTGGACCTCTTCTGGCAATCTCGCCTCGATGGCGAAAGAAAAGTCATCCCCCCGACCAGCAAACACGAGTTCTCTAAGACTACTGGCGCGAGCTTTGCCTTCCGACGACTTGCGACGACGCGGGACGAATGCATCGATTACATATTTAGCGTCCAGGAGGTCGCCGAATAGCCCCGGCAAATCGAGTAGCGTGCTCTTGCCAGAGCCGTTAGCCCCGACGAGCACACGAAAATCGCCAACATCGATGCCAAGGTGTTCAAAGCAGCGATAGCGTGTGGCTTCAAGTCGCGTGATCATTTGCTTGGCTCCGGATGTTGGGCGCGGAACTCGGCATACGCCTTGGCAATTTCGGGCAGGTCGTCGTCGAGGATGCGCTCCTTGCGGTGGAGCGTGCGCACTTGCAGGCCACCGCCGATGCGGACCTTCTCTTCGTGGCTGACATCCACCAGGATTTCTTCTCCGTCAGGGTGGCGCTTGTAGAGCGTGTTGCCACGGCGGTCGAAGCCCACCTTCTCGGCGACCGCCATGAAGACGGGATAGTCCTTCTTCTGGCCCAGGTCTTCTGCCTTGATCACCTCTTCGGGCTTGCGCTTCAGGAATAGCAAGCTAGTCAAGATGTTGACGTTGGCCTCGACAATGAAAGATTCCACCGGCAGGTCGATGCTAGCCAGCACCCAGCAGTGGCGAAGAATCCAGTAACGGATGTACTCATCGCCAGGGTTGCCCAGGATGCCGTCAGGCAAGACGATGCCCGCACGCCCCCCCGGCTTGAGCCACTTGACGCAACGCTCGATGAACAGTACCTCTGGCGACACAGCAGGCTTAATGGCGTTGGTCATCACGAAGCCATCGCCTTGCCGCTCCCAGCGGCGGGCCAGCTCGTACTGCTCCAAGATGGTCTTTTCGGTGACCGGAATGTCCGAGCCAAACGGCGGGTTGGTCATCAAGACATCGATGGTGCCAAGCGGGATGGCTGCCTTCGCAGCAGGCACACCAGGCAGGTGGCCTGCCGGGAACTCCAGCGAGTTCATGTGATAGAGGTGGCCGAGCGAATTGCCAGCCATCATCACGTTCATCTGTGCCGCGCGAACCAGGAAGGGGTCGAAGTCGGCGCCGAACAGGTTGTTGGCCGCGAAGTGGGCCAACCGGTCTCGAATGGAGACGAACTCTTCCGTATTCTCGTCGCCTGCCTTAATGCGCTTCTCTTCGTGGAAGACCTTGTTCAGGTAGTTCAAGGTCTCGACCAGGAAGCCACCCGTACCGCAGGACGAATCGAGCACGCGCTCATGCTCTTTGGGTGCCAACATCTTGACCACAAGACTGATGGCGCCACGCGGGGTGAAGTATTGGCCGCGATCTCCACGCAGGTTGGTGCCAACGATTTCTTGGTAGGCCGTGCCCTTGGCGTCCACATCGGTGCGACCAAAGTCGTAGCGGGCCAGTTCGGAGACGATGAATGCCAGTGCGCGGTCGGACAGGGTGATCTCTTCGTTGCCCTTGAACAGGCCGTCGTACTTCTTCTTCACCGCCTCAAAAAGCGGCTTGATGCGCAGGCGGATTTGCTCTCGGCCAGCAGCTTCAAACGGCTCGAACGGCCCTACCCAGAAGCGACGCGCATCGTTGGGCTGCTGCTCGTCATACATCTTGCAGAAGATGAGGTACAGGAACTGCCAGAAGGCCGCATCCTTGGGCATGCCTTCATTGCCGTGGATGTAGTTGTGGCAGCGGCGGAACGCTGTGCGCAGCATGACCGGATCGGCACGGCGCAGGCGCCCCATGGAGCGGCCTTCCACACTGAAGGTGTCGTCACCCAGGGGCCAGTCGCCGATGGGCTTGAACTTGGTGTCGAAGCGGGTGACTTCTTTCTTGAAGAAGAAGAACTCCAGTCCGTTGGTCCACAGGCCGTAGTCGCAGCTTTCGACTTCGGCCATCACGGTTTCCAGCACCTCGAACTCTTTGCGCGCCTCTTCCGGATCACGCATGCGATAGGCACCTTTGGTGCCGAGCTTGGGCTCTTTCTCCACCACCACTGCGCGGTAGAGGTTGTCCACCGTGTGTGCTTGGCCAGGCTTGAAGATGGCGATGTCGAGCTTGCGGTTCTTACCCAGCACCTTGACCTTGAAGTCAGGCTCCATGTCTTCGGCAGCAATGCCGTACTCATGGATGATGGCGCGGGCGATGCGCTGGCGGACTTGCTCTTTGTCGCTGTCCTTCACCGGGTTGCCGGTGATGTAGTCAAAGACCTTGCCCTCTTCGAGCGCTCTCTCGGGCGCTTGGGCTTCTTGATCAAGGTCGCTCATGTCGTTGTTGTCCTGTGCGGAGCGCTGCTTAGGCATTGCGGGGCTCCTTGTCGTCAAAGTCATCACTGCTGGCAGCGGCACCGCCCTCACGCACCCAGGCGTCCACGTCTTCTTTCTTGAACTTCCAGAAGCGCCCAACCTTGTGCCCCGGCATGCCTTTGGAGGTCACCCAGGTGTAGATGGTGTCTTTGGCTACGCCGAGGTAGTCGGCGATTTCATCGACAGAGAGCCAGCGGTCGTCCATATCTGCATCCAAACAAAAATGCGCCGCCAAAGCGGCGGCAACTGAACACAGTCTACGCCACTTTCAGCCAGTTAAATAGGGTTTGAACCTGTTTTGATCGGGTTAGGCCTTGTCAGGATCGTTCGAGTCGGACACGGGCGGCTTCAATCCCAACCTGGCTTCAAGTGCCAGAACGCGAGCCTCCCGCGCTTCCAACTCCTTGATCAACAACTGCGCTTCAAGCATCGTCTTGTGCGCGAATGAGCGAAGCTGACGGTCACGCTCACCCGTCCCACGCGTGATCTCACGCGCACGCTGGAGCAACGAGGCCTGCGCCGGCAGCCCGAACTTCACCCGCGTCCACTGCGCACGACTCATGCGCTGTCGGCCCGGCCCCAAACGAGCGAGTCCAGACGGCCCGGCAACGTGCTCCCAGAATCGGTCCTGAAATGCGCGCATTGCCGTGTTGTAGGCAAGACGCTGTTCCTTGGGTGTTTGAGCGCCCTTTGCCGCACGGAAGCCGGGATGCAAGTCCTTGACGTTGCCACCGTCAGGATTGACGACATAGAAGTGGAGGTGCGGGTGCGCCTCATCGGTGTGCTCGACAACGGACCGAACGCGATCACCGAATTCCGTTTGCAGCCACTCCAAGGTGCTTTGCTTCCAGTAGCTGTACTCAATGCCTCCACGTGGATACGACGCCACGCCAGCCAGCAGGACGGACGCGTCCTTTCGCAAACGGCGACCAGCTGCGTCACGGCTGCGCGCATGGATGGCGCCAACTTCGGCTTCCAGCTCGGCGAGGCTGGGACCATGCAGCAGGTTGGGTGGCCTCGGCCTAGGCACATGCAAGCACGCTTGCGGCTCGCGGCTGGCCTCAGCAATCACGTCGCGCACAGCCCATTTACGGTCTGCTCCCCGCGAGGTTTTCTTCGGTGAATGCAGCGAATAGACAGCGATGTGAACAAACTGGATGCCGCCTGTGATCATGGGGCACCGTCGCTGAAAACATAGTGACCGACTATATTTATCGCCGCTATCGCAACGATAAATGTCGGCCAGGGGAAAATCCCCTGGACCCCGCCGCCCAATGTGCGAACAGTGTGTTGAGCCTGTGCGAACCAATGGGCGAAACTGTGTGAACAATTGGCCGATTTGATGCCAAACCTTGTGTTAACAGTGTGGCAAACATGTGGGGGCACTGTGGCGCATATTGTGTAATCAGTGTGTGAGTTGCCCACGACGCCTCCGCTGATTACCAAAAACTTGCACGAGCAGACCGTCATCCGCCAGGCCATTCAGCAATTCCGGCGCGGCCAAATGGACTGGAGTTGATGGGACTTGCCGCAGCCTGTCGATGACAGCATCGAATGAAAGTCGGGCCACATACTCGCGGAGCACGAAGCCAGTGTCCGTATATTCGATCAACGTGGCCTGATCGAGCGCAATGAGACAAAGCCGCATGCTTCGGTCGCCGCCGAGAGCTGGTTGCGGTATGCATTCAATATTGACCTTGCCCGTCGCCACGGTGCAGGTTTGCATCCATCCCCAGCCCGCCCATTTGTCATCCGCCACGACATCTCGCCAGGCGAATCGGTTTTCCAAGTTTTTGTTGTTCATGCTGTGCCTCGTGACATTGCCGGTGTCCGTGCCTTCTTTGCGAGTTCATCACGCATCTGCTGGAGCCTTTCTCTGGCGCGGGCCCTGTCCACCACTGGCCGATCCGTCACGATTGCTTGAGTTGGCTCGGCTGCGGCTTCCATAGCGCGTTGCCGCCTGATGATTTGGCGAAGGTCGCGTCGCAGCTCTGACCCAGCCGACAAGCTGAACTTGCCCTCGCGAGCCCTTCGCAGCAGGGAGGCAAGGAATTGGGGGACAGTCTTCCGAATGCTGTTTTGGCGCTTGCATTCGAGGACTTCTGCCAAGACATCCAGGGCTACGGAGGTGGAGAGACCCGTGCATTGATCCTGCGTCTTTTGGGGTTCGAGTGATAGCTTTTGGCACAACCACAACCAGCACTCTTCATCCGCCTCGTCCATGATCAAGGCCGGCGACTGGTCAGAGTCAGGTGGCGTGTCCTCTGGCCCGGTAGTGGTTGTTTTTGATGAATCCAATGTTTCTTTAAACCCAGTGTTTGTAGCCCCTTGATCGCCCTGGACTGGCTGATCCAGAACTGGCTCTTCCACACGTGGGTTTTCAAGGTGTGGAGCCCAGTCCACAATCGGCTCATCGCTGACAAACCATCTGGATTGAATGAATTGCCCCGATGCCGAACGGTCGCGGACGATTCGCATGTAGTTCAGGCTCTCAAGCTGCTTGATGGCTGTTCGCATGGCCGTCTCCCCCTCCTTGCGTACAGCGCACAGACCTTCGAGGCTGATGCGATAGCCTGGCGGGAGGGAGAGCAAGTGCACGATCACCCCCAGCGCTTTCAGACTGAGATGCTCGTTGCGGATCAGCGAGTTGGGAATCTGGGTGAAATTCCCCGCATGGCGACGCCGAACGATCAGCAACTGAGAGGCGTTCATGGGCGTCTCCACTGACCTTCATGATCAGCGGCCCACCCGTGCGGTAGCAGCTTGCTGGGCAATCCAGGCCTCGATTTCTTCAGCAAGAAATCCGATGGCCGCGTTGCGAGAGTTGCCCAGGCGGATCGGGCGCGGGAAGGTTGGGTCTGTTCTCGTCCTGCGCCAGATGGTGACGCGGTTCATGCCCAACTGGGTTTCCAGGTCGCTGTACCGGAGGATGCGGTTTTTCATTTGATTGCCCACCATTTCGTGTAATGACAGGCAATTCTTCGTTCTGCGTTGTCGGCGTGTCCAGAGGCTCAGATTTTGGCTATGTTCCGCGATTTACATGACAAATTCAGATAACTGATGCGATTGTCAAAAACGTGCAGCGGCATGTTTTTGACCATACGGAGAAACGCAAGCAATGCCGCCCCAATGAAACGGACAGTTCAACTTCGCATTGGGCGATTGACTTCCGCTCGGGCACGGACACGAAAGAGGTTTTTCGGAAATCACCGACCAACGGCCATTCACCGCCGAATGACGGATATGGAATCAGTTGTTTTCAATCAGAAGCTAGAAAACTGAATCGCCATCTTTTGAACTGAAAAATGTCTTTTATCAACAGCCACTTGCGCGATTCGCGGATCGCAAGGGGACAGATGACGGCGCGAGCGAAATAAATCATCGCTCGTTGCATTTTTGCAACAATTAATGCCTATTTCTGGCTATCCCGTGCTGCGGAGATCCATTGAGCAATCGCGCTGGGCTCAAACCCATCATGCAGTGCTGCGCGTAGTGCTTGCTCCAGTTTTTGCCAACCGACGGGAGAGCTGGTGTTGGATGAGGCGGTCGGCCAACTGCTATTACCAATCTGAAACAGCAGGCTGTCCAACAGTTCGTCGTCGTCCACATCATTTGCTGCTTGCTCAGCCAGCGTAAGCAATGCTTCACGCGTGGCTCTGACCGACTCGACCGGGACCGCAGCAAGAGGCTCAGCCAGCACGATCACACGGTGCGGCTGAATGAAATCGGCCAAGTCCTGCGCGGCCGCAAAGCCAGCGGTTAGCTCGATGCGGGCAAGTACATCGCCAATTTGCAGGAACCGGGTCTTGGTAAGGCCTGGCTGACCATCCTGGTAAAGCACAACAGCCTCAGAGCCGACGAGGGCGTTCAGCACCAGTCCCACGTCATCTAAGGCACCAGCGTCCCGCCATTGGTGGAGGATATCTGCGCGTAGGCTGCTCCCCTCCAGCCCTAGGTGATACATCAACGTCGCCACGCGCTTGGCAGAAATGACCTGCTCTTTGCCCCTCAGCCAAACGGAGAGGTTCGCCGGACGGATACCAGTGGCCATCCCCACAGAGCTCAGCGTATCGCCACGCAGTCGCATGAGTGCGGCTGCTATGGCACGCAGTTGTTCGGCCTGAAGTGTCGGCATACGGCACCTGCATTGTTCTAACAGTAAATCACTATAACAAGGCGGCCATCACCCAGCCAAGGCTTGGCATGCCCTGTTTGAGTCGTTATAGTAATTTATAGTTAAATGGAGAGTACCATGACCGACCTGCAACGGAAGTACCGCCCCATGCGACGCCGAGAGTACCAAGAGGCCGTCGAAGAGCTGAAGCGACTTCACCCTTGGCTGGAGAAGCAGGTGTTTCAGCCCGCCCCAGGCCATCTCGCCGTGGTCGCCGAGCTGATCACTCAATGCGAGCGGTTGATGCATCGCAGTGACTACCAGCGTCGTCCGCTGTTCTGTGTCACCGCAACCAGGGAAAAGCTGGCGGTCCGAGTCGAGGTCTCCGATGCCAGCATCCAGCGCGAGCGCGCCTTGCTCGATGTGGTGGAACAGGCTCGGCACGCCGCCCAGCAGTGCTGCCCTGTGTGTGGTGCTCCAGTTTTCGGTGGCGATGCCAATGCTCCCCAAGGTGCTCGGTGCGCTGCGCACGAGCAAGTGGTCGGACTGTTCGCAGAGGACATCCAGCGTTTCAAGAGAGCTGCGAAGGCCTTGGAGTTGGCGGATGCCGAGCGTGCGAGCAGCACTACTGATCGCGATGCACCCACTCGCACTGAAGCCGCCAAGAAAGACCTGCCCGACAGCCCCGTCCCCGCACGCGATAGCAGCACTTCGACTAACGACAAGCACGCACCGTTGATCGCCTTTCTGGACGCTTCCGGCCTCAAACAATTTGTTGACCGCCATCGCGCGAAGGCAGACGAAAAGTTCAAGCGTGCCCAGCAGATTGCGGAGCGCATCCGGGCGGCCGGCCATGAGCGGCGCACGCTCGGCATGCTGCCCGACGAGTGGGACGTGCTGATCGAAGAGTTCACACAAGCCTTCCCGAACTTCAGCGAGCTGGCTGAGGTGCTGCACGATCACTTTGCCCTCAATGCGATGGGCGATGGCCGCGTTGCCTGGTCGCCGCTACTGCTGGTCGGGCCTGCGAGCATCGGCAAAACAGGAGCGGCTCGCTGGCTGGCGGAAAGGCTGGCCTTGCCCTTCCGTGTGTTCGACATGGCAAGCGCCCAATCTGGTTCTCCACTGGCTGGGTCAGAAGCCTTCTGGAGTAATTCCGAGCCTGGCCTCCTGTTCGAACTGCTTGCCTACCAGCCAAAGGCCAACCCCGTCGTGGTCTTGGATGAACTGGACAAGACTGAGCAGGTGCGCCAGTACGACCCATTGGCGGCGCTATACACCCTTCTTGAGCCCCGCAGCGCACGGTCCTTCACGGACCTCTCTATTCGTGATTTCACCATCGATGCCAGCCACGTGAACTGGATCGCGACGGCAAACAGTGTGGATGGCATCCCGAGCCCATTGCTGTCGCGGCTCACGGTGCTGCATGTCCAAGCACCCACGCCCGATCAGATCGCACGAATCGCGCAGAACATCTATGGACGAATGCGTGCCGAAGCCAGCTGGGGTTCTGCCTTCGTACCCTCTCTCGACGGGGCCGTTCTGGAGAAGTTGAAGCACTTGCCGCCGCGAAGTCTGGGCCTGGCATTGCGACGGGCGCTTGGGCATGCCGCAAGGGATCTGCGCGATCACATCCGCCCCAAGGACCTACAGCTGGTTTCGGACGGTGGGAAACGTAGTATCGGTTTCACCGCTGGCTTGACTGTCCAGCGGTAGTCTATGCACCCGTTATCGTAATTACGGTAACTACGATAACGGGTGCGTACCGATCATGTCCTGCGATGTGCCTGCCCGCACGTATGGCAAAACCACGTGCTCTGCCACTGGCGTTTCGCGGCACTGTAGACCTTCGCCTGGGTACGCCAGCCCTTCATCAGCAGCCAGCCCAGCGCGATGAGTCCCAAGCCGACAGCCGCTTGCTTCCAGTTGTAGCGCAGGCCTGCCATGCCGACGTATACGCACTCACGCGCCAACAACGGGCACACCGTCATCGACATGTAGATGATGATGCCGCCAATCCCATATGCCCCGATGAAAGGTAGCGGTGACGGCGGTGCGGGCGGGGCGCAGTGCTGGGCCAACGCCGTGGACTGCGAGCCCTGGCTGCTACCTTGAACGAACTGCCCATCTGAAGTGACCGCCGTGTGCGTTGCGTAGAACTGCTGCGTGCCGCCTGCATGCACGACAGCCATCGGCTGAATGTGCGTGCTGCCGCAGCTCGGGCATTGCATCGCCATGGTCAGCCCTCCGAGCCTTCGGTGTTGACGGTGCAGGTCAGCGTGACTTCGCCGCCCTCCATGCCTGCCGACAACACACCGACCTTGGTCAAACGGCCATAGGTCTTACCGTCCTTGCCCAGCTTCAACGAGCCTGATTTCGCAAGCTGCTGGACCGTAAGACCGGGCAAGTAGCTGCGGTAGGTTTGCTCACCCCCGTCACGTGACACCGCAACTTTACGGACGCTGAACCCATAGACCTTGACGGGCTCGGTGAGCGTGACCGGCGTGACGCCTTGATCGGGATTCCATCCCGACTGCTTGAGCAGTGACTCAGCCAGTTCAAATCGTGGACCGATGGCCGTGCAGCTCAGCGCCTGTTCGAGCTGCGCCTTGGTCTTGGCGTCCACGGGCTGCGACGCTCCGTTGCTGGAGGCAGGAGGCACGGTTGGCTTGATGACCGCGTTGGCGTCATACCCTACCAACCAGAGATTGGTTGGTGCGCCCGGCTGCCAGCCGGTGTCTAGCACCAGTTGCTGGACAAACCCCTGAAAAGCGAGCTGCTGCCGCTCGCTGATCGGCTGCCGGTCTGGGATGGCCAGCATGGGCGGCTTGGGGCCAACAGTGCGGACATTGCCGCTGTGCTCGACCGCCATCTGCTGCATGAAGAGGTGCAGGTTCGCGGCGTTGTTGACCGCGTACCCCACCGACTGTCCCCAGCACACAGAGAAGGCGGGCACAGCTTCGGACTTGCTCTTGCTCCACCAGATGGTGGCCGTACCGATCCAGCAGTCACGGCGGGACCAGTCTGTGACCGTGACTGCCACGCGGGGGAAGTAGGTCTTGGGCGTTCCGTCGTAGGAGTGCTTGCTGAAGACGCCTGCCAGGGCTGTTGCACGGATGCCAGGAGCGCCGGGCGGCGCGCTTTGGTCTGGCTTTGCTTGATTGGCAACGACGGCTGGGCGAGTCTCGGTAGTAGGAGGCGGTGCCACGTTACCTTGGCTTACCTTCGACACGCCACCCAAGGAGAGGTGAACCTTGGTAGAACCGTCAGCCTGCGGCTGTGTCGTGACACAACCGGTCACGGTCATCACAACGGCCAGCCCGGCCAGCATCCGAAAGCAGAGTCCACTCATCCATCAGCTCCCTTTGATCCCAAGTTGAGCTGATTATGAAGACTATATTCGACATTGTCGAATATAGTCCGTGGATTCAAGGTCTCATGACGCCCATGCTCGGCGTTGATGGGACGAGACTACGAGCAAGTGCGTCAGGACTTGGCGCGCAACATGAAAGACTTCCGGGGCAAGCGTGGCTTGTCGCAGGAGGCGCTCGCCCTGAGCGCGGATGTGGATCGCACCTACGTGAGTCAGATCGAGCGCGCTGTGGGCAACCCGTCCCTGCTGGTCCTTTGCAAGCTGGGCGCGATCCTGGAGACCGACGTGCTTGATCTCTTGGCGGAGCAGACCAAGTGAACACGGGTGAGGCCACCCGAATGGGGATGTCCGCAAAAAATGTATACGGAAGTGACTACGGAATGAGCCAAACCGCGCTGAGACCCAGTAAAAATGGCACTTCCAAGGCCATCTTTCACTTTAACGTCTGAGCCTCCGGGAGCCCATCAGAGGGCTGTGCAAGCCCTCTCAAAAAACCGCAAAGCCTGGTGCCTGCGGTTTTTTTTATGTCCAGCCGTTTCCCTCCGGCACAGCGCTCCCGCGGTCTTCGCCGCCGCCAGGGCTTTCTTCGAATGCCGCCAAGCTTCCTGGCCGGCGAGCGAGGCTTTATCGCCCGCCGCGATGCGTCTTCACTGCCAAACAAGTCTTTCCTGGCTTATTGCCCGAAGTGATAACCCGCCGCCGGGTGCAGGCGCCAGCCGGTGTCGCCGGTGAGCTCCAGCACCTGGGTGTGGTAGCGGACCACCGCGGCCCGGTGGGCGATACTGATCAGCGTGGTGCCAGCCTCGAGCAGCAGGCCGTAAAGGGCGGCCTCGTTGGCGCTGTCGAGGGCGCTGGTGGCCTCGTCGAGGATGGCATAGCGGGGCTGGAACAGCAGCACCCGGGCAAAAGCCAGGCGCTGCTGCTCGCCGATCGAGAGCACCTTCTCCCAGTCCATCTCCACGTCGAGGCTGCCGAAACGCTCGGCCAGGTCCGGCAGATTCACCTGCTCCAGCACTCGCAGCAGGCGCGTATCGGGCACCGTGCCTGTCTTGTGCGGGTAGAGCAGCTGGCTGCGCAGGGTGCCGAACTGCATGTAGGGCTGCTGGGGCAGAAAGAGCATCTCGCTCGCCGGCGGGCGCAGGATGCTGCCGCTGCCCGCATACCACAGCCCGGCAATGGCCCGCAGCAGCGAACTCTTGCCGCAGCCGCTGTCACCGACGATCAGCAGGCTCTCGCCCGGCTTCACCATCACCGACAGGTTCTGCACCAGGATGCGTTCGTAGTTGGGAGTGTGCAGCGTGACGTTCTGCAGGGCCAGGTGGGGCGCCTCGGCCGACTGGATGGTGCTTCCCTTGCGCGGCTGCAGCTCGGCGGCGGGGCCCAGCACCCGCGCCAGGGTATCGAGCCGGTCGACCCCGGCGGTGAAGCGGGAGAGGCTCTCGAAATTCTCGACGATCAGAGAGATGGCGCTCAGCACCGCCGCAAAGGCCCCCGCCGCCTGCACCGCGCGGCCCACCTCCAGCTCGCCCGAGAGCACCTGGGAGGCGACGATGGCGCTGGGCAGCACGATGTTCATCAGGCTGTAGGCGTACTGGAAGAAGTTGAGCCCCAGCTGCTGGCGGATCAGCTGCTTGAAGTTCTTGAAGGCCGCGCTGAAGCGCCGCCGCACCTGGTGCAGCTCCTGGGCCTCGCCCCGGTAGAAGGCGATGGATTCGGCGTTGTCGCGCACCCGCAGGAGGCTGTAGCGGAAATCCGCCTCGCGCCGGATCTGCTGGAAATTGAGGCTCATCAGCCGCGAGCCGAAGAACACGATGGCGATCAGGGTGCCCGAAACAGCGTACACCACCAGCACATACACCAGCTCGTGGGAGATCGACCACAGCACGCGGCTGAAGGCGATCAGCTGCAGGAAGGAGCCGATGAAGATCAGCAGGAAATACAGGGAACGCGAGCAGAAGGTGCTGATGTCCTCGGCGATGCGCTGATCCGGGTTGTCGATGATGGCGCTGGCGTTGAGCTCGTAGTACTGGCGGTGGCTGAAATAGCTCTCGAGGAAGCGGTTGGTCAGCCAGCGCCGCCAGTGGATGCCCAGGGTGTCGCGGACATAGAAGTAGAACGCGAAGATCGGCACCGCCATCAGCAGCAACACCACGCAGAACTGGATCGAATCCCAGAAGCGCGTCTCGTCGCGGGCCGCCAGGGCCGAGGTGAATTCGCCGGTCTGCTCGTTGAGCATCACCGCGAAGCGGGTCTGGCCCAGCAGCAGGACGACCAGTAAGGCCAGCAAGCCCCACGCCCTCAGCCGCTCGTCGCCGCGCCAGTAGGGCGAGGCGATGGCCCAGAAGCGCTGCCATAGATGGTAGGCGAAGAGATTGATCTTCATGATCCTGAGCGGCACCCGGTGAAGGCCTGCGCTGGCTGGAACCACGGGGCGCCCCCGATGAGCGCCCCCGGCTTTTGTACTCCCGCGATCGGCGCGGGGTCAAGCGCGGCCGGGCGGCGGCAGGGCCTGGGTGACGCTCAGCACGCTGGCCAGGCCCTCGGGGGCATCCGGCGCACAGGCCGGGAAGCGCATCGTGAAACAGGTGCCGCCGGGCGTGCTGCTCACCTCGATGCTGCCCCCCAGCAGGCTGGTGACGATGTTGTAGACGATGTAGAGCCCCAGCCCGCTGCCGCCCTGCCCCATGCGGGTGGTGAAGAAGGGGTCGAACACCCGCCCCTGCACCTCCGGCGGAATGCCGCAGCCATTGTCGCGAATGCAGAGCTCGATCTCCCCGGTGCCCACCGGCTCGGCCAATATGAAGAGCTCACCGGCCTCATCCGGCCCGAAGGCATGGATGGCGGCGTTGGTGACGATGTTGGCGATGACCTGCTCCAGCGGCCCCGGGAAGCTGTCGAGTTCCAGCCCCTCGGGGATGTCCACCACGAGCACCAGCCTGCGCTTGCGCAGGCCTGGCATCAGGGTCGCGACGACTTCATCGACGGTCTTGCGCAAATCGAAGCGGCGCCGCTGGGCGCTGGTCTGGTCGACCGCTACCTGCTTGAAGTTGGCCAGCAGGCCCGCGGCCCGGTTGAGGTTGCGCTCGATGAGATCGAGCCCGTCGCTGGAGAGTTCGATGAAGGCGGTGAGCTCGGAGCGCCGCATGGCCCCTGTTTTAAACACATCCTGCAGCTCATGGACACGGTTGCGCAGGTGGGTGGCCGTGAGCAGGGTGTTACCCAGGGGCGTGTTGAGCTCGTGAGCCACGCCGGCAACCAGGTTGCCCAGGGAGGCGAGCTTCTCAGCCTGCACCAGGTGTTCTAGGGCATGGGCCAGGCGCTCGTTGGTCTGGCGCAGCTCGGTGGTGCGCTCGGCCACGCGCTGCTCGAGGGACTGGTTGAGCCGCCGGATCTCCGCCTCGACGGCCTTCTGCTTCGAGATGTCCTTGCCGGTGCCACGAAAGCCGCAGAAGCCACCGTCGTGCCCGAAAACCGGGTCGCCGCTGACCTGCAGATGGATGACGCCTCCGTCAGGCAGCTGGAGCTGAAACTGCAGGTCGCGGAACGGCTGATGGCTCTCGAAGGCGTTGCGCAGCCGGCTCCATTCCAGCGGCTCGCCCTTGACGCCCGGGTTGTCCCACGGGCACACGCCGAGCAGCATGACGTGCCAGGCGAGCAGTTCATTGGCCCTGAGGCCCGACAGCGCGGTGTAACGGAAGTCGGCGTCGACCTCCCAGAACACGTCGCTCGACATGTCCGACAGGGTGCGCAGGCGCGCCTCGCTCTCGCGCAGCGCCCGCTCGGCGAGGGCGCGCTGGCCGGCGCTCTGGCGGAACTCCCGGAGGGCACCGGCCAGCCGGCCCAGCTCGTTGTCACCCACGTCGGGAACCGGCTCGTCGAAGCGCCCGCGGGAGAAGGCCTCGACGGTGCGCAGCAGGGCCCGCAGGGGCTCGCGGATCGACGCCGCCACCAGCGCTCCGAGCAGCAAGGTGACGCCGATGACGACCGCGCCGATCATCACCGACAGCGCGTTGATCATGCTCAGGCGGGAGGTGTAGCGGGCACGCAGCTCGGCCTCGATGCCGGCATGGCGCTCGTCCAGCGACGACGCGACCCGGGCGATGTCGCGCTGGCTGGCCTCGATCTGCCGCTCCATCACCGCGGCGCGCCGGGCGTAGGCCCGCTGCAGGCTGCCCAGGCCGGAGATCATGCGGTGGGTGCGTTCGCCCAGGTCGCGCAGCACCGCCCGCTCGAACGCGTCGTGGGTGAGCTGCTCGATGAGGGGCGAGAGCTGCGCCACCCGCTCCAGCGAGGTGCGCGTGGCGAGGCTCACGTTAACCTCCCGCCGGGCGTAATAGGCGTTCATCTTCAGCAGCGCATCCACGAAGGCGTCGATCAGCGAGCGGGACGCCGGTCCGATCAGGGTCTGGCCCGTGTTCTCGGCGCTGCGGCTGAGCATCAGCGAGAGCAGGCGGGCCGACTGCTGCGCCGACTCGAGGAGCTCGCGGTGGTAGATGCGGTCGATCTCCAGGTTGATGCGCTTGAGCTCCTGATACCCCGCCACAAAGCTCTGCAGCGACTGGCGCAGCGAGGCCAGCTCATCGGCGTAATCGGCGCGGGTCTTGTCGGTGGTGTCGAGCTCGGCGAACAACAGCTCGGTGGCCCCATCGATCTGCCGCACCAGGGCCTCGTCGGGCACCGCCAGATACTGCTGGATCGCGGCCTGCAGGCGGGCCGTCTCGGTGTTGAAGTGCTGCAGCTGCCGCTGCTGGACGTTGAGCACCTCGATGGAGTCGAAGTAGGCATCCTTGAGCCCGCTGCTCAGCAGGTTGAGCGCCAGCAACATCGTCAGGCCGGCGACGCTGAGCAGCGACAGCAGGGTCAGGCGCCGCCCGAGGGAGGTGGCGCGCAACCAGGCGTCGATGCGGGCACGCAGGCGGGCGAGCTGCGGGGCGATCATCGGAGGGCGCGGATCCGGGCGATCAGCCGGCGCTGCTCGGGGCTGCCGACAAAGCGCGCGTAAAGCGGCCGCAGCGCCGCCTCGAAGCGGGCCCGCTCGGCCGGCGGGATGTCCACGAAGCTGACCCCGCCCAGGCGTAGCAGCGCCTCGACCCGCTCCTCGCGCTGCTGCCACATGTCGCGCATCATCGGCCTGGCCTCGCGGGCGGCCCGGCGCAGCATCGCCTGCTCGGCGCCCGACAGTGCATCCCAGCTGCGCCGCGACATGACCAGCACCTCTGGCGAGAAGGTGTGGTGGGTCAGCGTGAGCCACGGAGCATGGCGGTGATGCTCGGCGCTGGCGTAGGCCAGCAGATTGTTCTCCGCCGCATCGATCAGGTGCGTGGTGAGGGCGTTGCCGGTCTGGGAGAAAGGCAGCTTGATCGGCCGCGCGCCCCAAGCCTCGAAGACGGCCGAGGCCAGCGCCGACGGTGGCACGCGGATGCGCAGCCCCTTGAGGTCCTCCGGGCGCCTCACGGGATGACTGACCGTGCAGATCGAACGCCCCCCGGCCTCGAAGAAGGCCAGCGCCACCAGCCCCTTGCCATTCATCGCCCCCAGCAGCTCGGCGCCGATGGGGCCGTCGAGCACCCGGTTGAGGTGATCCACGTCGCGGAACAGGAAGGGCAGCGACAGAACCCGGACCAGCGGGAAGACCTCTTCCAGCGCCTGGGCGCTGACCCGGTTGAGATCCAGCTCGCCGCTGCGGGTCAGTTGCAGCAAGGTGGCCTCGTCCCCCAGCAGGGCCGCGGAATAAACCTGGATGGCCAGCTTGCCGCCGGACTGCCGGTGCAGGCTCTGGCCCATGGCGTGGACCGCCTGCACGGCCGGATAGTCGGCCTGCTGGACGTCGGCGGAGCGCAGCGTGCGCACGCCGTCGACGGTCTCGAGCGCGGCCAGCGGAGGCGCGACGAGCAGCAGCAGCGCCGACAGCAGCCGCCGGACACCACCGGGCCGCAGCGCCAGGCGCCCCATCTCAGTGCCCCACCACCGGGCTGCGCCCATGGTGCCGGAAGTGGATGGCCATCAGGGTCTGGTCGCGCAGGCGCGCCACGATCCAGCGGTTGATCCAGTCGCGCAGGGGTTTTTCGCCCTTCGGCATCGCCACCGCCAGATCGAACTCGGATTGCCTGAACTGCTCGACTAGGGGCCGCAAGGGCTGGCGGGCGTTGACCTCGGCCACCACGCTCTCGGTGGCCGACATGATCTCGAAATCGCCGGCCAGATAGGCGCTCACCAGCAGGTCATGGTCGGCATAGGCGAGCAGCTTGGCAGCCGGGACGTGCTGGTGCAGATGTTCGAGGTTCGAACTGCCCGCCAGCACCCCCACCCGACGCCCCTTGAGGTCGAGCAGCGACGACAGCTGCAGCGAGCGCGGCGCCGCGATGAGCACGCCGATGGTCGCATACGGCACCGAGAAGGCGATCAGCCGCTCCCGCTCGGGCGTGATCGACAGCGCCGAGATGACCAGGTCGGCGCGTCTGGCGAGCAAGACCGCGACCCGCTCGGAGTTGATGACCCGGACGATCTCGAGCCGGACGCCCAGATCACGGGCCAGGGCCCGGGCGATGTCCACGTCGGAGCCCTCGGCCCTCCCGTCGGGCCGATAAGCATTGTAGGGCGGCACCGAGCCCGCGATTGCGACGCGAAGCACTCCCCGCGCCCGCAGCTCGCCGAACAGGTCGGCACGCGCCAGCCCGGGTACGGCCAGCAGCAGCGCAAAGGGCACCGAGCGCAGCCAGGCCCGCCTCGAGACGCGCCCCATCTCAGCGCCCTCCCCGCGCAGGACGCAGCTCGGCGGGCAGGTCGCGCCCGTGGTGGCGGCGGTAGATCTCGTTGAGGCGGCCGTTCCGCAGCTGTTCGAAGACCCAGGCGTTGACCCAGGCACGCAGCGCCCGCTCCCGTCGGGGCATGGCGATGGCCACATCCATCTCCTGCTGGACGAACTTACCCTCGAACATCTTGTAGCCGGCCCGTTGGTTCACCGCGTCGAGCACGGCGTTCTGGGTCGAGAAGAGGTCGAGCCGGCCGGCTGCCGCCGCCTCGATCAGCATCATGTCGCTCTCGAAATCGACCCGCCGGGCCCGCGGTGCGAAGCGGGCCACCAGCGCCCCGCTGGCGGTATTGCGGGTCACCCCAATCTCCATGCCGGCAAGGTCGGTGTAGCCACTGACACTGAGCGCCGGGCGCCCGGCCAGCACCACGTAGAGCCGCGCATAGGGCATCGAGAAACCGACCACCTGCTCCCGCTCGGGGGTGATCGCCAGGCTCGAAACCACCAGGTCCACCGTGCCCGCCTCGAGCGCCGGGAGCCGCCCGGCGTTGGTGAGGCGCACGATCTCGAGCCGGACACCCAGGTCGCTCGCCAGCAGGCGCGCGGTATCCACGTCGGAACCCACGAGCTCCTGGCGGGCATCCAGATAACTGAAGAGGGGCACGCCCACCGCCACCCCCACCCGGAGCCCCCCGCGCTGGAGGACGTCAGCAAGCAGGTCGGCCCTGGCCGCCGGCACCGCCAGCAGCGCGACGACAACCCACAGGGACACCACCAGCCGGAGCGCCGGACCCGCACCACGCAGAAATGCGTACATCGACTCTCTCACGCGGAATAGTACGTCTGATTACGGACGCCATCCCCGATGCTTGAGGGCTTTTTTGATGAATGTATCGGCATGGCTCCAGGCAGCCGAAGACCAGGGCCGCCCGGATGGGCGACGTCCGTGGCAAAGGGCGCCAACCGGGCTTCGAGGCCCGCGCACGACCGCGTGCAGCAAGGGCCGCCCCTTCCCGGCAGACCCGCACACCCCGGTCCCGGATGCGACGAGGGCGCCACAAGGCGCCCTCCGGCCTGGCGCTGATCCGTGAAGAGGACCACGCGGGAGGCGGTGGATCGACCCACCGCCAGTCATTCCAGGACAAGCCTTCAGCTGCTTACCGCCTCATCAGCGCGCGTCTTGGTAACGAAGCGGGACAGGAATATCCCCAGCTCGTAGAGCAGGCACATGGGCACCGCCAGCATCAGCTGGGACACCACGTCCGGCGGCGTGACCACTGCGGCGATGACGAAGGCGCCGACGATCACGTAGGGCCGCGCCTCCTTGAGCTTGGCCACATCGACGATCCCCAGCTTGACCAGCACGATCACGATCACCGGCACCTCGAAGGTGATGCCGAAGGCCAGGAACATCGACATCACGAAGGCCAGGTATTGCTCGATGTCCGGCGCCGGGGTGATGCTCTTCGGCGCAAACTGGGCGATGAACTTGAACACCGTGCCGAACACGAAGAAATAACAGAAGGCCATGCCCGCCAAAAACAGCACCGTGCTGCCCACCACCAGCGGCAGACCCAGGCGCTTCTCGTGGGCGTAGAGGCCCGGCGCGATGAAGCACCAGGCCTGGTACAGCACGAAGGGCAGCGCGATCACGAAGGCCACCAGCAGCGTGACCTTCATGGGCACGAAGAACGGCGTGACGACGCCGGTGGCGATCATCTTGGTGCCTTCGGGCAGCGCACTCATCATCGGGTGCGCGAGGATGTCGTAGATGTCGCCGGCCCAGGGCATCAGGCACACGAAGATCGCGACCACCGCAACCACGGCCCGCAGCAGGCGGTCGCGCAGCTCGACCAAGTGAGAGATGAAACTGTCTTCCTGCGGCTCGCTCATGACTGGGTGCTCTTGCCGGCGCTGCCGGGCTCATTTGAATCGACGCCTGCCGACACCGGCGCAGCGGGCGCCACGGCGGGCGGAACATCGACGAAGACGGGCGGGCCGGCGTGCTGCTCGGCCTCGGCCAGCTGCTTGTCGAGGAGATCGGAGACGACGTCGTGGCTGTGCCCGGTGTCGACGAGCTCGGGGCTGGCCGGTGGCGTGGACTTGAGGGTGTTCTCGAGATCGCCGATCGCCGACGAGGCCGATTGCAGCGATGACGAGAGCCCGCTCTCGACGCCCGCCATCTCGCTCCTCACCGTGCCTTCGAAGGCCATCGCCGACTTGCGCGCTTCTTCCTGCAGCTTCTTCAGCTCGTCGAGCTGCATCTCGCGGTTGATGTCCGACTTCACGTCGGAGACGTAACGCTGCAGGCGGCCCAACAGGTGCCCGGTGGTGCGCGCAACCTTGGGCAGCCGCTCGGGGCCGAGCACCAGCAGCGCCACGATGCCGATGACCATGAGTTCAGAAAAACCGATGTCGAACATCTGATTCGCCTAATGTGAGGAAACGCCTGGGGCCGGCGGACGCCAGAAACAAAAAGAGGGGCGGCTCGATGCGCCCCTCTGCCGCGCGTGCTGCCGGGCCTGGATCAGGATTTGTTCTTTTCCCGGGCTTCCGCGTCGATGGTCTGCTTGCTGGCGGCGTCGCCGATCTTCTGGCTGTCGCCCTCGGCTTCTTTCATGCCGTCCTTGAAGCCCTTCACCGCGCCTCCGAGATCCTGGCCGATGTTGCGAAGCTTCTTGGTGCCGAAGACGAGCATCACGATCACCAAGACGATCAGCCAGTGCCAAATGCTGAAGGAACCCATTGAATTCTCCTAGTAACTACCGTTTGAGCATCGGCCCGACCGGATCCGGCCCACCGACGATGTGCATGTGCACATGCATGACTTCCTGCCCGCCGACGCGGCCAGTGTTGATGATGGACCGGAAGCCGTCGGTGCTGCCTTGATCGACAGCAATCCCGTTGGCGACCGCCAGCATCCGGCCGAGAACCGGGGTGTCTTCCGGCGCCGCATGGGCCAGCGAGGTGATGTGCCGCTTCGGGATCACCAGCACATGCACCGGCCGCTGGGGCTGGATGTCGCGGAAGGCCAGCACCTCGTCGTCTTCATAGACTTTTGCGGCAGGGATCTCGCCGCGGACGATGCGGCAGAACAGGCAATCATGCATTGTTGGATGCCTTCCTCAGCCGGCGGTTCGCGCTTTTTTCTCGTCGATGCCCGAGACGCCTTCGCGGCGGCGGAACTCGGCGAGCACGTCGTCCACCGACAGGCCGAAATGGGCCAGCAGCACCATGGTGTGGAACCACACGTCGGTGACTTCCCAGACCACGTGCAGCAGGTCCTTGTCCTTGGCCGCCATGATGGTCTCGGCGGCCTCCTCGGCGACCTTCTTGCAGATCGCGTCGGTGCCCTTGTGGAACAGGCTGGAGACGTAGGACGAATCCGGGCTGGCCTCCTTGCGCTCGGCAAGGGTGTTGGCGACGCGGTGCAGCACTTCGATGTCGATCATTTGTAAATCTCCTTCGGGTCTTTCAGAACCGGTTCGACGGCCTCCCAGCGCCCGTCGGCGAAGTGCTTCTGGAAGAAGCAGCTGCGCCGGCCGGTATGGCAGGCGATGCCGCCCACCTGCTCGATCTTGAGGAGGACCACGTCGTTGTCGCAATCAATGCGGATCTCGCGGATCTTCTGGGTGTGGCCGGACTCTTCGCCCTTGTGCCACAGCTTGCCGCGGGATCGGGAGAAATATACCGCCTCGCCTGTTTCAGCCGTTCGCGCCAGCGCGTCGCGGTTCATCCAGGCGAACATCAGCACGTCGCCGGTTTCGGCGTCCTGGGCGATGGCGGGGATCAGGCCGTCCTTGTCCCAGGTGAGTTCGTCGAGCCAGGCGGTGCTCACAGGCGCACCTCGATGCCGCGGGCGCGCATCAGCTCTTTTGCTTCGCGCACGGTGTGCTCGCCGAAGTGGAAGATGCTCGCCGCCAGCACCGCGTCAGCGCGGCCGAGGGTGACGCCGTCGGCCAGGTGGTCGAGGTTGCCGACCCCGCCGCTGGCGATCACCGGGATCGAGATCGCGTCGGACACCGCCCGGGTGAGGCCCAGATCGAAGCCGTTCTTGGTGCCGTCCCGGTCCATGCTGGTGAGCAGGATCTCGCCGGCCCCGAGGGACGCGACCTTCTGCGCCCACTCGATGGCGTCGAGGCCGGTGCGGTTGCGCCCGCCGTGGGTGAAGACTTCCCACTTGCCCGGGGCGACCTGCTTGGCGTCGATGGCGACGACGATGCACTGGCTGCCGACCTTGCCGGCGGCGTCGGCCACCAGCTGCGGGTTATTGACCGCGGCGGTGTTCATGCTGACCTTGTCGGCCCCGGCGTTGAGGAGGCGCCGCACATCGTCGACGCAGCGCACGCCGCCACCGACGGTGAGCGGAATGAAGACCTGCTCGGCCACCTGCTCGACCACGTGCAGGATGATGTTGCGGTCGTCGGAGCTGGCGGTGATGTCGAGAAAGGTGATCTCGTCGGCGCCCTGTTCGTCGTAGCGGCGGGCAACCTCGACCGGATCACCGGCATCCCGCAGTTCGACGAAATTGACGCCTTTGACGACCCGGCCGGCACTGACGTCGAGGCAGGGAATGATGCGCTTGGCGAGCATGAACTCAGGCGGCCCCGTTGAGCTCGTCGGCGCGGGCCTGCGCCTTGGCGAAATCGAGGGTGCCTTCGTAGATCGCCCGGCCGGTGATGGCGCCGGTGATGCCTTCGCCCTCGACGGCGCACAGCGCTTCGACGTCGGTGACGGTGGCGATGCCGCCGCTGGCGATGACCGGAATGCGCAGGGCCTGGGCCAACTTGACGGTGGCTTCGATATTGACGCCGGAGAGCATGCCGTCACGGCCGATGTCGGTGTAGATCACGCCTTCAACGCCGTAGTCCTCGAACTTCTTGGCGAGGTCGACCACGTCGTGGCCGGTGAGCTTGGACCAGCCATCGACGGCCACCTTGCCGTCCTTGGCGTCGAGCCCGACGATGATGTGGCCGGGGAAGGCGCTGCAGGCGTCGTGCAGGAAACCGGGGTTCTTGACCGCGGCGGTGCCGATGATCACGTAGGTGATGCCGGCGTCGAGCACGCGCTCGATGGTGTCGAGGTCACGGATGCCACCGCCCAGCTGGACGGGAATCTCGTCGCCGACCTCGGCCAGGATCGCCTTGATGGCGGCCTGGTTCTTGGGCTTGCCGGCGAAGGCGCCATTGAGGTCGACCACGTGCAGTCGGCGGGCCCCCTGTTCGATCCAGTGCCGGGCGGTGGCCCGGGGATCTTCGGAGAACACGGTGGCAGCGTCCATTTCGCCTTGTTTAAGGCGCACGCAGTGACCATCCTTGAGGTCAATAGCGGGAATCAGCAGCATAGCGAGAGATTGCGGAAGAGGAGTTGAAACCGAAACGGGGGAATGAAAAGCGACCGGGCGTCAGGGCTTCCAGGACATGAAGTTCGACAGGAGCTGGAGACCCGCCGCGGCACTTTTTTCAGGGTGGAACTGGACGGCAAAGATATTAGCCTGCGCTACCGCCCCGGTAAAGGGGATGCCGTAGTCGGTGGTGGCCGCGACGATAGCCGGATCGGCCGGATCGACGTAGTAGCTGTGCACGTAATAAAAGCGCGCACCGTCGGGGATGCCGACCCACAGCGGGTGGGCCTGCTTCTGCCACACCTCGTTCCAGCCCATGTGGGGCACCTTCAGGCGCGCACCGTCGGCGCCAACCATCTTGTCGGCGGGAAAGCGGCGCACTTCGCCCTTGAACACGCACAACCCGGGCACGTCGCCCTCCTGGCTGTGCTCGAAGAGCATCTGCTGACCGATGCAGATACCCAGGAAAGGCTTGTTGCGGGCCGCCTCGAGCACCGCCGGACGCAGGCCGCGGGCGTCGAGCTCGCGCATGCAGTCGGGCATCGCGCCCTGACCGGGGAAAACCACCCGGTCGGCCGCCAGCACTTCGGCCGGGTCGGCGGTGACGAGGACTTGCACATCGGCAGCCACGTGTTCGATGGCCTTGGCCACCGAACGCAGGTTGCCCATGCCGTAATCGATGATCGCAAGCTTGCTCATAGGGCCCCCTTGGTGGACGGCACCATGCCGGCCTGGCGCGGGTCCGGCGTCACCGCCATGCGCAGCGCGCGGCCGAAGGCCTTGAAGACGGTTTCGCACTGGTGGTGCGCGTTGCGCCCCTTGAGATTGTCGATGTGCAGGCTGACGCCGGCGTGATTGACGAAGCCCTGGAAGAATTCGTAAACGAGCTGGGTGTCCAGCGCGCCGATCATGCCGGCGGTGAAGGGCACCTCGAACTCCAGCCCGGGCCGGCCGGACAGATCGACCACCACCCGCGACAGCGCCTCGTCGAGGGGCACGTAAGCGTGGCCGTAGCGGGTCAGCCCCTTCTTGTCGCCGACCGCCTTCGCGAAGGCCTGGCCGACGGTGATGCCCACATCCTCGACAGTATGGTGGCCGTCGATGTGCAGGTCGCCAACGGACTCGATCTCCAGGTCGAAGCTGCCGTGGCGGGCAATCTGGTCGAGCATGTGGTCGAAGAAACCGATGCCGGTGTTGAGCTGACTCTTGCCGCTGCCGTCGAGATCGATCTTGACGCGGATCTTGGTTTCGAGGGTATCGCGGGATATTTCGGCGTGCCGCATTGCGTGGTTTTCCAGGAAGAACAGTCGAAACTGGGTGAACAAAGGGCATGATAGCATCTAGTGTTTTCACCGTCCCTTCCGGCACGCGCTGCCGCCGAGCCGATCTGCCATGAGCCGCTTCTGGAGCCCCGTCGTCCACGACCTGACGCCCTATGTCCCCGGCGAGCAACCCAAGCTCGCCAACCTGGTCAAGCTCAACACCAACGAGAACCCCTACCCGCCGAGCCCCCATGTGCTGGCGGCGATCCGCGCCGAGCTCGGCGGCGACGCCGACCGCCTCAAGCTCTACCCCGACCCGACCGGCAGCCAGCTCAAGGCCGCCGTGGCCCGGCATTTCGGCATCGCGCCCGAGTGGGTGTTCGTGGGCAACAGCTCGGACGAAGTGCTGGCCCACACCTTCCAGGCCCTGCTCAAGCACGAGCGGCCCCTGCTCTTCCCGGACATCACCTACAGCTTTTATCCGGTGTATTGCGGCCTGTACGGCATCGCCTTCGAGGCCGTGCCGCTCGCCGACGACTTCACGATCCGCGTTGACGACTATCTGGCCCGTGGCGCCGACCGCGTGGGCGCGGTGATCTTCCCGAACCCCAACGCGCCCACCGGCCGCCTGCTGCCGCTGTCCGAGATCGCCCGCCTGGCCGCCGGCCTGCCCGATGCGCCGATCGTGGTCGACGAGGCCTACGTGGATTTCGGCGGTCTCGACGTGATTCCCACCGCCGTCGCGCTGGTGCAGCAGTTCCCCAACATCCTGGTCACCCAGACGCTCTCCAAGAGCCGTTCGTTGGCCGGGCTGCGGGTGGGTTTTGCGATCGGTCAGCCGGAGCTCGTCGAGGCCCTCACCCGTGTCAAGGACAGCTTCAACTCCTACCCGCTGGATCGCCTGGCCCTGGTGGGCGCCAGTGCCGCGATGGACGATGAGGCCCATTACGAGACCACCCGCCGCCAGGTGATCGCCAGCCGCGAAGCCCTCACCGCCGAGCTCGGCGCGCTTGGTTTCGAGGTGCTGCCGTCCGCCGCCAACTTCGTCTTCGCCCGCCACCCGGGCCGCGACGCCGCCCAGCTGGCCGCCGCGCTGCGCGAGCGCAGCATCATCGTGCGGCACTTCAAGGCGGCGCGCATCGACCAGTTCCTGCGCATCACCGTGGGCACCGACGCCCAGTGCGTGCAGCTCGTCGAGGCGCTGCAGGAGATCCTCGGCTGACCTGGCAATGCCCGTAAAAAAGCCGCACCCGAGGGTGCGGCTTTTTTGTGGCTGCGGGGGGCGGCCGGCCCGAGCTGAAGACTCAGCCCTTCAGACGCATCTCGGCCGAACGGGCGTGGGCCTGCAGGCCTTCGCCGTGGGCCAGCACCGACGCGACCTTGCCGAGGGTCTGGGCGCCGGCCTCGGAGACGTCGATGAGGCTGGTACGCTTCTGGAAGTCGTACACCCCCAGCGGGCTCGAGAAACGCGCGCTGCGCATGGTCGGCAACACATGGTTGGGGCCGGCGCAGTAGTCGCCCAGGGCCTCGACCGAGTAGTGACCGATGAAGATCGCGCCGGCGTGGCGAATCTGGTCGATCCACGGGTACGGGTCGGCGAGGGACAGCTCGAGGTGCTCGGGCGCGATGCGGTTGGCGATCCGGCAGGCCTCGGCGAGGTCACGCACGTGGATCAGCGCGCCGCGGTTCTTCAGCGAGGTGGCGATGGTGTCTCGGCGCGGCATCTCGGGCAGCAGGCGGGCGATGCTCTCCTCGACGCGGGCGATGAAGGCCGCGTCGGTGCACAGCAGGATGGACTGGGCCAGCTCATCGTGCTCGGCCTGGGCGAAGAGGTCCATCGCCACCCAGTCGGGGTTGCCCGAGCCGTCGGAGATGATCAGCACCTCGGACGGGCCGGCCACCATGTCGATGCCGACGGTGCCGAAGACGCGGCGCTTGGCGGCCGCCACGTAGGCGTTGCCGGGGCCGACGATCTTGTCGACCTGCGGGATGCTGTGGGTGCCATAGGCCAGCGCAGCCACGGCCTGGGCGCCACCGATCGTGAACACCCGGTCGACGCCGGTGATTGCGGCGGCGGCCAGCACCAGCGGGTTCTTCTCGCCGCGGGGCGTCGGCACGACCATGATCAGCTCGGCAACGCCGGCCACCTTGGCGGGGATGGCGTTCATCAGCACCGAGCTGGGGTAGGACGCGCGGCCGCCCGGCACATACAGGCCGACCCTATCCAGCGGCGTAACCTTCTGCCCGAGGCGGGTGCCGGCCATGCCCGGAGAATCGTCGGCGTAGCTCCACGATTCGAGCACCTGGCGCTCGTGGTAGCTGCGCACGCGGGCGGCGGCGGCTTCGAGAGCCTCGCGCTGGGCGGTGCTGAGGCCGGCCAGTGCGGCCTGGAGTTCGGACTTCGGGAGTTCGAGCGCAGCCATGTCGGCGGCGTCGAGGTGATCGAAACGGCGGGTGAACTCGACCACCGCCGCGTCGCCGTCCCGGCGCACGGCCTGCAGGATGTTGGCGACGGCGTCCTCGATGGCCGCGTCGGTGCTGCCCTCGAAGGCCAGCAGGGCGTCGAGGGTGGCGGAGAAGCCTTCGTCGGCGGACGACAGGCGGCGGATCTGTTCACTCATTTCTTGACGGCTCCTGCGAAGGCCTCCAGCACCGGCTGGATCAGCTCGCGCTTCAGCTTGAGGGAGGCCTGATTGACGACGAGGCGGGAGCTGATGGGCATGATGTCCTCGACCTCGACCAGGTTGTTGGCCTTGAGCGTACCGCCCGTGGAGACCAGGTCGACGATGGCGTCGGCCAGGCCGACCAGCGGCGCGAGTTCCATCGAGCCATACAGCTTGATCAGGTCGACGTGGACGCCCTTGGCGGCAAAGTGTTCCCGGGCCGCGTTGACATATTTGGTGGCGACCCGGATGCGCGCACCGCGCTTGACCGCCGCGGCGTAGTCGAAGTCCTTGGGCGCTGCCACGCACAGCCGGCACTTGGCGATGTTGAGGTCGAGGGGCTGGTACAGCCCGGCTCCGCCGTGTTCGAGCAGCACGTCCTTGCCGGCGATGCCCATGTCGGCGGCGCCGTACTGCACGTAGGTCGGCGTGTCGGTGGCGCGCACGATGACCAGCCGCACGTCGGGCCGGTTGGTGCCGATGATGAGCTTGCGCGACGTTTCGGGGTTGTCGGTCGGCGTGATCCCGGCGGCGGCGAGCAGCGGCAGGGTTTCTTCGAAGATTCGGCCCTTCGAAAGGGCAAGCGTAATGCCGTTCAAGATGGTCATCTGTGTGCCTAAAACGTGATTCTAGCCGATAGCACCGCGCTCCGGCCCGCGGGGGTGGCGGCAGGCTTTGTTCGCGGCGCCGGTTCTGTTAGCCTTTGGACTGTGGCTGAACCGCTCCCGGCGGGTTCGGCCCTTTTCATTTTTCAGTCTCAGGAGCATTGCATGAAACCCGAAATCACCGTATCGACCAGCGATCTCGAACGCCTCGAGGGCCTGCTGTCGAAGCCGCCGACCCGCAACCGCAGCGATCTCGACGGCCTGCGCGCCGAACTCGACCGCGCCAACATCCTCGACACCGACGGCATGCCCGCCGACGTCATCATGATGAACAGCCGCGCCCGCTTCCGCGAGGAGACCTCGGGCCGCGAATACGAACTCACCCTGGCCTGGCCCCACGAGGCCAACGCCGCCGACGGCAAGGTGTCGATTTTCTCGCCGGCGGGCAGCGCCCTGCTGGGCTTGTCGGTCGGCCAGTGCATCGACTGGCAGACCCCGGAAGGCCACGCGATCCAGCTGCGGGTGCTGGCCGTGAGCCACGGGGCCTGACCCCCAGGGGCCCGCCCCGCCGCCGGTGCGACCCTAGCGCAGCCGGCTGACCCGGGCCCCCAGCGCGCTCAGCTTCTCCTCGAGCCGCTCGTAGCCGCGATCCAGGTGGTAGATGCGCTCGATGGTGGTCTGCCCTTCGGCCACCAGGCCGGCGATGATCAGGCTCGCCGAGGCGCGCAGGTCGGTGGCCATCACGGTGGCGCCCTGCAGGCCGGCGACGCCCTTCACGAAGGCGGTGTTGCCGTCGATCTTGATGTCGGCGCCCAGGCGCTGCAATTCAACCGCGTGCATGAAGCGGTTCTCGAAGATCGTCTCGCGGATCACTGCGGTGCCGTCGGCGACCGCGTTGATGGCCATGAACTGGGCCTGCATGTCGGTCGGAAAGGCCGGGTACGGCGAGGTGCGCAGGCTGACCGCGGTGAGACGCGCCGGCGCCTTGAGGCGGATCGCGTCGCGCTCTGCGGTGATCTCGCAGCCGGCGTCCATCAGCTTGTCGATGACCGCGTCGAGGTAGCTCGCCGAGGTGCCGGTGAGACGCACTTCACCGCCGGTGACGGCTGCGGCACACAGGTAGGTGCCGGTCTCGATGCGGTCGGGCATCACCCGGTGGGTGGCGCCGTGGAGCTTTTCCACGCCGCGGATGCGGATCACGTCGCCGCCGGCGCCGGAGATCTGCGCGCCCATCGCCGCCAGGCAGTTGGCCAGGTCGACAACCTCGGGCTCGCGGGCGGCGTTCTCGATGACGGTCTCGCCATCGGCCAGACAGGCCGCCATCATCAGGTTTTCGGTGCCGGTGACGGTGACCATGTCGGTGAAGATGCGGGCGCCCTTCAGGCGCGGCACCTTGGCGTGCACGTAGCCGTGCTCCACGCTGACCGCCGCGCCCATCGCCTGCAGGCCCTTGATGTGCTGGTCCACCGGGCGGGCGCCGATCGCGCAGCCGCCGGGCAGGCTCACCTGGGCCTCGCCGAAGCGCGCCACAAGCGGGCCGAGCACCAGGATGGAGGCGCGCATGGTCTTGACCATCTCGTAGGAGGCCATCGGCTTGTCCACGCCGCTGGCGTCGAGCGTCACGGCGTCGCCGTCGCGGCTCACCTTGACGCCCATCTGCTCGAGCAGGCGCAGCAGGGTGTTCACGTCATTGAGGCGCGGCACGTTGGTAAAGGTGACGGGCTCGATGGTGAGCAGCGCCGCGCACAGGATGGGCAGGGCCGCGTTCTTGGCGCCGGAGATGGCGATCTCGCCGGACAGGCGGACGCCGCCCTCGATGAGCAGTTTATCCATGAATCAACGGGCCCTCAGCCCAGTTCCTTGATGAGTTCGGCCCACTGGGCGGGCGTGTAGGTGTTGAGCTGGAGGGCGTGGATCTCGTTGCCCATCAGCTTGCCGAGGGTGGCGTAGACGGCCTGGTGCTGCTGCACCCGGCGCTTGCCCTCGAAGGCCGGGCTGACCACGATGCCGGTGAAGTGGGTGCCGTCGTCACCCTCGATCTGCAGGAAGTCGCATTCGAGGCCCGCGGCGATCAGCCGCTCGATTTCAGTTGCTTCAAACATTTTTATACCAATCCTCAGGCGCGCAGCTTGTAGCCCCGGGCAAGCATCTGCAGGGTGACTACCGCGAGCACGATAAAACAGGTCAACACGACTCCGATGCTCGTCCACGGGGAGACGTCCGAGACACCGAAGAAACCATAGCGGAATCCGTCAATCATGAAGAAAAACGGATTGAAATGCGACACCCCCTGCCAGAAAGCCGGCAGGGAATGGATCGAATAGAACACCCCCGACAGCATCGTGAGCGGCATGATCAGGAAGTTCTGGAAGGCCGCCAGCTGGTCGAACTTGTCGGCCCAGATACCGGCGATCACCCCCAGGCTGGCCAGGAAGGCGCCGCCGATCAGCGCGAAGGCGACAATCCAGCCGGGCTGGGCGATGTCGAATGACGCGAAGGGCAGCGCAGCCAGCAGCACGCCGACGCCGCACATGGCGCCCCGCAGCACCGCGGCGATCACGTAGGCTGCGTAGAACTCGCGATACGAAATGGGCGGCAGCAGCACGAACACGATGTTGCCGGTGATCTTGCTCTGGATCAGCGACGAGGAGCTGTTGGCAAACGCGTTCTGCAGCACCGTCATCATCACCAGGCCGGGCACCAGAAAGGCCGTGTAGCTGACGCCCGGGAAGGGCTGGACGTGGTCCTCGAGCACATGGCCGAAGATCAGCAAATAAAGCACCGCGGTGAGCACCGGGGAGAGCACCGTCTGGAAGCCGACCTTCCAGAAACGCAGGCACTCCTTGTAGAGCAGGGTCTTGAAACCTTCCATGGATTGCCTCAGTTCTGGTTCATGATGCCGACGAAGACCTGCTCCATGTCGGGCTTGCCGAGGGCCATGTCGACGATGGAGCCGCCGGCTGCGCGCACGCCGGCCAGGATGTCGGCCACGTCGTCGAAGTGCTCGAAACCGAACTCGAGCCCGCCGTCCGCCTCGCGCAGCAGCTTGGCCGCCAGCAGCGGCGGCAGCGCCACGGGGGCGGCCAGCTTGACCTGCAGCAGGTGGCTGGCGAAGCGCTGGAGCAGGTTGGCGGTGGTGTCGAGGGCCACGATGCGGCCAGCCTTGAGCATGGCGATGCGCCCGCACAGGGTTTCGGCTTCTTCGAGGTAGTGGGTGGTCAGGACGATGGTGTGGCCGTCCTGGTTGAGCTTGCGGATGAAGGTCCACAGGCCCTGGCGGAGCTCCACGTCGACGCCGGCGGTGGGCTCGTCGAGGACGATCACCGGCGGCCGGTGGACCAGGGCCTGGGCCACCAGCGCGCGCCGCTTCATGCCGCCCGAGAGCATGCGCATGTTGGCGTTGGCCTTGGTGGTGAGGTCAAGGTGGTGGAGGATCTCGTCGATCCAGGCGTCGTTCTTCTTGATGCCGAAGTAGCCGGACTGCAGCACCAGCATCTCGCGCACCGAGAAGAAGGGGTCGAAGACGAGCTCCTGGGGCACCACGCCGAGGGCCATCCGGGCGGCGCGGTAGTCGCGCACGACGTCGTGGCCCATCACTTCGAGGGTGCCACTGTCGGGCCGGGCGAGGCCGGAGAGGGATGAGATAAGCGTCGTCTTGCCGGCACCGTTGGGGCCGAGCAGCCCGAAGAATTCGCCCTGCGCCACCTCGAGATCCACCCCGGCCAGGGCCTGCAGGGAACGGAAACGCTTGGTGACGCCGGCAATGCGGATCGCAGGAGTCATATCAGGTCGGAGAGTTGAAGCCGGCAGGCGCTCAGTGCGCCAGCGGCAGGATGGCGTCGACGTCGTAGAGGGCCGCCAGGCTGAGCAGCGCCGGCGGCGCCGCGACGATGGAAAGCTTGCGCCCCGCCCCGTTGGCGGCACGCGTCCAGCTGAGCAGCAGGGCCAGCGCAGCGGAATCGACCGGGCCGGCCGCCGAAAGGTCGACGACCCGGTCGGCCTCGGCGACAAGGGCCGCGCCCTCGCCCTTCAGCGTCGCGACGGTGCTGATGGTGAGCGGCCCGGAGACGAGCAGCCGCTGGCCCTCGAGGCGGATCATTTCTTGGCCTGGACAGTGGTTTCGAGTTGCTTGTTCTTGTCCTTGAGAGACTTGATCAGGCCGTCGATGCCGCCCGCCCGGACTTCCTGCCCGAAGCTGTCGCGGTAGTTGGTGACGAGGCTGACGCCGGCCACCATCACGTCGTAGACCTTCCAGCTGTCGCCCTGCTTGTCGAGGGCGTAGTCGATCTGCACCGGCTTGGCACCGGCCTGGCGCACCTCGGTGCGGACGATCACGTCGGTATCCTCAGGCTTCGCCTTGAGGGGCTTGAAGTCGATCACCTGGTTACGGTATTGGGTGAGTGCGTTAGAGTAGGTGCGCACCAGCAGGGTCTTGAACTCGTGGGTCAATGCGGCTTTTTGCTCGGGGTTGGCCTGGCGCCAGTCCTTGCCCACCGCGAGGCGGGTCATGTGGGCGAAGTCGAAGTACGGCAGCACCTTGGTTTCGACCAGGTCGACGGCCTTGCGGGTGTCGCCCGACTGGATCGCCTTGTCCTGACGCACGATGGCGATCACGTCGTCGGTGACGCCTTTGACGAGGGCGTCCGGCGCGATGGTGTTGGCGAAGGCAGCAAACTGGACGCCGAGGCTGAGGGCCAGCGCGGCAAGCAGGGAGAGGGTCTTGGTCATTCCTGGCTTTCTTTCGTGGCGGAGGTGGGCGAAGGCGTGGCGGAGTCGGCCGCGGCAAGGGCCGGGGCGGCAGGCTGATCGGCCTGCGCCTCTTCGTCGTCAAAGTCTTTCACCCTCGGCGGGCTGCCGTCATACACCTGATTGAGACGGTACTGCATGTAAAAACTACGCATGTACGAATACTTGTCGAGGGCGGCCTGCTCGGCGGTGGTGTCGGCCCCCAGCAGCACGCTGCGCTTGTGAATCAGGCGCAGGCCGGTGGCCGAGTTGCGGGTGGCGACCTCTTTGTGCTGGATCACAGGGTCGGCGTAGATGTCGCCCACCAGGCCCAGGGTGTCGCGGAAGTTGCTTGACCCGAGGATGGGCAGCACCAGGAAGGGCCCCTCACCTACGCCCCACACGCCGAGGGTCTGGCCGAGGTCTTCGTCGTGCTTCTCGAGCCCCAGCTCGGTGGCAATGTCGAAGGCGCCCAGGAGGCCCACGGTGCTGTTCACCAACACCCGTCCGCCGTCGGAGAGGGCTTCGGCCACCTTGCCCTGGAGCAGGTTGTTCACGCCGATCCAGACATCGCCCAGGTTGCCGAAGAAATTGCCGACCACCGTCTTGACCGGCAGCGGCACGTAGTCGTAAACCTGCGCAACCGGGCGGATCACGAAGCGGTCGGCCTGCTCGTTGAACTGGAAGGTAGCCCGGTTGAGGGGCTCGAGGGGGTCTTTCGGATGCCCGCCGCCGGTGGCGGCACAGGCGCTCAGGCCGAGGCCGAGCGCCAGCGTGGCCGCACCGCGCAGGAGGGCCTGCCGCTGAAGTTTGCTTTTGTTGTTCTTCATCATCGTACTGCCGGCGAGATGCCCGGCACTCTGCGTTGGTTTCGCCCTGGTCTCACTTCTTGGCCGGGGCGGGCTCGCTGTCCGCCGCCTTGTCGAACATGAACTGGCTGATCAGCTTCTCGAGCACAACGGCCGACTGGGTCTTTTTGATGACCTCGCCCGGCGCGAGGTTCTTCTCCTCGCCGCCCGGGTCGAGACCGATGTACTGCTCGCCGAGCAGGCCGGAGGTGAGGATGTTGGCGAAGGTGTCTACGGGAAATTTATAGCGACCATCAACGGTGAAGACCACCTCGGCCTGGAAGCGTTCATTGTTGTAGCGGATTTCCTCGACGCGCCCCACCAGCACGCCGGCGCTCTTCACGGGCGCCCGCACCTTGAGCCCGCCGATGTTGTCGAAATGGGCGCTGAGGGTATAGGGCGACTGGATGCCCGACCCGGAAATGCTGCCCACCTTGAGCGCCAGAAACAACAGCGCGGCAATCCCGATTGCCACGAAAACCCCGACCCACAGATCGAGCGTCGTACGACTCATCAGAGACCCCTGAACATGAAAGACGTCATTACAAAATCGAGCGCCAGGATGGCCAGCGCCGAGCTCACCACCGTGCGGGTGATCGCCCGCGACACGCCCTCGGCGGTGGGCACGCAATCGTAGCCCTCGAACACCGCGATCAGCGCCACCGCCACACCGAAGACAAAGCTCTTGAGCACACCGTTCATCACGTCGTAGCGGAAGTCGACGGCCGCCTGCATCTGCGACCAGAAGGCGCCGTCATCGACTCCGATGAAGACCACGCCAATCAGCCAGCCGCCGAAGATGCCCATCGCCGAGAACAGCGCGGCGAGCAGCGGCATCGAGATCACCCCGCCCCAGAAGCGCGGCGCGACGACCCGGGCGATGGGGCTGACGGCCATCATGTCCATCGCCTTGAGCTGCTCGGTGACCTTCATCAGGCCAATCTCGGCGGTCACCGCCGAGCCGGCCCGGCTGGCGAACAGCAGGCCCGCCACCACCGGCCCCAGCTCACGCAGCAGCGACAGCGCCACCATCGTGCCCATCGCATCGGTGGAGCCATAGCGCTGCAGGATCTCGTAGCCCTGCAAGCCGAGCACCAGCCCGACGAACAGGCCCGACACCAGGATGATGAGTAGCGACAGCACGCCGCTGAAATAAAGCTCGCGGATGGTGAGGTGCAGTCGCGTGAACGACTGCCCCGAATACACCAGGATCAGCCAGAAGAACCGCGCGGCGAAGCCCAGCTGCCACACCCCGTTCACCACCATCGCGCCGAGCCTGCGCACCACGCCGCCCATCAGGCGCGACCTCCGGTCAGGGCCTGGGCGTAGTCGCCGGCCGGGTAGTGGAAGGGCACCGGGCCATCTGCTTCGGCATGGACGAACTGATGCACGAAGGGGTCTTTGGTGTGGCGGATCTCATCTGGCGCCCCCTCGGCCACGACCCGCCCCTCGGAGATGAAGTAGATGTAATCGACGATCTGCAGGGACTCCTGGATGTCGTGGGTGACGATCACCGAGCTCGCCCCAAGCGCGTCATTGAGGCGCCGGATGAGCTGGCCGATGACGCCCAGCGAGATCGGGTCGAGGCCGGTGAAGGGCTCGTCGTACATCAGCAGCGCAGGGTCGAGGGCTATCGTGCGGGCCAGCGCCACCCGCCGCGCCATACCGCCCGAGAGTTCGCCTGGCATCAGCCGCGCCGCGCCGCGCAGGCCCACCGCATGGAGCTTCAACAGCACGAGGTCTTCAATCAGCTCGGGCGGCAGGTCGGTGTGCTCGCGGAGCGGAAAGGCCACGTTGTCGAAGACGGTCATGTCGGTGAACAGCGCACCGAACTGGAACAGCATGCCCATGCGCCGGCGCAGCGCGTAAAGCGCCTCCCGGCCGAGGCCGGCCACGTCCTGACCATCCACCACCACCCGCCCGCCGACGGCCCTTTCCTGGCCACCGATGAGGCGCAGCAGGGTTGTCTTGCCGCAGCCGCTGCCGCCCATGATGGCAACCACCTTGCCACGGGGGATCGATAGGGAAATATCGCGCAGGATCGCCCTTTCGCCATAGGCGAAACGGACGTTTTCAAGGCGAACGAAGGGCTCGGACATGGGAAAATGCTGCAATGCAATAGCCCAATTGTAGCAGAGCCGCCGCAGGCTGGCATGGGGGCAAACCCCTTCCTTGCTGGAAATCCCCCGTCACATCAAGGTCTTGAGCGTGTCAAACCCGGCATCGCCCGAGGGGTTTATAATGCGCGGTTTCGTTCCAATCACGAGCCGCTACGGACATGCAGGACAAACAACAGTACAAACCCGCCGACATCGAGCGCGCCGCCCAGCAGCACTGGGATGCCACCCACGCCTTCCGCGTCCAGGCCGACGCCTCGAAGCCCAAGTACTACTGCCTGTCCATGTTTCCCTACCCCTCGGGCAAGCTGCACATGGGGCACGTGCGCAACTACACCATCGGTGACGTGCTGTCGCGCTTCCACAAGATGAAGGGCTTCAACGTCCTGCAGCCCATGGGCTGGGACGCCTTCGGCCTGCCCGCCGAGAACGCCGCGATCAAGAACAAGGTGCCGCCCGCCAAGTGGACCTACGACAACATCGCCTACATGAAGCAGCAGCTCAAGTCGCTGGGCTTTGCCATCGACTGGAGCCGCGAGCTGGCCACCTGCACGCCCGAATACTACAAGTGGAACCAGTGGCTGTTCCTGCGCATGCTTGAAAAAGGCATCGCCGAACGCAAGACCCAGGTGGTCAACTGGGACCCGGTCGATCAAACGGTGCTCGCCAACGAGCAGGTCATCGACGGCCGCGGCTGGCGCACCGGCGCGCTGGTCGAGAAGCGCGAGATCCCCGGCTACTACCTCAAGATCACCGACTACGCCGACGAGCTGCTGTCCGACCTCGACGAGCTCCAGGGCTGGCCCGAGCGCGTCAAGCTGATGCAGGCCAACTGGATCGGCAAGAGCACCGGCGTGCGCTTCGCCTTCAAGCACGACATCGCCGACGACGGCCAGCTCATCAGCGACGGCAAGCTGTGGGTGTTCACCACCCGCGCCGACACCATCATGGGCGTCACCTTCTGCGCGGTGGCCGCCGAACACCCGCTGGCCCTCCACGCCGCCAGGTCCAACCCCGAGCTCGCCGCCTTCATCGAGAAGTGCAAGCACGGCTCGGTGATGGAAGCCGACATGGCGACCATGGAGAAAGAAGGCCTGCCCACCGGCCTGTTCGTCACCCACCCGCTCACCGGCAAGCAGGTCGAGGTGTGGGTCGGCAACTACGTGCTGATGAGCTACGGCGACGGCGCCGTGATGGGCGTACCGGCCCACGACGAGCGCGACTTCGCGTTCGCCAAAAAATACGCGCTGCCGATCGAGCAGGTCGTCGCGCTGGGCGACAAGCCCTACTCCCTCGACGCCTGGCAGGAGTGGTACGGCAGCAAGGACGGCGTCTGCATCAATTCCGGCAAGTACGACGGCCTCGGCTATGAAGCCGCCGTCGACGCCATCGCCGCCGACCTCGCCGCCCAGGGCGTCGGCGAGAAGAAGGTGCAGTGGCGCCTGCGCGACTGGGGCATCAGCCGCCAGCGCTACTGGGGCTGCCCGATCCCCATCATCCACTGCGACAGCTGCGGCTCGGTGCCGGTGCCCGACGACCAGCTGCCGGTGGTGCTGCCCGAAGACTGCGTGCCCGACGGCTCCGGCAACCCGCTCAACAAGCGCGACGACTTCCTCGCCTGCGCCTGCCCGAGCTGCGGCAAGCCGGCCCGCCGCGAGACCGACACCATGGACACCTTCGTGGATTCGTCCTGGTACTACGCCCGCTATGCCACGAAGTTCGGCGCCGACAAGATGGTCGACGACGAGACCAACTACTGGATGACCGTCGACCAGTACATCGGCGGCATCGAGCACGCCATCCTGCACCTGCTGTATTCGCGCTTCTGGACCAAGGTGATGCGCGACGTGGGCCTTGTGAAATATAGCGAGCCTTTTGCAAACCTCTTGACTCAAGGCATGGTGCTCGCCCCCACCTATTTTGTGGATAAGGAAGACGGCAGCAAGGACTGGATCAACCCGTCCAGCATCACTGAATACACCAGCCCCGTCACGGGACAGACATATGCATGGATAAAAGATGGGGGCCTGGATTTTTCCGAAACCACACTCGTTGAAGGGCGTGGCAACACCTCAAAAGTTCGAATTTCGGGCACGAATGGTGCCCTCAATTGGTTTGAAGAAACCGACAAGCAGGGCAAGAAGAGTCTAGTCATCGTCTCTGGCAACCAGGTTCAAATCAGCGGCATGGAGAAGATGTCCAAGTCGAAAAACAACGGGGTAGACCCAGAGGCCTTGATTGCCACATACGGCGCTGACACCTGCCGGTTTTTTATCATTTTCACCGCCCATCCCGAACAATCTCTCGAGTGGTCCGACGCCGGCGTCGAGGGCGCCTACCGCTTCCTGCGCCGGGTGTGGGGCTTCGGCCACGTGCTGGCCACCGAGATCCGCCCGCAGATCGGTGCCGAGCGCCAGCTCGCCGGCGCCAAGCTGCCGGAAGCCCTGGCCGGCTTCCGCCGCGAGATCCACCTGCTCCTCAAGCAGGCCAACTACGACCTCGGCAAGCAGCAGTTCAACACCGTCGCCTCGGCCACGATGAAGATGCTCAACGCCCTCGAAAAAGCCCCGCGCGACGGCGCCCTCGCCGCCGAGGTGATCGAAGAGTGCTTCGGCATCCTGCTGCGCGTGCTCTCCCCGCTCACCCCGCACATCAGCCACGCCCTGTGGCGCGAGCTGGGCTACGGCGACGACATCCTGCAGGCCGCCTGGCCCGAGCCCCTCGAGGCCGCGCTGGCGCAGGACGAGATCGAGCTGATGCTGCAGGTGAATGGCAAGCTGCGCGGCGCCGTCCGCGTCGCCGCCGACGCGCCCAAGGACGCCATCGAAGCCGCCGCCCTCGCCCACGAGATGGCTGCGAAGTTCATGGAAGGCAAGCCCGCCAAGAAGGTCGTGGTCGTGCCGGGCCGCCTGGTCAACATCGTCTGCTGACGACAACGAGGGCCTTCATCATGCGTGCCGGCATCGCTTTCGCTTTACTTCTGCTCCTCGCCGCCTGCGCCGGCGCGCCGGGCGATCGCGCCTGGTACGAAGGCCTGCGCCAGGAAAACGCCCGGCGTCAGTACGAGCCGGGCCGCGACATCAACCGCGAACCGCCGGCCCCCAGCTACGACGCCTACGAGCAAGAACGTCAGCGCCTGCAGAAGGAAGCACGCCCATGAGCCACCCGCAACAGCCCGGCCGCCGCCGGGCCCTAGCCCTCCTCGGCGCCGCACCGCTCCTCGTGGCCGGCTGCGGCTTCAAGCTGCGCGGCGCGCGGCAGATGCCCTTCGAGTCGATCCACCTGGGCATGTCGCCCTACCTTGAGCTCACCGCGGCCATCCGCCGCCAGCTCCGCGCCAACGGCGACACCGTCATCACCGACAAGGCCGAAGACGCCCAGGTGCGCCTCGAGGTGCTCGCAGACCGCAAGGAAAAAGTCATCCTGGCCCTCAACACCCAGGGCAAGGTGCGCGAGTACCAGCTGCGCCACCGCTTCATCTTCCGCCTCGTCGACGTCAAGAGCGGCCAGGAGGCGCTGCCCAACAGCGAGATCTTCCTCTACCGCGACCTAGCCTTCGACGACACCCAGCTGCTCGCCAAGGAACAGGAAGAAATCCTGCTCTACCGCGACATGCAGAACGACCTGGTGCAGCAGCTGCTGCGCCGGCTCGCCGCCGCCAAAATGCCGGCCGCGGCACCCAAGCCGTGAACCTGCGCCCCGAGCAGCTCGCCGCCCAGCTCGACAAGCCGCTCGCCCCGCTCTACGTCCTCCACGGCAACGAGCCTCTGCTGGTGCTCGAGGCCGGTGACGCGATCCGCGCCGCCGCCCGCAAGCAGGGCTACGCCGAGCGCGAGGTGCTGGTGGCTGGCCAGGGTTTCCGCTGGACTGAACTGCAATCCGCCGCCGGCAACCTGTCGCTCTTCGGCGCCAGCAAGCTGGTCGACCTGCGCATCCCCAACGGCAAGCCCGGCCGTGACGGCGGCGAAGCCCTGCAGCGCTACGCCCGCCACCTCGACGACGGCGTCGTCACCCTCATCACCCTGCCCGAGATCGACTGGGCGACGCGCAAGGTCGGCTGGTTCACCACCCTCGTAGAGGCCGGCATCGCCGTCGAACTCAACGCCCCCGAGCGCGACCGCCTGCCCGACTGGATCGCCCAGCGCCTCGCGCGCCAGCAACAGCGGGCGCCGGCCGACGCCCTCGGCTTCATCGCCGATCACGTGGAGGGCAACCTCCTCGCCGCCCACCAGGAGATCCTCAAACTCGGCCTGCTCCACCCGCCGGGCGACCTCAGCCTCGACGATGTGCGCGGCGCGGTGCTCAACGTGGCCCGCTACAATGTGGACAAGCTCCGCCAGGCCCTGCTCGACGGCGATCCGGCCCGCTGCGCCCGCCTCCTCGAAGGCCTGAAGGGCGAAGGCGAGGCCCCGCTGCTCGTACTGTGGGCCCTGACCAGCGAGATCCGCAGCCTCGCCAACCTGCGCCAGGGCCTCGACGACGGCCAGCCGCTGCCGGCGCTGCTGAAGGCCGAACGCGTCTTCGACGAACGTCGCAAGCAAGGCGTGCAGCGCGCCCTGCCGCGCCTGCCCTCAAGCGCCCTGCGCACCGCCATCTTGCACGCAGCCAGGATTGACCGGATGATCAAGGGCCTGACCGGCGGCGACGTGTGGGACGAATTCCTCCAGCTGTGCCTGCGCATCACCCGCAGCCCGGCCCCCGCAGGGCGCTGACGCCGCACCACCACGAGACGAAAGACGATGGACATCAAGACCTACATGCAGACCGTCGGCCGCCAGGCCCGCAGCGCCTCGCGCAGCGTGGCCGCCGCCTCGACCGACGCAAAAAACAAGGCCCTCCTCGCGATGGCCGCCGAGATCCGTGCCCGCGCCGCGCAGCTCCTGGACGCCAACGCCCGCGACCTCGCCGAGGCCCGCGCCAACGGCCTCGAGCCGTCGATGATCGACCGCCTCACGCTGTCCGCCAAGGGCATCGAGGCGATGGCCGTCGGCCTCGAGCAGGTCGCCGCGCTGCCCGACCCGGTCGGCGAGATGACTGATCTCAAGCGCCGTCCGTCCGGCATCACCGTCGGCAAGATGCGCGTGCCGCTGGGCGTCATCGGCATCATCTACGAGGCCCGCCCCAACGTCACCGCCGACGCTGCCGCCCTGTGCCTCAAGTCGGGCAACGCCGCCATCCTGCGCGGCGGCAAGGAGGCCCTGCACTCCAACCAGGCCATCGCCGCGTGCGTCCGCGCCGGCCTCGCCGCCGCCGGCCTGCCCGAGCTGGCGATCCAGGTCGTCGAGATCACCGACCGCGCCGCTGTCGGCGAACTCATCGCGATGCCCGAGTTCGTGGACGTCATCGTCCCCCGCGGCGGCAAGGGCCTCATCGAGCGCATCTCCCGCGACGCTCGCGTGCCGGTCATCAAGCACCTGGACGGCAACTGCCATGTTTACGTGGACGAATTCGCCGATCCGGCCAAGGCCCTCGCCATCGTCGAGAACGCCAAGACCCAGCGCTACGGCACCTGCAACACCACCGAATCGCTGCTGGTAGACGCCACCGTCGCCCAGGCCCAGCTGCCCGCCATCGGCCACATGCTCGCCGGCAAGGGCGTCGAAGTGCGCGCCTGCCCCGCAACGCTCGCCATCCTGCGCGAAGCCGGCATTGCCGACAGCCAGCTCAAGGAAGCCGTCGAATCTGATTGGTCCGAGGAATTCCTCGCCCCGATCATCGCGGTAAAGGTGGTCAATGGCCTCGACGCGGCCATCGAGCACATCAACCGCTATTCGTCCGGCCACACCGAGGCCATTGTTTCCGAAAACTACACCCGTGCGATGCGTTTCCTGCGCGAGGTCGATTCCGCCTCGGTGATGATCAACGCCTCCACGCGCTTTGCTGACGGTTTCGAATACGGCCTCGGCGCCGAGATCGGCATTTCCACCGACAAGATCCACGCCCGCGGCCCGGTTGGCCTCGAAGGCCTCACCAGCCAGAAATGGATCGTCTTCGGCGACGGCCAGGTACGCGGCTGATGCCAGCCTGACCCACCGCAAAAGTCTCCCTCCCGGAAAACATCCCGGGTAAGATTCAAACGCCCGTTCGAAATCGCATACAAATACGACGGACGGGCGTTTGCACATCCACGCCAATAAAGGAGACCGCCATGCACACCACCCTGCGCCGCCTGCTGCGCCCAGCCCTGCTCGCCGCAGCCCTCGGCATCACGCTTCCCGCCACCGCAGCCGATGTCGCCGGCGTCCGTTTTGACGACAAGGCCAGCCTCGCCGGCAGCGAGCTCGTCCTGAATGGCGCGTCCCTGCGCACCCGCTTCATGCTCAAGATCTACGCGATCGGCCTCTACCTGCCCCGCAGCGGCAATAGCGCAGAAGCCGTCATGGCCAGCAGCGGGCCAAAGCGCATCCAGATCACCACCCTGCGCGAACTCGGCGCGAGCGAATTTGCCGACGCCCTCGTCGACGGCCTCAAGCGGAATCACTCGGACGCAGAGCTGGCAAAACTGCAGCCCCGCATCGACGATTTCCGGAATGCCATCATCGCCCTCAAATCGACGCCGGCCGGCAGCCAGATCCGGCTCGAATGGCTGCCCGGCAGCGGCACGCGGCTTTCCGTCGGCAACGAGGCGCGCGGAAAGGATATTCCCGGTGAAGATTTCTATCGTGCCCTGCTGCGCATCTGGATCGGTGAAAAGCCCGTCGACCAAGACCTGAAGAACGCCCTCCTCGGAAAAGCCTGAAAAAGCCGACCCTTGCCGCAAGGCCGGTGGCGGGCGCAGAATTCATTCATGTCAGCGCCCGCACCCTATATGCAAAACCTCACCGGCAAGCCCCCCTTTTCGGCGATCCTGCCAACCCCGTTCGGCGCGCTGGGCATCATCGCAGATGCCGAATATCTTCGCGAAATCATCTTCCTGCCGGGCAGTGCCGCCGCGCTGCAGCCATCCGGCATTCCCGCCGAAAAGGCCGTCGAGCAATTGGCCCGTTACCTCGCCGACCCCGACTACCGGTTCGACCTCCCGCTCGCTGAGCAGGGGAGCCACTTCCGGCGCCGCACCTGGGCTGCAATAGGCGAGATCCCCCGCGGGGAGACACGCACCTACAGCCAGCTCGCCGAATCGCTCGGCAGCGTCGCCCGCGCCGTCGGCCAGGCCTGCGGAGACAATCCGTTTCCCATCGTCACGCCCTGCCATCGTGTCGTCTCGGCCCGAGGGATAGGCGGCTTTGCCCATCACGCCGAGGGATTTCTGATCGACACAAAACGCTGGCTTCTACAACACGAAGCCGCCGCTTGAGGCGGCACGCATTCAATCCTATTGCGACCGCCGATCACTTTCGCAGACCGCTATTGCGCACGGACTCCGGCTTTGCACTTTCTTTCGCCGCCCGCCGTCGGGTGCCGACACCACGCGCCGATGCGACGTTGAACTGCCGTTTCAAGTCCGAACACGCAGCCGACACTCCATAACCCACCCATCCGGAGCCGCCATGTCACGTACTCCAGGCAATACACCAGAAACTCCCGCCACGCGCTTCCTGCGCGAGCATCGCGTCGCCTTTTCGAGCCACCCTTATGCCTACGAGGAGCACGGCGGCACCAAGGTTTCGGCGCGTGAATTGAATGTCCATGAGCATTCAGTGGTCAAGACACTCATCATGGAAGACGAAGGCCGTCACCCTCTCGTCGTCCTGATGCACGGCGACCGCAAGGTCTCCACCAAGGAGCTCGCAAGGCAATCCGGCCACAAGCAGATCAGCCCCTGCGACCCCGCGGTGGCCCAACGCCACACGGGTTATCTGGTCGGGGGCACATCGCCCTTCGGCACCCGCAAGGCACTTCCGGTATTCATGGAGCGCAGCATTCTCGATCTGCCGCTCATTTACATAAACGGCGGAAAAAGAGGCTTCCTTGTCGGCGTCCATCCCCATGACATCGTCCAGACACTCAAACCGCAGCTGGTCACCGTGGCGATCGACTGAATTGCAATAAAACACTTGCAAACACTTGCCAAGCCACCGGGCATTGGTGGCAAAATAAGCGCGTAAATAAAACCCGGGCCGACGAGCTTATTGATCAGTCGGTTCCTGCCACCAGAACAGCAAATCAAGGAAACACACCATGGATCTGTCTTCACTTTCCGTTGCGGAATTGCGCCGCCTCCAGACGAAAGTCGAAACCGAAATTCGCCGCCGCTCCGACACCGCCAAAAAAGATCTGCTGAAGCGCATGCAGAAGCTCGCCGCGGAACACGGCATGAGCCTCAATGAAGTGATCGGCCAGGAAGCCGAGAAAGCCCCCGCCGCCGCCCCGGCAACCAAAAAAGCGGCCGCAGCCAAGCCGGCCAAGAAAGCCAAGGCCGCTTCGGTGATCAAGTTCCGCCACCCGGAGAACTCCGCCATCGGCTGGACCGGGCACGGTCGCAAGCCCCAGTGGGTCATCGACTGGCTGGCCCAGGGCAAGGCCCTCGACGACCTGCGCGCCGACGCGGCAGCCGTCACCGCAGCCTGAGCCTGGCAGCGCGCAAGGCGCTGCCCGCTCAGCCGGGCAGGCCTGCCGTCGGCACGTGAGCGGGTGGAGACACCCCATTGCGGCCGCGCTCGATGAATACCCCCACACGCCGCACATCCTTCATCACGCCGATCTTGGCAATCGCCAGCTTCACCCACGGTGCACCGAATTCATCGAACAGCAGCTTTACGATGAACTCGCCGAGCGTTTCGATCAGGTTGAATTGCTGAACCGCCAGCTCTTCCCGAATACGCGCGATCACCTGCGCGTAGTCGATGGTATCGGCGATATCGTCGTGTTCGGCTGCCGCGTCGGGCACGCCAAAAGTCAGATTCAACTCCAGGGTTTGTTCGGCTACCCGCTCCCGCGGATAGATGCCCACGCGCGACTTGACCCGCAGCGCCTCGATAAAAATGAAATCCATTGCTCGTCCCGGCTAAAATCGCGCTCATTCTAGCTCGCTCCTCCACGAAACAATGCAACTCGCTCTTCTTCTTGTCGCCGCCTACCTTCTTGGCTCCGTGCCTTTTGCGGTCGTGGTGAGCCGTCTTTTCGGCATGGCCGACCCGCGCAGCTACGGCTCGGGCAATCCAGGGGCCACCAACGTGCTCCGCAGCGGCAACAAGCTCGCCGCCGTCCTCACGCTGGTGGGCGACGCCTTCAAGGGCTGGCTGGCCGTATTTGCCGCAGCAAGCCTGGCTCCGGCCATGGAGATCAGCGCCATCGCCGCACCGGCCGCCGGCCTGGCCGCCTTCCTGGGGCACCTGTTTCCGATTTTCCTCGGCTTCAAGGGCGGCAAGGGCGTCGCCACCGCCGCCGGCGTGCTGATCGGCGCCAACGGCTGGCTCGGCCTCGCAACCCTGGGGGTGTGGCTGGGGGTCGCCTTCACGCTGCGCTACTCATCCCTGGCCGCCCTCTGCGCAGCCCTCGCGGCGCCAGCCGTCGCCTTCGTGCTCGGGCTCGACGCTTACTGGGTGCTCGCCTGCAGCGCCATGTCAGCCCTGCTGATCTGGCGCCACAAGGACAACATCAAGCGCCTCGTCGCGGGCCAGGAAAGCCGCATCGGCAGCAAGAAGAAAAGCCCCGGCGCCTGACGCGGGCCGGCGCGCGCCAGTTATTGATCACGCTGCGGCCTGCGGCGGCGTGATCTCCTGCAGGCTCCAGCGCGGCCGCACCGCAAAGCGGCCGTCCGAGGCCTCCACCTGCTCGCCGGCCATCAGGCGCATGGCCCCCGCAAAGGCAATCATCGCGCCGTTGTCGGTGCACAGTTCGAGCTCCGGGTAGAACACCCTCGCCTTGCGCTTCGCCGCCGCAGCGTCGAGGGCGGCACGCAGGGCCAGGTTGGCACCCACACCACCGGCGACCACCAGCTGGCGGAGACCACAGTGGCGGAGCGCCGCCATCGCCTTGGCGACCAGCACCTCCACCGCCGCTGCCTGAAACTCGGCGGCCAGATCAGCCCGGTCTTCCGGCGCAAAACCCGGCGCCGTCGCGGTGGTCAGCACCGCCGTTTTAAGGCCGCTGAAACTGAAATCGAAATCCTTGCTGTGCAGCATCGGGCGCGGCAGCTTGAAACGCCCGGGCGTTCCCTCGAGGGCCAGCTTTGCCAGCACGGGCCCACCCGGATACGGCAGGCCGATGAGTTTCGCGGTCTTGTCGAAGGCCTCGCCGGCGGCATCGTCCACGGTTTCGCCCAGGAGCGCGTAATCACCCACACCCGAGACCCGCATCAGTTGCGTATGGCCGCCCGAGACCAGCAGCGCTACGAAGGGAAACGCCGGCGGATCGGCCGACAGCAGCGGCGAGAGCAGGTGCCCTTCCAGGTGATGCACCGGCAGGGTCGGGATGCCGAGCGCCACGCCCAGCGCCTCGGCCACGCTGGACCCCACCAGCAGCGCACCGGCCAGCCCCGGCCCGGCGGTGTAGGCGATCGCGTCCACGTCACGCATCGAAAGCCCGGTCAGGGCCAGGGTTTCCCGCAGGAGCAACGGCAAGCGACGGACATGATCGCGGGACGCCAGCTCAGGCACCACGCCGCCGTAGGCCGCGTGGAGGTCGATCTGGGAGTGCAGCCGGTGGCCGAGCAGGCCCTTGTCGGTGTCGTAGACGGCAACACCCGTCTCGTCACAGGAGGTTTCGATACCCAGAACGCGCATGATCGGCCCGCACAAAAATCGGATTTTACCTGCCTATCGACAACAAAGCTAAAAAGGGGCTTGGTAGTCGCTGGGGACTTCGTTATACTCTTCGCCTTTCCGTCAAAAGAATTTTCGAGGAAGCACGCAATGCCGGGTATCCGCGTCAAAGAAAACGAGCCGTTTGAAGTTGCCATCCGTCGCTTCAAGCGCACCATCGAGAAAGTGGGCCTGCTGCCCGAACTCCGCTCCCGCGAGTTCTACGAGAAGCCGACCGCCGAACGCAAGCGCAAGCTGGCCGCCGCCGTCAAGCGCCATCACAAGCGCCTGCGCAGCCAGACCCTGCCGCCGAAGATGTACTAAGCAACACCCCGAGTACACGCTTCCCAACCGCCACGCGATACGCGCTTTTGCGCGAGCGCGTGGCGTTTGCGTTTTGGTTTGCGTCACACCACCACAGCGCCCGCCCATCTCGTAGCCCTTCGCCAGGAACCTCATCCACCATGTCCCTGAAAGTCCGCATCAACGAAGACATGAAGGCCGCCATGCGCGCCAAGGAAAGCGCCCGCCTGTCCGCCCTGCGCCTGCTGCTCGCAGCCGTCAAGCAGCGGGAGATCGATGAGCGCATCGAGCTGGACGACGCGGCCGTGCTCGCGGTGGTGGACAAGATGCTCAAGCAGCGCCGTGACTCCGTCGCCCAGTACGAAGCTGCCCAGCGCTTCGACCTGGCCAACGCCGAGCGCTTCGAGATCGACGTGCTGTCGGCCTACAAGCCCGCCGGCCTGAACGCCGACCAGATCGCCGCCGCCGTCGACGAAGCCATCAAGGCCACCGGCGCCAGCGCTGCCGCCGACATGGGCAAGCTGATGGCCGTGCTCAAACCCCAGCTGGCCGGCAAGGCCGACATGGCCGAGGTCTCCAAGCTGGTGAAATCGCGCCTGAGCAACTAGGATTCATGAGTACGGCGCCCTCCGCGCCGGCCGCCCTACATGATCCCGCAATCCTTCATCCAGGATCTGCTCGCTCGCGTTGACATCGTCGAAGTCGTCGAACGCTACCTGCCGCTCAAAAAGGGCGGCGCGAACTATTTCGCCTGCTGCCCCTTCCACGGCGAAAAATCCGCCTCCTTCTCGGTGAGCCCCACCAAGCAGTTCTACCACTGCTTCGGCTGCGGCGCCCACGGCAGCGCGATCAGCTTCCTGATGGAATACAGCGGGCTCGGCTTCATCGACGCGGTCAAGGAGCTCGCCGGCACGATCGGCATGGAAGTCCCCCAGGACGACTTCAAGCCCGACCTCAACCACGCCCGCAACCAGTCGCTGACCGAGCTCATGGCCCAGGCAGCGCGTTTCTACAAAGATCAACTGAAGCGCAGCCCGGTAGCCATCGACTACCTCAAGCAGCGCGGGCTCACCGGCGAGATCGCCGCCCGCTACGGACTGGGCTACGCTCCCGAAGGCTGGCAGGCGCTGCAGGCCGCCTTCGCCGACTACAAGGCCGCCGGCCTGCTCGAATGCGGCCTCGTCCTGGAGAACGAGGACGGCCGCCGCTACGACCGTTTCCGCGACCGCATCATGTTCCCGATCCAGGACCAGCGCGGCAACGTGATCGGCTTCGGCGGCCGCGTCCTCGGCAAGGGCGAACCCAAGTACCTCAACTCCCCCGAGACGCCGCTCTTCGAGAAAGGGCGCGAGCTCTACGGCCTCGTGCATGCCCGCCAGAGCGTCCGCGACCAGGAATGCGTGCTGGTGGTGGAGGGCTACATGGACGTGGTCGGCCTCGCCCAGTTCGGCGTCGCCAACGCCGTGGCAACCCTCGGCACCGCCGCCACGCCGCACCACATCCAGAAGCTGCTGCGTCTCACCGACAGGGTCGTATTCTGCTTCGACGGTGACGCCGCCGGCCGCCGCGCCGCCGGGCGGGCCCTCGAGGTCAGCCTCGAACACCTGGCCGACAACAAGACGCTGAGCTTCCTGTTCCTGCCCGAAGAGCACGACCCGGACAGCTTCGTCCGCGCCGAAGGGCCCGACGCCTTCCGCGCCGCAATGAACCGCGCGCTGCCGCTGGCCGAATTCCTGCTCGCCGAACTCAAAAAAGACGTGGATCTCGGCACCGCCGAAGGCTGCGCCAGGCTCATCCACGAGGCCAAGCCGCTGGTCACCCGCATCGCCGCCCCGCTGCTGCGCCTGCAGGTCATCAAGATGCTGGCCGAGGCCGCCGGCTTCACCCAGGCCGAGGTCGAGCAATCCTTCGGCCTCAAGGCCGCCGCGCCGCCGCGCCGCTTCGACGACAACCCACCCTTCGAAGGCGGCTTCAAGGGGCGGCGCGACTTCAACGGCCGCCAGGGCCGCAACGCCCTGCCCCGCCTGGCGCCGCGGCAGCGCCCACTGTCGGCCATCGAGACTCTGCTCAAGCTGGTCATCCAGCACCCGGTGTGGGCCGCCCGCCTACCCATCGACCTGCTCCCCGACGACAGCCCCGAAGGCCTGGCACTGCGTGCCATCGTCGACGCCCTGAGCGTCGGCGACCTGCCCACCCACGGCATCGGCGCCCTGCTCGAACACTACCGGGGCAGCCCCCACGCCGAAGCCATCGACCGCATGGCCGGCCAGCTCGCCGACAGCCCCTTCGACGAGGCCACGATTGAACCCTTGCTCAACGACACACTCAAGAAGCTGGAAGCGGATGCCGTCAGTCGCGAGATCGATGCATTGAACGCCCAGGAGCGGGAACGAGGACTGAACGCAACGGAAAGACGTCACCTCGCCGAATTATTTGTGCGCAAACAGAAACTTCAAGCCCGCACAAAAGCACAAGATTCGTAATATAATTTTCGGTTTCGCGAAATTCGCTCGCCGAGACCTACCAGACAACAGCTCGGACGACCAATCGAGGACAACCATGACCACGGAAAAGCCCAAAACACCGCGCAAAGCGCCTGCCAAGCCGCGAGCAGCGAAGGTCAAGGACAAACTTGCCCCGATGATCGCCGAGGCGCCCACCGCTGAAGAGGCAGAAGTCCGCCGCACGCGGCTCAAGACCCTCATCGCGCTGGGCAAGGAACGCGGCTACCTCACCTACGCCGAGATCAACGACCACCTGCCCGACGACCTCGTCGACGCCGAGCAGATCGAGTCCATCATCAGCACCTTCAACGACATGGGCATCCAGGTCTTCGACGTGGCCCCGGCCGCCGAAGACCTGCTGATGTCCGAAGTCGCGCCCACCGTCGTCGACGACGAGCAGGCCGAAGCCGAAGCCGAGCAGACCCTCTCGGCCGTCGACTCCGAGTTCGGCCGCACCACCGACCCGGTGCGCATGTACATGCGCGAAATGGGCACCGTCGAGCTCCTCACCCGCGAAGGCGAAATCGAGATCGCCAAGCGCATCGAGGAAGGCCTCAAGCACATGATCCAGGCGATCTCCGCCTGCCCCACGACGATCGCCGACATCCTCGAGGCCGCCGACAAGATCTCCAAGGACGAGATGCGCATCGACGAGCTGATCGACGGCCTGATCGATCCCAACGCCGTCGAGGACATCGAAGCCATGTCCGAGAGCGAAGACCTGGACGTGGACGAAAGCGAAGAGGAAGACGAAGAAGCCGACGGTGACGGCGGCGGCGCCCAGTCGGCCTCGCTGATCAAGATGAAGGCCGAAGCCCTCGAGCGCTTCGCCAACCTGCGCAGCCTCTACGAAAAGATGGCCACCGCCCTCCAGAAAAAGGGCTACCAGGACAAGGCCTATCTCAAGCTCCAGGAGCAAGTCTCCACCGAGCTGATGAACATCCGCTTCACCGCACGCACCACCGAACGCCTGTGCGACGCCGTGCGGCACATGGTCGACCAGGCCCGCAGCCACGAACGCAAGATCCTCAACCTCTGCGTCGACAAGGCCGGCATGGGCCGCCCGCACTTCATCAAGAGCTTCCCGGGCCGGGAAACCGACCTCGACTGGCTCAAGAACGAAATCGCCGCCGGCCCGGCCAACTCCGCCGTGCTGATGCGCATGCTGCCCGCCGTCCTCGAGGAGCAGCAGAAGCTGATCGACCTCGAGGCCCGCATCGGCATCCCGCTCAAGGAACTCAAGGACATCAACAAGCAGATGTCCACCGGCGAAGCCAAGGCCCGCCGCGCCAAGCGCGAAATGACCGAGGCCAACCTGCGCCTCGTGATCTCGATCGCCAAGAAGTACACCAACCGCGGCCTGCAGTTCCTCGACCTGATCCAGGAAGGCAACATCGGCCTGATGAAGGCCGTTGATAAGTTCGAATACCGTCGCGGCTACAAGTTCTCCACCTACGCCACGTGGTGGATCCGCCAGGCCATCACCCGTTCGATCGCCGACCAGGCCCGCACCATCCGTATTCCGGTGCACATGATCGAGACGATCAACAAGATGAACCGCATCTCGCGCCAGATCCTGCAGGAGACCGGCAACGAGCCCGACCCCGCGACCCTGGCCGAGAAGATGGAGATGCCCGAGGAGAAGATCCGCAAGATCCTCAAGATCTCCAAGGAGCCCATCTCGATGGAAACCCCCATCGGTGACGACGACGACTCCCACCTGGGCGACTTCATCGAAGACAACGCCACCCTGGCCCCGGCCGAGGCGGCGCTGTACTCCAGCCTGCGCGACGCCACCAAGGAGGTGCTGGATTCCCTCACCCCGCGCGAGGCCAAGGTCCTGCGCATGCGCTTCGGCATCGAGATGAACACCGACCACACGCTGGAAGAAGTCGGCAAGCAGTTCGACGTGACCCGCGAGCGCATCCGCCAGATCGAAGCCAAGGCCCTGCGCAAGCTGCGTCACCCCAGCCGCTCCGAGCGCCTGCGCAGCTTCCTCGACAACGAGGCGTGACACACCGGGCCGCCGCCGCGGCCCCACCGTTTTTCGGGCCCATAGCTCAGTTGGTTAGAGCAGGCGACTCATAATCGCTTGGTCGCGGGTTCAAGTCCTGCTGGGCCCACCAGCAACATCAAGCACTTAGGCCAGCCTCACGAGGGCTGGCCTTTTGCTTTTCAGCCCCGGGGAAGAACAGGGTGAGGAATCGAGAAAGTTGGCCGAAATTCGGCACCACCGCCATGTGTCGCAAGCCTTGAGGGCGAAGAGCCCCAACGAGCGGCCGAGGGCCATCATCAACGAGGTGCGAGCCATCAACAGAAGCGTCATGAGGCAGGCCGAGACGCTTGAGTGGGAAACATGGCTCCCATGCAACCATGGTCGGCCGGGCGTCGCCCTTACAAGGCGAATGTCGGCGGCGTGCCGACATGGCGCCGAGCGCCGCATGCATCGCAGCCATGGCGCAGAGCCACGGAAGCCTGCAACGCAAGACTGGCAGAAGCTCGCGTCACCCTCGCGCCTGCTCCGGCGGGGCCTCCGCCCGGGGTGGCAGCGGGGAAAAATAGCTTGCGGCCAACACCAACAGCGCGACGCCGATCAGGGTTAGCGTCCAGGTCACGGTGCCGCGTCCGCTGGCATCGAAGAGCAACAGCTTGCCCCCCACCACGGCCAGCAACGCAAAGCCGGCGAACCACTGCTCCCGCAGGTGGCGACGGGAAGCGTGGATCATTGTGGCGATCGCCGTAACCGTCCAGAAGAGTGTCAGCACCGCCTGGAAGAGGCTGGAAGCCATCAGTGCCGCAAGTTCGAAGGGCACGCTCCCGAAATGATGGGCAAGCCGTCCCGCCAGCGCCGACAGCCACAGGAAGGCGAGCGCCATGATGCCCATTCGTGATGCCCCGCGCCACGCAGGAGCAAGCTGCCGGGCAGTGAGCGACAGGGCCGCGAAGCCGATGCCCTGGACCAGGTCGAAGACGCTGAGCACCGGCAGATAGGGCACTCCGCTACCCCCCCCCGACAGGCTGAGGTTGCCCCACCCCAGCAACAGCGCCAGGCCGGGTACCAGCGGCGCGACACCCAGCGGCACGTAGCGGGCCGCCACCACCCGGAACGGCCACCAGCCGCGCGCCTGACCGATCAAGGCCCCGCCCAGCGCAGCGCCTGCGGCAAGCGTCCAGATCACCCACGACCACAGCTCGACACCCGGCGCGAGCCGCCCGACCCGCCAGTCGAGCTCGGCGGGGAGCAGCCAGACCAGCAGCCACCAGACGCTCAGATGCCGGAACATCACGAGGTCTTCGAGAAGAACCGCGACGGCCGGCTCTGCGGGCTGCTCGGCCCCCCGCTCGTGGGCCCGCAGCAGCAAGCCATGGACGACGATCGCAGCCGGCAGCGCGGCAGCCATCCAGCCGGCCAGCGGATGCCCACTCCGCACCACGCTGAGCATCACCGCCATCAGCAGGCCCGCCGGCAACAGCGCCGCTCCGGCTCGGAGCCCGCCCCAACGCCACCCACGGGCCAGCCCCTCCAGGATCAGCACCGTCAGCGTGACGAAGCCGAGCCCGATCGGCGCCTGCAGATCGGCCGGTGCAAAACGCTGGATCTCGTCCACAGCCCCGCCGAACCACCAAAGCAGCGCCCACGCCAGCGGCAGCCAGGCTGCGACAAAAGGCTGCGCCACACCGCGCAGCACACGGGCGGAGAACAGCCCGGCAACGGACAGCAGCAGCGCGCCGAAGACTGCATCGTTGGCCACCGGCAGGCGGCGCGCGAGGACGTCCCAGTCGAGCAATAGGGCCGCCCCGGCCAGGATCTGCACCCCCAGCCCTGCCGCCTGCACCAAGGGCCGCCCTTGACGCGCGCCGAGCCACAAGACGGCGGAGCCCTCGAGCGCCCACAGGGCAGAGGTCAGCAGCGCCCCGAAGGCCAGCGGCACGGCGATCGTCAGCAACACCCCCGCAATGCCCAGGCAGGCCTGCTCAAGGAGCGCATTCGCGGGCGCCCGCCTGCGCAGCAGCAGGCCACCGAGCATGAAATACCACAGTGAGCCGACCAAGGCGCTCCAGGCGAGGCCATACTCCAGATCGCCTACCAGGGCCACCTGCAGGCCAACCCCTGCCAACGGCACGCCAAACAGCAGGATGCCCTCATGCCAGGCCGCCAGCCCGGGCACCTGCAGAAGCGCAGTCGCGACGGGCATCGCCGAGTAGGCTGCCAGGAAGAGCACCACAAACGCCTGGGTGACGAGATAGTGACTGAGCCGATAGTGGTCCACACCCCAGGCCATGCCGATCAGCAAAGTCAGCACGAAGCCCGCGATATTGAGCGAACGCCACGCCTTGAACCAGTTCACCCCCAGTACGAAGACATTGAGCAGCGTGAAATAAGAGAACAAGGGCAGCGGCGTGTCGCTGCGCCCTCCCGCCAGAACCGGCGCCAGGAAGGCGCCGGAGATGCCGAGCACCGCCAGCGCAGGCCCGTCCTGGCGAGCCGCCAGCAGGACGCAGGCCACGCCGAGCACGGCGAACAACACGAAGGCAGGCCCCTCGCTCAGCATGCCGTAGCGGGCGAGCATGAAATAGCCGGTCAGGTAGAGCACCGCAAAGCCGCCCCCTTGCAGCGCCAGGCCGAAGCCGCGGTGGGCCGCTTCACGGGCCTTGCGAAAGCCGAAGGCGATCAGCACCACACCAACCACGGCCACCAGCGCGAGCCGCAGCCAGACCGGAAAAAGGCCGTGCTCGATGGCCAGCTTCAAGCCCGATGCGACCCCGAAGAACAGCAGCACGACGCCGATCTTGGCGAGCGGATTGCCGGCAGACAGACGAGACAGCCACCCGGGTACCTCGATCGCCCGCCCCCGGTCCTCATCCTCCTGCCGCACGGGCTGGGGCTGGGGCTGGGGCGCTGGCGGCGATATCGCGACGGCGTCAAAAGCTGGCTCGAGCGGCGCGGCAAGCGCCGGAACGGGCTCCGACTCAGGCGCGCTCGCGGCGGGAATCGGCTCGGGCTCGGCTGCAGCGCCGACATCCTCGTTCGCAGCGGGCGCTCCACCGCCCCGCAAACGTTCGACTTCGTGACGCAGCCGCCGGACGTCCTCTTCGAGCACCGCGACCCGGCTTTCGAGCTCATCCTGCGGCGTCGGCACCAACCTCGTTTTCAGGAAATGGGCGGCGAAACCGCCGGCCAGCGCCCCGACGAGCAAACCCGAATCACCGAGGACCAGACCTCCAAAAACGAGCCCGAGCAAGGCACCGAAAAACCACATTGAAATTCTCCCCCGCCGATCGGAGCAAACCCCAAAGCATGACGATAGGCTCAACCCGGGAGATGGGCAACCGTGTTGCAGCAGCGGCGAGCGCGATTACGGCACGTTGCGGGGCTGCCGAGGGACGAAAAAAACCCGCCTCGCGGGCGGGTTGAGCTTTGTGGGCCGGGCCGACGGATTCGCCGGCCCGGCGCAGCAAGGCTTAAACGCAGCTCAGACGCGGGCGGCCTTCAGCGCGGCGTTGAGCGTCGGGCTCGGACGCATCACGGCCTTGCACTTCTCGGAGTCGGCCTTGTAGTAGCCACCGATATCCACCGGCTTGCCCTGCACCGTCTTCAGCTCGGCCACGATCTGGGCTTCGCTGTCGGTCAGCGCCTTGGCGAGCTTGGCGAAGTGGGCGGCCAGTTCCAGGTCTTCGGTCTGGTTGGCCAGCTCCTGGGCCCAGAACATCGCGAGGTAGAACTGGGAGCCACGGTTGTCGAGCTCACCGGTGCGCGGCGACGGCGACTTGTTGTTGTCGAGCAGCTTGCCAGTGGCGGCGTCGAGGGTCTTGGCGAGGAGCTTGGCACGCGGGTTGCCGTCCTTGATGCCGAGGTCTTCGAGGGACACGGCCAGCGCCAGGAACTCGCCGAGGGAATCCCAGCGCAGGTGGTTTTCTTCGGTGAGCTGCTGGACGTGCTTCGGCGCAGAGCCGCCAGCGCCGGTCTCGTACATACCGCCGCCGTTCATCAGCGGGACGATGGACAGCATCTTGGCCGAGGTGCCCAGCTCCATGATCGGGAACAGGTCGGTCAGGTAGTCACGCAGGATGTTGCCGGTCACCGAGATGGTGTCGAGGCCACGGATGACGCGCTCGAGGGTGTAACGCATCGCGCGGACCTGGGACATGATGTGGATGTCGAGGCCGGTGGTGTCGTGCTCCTTGAGGTACTGGGTGACCTTCTTGATGAGCTCGTTCTCGTGCGGGCGGTACGGGTCGAGCCAGAAGACGGCCGGGGTGTTGGAGTTGCGGGCACGGGTGACGGCCAGCTTGACCCAGTCGCGGATCGGGGCGTCCTTGACCTGGCACATGCGCCAGATGTCGCCGGCTTCGACGTTCTGGGTGAGCAGTACCTCACCGGTGTCGACGTCGACGATGTTGGCGATGCCGTCCTCGAGGATCTCGAAGGTCTTGTCGTGGGAGCCGTATTCTTCGGCCTTCTGGGCCATCAGGCCGACGTTCGGCACGGAGCCCATGGTCTTCGGGTCGAAGTTGCCGTTGGTCTTGCAGAAGTTGATCATCTCCTGGTAGATGCGGGCAAAGGTGGACTCCGGCATCACGCACTTGCTGTCGTACTGCTTGCCGTCGGCACCCCACATCTTGCCGCCCTGGCGGATCATCGCCGGCATGGAGGCATCGACGATCACGTCGTTGGGCGAGTGGAAGTTGGTGATGCCCTTGGCGGAGTCGACCATCGCCAGCTTGGGGCGGTGCTCCTGGCAGGCGTGCAGGTCGCGGATGATCTCGTCGCGCTTGGATTCGGGCAGGCTCTTGATCTTCTCGTAGAGATCGACCATGCCGTTGTTGACGTTGATGCCGAGTTCGTTGAACAGGTCGCCGTGCTTCTCGAAGGCTTCCTTGTAGAAGATCTTGACGCAGTGGCCGAAGACGATGGGGTGGGACACCTTCATCATCGTCGCCTTGACGTGCAGCGAGAACAGGATGCCGGACTCGCGGCAGTCCTCGAGCTCCTTCTCGTAGAAGTCGCACAGCGCCTTCTTGCTCATGAACATCGAGTCGATGATCTCGCCTTCGAGCAGCGCGACCTTAGGCTTCAGCACGGTGATCTTGCCGCCGTTGGCGATCAGCTCCATGCGCACGGTGCGGGCCTTGTCGAGGGTCATCGACTTTTCGCCGTGGTAGAAGTCGCCGCTGTGCATGTGGGAGACGTGGGTACGCGACCACTGCTTCCATTCACCCATGGAGTGCGGGTTCTTACGGGCGTAGTTCTTGACCGCGAGGGGCGCGCGGCGGTCGGAGTTGCCTTCGCGCAGCACCGGGTTGACCGCGGAGCCCAGGCACTTGCCGTAGCGGCTGGCGATGGACTTCTCCTCGTCGGTCTTCGGGTCTTCCGGGTAGTTCGGGATGGCGTAGCCCTTGGCCTGCAGTTCCTTGACGCAGGCTTTCAGCTGGCTGACGGAGGCGCTGATGTTCGGCAGCTTGATGATGTTGGCGTCCGGCTCGAGGGTCTTGGCGCCCAGTTCGGCCAGGGTGTTCGGCACTTTCTGCTCATCGCTCAGGTACTCGGAGAACTCGGCGAGAACGCGGGCCGAAACGGAGATGTCCGCCTTTTCGATCTCGATCCCGGCCGGGCCGGTGAAGGTCCGGATGATGGGAAGAAATGCGCATGTAGCCAGGAGCGGCGCCTCATCCGTGAGCGTATAAATGATCTTCGATTTCCCTGCAGCCATTTAACTTCCCTCTATTTTCATTATCCAAGGACCAAAGCAGCGGTGATCCGTTGTCTCCGCGTAGATGGGCTCGCATCGGGTACGCGCCCAACCATAGAAAATATCATGGATTTAACTACCCTGCAGCGAAACCGCGGCGGGCGCGAACCCGCCCGGCTGGAGCACGGCGCATGGGGCAGCGGCCCCTCGCATCCCTGTCGGGCGCGAAGGGCCGCCGCGGCCACGAGATGCCTACATTCTGGCGATCATCGCGTCACCGAAGGCCGAGCATGAGAGCTCGGTGGCGCCATCCATCAGGCGGGCGAAGTCGTAGGTGACCTGCTTGTCGCCGATGGCGGCCTCCATGGATTTGATGACCAGCTCGGCGGCCTCGCGCCAGCCGATGTGGCGCAGCATCATCTCGGCCGAGAGGATCAGCGAGCCGGGGTTAACCTTGTCCAGGCCGGCGTACTTGGGCGCGGTGCCGTGGGTGGCCTCGAAGCAGGCGTACTTGTCGGAGATGTTGGCCCCCGGCGCGATACCGATGCCGCCCACCTGGGCCGCCAGGGCGTCGGAGATGTAGTCGCCATTGAGGTTGCAGCAGGCGATCACGTCGTATTCGGCCGGGCGCAGCAGGATCTGCTGCAGGAAGGCGTCGGCGATGGCGTCCTTGATGACGATCTCGCGCCCGGTGTTCGGGTTCTTGAACGAACACCACGGCCCGCCGTCGATGGGCTGGGCGCCGAATTCGGTCTGGGCCAGCTTGTAGCCCACATCGCGGAACAGGCCCTCGGTGAACTTCATGATGTTGCCCTTGTGCACCAGGGTCACGCTCTTGCGGTCGTTGTCGATGGCGTGCCTGATCGCCGCCCGCACCAGGCGCGAGGTGCCCTCCACCGACACCGGCTTGATGCCGATGCCGCAGTGCTCGGGGAAGCGGATCTTCCTGACCCCCATCTCGTCCTGCAAAAACTTGATGACCTTCACCGCGCCGTCCGAGTCGGCCTGCCATTCGATGCCGGCGTAGATGTCCTCGGTGTTCTCGCGGAAGATCGCCATGTCGGTCTTGGTCGGGTCTTTCAGGGGCGACGGCACGCCCTTGAAATAACGCACCGGGCGCAGGCACTGGTAGAGGTCGAGCTCCTGGCGCAGGGCCACGTTGAGCGAGCGGATGCCGCCGCCCACCGGGGTGGTCATCGGGCCCTTGATCGACACCGAATACTCCTTGAGCGCGTCGAAGGTCTCCTTGGGCAGCCACTCGTCGGGGCCATACAGCTGGGTGGATTTTTCGCCCGCGTACACCTCCATCCAGTGGATCTTCTTCTTGCCGCCGTAGGCCTTTTCAACGGCCGCGTCGATGACCTTGATCATCACCGGGGTGATGTCGACGCCAATGCCGTCGCCTTCGATGAAGGGAATGATGGGGTTGTCGGGAACCGCCTGACCGGGAATGATTTTCTGGCCGCCTGCAGGTACCTTGATGAATGAAGAACTCATTTCAACTCCCTCGAATGGATCACGCGTGTGTGGATGTAGCGGCCGGCTGAAGGCAGGCACCGTGCAGCTGCCAAGGGGCAAAACTGCACGACGGCCCTGCTGCGCCCTGCTCGTGTCCGACACCGCCCAGCGAAGGGCGGCAACCGGTTTTTTGATTATGGACGAAACCGCAAAGCGCTAAAAGCGCAATGGCAACAGGGATTTACGACGCTGCAGCGCAGCATGAGGCAATCCGTTCCAGGTACGCGGGCCGGTGCTAGTATCTGCAGCCACAAGCGGGCGGGAGCAGCCCGGCGATCACACGCGGCACATCCGGCAAGCCGCTAGTGGAGGAGCACCCATGGACGTCCAGCGCAACGAAAACCCGGTCGCCCTGGCCATCGCCCAGGCGATGATCGAAGGCTTCAACAAGCACTACCGGATCTTCCGCGAGACCTCCCGGCGGGCCAAGGAGAGCTTCGAGGCCGCCGACTGGCAGGGCCAGCTGGCCGCGGTGCGCGACCGGGTGCAGTTCTACGACGACCGGGTGAACGAGGCAGTGCAGCGCCTGCACGAAGAGTTCGACGCCGCCTCCATCGACGACGCCACCTGGCAGGCCGCCAAGCTCCAGTACATCGGGCTCTTGATCAACCACAAGCAGCCCGAGCTCGCCGAGACCTTCTTCAACTCGGTCACCACCAAGATCCTGCACCGCGACTACTTCAACAACACCTACCTGTTCGCCCGGCCGGCGATCTCCACCGACTACATCGAATCCTTCCCGCCCACCTACTCCAGCTACTACCCGGCCGACGAGGGCCTGCGGGCAACGATCCGCCGCCTCATCGAAGACTTCGACTGGCAGCGCGCCTTCGAAGACCTCGACCGGGACATGGACTACCTGATGCGCACCGTGCAGGCCCACCTCGGCGGCGCGTGGCCGAAGATGGAGGTCAACTGCCAGATCCAGGTGCTGTACTCGGCCTTCTACCGCAACAAGACCGCCTACATCATCGGCAAGGCGATCAACGGCTACGAGGAAACGCCCTTCGTGATCGCCGTACGCCATGGTGCGTCGGGCATGCTCTACCTCGACACGGTGCTGCTCGACCGCTGGCGGATCTCGCTGCTGTTCTCGCTGTCCCGCGCGTACTTTCTGGTGGACATGGAGGTGCCCTCCGGCTACGTGCAGTTCTTGCGCAGCATCATGCCCAACAAGCCGCGCTCCGAGCTTTACACCATGCTCGGCCTGGGCAAGCAGGGCAAGACGAACTTCTTCCGCGACCTCATCGCCCACCTGCGCCATTCCAACGACCAGTTCATCGAGGCACCGGGCATCCGCGGGCTGGTGATGCTGGTGTTCACGCTGCCGTCCTACCCCTACGTGTTCAAGATCATCAAGGACAAGTTCGGCAGCTCGAAGAACATGGACCGCGCCACCGTCAAGCGCAAATACCAGCTGGTGCGCCAGGTCGACCGGGTCGGGCGGATGGCCGACACCCTCGAATTCTCCAACGTCGCGCTGCCCCGCAGCCGCTTCCACCCCGACCTGATCGCCCAGCTCCGCGAGCTCGCCCCGTCGGTGATCGAGGAAGTCGGCGACTCGCTGGTCGTCAAGCACGTGTACATCGAGCGCCGCATGACGCCCCTCAACATCTACCTCGCCAAAGCCACCGACGCGCAGATCGAAGAGGCCGTGCGCGAATACGGCCAGGCCATCAGCGAGCTGGCCATCGCCAACATCTTCCCGGGCGACATGCTGTGGAAGAACTTCGGGGTCACCCGCTACGGCCGGGTGGTTTTCTACGACTACGACGAGATCGAGTACATGACCGACTGCAACTTCCGCAAGATCCCGCCGGCTCCCAACGAGGAGGCCGAGATGTCCAGCGAGCCCTGGTACAGCGCCGGCCCGATGGATGTCTTCCCCGAAGAGTTCGCCACCTTCCTGCTCGGCCAGCCCAAGATCCGCAAGGCCTTCCTGCAGCACCACCGCCAGCTGCTCGACCCCAGGTTCTGGCAGGACGCCCAGGCCAAGATCCGCAGCGGCTATGTGGAAGACTTCTACCCCTACCCCGCCGAACTGCGCTTCTGCAACGCCTTCGCAGGCGACACCCCGGCGGCGGGCCAGCCCCCCACCGCCCACACCTGAGCCCCGCGTCGGGAGCGCCGCCCGATTCACGTAAACCCCAGTGTCATCCCTTGCCGGCAGGCCGCAACATGCCAACAGGAAGTGGCCACTCCGGGCCGCCTCCAACACCACGACAAGGAGGAGACACATGGATAAGCATTTTCGTCTTCGGGCCCTGACCCTGGCCGTCAGCGGCGCACTGATCCTGGCTGCCTGCGGGGGCGGCGAGGGCAGCGCCAGCGCGCTCAGCGGCACCGCCGCCGAAGGCCTGGCCATCGCCAACGCCACCCTCACCGCGCGGGATGCCGTCGGCAACACCCGCAGCACCACCACCGATGCCAGCGGCAACTACAGCCTCGACACCGCCGGCCTCCGCTTTCCGCTGATGCTGCAGATCACCGGCAGCAAGGGCGTCTGGCATGCGCTGGTCAGCACCGATGACACGGGCCGCACCGCAAACGTCAACAACGCCACCGACAGCGTGGCCCTCCTCGCCCTCGGGCTCGGCTCCAGCGCGGCCCTGCAGAACGCATTCACCAACGGCAGCTTCCGCGAGGTCAGCGCCGCCCGCATCGCCGAGGCCGACGCCAGGCTCCTCGACGCCCTCGAACAAGAACTCGGCACCCGCCCGGCCAGCCTGCGCAGCGCCCGCTTCACCCCCGCCACCGACGACAGCCCCGGCGACGAGACCGACCGCCTCCTTACCCTCGTGGGCACCCGGCCGCAGGGCGCCGGCTTCGCCACCTACAACCTGATGCCCGAGAACGTGTGGGCCGACAGCTACACCGCGCAAACCTACGACGGCAGCAGCGACGACCTGCTCACCGCCGGCCTCGGCAAGACTGGCCTCGCCAGCGCCACCGCGCCGGCCTACGCCAACGCCGCCGCCCCCACCGCCGCCGAACTGCGCCGCAATGCCATCTACAACAACTACCGGGCGCTGGTAGACGCCAACAAGGGCACCGGCGGCTATGGCAGCCTGTATGGCCCCAACATCGACACCCGCGGCGCCGACACTCTGGGCGAAGGCAAGATCGCCGGCCTCGAAGCCATCGCCTACTCTGGCGACCGCAGCGGCAAGCGCAAGGCCGTGCTGATGGTCCAGGTGCCTGCCAGCTTTAACCCTGCCCAGCCCTGCATCGTCACCGCCACCTCGTCCGGCTCCCGCGGCATCTACGGCGCCATCGGCACCGCTGGCGAATGGGGCCTCAAGCACGGCTGCGCGGTGGCCTACACCGACAAGGGCAGCGGCAACGGCATGCACGACCTGGCCCGCGACACCGTCAACCTGCTCGACGGCACCGTCGCCGGCGCCTCCCAGGCCGGCAAGCACGCCCACTTCAGCGCCGGGCTGTCGGCCACCGAGCGCGACGCCTTCAACCAGAGCTTCCCCAGCCGCATCGCCTACAAGCATGCCCACTCCCGCCAGAACCCCGAGAGGGACTGGGGCCGCAACACCCTGGACGCCGTCGCCTTCGCCTTCTACGTGCTCAACGAGAAGTACGCCACCGCCGACGCCAGCGGCAAAAAACCCCGCCTGATCCGCCCCGCCAATACCCTGGTGATCGCCTCGTCGGCCTCCAACGGCGCCGGCGCCGCGCTCATGGCCGCCGAACAGGACAAGCTCGGCCTCATCGACGGCGTGGCGGTGAGCGAACCGCAGATCCAGCCGAAGAGCCTGGGCAGCCTGGCCATCAAGCAGGGCAGCACCACCGTGAGCACCGCCGGCAAGCCGCTCCTCGACTACTTCACCTACGCCAACCTCTACCAGCCCTGCGCGGCCCTCGCCGCCACCGGCTCGCCGGGCGCCGCCTTCATCGCCGGCTATGCCACCAACCGCTGCACCGCCCTCAAGGCCAAGGGCCTGCTGAGCGGTGCCGACACCGCCGCCCAGGCCACCGAGGCGCTGCAAAAACTCCACGCCTACGGCTGGAGCGCCGAGCACGACGTCTTCCACGCCTCCCATCACGCCCTCGCCACGCCGTCCATCGTCGTCACCTACCTCAACACCTACGGGCGTTTCAGCGTCACCGACAACGTCTGCGGCTTCAGCTTCGCCACCACCGCACCGGCCGGCACGGTAACGGCGACCAGCGCGGCGGTTCAGGCCGGCATCTTTGCCGTGGGCAACGGCGTGCCGCCCACCGGCGGGATCAACCTGGTCTACAACGACGCCAGCGGTGGTGCCAAACGGGACGTGCTGGCGGTGTCACCCTCCACCGGCCTCGCCGACGCCGCCCTCGACGGCGCCCTGTGCGCCCGGGCGCTGGTCACCGGCAGCGACCCGGTCAGCGGCGCCGCGCTCACCGGCACCCTGCTCGCCCAGTCGGAGCGCGTCCGCCAGGGCATCCGTGAAGTCCAGGCGGACGGCCGGCTCGGCGGCAAGCCGACGATCATCGTGTCGGGCCGCTCCGACACCCTGATCCCGGTCAACCACGCCTCCCGCGCCTACTACGCGATGAGCCGCCAGGCCGACGGCGCCGCCAGCCGGCTGCATTATTACGAGGTCACCAACGCCCAACATTTCGACGCCTTCATCGACAATGCCGCGCTGCCGGGCTACGACACCCGCCTCGTGCCGCTGCACGTGTATTTCAACCAGGGGATGGATCTGATGTACGCCCACCTCAAGAACGGTGCCGCGCTGCCCGCCTCGCAAGTGGTGCGCACCACGCCGCGGGGCGGCACGGCGGGGTCGGCGCCGGACATCAGCGCCACCAACCTGCCACCGATCGCGGCCACGCCGGCCGGCGCCGACAGCATCGCCTTCAGCAACGGAGTGCTCGCCGTACCGGAGTAAGCCGCCTGCCGACGGGCCCGGCGCAAGCAGCGCAAAACCCGGCTCCCCGCGAGCCGGGTTTCGTTTCAGCCGCTCAACCCCAGCCGGACTCGGATATCCACGGCCCGGCACCGGCCGTGAGGGCATCGCGCACATAGGGCACGATGGCCGCCGGCAGGGCGTTTCGGGCAAACCAGCGCAGGTCGTCGCACTTGTTCGGCTCGGCGATCTGCGGCTCACCGAGCCACGCCTGCGCCCGCAGGAAGAAATCGATGCGATTGGTGTCGGAGCGCCGATGCACCACCCCGAGCACCTCCAGGCTGGCCTCGGCCAGCTCGATGCCGAGCTCTTCGCGCATCTCGCGCACAGCCGTGGCGCGCAGGGATTCGCCCTCCTCCACGTGCCCGCCGGGCAGGCTGTAGAGGCCATCGAAAAAGCCGGTGCCGGCCCGCCGCATCAGCAGCACCTCGCCGCCCCTCTCGAGCAGCACATGCACGCCGGTGGGAATGCCCGCGTGACGCATCAATGCTTGCCCGTGCTGCCGAAACCGGCCGCACCGCGCTCGCTCTCGTCGAAGGAGTCGACCACGTTGAAGGCCACCTGCAGCACCGGCACCACCACCAGCTGGGCGATGCGCTCGAGGGGCTGGATCGTGAAGTGCTCGTGGCCACGGTTCCAGGTGGAGACGAAGATCTGCCCCTGGTAGTCGGAATCGATCAGCCCGACCAGGTTGCCGAGCACGATGCCGTGCTTGTGGCCCAGCCCCGAGCGCGGCAGGATCATCGCAGCCAGCCCCGGGTCGGCCAGGTGGATCGCGATGCCGGTGGGCACCAGCACGGTGTGGCCTGGCGCCAGCACCAGTGGCGCGTCCACGCAGGCCCGCAGGTCGAGCCCGGCCGAGCCGCTGGTGGCGTAGGCCGGCGGCTGGTCTTTGAGGCGTTCGTCGAGAATCCGGATGTCGATACGGTGCATGGCTTGAACCTCAGTGGAAATCGGAGTCAGTTCCTGGGCAGCAGGGCCGCCAGGTGGGCGACGATGGAGCGGGCCACCTCGGGCTTGGGCGCCTTGGGCAGCGGGTGGCGGCCGGCTTCGTCGAACAGCACGACTTGGTTGTCGTCACCGCCGAGGCCGTCCTGCACCAGGTTGCCGACCACCATCGGCAGCTTCTTGGCCTTGCGCTTGCCCTCGGCGTATTCGTCCAGATTGCGGCTCTCGGCCGCAAAACCCACGCAGAAAGGCGGGTTCGGGAGCGCCGCGACCTCGGCCAGGATGTCGGGGTTCGGCGTCAGGGTGATCGCCAGCTCGGCGCCGGATTTCTTGATCTTGTGCTCCGCCGCGGCCGCCGGGCGGTAGTCGGCCACCGCCGCCACGCCGATGAACACGTCGCTGCCGGGCACAGCCGCCAGCACCGCCTCGCGCATCTCGAGGGCGCTCCGCACGCTCACCCGATGCGCGCCCATCGGCACCGGCAAGGCCACCGGCCCGCTCACCAGCACCACCTCGGCGCCGGCCTGCACGCAGGCCCGGGCGAGGCCGTAGGCCATCTTGCCGGAGCTGGAGTTGGTGATGCCACGCACCGGGTCGATGGGCTCGAAGGTCGGCCCCGCCGTCATCACCACGCGCCGCCCGGCCAGCAGCTTGGGCTGGAAGAAGCCGATCACCGCCTCGCAGAGCTCCTCGGGTTCGAGCATCCGCCCCAGGCCGACCTCGCCGCAGGCCTGCTCGCCGGCGGCCGGCCCGAACAGCGTCACGCCGTCGGCCGCCAGCTGCGCCGCGTTGCGCCGGGTGGCGGGGTGCTCCCACATCTGCCGGTTCATCGCCGGCGCCACCAGCAGCGGGCAGTCGCGGGCCAGGCACAGGGTGGTCAGCAGGTCGTCGGCCAGGCCATGGACCAGCTTCGCCATCACGTCGGCGGTGGCCGGGGCGATGAGGATCGCATCGGCGTCGCGGGTGAGGTCGATGTGCGCCATGTTGTTGCCCATGCGCGGGTCCCACAGATCGGTCCACACCGGGTTGCCCGACAAGGCCTGGAAAGTCACCGCCGTGACGAAGCGCGCGCCGCCCTCGGTGAGCACCACATGCACGTCAGCCCCCGCCTTGCCCAGCAAACGCACCAGCTCGGCCGCCTTGTACGCCGCCACGCCGCCGGTCACCCCCAGCACCAGTTTCCTGCCCTTCAGCTCGCTCATGCTAATGGTATTATCCGAAACTCACATAGAAGCTGGAATTGTACACACCATGGCAATCACCGACTGGCCCGCCGACGAACGTCCGCGGGAGCGCCTGCTGGCCCGGGGCGCCGCCGCCCTCTCCGACGCCGAACTGCTGGCACTCTTCCTGCGGGTCGGCATCCGCGGCAAGAGCGCGGTCGACCTCGCCCGCGACCTGCTCACCCACTTCGGCAACCTATCCACCCTGTGCAACGCCTCGGCATCGGCCTTCGCGGCCATTCCAGGCATGGGCCTCGCAAAATACGCCCAGCTCCAGGCCGTGCTCGAACTCGCCCGCCGCGCCCTGGGCGAAGAGATGGCCCACCGCGACGTGCTCGACTCCCCCGCCACGGTGCGCAACTGGCTCCGCCTGAAGCTCGCCCAGCTTCCCCACGAGGTCTTCATGATCCTGCTCCTCGACGCCCAGAACCGGGTCATGGGCTGCGAGGAACTCTTCCGCGGAACCCTCGCGCAAACATCGGTCTACCCACGCGAAGTCGTCAAGCTGGTGCTGGAGCGCAACGCCGCAGCGGTGATCCTGGCCCACAACCACCCTTCGGGCGTCGGCGAACCCAGCCACGCCGACCAGGCCCTGACCGACACCCTCAAAAAAGCCCTGGCGCTTGTGGACGTGCGGGTTCTGGACCATTTCATCGTCGCCGGAAACGCGCCCCCGGTGTCCTTCGCCGAGCGCGGACTGCTCTAGTCGGGCGGCCCCGCAGCGGGCAAGATTCACAAGAATTACACCAAGCGCTTGATTCCACCACACTTCTTCTTATAGAATCGACGGTCTTACCGAATCAAAACCAAAGTTTGGAGCAACAAATGGCTCGCGTTTGCCAAGTGACCGGAAAAGCACCGATGGTTGGGAACAACGTTTCCCACGCCAATAACAAGACCAAGCGCCGCTTCCTGCCGAACCTGCAAAACCGCAAGTTCTGGAGCGAGGCCGAGAACCGTTGGGTACGCCTGCGCGTCACCAACGCTGCCCTGCGCACCATTGACAAAAAAGGCATCGACGCCGTCGTCGCAGAGCTGCGTGCTCGCGGCGAAAAGGTCTGATCCTTTAAACCTGGAGATAGATCGATATGGCAAAAGGCGGCCGCGAAAAGATCAAGCTCGAGTCCACTGCTGGGACCGGGCATTTCTACACCACCAACAAAAACAAGCGCACGACCCCGCAGAAGCTGGAATTCAGCAAGTATGACCCGGTCGTTCGCAAGCACGTGCCGTACAAGGAAGTGAAGCTCAAGTAATCGTCCCCGGCACGCGGCGATCGCTTGTTGAACGCTTGCTACATTAAAAAAACCCGCATCAAGCGGGTTTTTTTATGTCCGGCGCCAGCCCACCGTAGACAGCCTCCGCGACGGCCCCTCACAAAACAAAACCGCCGACGCACTTTCGCACGTCGGCGGCTGGATCACGACGCCAAAGCCCAGGGGCCCCGGTCAGTCGGAAGGATCAGGCACGCTGGATGTTCGACGCCTGCTTGCCCTTCGGGCCCTGAGTGACGTCGAACTGAACCTTCTCCCCCTCCTTCAGCGACTTGAACCCGCCCATCGAGATCGCGGAGAAGTGCGCGAACAGATCTTCGCTACCATCGTCCGGCGTGATGAAGCCGAAGCCCTTGGCGTCGTTGAACCACTTAACAGTACCAGTTGCCATATTGCTCATTCCTTCGTGATTTCAGTAATACGATCCGGAAACCGGGTCTGTGGTCGTTTCTATACATGAGAGGTGTCTTTTGCGGCACTTTGGCAAGCGCCAGTTAAAAGCCACCGCAACCGTCATGGAACGATCACATCTCAACTTTTACGTGACTCGTCTTATGCAGTCAACGCATTTTTGGGCAAGCAATCTTGCTGCAATACAGCATAAAAACGGCTTTTCAGCCCTTTGCTGGAACCTCTGAACCGACAAAAAATCAAAGCCCGTCGGGACTTAGTTTTTCGTATTGCACCGCACAAAACACGCCAACCCACGGCGCACCGCCACCATGAAAAACTGTGCGACTTCTCTCTTGCACAATCATCGAGCTTGTTTAGAATGAGGCGCATGGTCATCAAAAAACAGGACGAATCGGTTCTTGAATCAGAGGTCACGCGGCTCAAACCGCCTCCCCTCTATAAGGTCATGCTGCTCAACGACGATTTCACCCCGATGGATTTCGTGGTGACCGTGATTCAGAAATTCTTTGGGCTGGACCGCGAACAAGCCACGCGGATCATGCTCAAAGTCCACAGAGAGGGCGTTGGTGTGTGCGGGGTATTCCCGAGGGACGTCGCAGCCACCAAGGTCGAGCAGGTCAGCACATACGCGCGCCAGCACCAGCACCCGCTGGCATGCGTCATGGAGGAAAACTGAAATGATCGCGCAAGAGCTTGAAGTCAGTCTGCACATGGCCTTTGTCGAAGCGCGGCAAAAGCGCCATGAATTCATCACGGTCGAGCACCTTCTTCTTGCGCTGCTGGACAACCCGTCCGCCGCGGAGGTGCTGCGCGCCTGCGCTGCCAAGATCGAAGAACTCCGCAAGGAGCTCACCAACTTCGTCAACGAGCACACGCCGCGGGTCGAAGGCACGGAAGACATCGACACCCAGCCGACCCTCGGTTTCCAGCGGGTCATCCAGCGGGCCATCCTTCACGTTCAGTCGTCCGGCAAGAAAGAAGTTACAGGCGCCAACGTGCTGGTGGCGATCTTCGGAGAAAAAGACTCCCACGCGGTGTATTTCCTGCAGCGCCAGAACATCTCGCGCCTCGACGTGGTGAACTTCATCTCCCACGGCATCACCAAGACACCCCAGGCCGGCGCCGCACCGGCGCGCCCGGCCGGCGAGTCCGAGCAGGGCGAACAGGAACAGGAAAGCGCCGGCCCGGGCGGCGCCCTCGAGAACTACACACAAAACCTCAACCAGCAGGCCCTTCTCGGCAAGATCGATCCGCTGATCGGCCGCGAAAAAGAGGTCGAGCGCGTCATTCAAACCCTTTGCCGGCGGCGCAAGAACAACCCGCTGCTGGTCGGTGAAGCCGGTGTCGGCAAGACGGCCATCGCAGAGGGCCTGGCCCACCGCATCGTCGAAGGCCGGGTGCCCGAAATCCTCGCCGACGCCCAGGTTTACGCCCTCGACATGGGCGCCCTGCTCGCCGGTACCAAATACCGCGGCGACTTCGAGCAGCGCCTGAAAGCCGTCCTCAAGCAGCTCGTCGAAAACCACAACGCAATCCTCTTCATCGACGAGATCCACACCCTGATCGGCGCCGGCGCCGCATCGGGCGGCACGCTGGATGCCTCCAACCTGCTCAAGCCGGCCCTGTCGTCCGGCCAGCTCAAGTGCATCGGCGCAACCACCTATACCGAGTTCCGCCAGATCTTCGAAAAAGACCACGCGCTGTCGCGGCGCTTCCAGAAGGTCGACGTGGTCGAGCCTTCGGTCAACGAGACCATCGAGATCCTGAAGGGCCTCAAGTCGCGCTTCGAGGAGCACCACGGCATCAAGTACTCCTCCTCGGCCCTGTCGAGTGCCGCCGAGCTTTCTGCGCGCTACATCAACGACCGTCACCTGCCTGACAAGGCCATCGACGTCATCGACGAGGCCGGCGCCGCCCAGCGCATCCTGCCCAAGTCGCGCCAGAAAAAACTCATCGGCAAGACCGAGATCGAGGAGATCGTCGCCAAGATCGCCCGCATCCCGCCGCGCAACGTCTCCAACGACGACAAGGCCGCCCTCAAAACCCTCGACCGCGACCTCAAGAACGTCGTGTTCGGCCAGGACGCCGCCATCGAAGCGCTGGCCAAGGCGATCAAGATGTCCCGCTCCGGCCTGGGCAACCCGCAGAAGCCGATCGGCGCCTTCCTGTTCAGCGGCCCCACCGGCGTCGGCAAGACCGAAGTTGCCCGCCAGCTCGCCTACACGCTGGGTATCGAGCTGGTGCGCTTCGACATGTCCGAATACATGGAACGCCACGCCGTCTCGCGCCTGATCGGCGCGCCGCCAGGCTACGTGGGCTTCGACCAGGGCGGCCTGCTCACCGAGCAGGTCAACAAGAAACCGCACTGCGTGCTGCTCCTCGACGAAATCGAAAAGGCCCACCCGGACATCTACAACATCCTGCTGCAGGTGATGGACCACGGCACGCTGACCGACAACAACGGCCGGCAGGCGGACTTCCGCAACACCATCCTGATCATGACCACCAACGCTGGCGCAGAGGCCATGCAGAAGTCGGTGATGGGCTTCTCGGCCAAGCGCGAGGCCGGCGACGAGATGGGCGAGATCAAGCGCCAGTTCTCGCCGGAGTTCCGCAACCGACTGGATGCGACCATCTCCTTCAGCGCCCTCGACCCCGAGATCATCATGCGGGTCGTCGACAAGTTCCTGATGCAGCTCGAGGCCCAGCTCCACGAGAAGAAGGTCGATGCCCTGTTCACCGAAAAGCTCAAGGAATGGCTCGGCAAGAAGGGCTTCGACCCGCTGATGGGCGCCCGCCCGATGGCCCGCCTGATCCAGGACACCATCCGCTCGGCCCTCGCCGACGAGCTGCTGTTCGGCCGTCTGTCGGGGGGCGGCAGCGTCACCATCGACGTGGACGACGATGGCAAGGTGCTGCTGCAGTTCGAAGAGGTCGCGGAAGTTACGGTATAGTCCCGGCCGTCTCACACGTCATGACCGCGGGCGGCCACGAGGCTGCCCGTTTTTTTTGCCCATCTCACGGAGTAAGCCATGGATTTCCAGACCACCGACCTCTGCGACGCCAACGAAGGCAAGGTTCGCGCCGTCGCCCCGATGTTCCGCAGCTTCGGCGGCAAGCAGCGTTTTGCCGGCCCGATCCGCACCCTCAAGGTTTTCGAGGACAACGCCCTGGTGCGCAGCACCCTCGAGGGCCCGGGCGAGGGCAGCGTGCTGGTGGTCGACGGCGGCGGCTCGATGCGCTGCGCGATGGTCGGCGACCAGCTGGCCCTGCTGGGCGTCAAGAACGGCTGGGCCGGCATCGTGGTGTATGGCTGCATCCGCGACTCAGGCCCGATCGGGGGCATGGAGCTCGGCGTCTTCGCCCTTGGCACCCACCCCATGAAGAGCATCAAGAAAGGCGCCGGTGACCGGGACATCCCCGTCACCTTCGGCGGCGTGACCTTCACCCCCGGCAACTGGCTGTACGCCGACGAAGACGGCGTGATCGTTTCCGAGGCGCCGCTGCTGTAAACCCTGCGGGTTACGACGCGCCGCAACGATTTTTTGTTTCACCAAACCCAAAGATATTTCACGATACAGAATTAAGATGCTAGACATCTGTTTTATAAAGACTATTTATTTCTTATGTCTTATATAAGACCTATTGCTGCCGTGCAAGATCTTGCCTATACTCCTTCTTACTGATCGTCGTAACGGAAGCGCCTCCCCGACGCCCCGCAAGCCGGTCAAACCGCTGAGGTGAGCGCGCAAAATCCGGCCCCCGGGCCGGCGCTTCCGCCCCCAGGTTTTCTCTTCCCCTCTATTTGTAAAGGATGACAGCATGTCTCTGACCCGCGAACAGCAAATCGCCGCCCTGGAAAAAGAATGGGCCGAAAACCCCCGCTGGAATGGCGTCAAGCGCGGCTACTCCGCTGCTGACGTCGTGCGTCTGCGTGGCAGCCTGCAGCCCGAGTACACCCTGGCTCAACGCGGCGCCAAGATCCTGTGGGACAAGGTGAACGGCGGCGCCAAGAAGGGCTACGTCAATGCCTTCGGCGCGATCAGCGCGGGTCAAGCCATGCAGCAGGCCAAGGCTGGCCTGGAAGCCGTGTATCTGTCCGGCTGGCAGGTCGCCGCCGACGGCAACACCTCCGAAACCATGTACCCGGACCAGTCGCTGTACGCCTACGACTCCGTCCCCACCATGGTTCGCCGCATCAACAACACCTTCAAGCGTGCCGACGAGATCCAGTGGTCCCGTGGCATCAACCCCGGCGACGAAGGCTTCATCGACTACTTCCTGCCGATCGTGGCCGACGCGGAAGCCGGTTTCGGTGGCGTGCTGAACGCCTTCGAACTGATGAAGAACATGATCACCGCCGGTGCCGCCGGTGTTCACTTCGAAGACCAGCTGGCCGCTGCCAAGAAGTGCGGCCACATGGGTGGCAAGGTGCTCGTCCCGACCCGTGAAGCCATCGAAAAGCTGATCTCCGCCCGCTTCGCCGCCGACGTCATGGGCGTGCCGACCCTGATCCTGGCCCGTACCGACGCCGAAGCCGCCAACCTGATCACCTCCGACTACGACGCCAACGACAAGCCCTTCCTCACCGGCGAGCGCACCCAAGAGGGCTTCTACCGCGTCAAGAACGGCCTCGAGCAGTCGATCTCCCGCGGCGTTGCCTACGCCCCGTACGCCGACCTCGTCTGGTGCGAAACCGGCGTGCCCGATATCGGCTTCGCCCGCGAATTCGCTCAAGCCGTGCAGGCCGCCTGCCCGGGCAAGCTGCTGTCCTACAACTGCTCGCCTTCCTTCAACTGGAAGAAGAACCTGTCCGACTCGCAGATCGCCTCCTTCCAGGACGAGCTGTCCGCACTGGGCTACAAGTACCAGTTCATCACCCTGGCCGGCATCCACATCAACTGGTACAACACCTTCCAGTTCGCCCACGCCTACGCCCGCGGCGAAGGCATGAAGCACTACACCGAAATGGTTCAAGAGCCGGAATTCGCTGCTCGCGAAAAGGGTTACACCTTCGTGTCCCACCAGCAGGAAGTGGGCACCGGCTACTTCGACGAAGTCACCACCGTGATCCAGGGCGGCTCCTCCAGCGTCAAGGCCCTCACCGGCTCCACCGAAGAAGAACAGTTCCACTAAGACCCGGATCGCCGGTTTCCCTCACCGGCACGCTTGGTTGATAAACCCCCGCGGGCGCAAGCCCTCGGGGGTTTTGTTTGATGCAGCGCAAGACGAGCACGGGGTGCAGGCTAGAATGCTGGTTTCGTCGCATCAGCCTCGCCCATGCAATCCCTCTGGATGATCGTCGCCAGCCTTCTTTTCGCCTGCATGGGCGTCTGCGTCAAGCTGGGCTCGGCCCACTTCTCCACCGGCGAGCTGGTCTTTTACCGGGGCTTCGTCGGCTTGCTGCTGATGGCCTTGCTGGCCCGCTGGCAGGGCATCGCCTATCGCACGCCCCACTGGCGCCGACAGCTGTCCCGCGGCCTCTCGGGCACCGGGTCGCTGATGTGTTATTTCTTCGCCCTCGGCGCGCTGCCGCTCGCCACCGCGGTCACCCTCAACTACACCTCGCCGCTGTTCGTCGCGCTGCTGCTGGCGCTGTGGTTCCGCGAGCCGGTCGGGCGCAGCCTGTTTGGCGCGGTGGCGCTGGGTTTCATCGGCGTCGTGGTGCTGCTGCAACCCACGCTGCAGCCGGAACAATGGCTGGGAGCCGTCGCCGGGCTGGGCTCGGGCATCGTCGCCAGCCTGGCCTACATCAACGTCCGCGAACTCGGCCGCCTCGGCGAACCCGAAGCACGCACCGTGCTCTGGTTCTCCCTTGTCACCAGCCTGCTCGGGCTGCCCTGGGCGCTGGCGTCCGGCGCACTTCACGGCCTGAGCTTCGAGGGCGCGGCGATCCTCCTCGGCGTAGGCATCTTCGGCGGCTGCGCCCAGCTTGCCATGACCCGCGCCTATCGCTACGGCAAGACGGTGGTGGCGGCCAACCTGTCCTACAGCACGGTGATCTTCTCCAGCCTGTTCGGCGTGACCCTGTGGGGCGAAACCCTGCCCTCGACCTCCCTGATCGCCATCGCGATCATCATCGCCAGCGGCGTGATGGTCTCCGTCGCATCGCGGAAACCCGCGCCGGCCATGGACTCCGACTGACGCCACGGCCAGCGGGGCTGCTACACTGGCGGCATCCAGTCCGCACAGAAGGGAAAGCGACGATGATCACCACCGATACCCAGGAAAGCCGCATCAACGTCACCGTGCTCGGCGAGTTCACGCTGGCCGACTTCAAGGAGTTCGAGGAGGTCGTCATGAAACTCGAAAGCACCGTCGACCTGTTCGTCGATCTGCGCGAGATGAACGGCTTCACCGTCGACATGGCCCTCGAGGAGATCCGCTTCGCCCGGGCCCACCCCAACGACTTCGCCCGCATCGCGGTGCTCACCGAAGACCAGTGGGTCAGCTGGAGCGCCTGGCTGTCGCAGATCTTCCTGAACGCCGACGTGCGCGTCTTCAACGACGCCGACGACGCCGAAGCCTGGCTGGCGGGCACCGAGTCACCCGCTGCCTGAGAAAGCCACCGCCGTGCAGAAGCCTTTCACCTGCCTCGTCAGCGTCCAGGAGCTGGCCGAATCCGCCACCTCGTCGTGGCGGATCTTCGATTGCCGCTTCCGGCTCGCCGACCCCGCGGCCGGCAAGCGCGCCTACGCCGAGGGCCACCTTCCAGGCGCCATGTTCCTCGATCTCGAGGAAGACCTGTCAGGCCCGAGATCCGGCCTCAACGGCCGCCATCCCCTGCCCGACCCACAGCACCTGGCCGCCAAGCTCGGCAGCCTCGGCGTGGGGCCCGGCACCCAGGTCGTCGCCTACGATGACATGGGTGGCATGTTTGCGGCGCGCCTGTGGTGGCTGCTGCGCTGGCTCGGCCACACCCGGGTCGCCGTGCTCGACGGCGGCCTGCAGGCGTGGGCATCGAGCGGCAAGCCCATCGACACCGCCATTCCCGAGCCCGTCGCCTGCCACTTCGAGGCACAGCTGCAGCGCGACATGAAGGTGAACGCCGATTACGTCCTGAGCCACCTCGACGACCCTGAGGTGCTGATCATCGACGCCCGCGCGCCCGACCGCTTCCGCGGCGAGAACGAAACACTCGACCCGGTAGGCGGGCACATCCCCGGCGCCATCAACCGCTTCTTCCAGGACAACCTGGACGCCAGCGGCTGCTTCAAGCAGGCCGCCCTGCTGCAGGAAGAGTTCGGCAAGCTCATCAAGGGCGGAGACGCCCACAAGGTCGTGGCCCAGTGCGGCTCCGGCGTCACCGCCTGCCACAACCTGCTGGCCATGGAAGCCGCCGGCCTCGACGGCGCCCGGCTTTACGCGGGCTCGTGGAGCGAATGGTGCGCCGACCCGGCGCGGCCCATCGCCACCGGGCCCTGAAAACACTCACGGCCCCAAGCGGGGCCGTGAGCGGGTAAAACCTGGCGGGTCACCCGCGCCCGAGCATCGCCGCAAGCCCAGCCAGCGCATCGCCCAGATCAGCACCGCCCGCAGCCGGCAGCTGGCCGCCGGGGGTCAGGCCGTCGATGACCTGAGGCAGCAGATTCGCCAGATGGCCGGCCACCTGCTCGCTCGGCATGCCGAGCTGCGCCGCCATGTCGCCCAGCGCCGAATTGCCAAACACCTGGCTGATCTGCTCGGCGCTGACCGGCAGATTCTGCCCCGCGCTCACCCACGAGTTCGCCTGCTCAGCCAGGCCCGCCTGACCAAAGCGCGCCACCAGCCCGCCGATAAGCCCGCCGAGATCAAGCTGACCCCCTTGACCCCCCAGACCGCCCTGGCCCTGGAGCAGGCTCATCGCCAGTTGCAGCAGCACTGCCTGGCCACCACCACCCTGCTGCTGGCTATCGCCACCAGCCAACGAACCCAGCACCTGCCCCGCCAGTTGATCGAGCAAACCCATGATCTTCCTCCAATGAATACCGTAAAAGTACGCTGCCCCACCGGGATGTCCCTGCGGCGGCAAACCTTTTTCACTTTACCTGCCGATACGCCGTTGTGGCGAAGTTTTGCAGAATCTGACCACATCCCTTTGCCCGGTTAGAATCATGCTTTTGGCTGCAGGCACATCACCATGACCCAGGACGAACTCAAACAACAGGCGGCGTTGCGGGCCCTCGATTACGTGATCGACGGCAGCATCGTCGGCGTCGGCACCGGCTCGACGGCCAATTTCTTCATCGACGGGCTGGCAGGTATGAAAGACCGCATCGTCGGCGCAGTGGCCTCCTCCGAAGTCTCGGCGCGCCGCCTTGCCAGCCACGGCATCCGTCTGTTCGACATGAACGACGTGGACGACATCCCGGTGTATGTGGATGGCGCCGACGAGATCAACGGTGGCCTCGCCATGATCAAGGGCGGCGGCGGTGCCCAGACCCGCGAGAAGATCGTCGCCGCGGTGGCCCGCAAGTTTGTCTGCATCTGCGACGCCAGCAAGCGGGTGGAGCGCCTCGGCCGCTTTCCGCTGCCCGTCGAGGTGATCCCGATGGCCCGCGCCCAGGTCGCCCGCGAACTGGCCCGCCTGGGCGGCCGGCCGGTGCTGCGCGAGGGCTTCATCACCGACAACGGCAACCTCATCCTCGACGTGCATGGCCTCTCCATCACCGACCCGGCCGCGCTCGAAGCCACCATTGACGGCATCGTCGGCGTGGTGACCAACGGCCTGTTCGCCAAGCGCGGTGCCGACGTGCTGCTGCTCGCCACCCCCGGGGGCGTGCAGACATTCGAACGTACTTGAAACAAAAACGTCATCTAGCCCTGTTAACCTGCAACGCTTGTCAGCCTTGAGGCACCGCTTTCACCATGAACGAGCACACTTCCAAGAAATTTGACGCCGAACTCGAAGGCATCCGCACGCGGGTGCTGCAGATGGGCGGCATGGTCGAACTGCAGATCGTGAAGGCCATGGAAGGCCTCACGGGCGGCGATCTTCTGCTGATCGATCAGGTCATCGAAAACGACAACCGGGTCAACCTCCTCGAGATCGAGCTCGACGAGGCCTGCAACCAGGTGATCGCCAAACGCCAGCCCACCGCGGTCGACCTGCGCATGGTGAGCACCGTTCAGAAGACCATCACCGACCTCGAACGGATCGGTGACGAGGCCAAGAAGATCGCCAAGACCGCCAAGCAGCTCCACACGGCCACTTCCAACTTCGCGCCGCAGATCCGCCTCAGCCACATCGCCGATGCCGTCGTCGACATGCTGCGCACGGCTCTCGATGCCTATGCCCGCCTCGACACCATCTCGGCGGCCCAGGTGGTCCGGCACGACAAGGAGGTGGATGCCGAGTTCAAGGGCATCATGCGCCAGCTGATCACCTACATGATCGAAGACCCGCGCACCATCTCCCAGGCCATCGAGCTGATGTTCGTCGCCAAGTCGGTGGAGCGTATCGGCGACCACGCCAAGAACATCGCCGAGTACGTGGTTTACATGGTCAAGGGCCGCGACGTGCGCCATACCAGCCTCGAAGAGATCGAACGCGAAGCCACCCGCTGAGCAGCGCGGCTTTCGCACACGGGGGACGGCACGCCGTCCCCTTTTTTTGGGCCTGGCTACAGGGCAAGCCCTGGACACCGGGCCGGCCGATGGCGCCAGCCGGCAGCGGGGCTGCTAGAATTGTCGGCTTACTCCGTTTCAGCCGGACGCCATCACCGCCATGTCGCTCAAGTTTGAACTCCTGCAGGCCGACGATTATTCCCGCTACCTGCTGCGGGGCCGGACGGACATCCTCTTCAACCTGCGCGGCATGATCCAGAAGCGGGCGATGCTGTCGGCCTTCATCGACGCCAGCGCCGACTCCTTCCTCACCGCCATCGTCGCCCTGTCCCCCGACGAGAACCACCTGGTGCTCGACGCGGCCAGCGACGAAACCGTGAACCGCCGCGTCGAGGCCGCCGAGCAGCTGATCTGCGTCACCCAGCTCGACCGCATCAAGGTGCAGTTTGCCGCCCGCGGCATCCAGCGCATCCAGCACGAAGGCCACGACGCCTTCCGGGTGCGGGTGCCCGAGGTCATGCTGCGCCTGCAGCGGCGGGAATATTTCCGGCTCACCGCGCCGAGCTCCCACAGCCTCACCTGCCTGATCCCGATGACCATCGGTGGCGAGCAGCGCGAGATCTCCGTCGAGGCCAGCGTGCTCGACATCAGCGGCGGCGGCCTGTCGATCACGGTGCCCTCCGAGGGCATGGTGGTCGAACCCGACATGGAGTTCGCCAACTGCCGCCTGATGCTCCCGGAGACCGGCGCCATCGTGACCTCCCTGCGCGTCCGCAACCTCTTCCGCGTCACCAACCGCGACGGCAGCATCACCCTGCGCGCCGGCTGCGAGTTCATCCACCTCTCGAGCAACATGGCCTCGACGATCCAGCGCTACATCCTGAAGGTCGAACGCGAACGCAACGCCCGCGAACGCATCCGCTGAAGCATCCTCCAGACAGCACAAAGCCGGCAATCGCCGGCTTTTGTTTGTTACAGACCTCATCAGGGACAAAAGGCTTCAGGAATCGTAGCGAGCGGTCAGAGGTCGCAACGAGGAGCGGAAACGTACAAGCGTACGTTGAGCACCGGAGTTGCGAGATCTGGCCGCGCAGTAGATTCCTGAAGCCTTTTCAGACGGACATGTTCATCATGTCTTGATACGCCGTCACCAGCTTGTTGCGCACCTGTACCATCTGCTGGAACGAGAGGCTCGCCTTTTGCAGGTTCACCATCACATCCTGCAGATTCACATTCGGGTCGCCCGCCGAGAAGCCCTTGGCCATCTCCTGGGCCTGCATCTGGGCAGAACTCACCTGGTCGATCGCCGACTTGAGCACTTCACCGAAATCGGTGCCGCCTGCAGCACTCGCAGCCTGGGTGGGCTTGCCCGCGGCCACCTGTGAGGTGGCCCGCAACTCCGACAACATCTGATCGATTCCGCGGGTATCCATGATCCGGCTCCTTTTTCTCCACTATAGCAGAGCAAGCCACGTGCCAAGCGGCACAAGGATGCGTCAACCCGAGAACAGCCCCTCTTCCCGGTACTGCTGGAGCTTGTAGCGCAGGGTGCGTTCGGAGATGCCGAGCTGCGCCACCGCGCGTTTGCGCGACCCGCCGACCTCGCGCAGCACTTTCAGGATGTGCTCCCGCTCGAGATCCTTCATGTTGGCAGGGCGCTCGGCCGCCGCCAACGAGGGGGTTTCGTCGGCAGAATTTGCCGTCTCCGCGGCAAAAACCGCCGGCACCAGCGGCGCAGGCAAGGGCGAGCGAAGCGGTTCGCCGTTCCAGTGGGGCAGGCACAGGCGGATCGTCTCGGGCGAAACGGCCTGCCCGCTGCTGAGGATCAAGGCTCGCTGCACGGTATTCTCGAGCTCACGCACATTGCCCGGCCAGTGGTAGGTGACGAGCACCGCCTCGGCCTCGGGGGAGAGCTGCGCGCTGCGCCGCAGGCGCACCCCGTGGAGCAGCGCGAAGTGCCGCGCCAGCGGCACGATGTCGCCCGGCCGCTCGCGGAGCGAGGGGATCGCCAGCGGGAACACGTTGAGGCGGTAATACAGATCTTCCCGAAAGCGCCCGGCTGCCACCTCCTTGGCCATGTCGCGGTTGGTGGTGGCCAGCACGCGGATGTCCAGCGGGATCGCCTTCTTGGCGCCCACCCGCTCCACCTCGCGCTCCTGCAGCACGCGCAGCAGTTTGGCCTGCAGGCCGAGGGGCATCTCGGAGATCTCGTCGAGGAGCAGCGTGCCGCCCTCGGCCTGCTCGAACTTGCCGGCCTGGGCCGAGCTGGCGCCGGTGAAGGCGCCTTTCTCGTGGCCGAAAAGGGTGGCCTCGAGGAGGGTGTCGGGGATCGCCGCACAGTTGATGGCCACGAAGGGGCCGCGCTTGCGGGGCGAGTGTTCGTGCAGATAACGGGCAAAGACCTCCTTGCCGGTGCCCGATTCACCGGTGAGCAGCACGGTGGCGTCGGTCTCGGCGACCTTGTCGGCCAGGGCCAGCAGCTTGCGGGTGTGCGGGTCGGCCGCGATCATGCCCTCGTCCTGGCGGGTGACTGCGTAGCGCCGCACGTGTTCGAGCAGCACCTTGGGCTCGAAGGGCTTCATCAGGAAGTCGCAGGCGCCGCCGCGCATGGCATCGACGGCCTTCTCGACGTCGCCGAAGGCGGTCATCAACAGCACCGGCAGCTGGGGCAGGCGCTGGCGCAGTTCGGCCAGCAGCTGCAGGCCGTCCATGGGCTGCATCTTCAGGTCGGAGAGGACCAGGTTGAAGGCCTCCTTTTCCACTTCGGCCAGGGCTGCCGGGCCATCCCCCACCCCGGTGACGGCGTGGCCGGCCACTTCGAGGGTCAGGCACACGGCGTCACGCAAGGGGGCGTCGTCTTCGACAACCAGGATCTTGAGGGCTTCTTCGGGCATGGGGTGTCTCTCTGTTACGGGTGCTGTCGGGCGTCAGGCGCCCATGGCGAGGGTCAGCGTGAAGGTGGTGCCGCGGCCGGGCTCCGAGTCGATCCGGATGTCGCCGCCGTGGGCCCGCGCCACCCCCCGCGCGATCGCCAGGCCCAGGCCAGTGCCGTCGTGGCGGGTGGTGAAGAACGGCTCGAAAAGCCGTGACTGAAGGGCCGGTTCGATGCCGCGGCCGTTGTCGGACACCGCAAAGCGCGCCAGCGGGCCGTCGAGGCTGGCGTCGAAATGGATCGTGCCGCCCGCATCCAGGGCCTGCACGGCGTTTTCCAGCAGATTGGTGAGGGCGCCGGCCACCGCCTTGCGATCACCGACCACCCGGGTGTCGCCGCAATCGCAGTCGGCGCTGAAGGCGATGCCCTTGGCGCGGCTCAGGGGCTCGACGGTCTGGGCCAGCTCGGCCACCAGCTCGCAGATGCCGAAGGGCTCGCGGCCCAGGGTTTCGCCGCGGGCGAAGAGCAGCATGTCGCGGATGAGTTTCTCGAGGTGGCGCAGGCGCTCCATTGCGCGGTTGCCGATGCGCTCCCGGTCGGCCGGGCCCATTTCCTGCTGCACGAGGTTGGCGGTGTAGAGCAGCGCCGCGGCCAGCGGGGTGCGCAGCTGGTGGGCCAGCCCGGCCACCATCTCGCCCATCGCGGCGAGCCGCTCGTTGCGCTCGGCGGCCAGGCGCATCTGATGGGCCTCGGTGACGTCGCTGAGGAGCACGATGCGGCCCTCGCCGGATTCAAGCGGCGCGTCGACCCGGCTCACCCGCCGCAGGGCCCCCTGCATCTCGAACTGCCACTCGCCCGGCGTTTCGGTGGCGGCGAGGCGGGCAGCGCAAAAATCGGCCCAGTCGACACCGGCCAGCGCGGCCTCGAACATTGCCTCCACCGCCCGGTTTGCCTGCACCACGCGGCCGTCCCGGTCGAGCACCACGACACCGGCCGGCAGTGCGCCCATCAGCACGCTGAGACGCTCGGTCAGCTGGGAGACCTGGGTCTGCAGGCCGGCGTAGGCGCCCGTGAGGGCCTCCGAGGCCTCGCTGAACTGGCGGAAGGCTTCGGCCAGCTGGCGGGCATCGAGACGTTCATCGGCGGCGGCAGGGAGAGTCATGAATGGGCGAGGATGAATTTCACCGTTTCGCAGCTTAGGCCTGCCCGGCAAGGGGCAAGGCGGCAAATAGGCGGCAAAAACCGCCGCTAATCCTGCCGCCGGAAACCCTCCGCCGCGGCCAGAATGCGTGCATCCGAAAAAGGGGGAATGTTTCCATGGCAGCAGAAGACGCCGCCGCTCCGGTACCGCCCGCCTCACCGTTCGCGCAGGTGCTGGAAAACATCCGCAATCTGTCGCAACGCCAGAAGATCGCGGCCGGCGCGGCGCTGGCCTTTGCCATCGCGCTGGTGGTCGGGGTGATCCTGTGGAGCCGTCAGCCCGACTACGCCGTGCTGTTCTCCAACCTCGCCGAAAAGGACGGGGGCGCCGTGGTGGCCAGCCTGCAGCAGCAGAACGTGCCCTACAAGTTCTCCGACAACGGCAACGCGATCCTGGTGCCCACCAACCAGGTCCACGACCTGCGACTGCGCATGGCCGCCCAGGGCATCCCGAAGGGCGGCCTGGTCGGCTTCGAGCTGATGGAGAACCAGAAGCTCGGCATCTCCCAGTTTCACGAACAGGTCAATTTCCAGCGCGCCCTCGAAGGCGAGCTGTCGCGCACCATCTCGGCCATCGCCAGCGTCGCCGGCGCCCGCGTGCATCTGGCGATCCCCAAGCAGACCGCCTTCCTGCGCGATGAGCAGAAGCCCACCGCCTCGGTGATGGTGAACCTGCATACGGGCCGCGCCCTCGACCCGACCCAGCTTGCCGGCATCGTGCACCTGATCTCCTCCAGCGTGCCCCAGCTCACCAACGACAACGTGAGCGTGATCGACCAGAACGGCAACCTGCTCACCAAAAAACCCGACCCGCTGCGCAACGCCTCCCTCGACGCGAGCCAGATCATCTACACCCGCGAACTCGAGGAGGGCTTCATCGAGCGCGTCAACGCCATCCTCACGCCGCTCTTCGGCAAGGGCAATTTCCGCGCCCAGGTGTCGGCCGATGTGGATTTCAACGTCACCGAGCAGACCGCCGAAACCTATCGCCCCAACCCGTCCCCCGAGCAGGCCATCCGCAGCCAGCAGAGCAGCGAGAGCCAGACCCGCGACCAGGGGCCGCAGGGCGTACCCGGTGCCCTCACCAACCAGCCGCCGGTGCCCGCCACGGCCCCCGTCACCACCCCGCCCGTTGCCGGCGCCCCCGGGCCGGGCCAGCAGCCGCCGCTCACCACCAGCAAGAACGCCACCATCAACTACGAGGTGGACAAGACCGTCCAGCACACCCGCAAGGCCCTCGGCCAGGTGCGCCGCCTGTCGGTGGCAGTGGCGGTCAACCAGCGCGAAGAGAAGGACAAGAGCGGCGCGCTCAAGCCCGTCCCGCTGGCCGACGACGAGCGCCAGCGCATCGAGAAGCTGGTCGGCGACGCGGTCGGCTATAACAAGGAAAGGGGCGACACCATCAGCGTCGCCAGCAGCCCCTTCGTCGCCAGCGCCGAACCCGAGACGCCGCTGTGGAAAGACCCTGAGAACCAGGCCCTGATCAAGGAGCTCATCAAGTACCTGGTCATCGCCGGCGTGATCGCCTTCGTGGCCTTTGGCGTGATCCGGCCGCTGCTCAAGCAGGTCATGCCCCAGCCCGAACCCAAGGAAGAAGAGGCCGAAGCGGCCGCCGCAGCGGCCAGGGAAGGCGAGGAGGCCGGCGAAGGCGAGGAAGGCGAAGAGGAAGAAGGCGCCGAGGTCGAACTCTCCCCCGAAGCAGCAGCGCGCCTCGCGTACGAAGAGAAACTCACCAAGGTGCTCGAACTCGCCAGGCACAACCCGAAGGTGCTCGGCAACCTGATCAAGGAATGGATGGGAAGCAATGAGCAGCAACGATGAAGGGCTCGACAAGAGCGCCCTGCTCCTGATGGCCCTGGGCGCCGACGAGGCCGCCGAAGTGCTCAAGCAGCTCGGCCCCAAGGAGGTCCAGAAGCTCGGTGCCGCGATGGCTGCGATGCCGGCCCAGAGCCGCGAGAAGCTCGAGGAGATCCTCGACGAGGTGCTGCTGTTCGCCGAAAAGGGCACGCCCATCGAGGCCGACCACGATCACATCAAGGCAATGCTCACCAAGGCCCTCGGCGACGAGCGCGCCAACCACCTGATCGGCCGGGTACTGCAAGGCTCCGACACCGCCGGCATCGAGAGCCTGAAGTGGATGGACGCCCCCACCGCCGCCGACCTCATCAAGAACGAACACCCCCAGATCATCGCCACCATCCTGGTGCACCTCGAGTTCGACCAGGCCGGCGAGATCCTCAAGCACTTTACCGAGCGCCTGCGCAACGACGTGCTGCTGCGCATCGCCACCCTCGACGGCGTGCAGCCGGTGGCCCTGCGCGAACTCAACGAAGCCCTTACCCGCATGCTGTCGGGCGCCACCACCGTCAAGAAGACCGCCATGGGCGGCGTGCGCCACGCGGCCGACATCCTCAACTTCGTCGGCTCGGCCGCCGAAACGGCGATCCTCGACAACGTGCGCGAATACGACCCCGACCTGGCCCAGAAGATCCTCGATGAAATGTTCGTCTTCGAGAACCTCATGGACCTCGACGACCGCGGCATCCAGACCCTCCTGCGCGAAGTCCAGAGCGATTCGCTGGTCATCGCCCTCAAGGGCGCGCCCCCCGAGATGCGCGAGAAGATCTTCAAGAACATGTCCCAGCGGGCCGCCGAAATGCTCCGGGAAGATCTCGAATCCCGCGGCCCGGTGCGCCTCTCCGAGGTCGAGGCCGAACAGAAGGAGATCCTCAAGACCGCCCGCCGCCTGGCGGAAGAAGGCCAGCTCGCCCTGTCCAGCAAGGGAGGCGACGATGCCTTCGTGTAAGCGCTCGCCCAGCGAGGCCTGCAGATGAGCCACCACCAGGCCGCCGGCGCCTACCGGCGCTGGAGCCCACCCTCCTTCGACGAACCCGCCCCGCAGCGCACGGCGCCCCCGCCGCCACCGCCCCCGCTGCTTGAGCCCGTCGAGCCCGAGCCCCCCGAACTCCCCTTCGAGCCCGAACCGCTGCCGGTCGTGCCGCCGCCGCTGCCCGACACGGCGCCCGACATCCACCTGCCCACCGCGGAGGACATCGAGCGCATCCACGAAGAAGCCCGCAAGGAAGGCTACGACGCCGGCTACGAAGAAGGCACCGCCCGCGGCCGCGTGGAGGCGATGAACATCCACGGCCTGCTCCAGGGCCTGGAAGACTCCCTCACCCGCCTCGACCAGGAGGTGGCCGAAGAGATCCTGTCCCTGTCCATCGAGGTCGCCCGCCAGATGGTGCGCCACCACTTTGCCGCCCACCCCGAATCGGTCGCCGAGCTGATCCGCGAAGCCCTGCTGCAGATGCCCCAGGCCCACGCCATGGTGCACCTCAACCCCGACGACCTCGAACTGGCCCGCGACTACCTGGGCGAGCAGCTCACCCACGCCGGCCACCGGCTGGTCGAGGATGCCAGCATAAGCCGCGGCGGCGTGCGCATCGACGCCGGCGGCAGCCAGATCGACGCCACCGTGCAAACCCGCTGGCGCCGCATCCTCGACAACCTCGGCCGCAACGTGGCCTGGGACGGAGACGGCAGCTGATGCAACACGGCACCGAAACCTGGAAAGCCTTCCTCGCCGACGGGCGCAAGCTGGTCGGCGCCACGCCGCCCTACCAGATGTCCGGCCGCCTGACCCGCATCAACGGGCTGGTCATGGAAGCCTCCGGCCTCAAGCTGCCCCTCGGCTCGGGCTGCCGCATCAACATCCCGGGCGGCAGCTCGGTGGAGGCCGAGGTGGTCGGCTTTCACGGCGAGAAGATCTTCCTGATGCCCACCGACGACGTCTTCGGCCTCGCGCCCGGCGCCCAGGTCTTCCCGGTGGAGCCCACCCAGCCGCCGCTGGTCGCCGGCGAGCGCATCGAGCCGCGCCGGCGCGCCTCCGACCGGGCCAAGCACCTGCCGATGGGCGACGAGCTCCTCGGCCGCGTTGTCGATGGCGCCGGCCGGCCCCTCGACGGCCTCGGCCCGCTCACCGTGCGCCACTCGCGCCCGCTCCAGTCGCGCCCGATCAACCCGCTGCAGCGCGCCGCCATCAGCCAGTCGCTGGACGTCGGCATCCGCGCCATCAACGGCCTGCTCACGGTCGGGCGCGGCCAGCGGATGGGCCTCTTCGCCGGCTCGGGCGTGGGCAAGTCGGTGCTGATCGGCATGATGGCCCGCTACACCGCCGCCGACGTGATCGTCGTCGGGCTGATCGGCGAACGGGGCCGCGAAGTGAAGGAGTTCATCGAGCACAACCTCGGCCCCGAGGGCCTGGCCCGCTCGGCGGTGATCGCCGCGCCCGCCGACTGCAGCCCGCTGATGCGCCTCCAGGGCGCCTCGTACGCCACCACCGTGGCCGAATACTTCCGCGACCAGGGCAAGCAGGTGCTGCTGATCATGGACTCGCTCACCCGCTACGCCATGGCCCAGCGCGAGATCGCCCTCGCCATCGGCGAGCCGCCGGTCACCCGCGGCTACCCGCCGTCGGTGTTTGCGCGCCTTCCGGCGCTGGTCGAGCGGGCTGGCAACGGCCCCGAGGGTGGCGGCTCGATCACCGCCTTCTACACCGTGCTCGCCGAGGGCGACGACCAGCAAGACCCGATCGCCGACTCGGCCCGGGCCATCCTCGACGGCCACATCGTGCTGTCGCGCAACCTTGCCGACCAGGGCCACTACCCGGCCATCGACATCGAACAATCGATCTCCCGGGCCATGCACAACCTCGTCAAGAGCCAGCATTTCGACGTGGTGCGCCGGTTCAAGCAGCTCTTCTCGCGCTACCAGCGCTCCCGCGACCTGATCGCCGTGGGCGCCTACCACGCGGGCTCCGACCCCGTGCTCGACCAGGCCGTGGCCATGTACCCGCGCCTCGAGACCTACCTGCAACAGCGCATCGACGAGAGCGAACCCTACGAATCGGCAGTGGAAAAGCTCCATGCCCTCTTCGGAGCGAGCCCATGACCCTCCTCCTCCGCCCGCAAGCCTTTTGTACCCCGGCCCTAAAGAATCCCGTCACCCGCCCGTTAAGGGCAAAGGAACGTGAAGATGACTGAGCCGTTCCCGCTGCAACCCCTGCTCGATCTGGCCAACAGCCGGATGGATGACGCCGCGCGCAAGCTCGGCGAGCTGATCGCCAGCGAACAGGCCGTCGAAGACAAACTCACGCTACTGCAGGCATACCGCAAGGAATACCAGGACCGCTTCGTCGAGGCGGCCCGCAACGGCATCGGCCCCGACGCATGGCGCAATTTCAGCGCCTTCCTCGGCAAGCTCGATGACGCCATCGCCCAGCAGCAGTTGATCGTCTCCGACTCCCGCCAGCGCACGGTGCAGGGCCAGCAGGAATGGGTGGACCAGCGCAACAAGGTGAAGGCGTTCGACACCCTGTCGCACCGACACCAGAGCGTGCAGGCCCGCAAGGAGGCCAAGCAGGAACAACGGCTCACGGACGAACACGCCGCCAAGCAATTCCGCGACCGCGACCGCGAGGAGTGATCGCCGCCAGGCTCGCCTGGCACGTGGCTTGCTGATCGGCTGGTGTCAGCATCCTCACCAGGAACCCCATCATGCCCGGACCGGCCTTGACCCCGATCGCCACGCCTCTCCCTGCCGCGCCCACCAAAGGCCCGGAAGGCGCTCGCCCCGACGCCGCGGCCTCGGGCCGGGAGGCCGAAGCCCCCGACACGGGCTTCGCCGGTGAACTCCAGCGCCGCATGCAGGGTGATGCGAGCAGCGAAACCGACACCACCGCCAAACCCGAGCACACCCAGGCCGAAGACGAAACTGCCACCCTGGCCGACGCCGCGCCCCAAGGCCTCGCCCCGCAGCCCGAGCTGGCTGCCCTGCTCGCCGGCCTCGTCAAGCCTCCCACCGCCCCCGACACCGCCTCGAGCCCGGCCGACACCAGCGCCGCCTCGCTGCTCGCCTCGGGCGGCGGCCTGGAGACGCGCCCGGGTCTTGCCGGCGTGGCAACGGAGGCCGCTGCAGACAAGGGTCGCATCCCGCTGGCCGTGCCGGCCGCTGCCGGGCAAGCGGCAAATCTTGCCGATACGGCAGGCGACGCTGCCGGTAAGCCCGCCAGCCCTGCCGCCCTCGAAGCCGCCGGCAGCCTGCGGGAAAGCCTTATCGAACGCGGGCCGGACACCGCCGCCACGCCGACCAACAGTTTCGCCGCGATCCACGCCGCCGCCTTAGCCAACCTGCGGGGCGAGCCCACGCAAGCCGCCCAGGCACCGCTCCCCATCCACGTGGCCACCCCTGCGGACAGCCCCGCCTGGCCCGAAGAGGTCGGCCACCGGGTAAGCTGGATGGTCGGGCAGCACGAAAGCCAGGCCGAACTCACCCTCACCCCGCCGCAGCTCGGCAAGATTGAAGTGTCGATCACGATCAGCGGCGAACAGACCAGCGCCCAGTTCGTCACCGCCACGCCGGCCGCGCGGGAGCTCATCGAACAAAGCCTGCCGCGCCTGCGTGAGATCCTCGAGCAGAGCGGCATCAGCCTCGGACAGACCGACGTGGGCACCTCGGGCGAGCGCGGCGATGGCGGCGGCCAGCACACCCGCGGCCGCACCGGCGGCAGCGACACCAACGCAGCACACCCCGGCGCGCCCCTCTGGCAGCGCCGTGGAGAGGGATTGGTTGATACGTTTGCCTGAAAACCCTGAAAATGGCGGGCTCCCATGCCCCTATTCCAGGCTTGTCGGGCGGGCGTGATGGATAACAATGCAGTGAGATAAGGAGTGATCCAGCATGTCGAAAGCACCGGCCAAGGCCGAAGCCGCAGAAGGCGAAGCCCCTGCCAAGGGTGGCAAGAAAAAACTCATCATCATCATCGTCGCAGTGCTGATCCTCGCGATCGCCGGCGGTGCGGCCTTCATGCTGATGGGCAAGAAGAAGCACGCCGACGGCGAAGAGGCTGAAGAGGACGTCTCCCACGAGCCCCCGAAGATCAAGGTCGACCCCTCCAAGCCCCCCGTCTTCGTGCAGCTCGAACAATTCACCGTCAACCTCTCACCCGACGAAGGCGAGCACTTCCTGCAGTCCACGATGGTGCTGCGGGTGTCCGACGCCAAGATCGGCGACTCCCTCAAGCTCTACATGCCCGAGCTGAAACACCGCATCATCATGCTGCTGTCGTCCAAGAAGCCCTCTGAGCTCGCCACCGCCGAAGGCCGTGAGACCCTCGCCGACGAGATCAAGGAAGAAGCCAACGACGTGCTCGGCTACGCTCCCAACCCCAAGAAGAAGAACAAGCGCAGCCGCCCCGAAGACGACGGGCCGGTGCTCGCCGTGCTGTTCAACCAGTTCATCGTCCAGTAAGGGATCTCCCCGCCATGGCCCAGGACTTTCTCTCCCAGGAAGAGGTAGACGCCCTCCTGAAGGGCGTCACCGGCGAACCCGACGAGCAAGAAGCCGAGGAGCACAGCGGAGACGGCGTACGCCCGTACAACCTGGCCACCCAGGAACGCATCGTGCGTGGGCGCATGCCCACGATGGAGCTCATCAACGAGCGCTTCGCCCGCTACCTGCGGATTGGCCTGTTCAACTTCATGCACCGCAACGTCGAGGTGTCGGTCGGCCCGATCAAGGTGCAGAAGTTCAGTGAGTTCGTGCGCAACCTGGTCGTGCCGACCAACCTCAACCTGCTCACCGCCAAGCCCCTGCGCGGCACCGGGCTGGTGGTGCTCGACCCGAACCTGGTCTTTCTGGTGGTGGACAACCTCTTCGGCGGCGACGGGCGTTTTCACACCCGGGTCGAGGGGCGCGACTTCACGCCCACCGAGCAGCGCATCATCCAGGGCCTGCTGCGGGTCACCTTCGACGAATACGCCAAGGCCTGGGCGCCGGTGCAGAAGCTCGACTTCGAGTATGTGCGCTCCGAGATGAACCCCCAGTTCGCCAACATCGCCACCCCCAGCGAGATCGTCGTGGCCTGCTCGTTCACGCTGGAGTTCGGCGGCTCCCAGGCAGAGATGCACTTCTGCTTCCCCTACTCGATGCTCGAGCCGATCCGCGAGACGCTCTACTCGACGATGCAGAGCGACCACATCACCCAGGACAACCGCTGGGTGAGCATGATGGGCAAGCAGCTGCAGAGCGCCGAGGTCACGCTCACCGCCCACCTCGGCACCACGCGGATCACCCTGCGCGACATCGTCAACATGCGGCCCGGCGACGTGATTCCCCTCGACATCCCCGAAACCATCCAGGCCGAGGTTGACGGCATCCCCTTCATGGAATGCCGCTACGGCGTCCAGCGCGGGCAATACGCCCTCAAGATCGAACGCTTCCTCGCCCAGGAAGACGAAACCCCGGCGGCCAGCCAGGAGTAAACCATGTCCGAAACCGACACCCCCGACGACAACCAGATCAGCGACGACGACTGGGCCGCCGCCATGCAGGAGCAGGCCGCCGCCGAGGGCCTGACCGACACCGCCGAGCCGGCGCTGGGGGGTGAATCCCCCTTCCAGGCCAAGCCCGCCAGCCAGCTGTTCCCCGATTTCGGGCAGGCCGGCGCCAAGGGCGGCACCCTCAACGACTACGACATGATCCTGGACATCCCGGTGCAGCTCACCGTGGAACTGGGGCGCACCAAGATCGCCATCCGCAACCTCCTGCAGCTGGCCCACGGCTCGGTGGTCGAGCTCGACGGCCTCGCCGGCGAGCCTATGGACGTGCTCGTCAATGGCACCCTCATCGCCCAGGGCGAGGTGGTGGTGGTCAATGACAAGTTCGGCATCCGCCTGACGGACATCATCACGCCCGCCGAACGCATCCGCAAACTGCGCAACTAGCCGCCACACCCAAGGCTCGCAGCACACCAGGCCAGACCGGCCTCGAT